>NZ_CACVAD010000040.1 GCF_902726545.1 Yersinia artesiana | reverse complement strand
AATTTGTTTTTTTATTGGGAATAGCCAATTAATAATTGTATACCATGATTCTTTTATTTTCTGCTATATTTTATCATCAACCAGATTTACATTGAGAAAATCGGCGTGGATCTATACAATACTGCCCGCTAGACGTTAAAGAAGATTTTTGTTTTTCTTGCGATATTCGCGCACGTCTAATCTAAATAATAGGAATAGGGCAGTAATATGATCAACAACGATGTGCTCCGTAGTGTTCGCTATATGCTTAACGTAAACGATACCAAGATAACTGAAATCATTAAGCTGGCTGACTTTGAAGTGGACAATGCGGATGTCGTTAATTTTCTTAAAAAAGAAGATGAAGCCGGTTATCAGGATTGCCCTGATCTGGTGATGGCACATTTCCTCAATGGCCTGATTTTCTTTAGGCGCGGTAAAGATGACAAGTTCCCGGCACCTGCGGTAGAGCCAGTTATCACTAACAATATCGTGCTAAAAAAACTGCGTGTGGCGTTTGAATTGAAAGACACCGATATGCATGATGTGTTCAACGCCGTCGAGTTTCCAGTATCCAAACCTGAGTTAAATGCTTTGTTCCGTAAAGAAGGGAGCAAAAACTTCCGCCCATGTGGCGATCAGGTGTTGCGCTATTTCCTTAAGGGTTTGACATTACGCATACGCGGTCCTAAAAAATAGAAAAAATCATGTCGATATAAAATCGGATATTGATTACCAGTACAAGAACAGGAGTGGCAATTTGCTATTCCTGTTTTTCGTTAATTAACGAGATAACCTCACTCTATTTTTAAATTAGCCCATCACAGTTAGTCTTTTCTTTATATCCCTCCTCACCGTCTTGCACTATATGTGCTCGTCTGTTGCGCATTAATGGTGCAGATAATTAGGCTGTATATCAGGCTATCTGGCCGAAATATTTATAATGTTAAATTAAATCATCAAGATATAAAACTGGCACGGCGATTGCGCAGAGTCATTCAATCTTGTGTGTTTTACTCAACGACCAGAGGTTAACGCTATGCAATATCGTAACTTAATTAAGGTTTTTGCACTTTCAGCTTCGGTTGTCAGTCTGGGTGTGGCTTTTGGCACATTGGCCGCTGATACAATTAAAGTAGGTATTTTGCACTCGTTGTCCGGCACGATGGCTATTTCTGAAACTCCCCTGAAAGATATGGCTTTAATGAGCATTGATGATATCAATGCTCACGGTGGAGTATTAGGCAAACAACTCGAACCGGTTATTGTTGACCCGGCATCCAACTGGCCGTTATTTGCCGAAAAAGCACGGCAATTATTAACACAAGATAAAGTCGCTGTTGTTTTCGGTGCCTGGACTTCGGTCTCTCGTAAATCAGTTTTGCCAGTATTTGAAGAGCTTAATGGTTTACTGTTTTACCCGGTACAGTATGAAGGTGAGGAGATGTCACCGAACGTTTTCTACACCGGCGCAGCACCAAATCAGCAAGCTATTCCCGCTGTCGAGTATTTATTGAGTGAAGATGGCGGTGCGGCAAAACGCTTTATTTTGTTAGGTACTGATTATGTTTATCCGCGAACAACCAATAAAATTTTGCGCGCTTTCCTGCATAGCAAGGGTATTCAGGACAAAGATATCGAGGAGATTTATACCCCGTTCGGCTATAGCGATTACCAAACGATAGTGAGCAATATTAAAAAGTTCTCAGCCGATGGCAAAACTGCGGTTATCTCCACCATCAATGGTGATTCGAATGTTCCTTTCTACAAAGAATTAGCTAATCAGGGCATTAAAGCCACTGATGTGCCAGTCATTGCTTTCTCCGTGGGTGAAGAAGAACTACGCGGTATTGATACTAAACCATTAGTGGGTAATCTCGCGGCGTGGAACTATTTCCAATCGGTAGATAATCCAACTAACAAAAAGTTTGTTGAGCAATGGAAAGCTTATGCCAAAGCTCACAAGTTACCGAATGCTGATACCGCTGTGACCAATGACCCGATGGAAGCAACCTGGGTTGGCATGCATATGTGGGCGCAGGCGGTGGAGAAAGCCAAATCAACTGATGTTGATAAAGTGCGCGCCGCAATGGCTGGGCAAACCTATCCGGCACCTTCCGGTTTTACCTTAACCATGGATAAGACAAATCATCATTTACATAAACCGGTGATGATTGGCGAAATCGAAGCTGATGGACAGTTCAATGTGGTGTGGCAGACGGATGCTCCTATTCGCGCTCAGCCGTGGAGCCCATTTATCGCCGGAAATGACAAAAAACCGGACCATCCAGTGAAAAGTGCTCAGTAGCGCTGGCTCTCCGGAGTCAGTCAGATGTTGCTGCCTCCGGCTCTTTTTTGCCACATATCTGTGATGAGTGAGCCTATGGAATCGTTAATTCTTATTTGGAGTAGAACGGCCAATGATTGGCTTAGGGCGATGCTGTGCCTGTTATTAGGCATGTCGACATTTGCGGTGGCAGGGCCAGCTCATGATTTTGCTGCGGCTAATCGTTCGCAACAGGCCACGATGTTGCAGCAATGGGCGACAGAGCCGGATGCGAGTCGTTTAGCATTATTACAAGCGCTGAAACAAGAAGCGTTAGTGATCGACAGTGCTGGGCAGGTTTTCATTCAGAATCATCAGGTTTTCACCCCGCTGGAGGGGCAGTTACAGCCGACTGGCATACCGAAGAAAATCTGGCTCAACAATCGGTTACGTATTTTGATTGCCAATGCATTAGCGGCTCAACGGCTGGTCAGTGACGACGAGTCTGTGCGTTTACAAGCAGCATTGGAATTACAACGGCAGGCGCAAAGTGATCAGTTGCCACTCCTCAATCAGCGTCTGAAATTAGAAATGGACAGTAAAGTTAAAGAAGCGCTGAGTATTGCGCTGGCTAATTTGCAACTGACCGACAGCAATCCGCAAATACGGTTAAATGCCGTGCAACTGTTAGGGCAATCGGGTTCACCGCAGACTCAATCACGGCTGCAAAGCTTAACCGATGTCAAAGTAGAGCCAGATGCACAGGTACGTGCTGCGGCAGCCAGCAGTTTAAAACAGGTGCAAAACCGCTTGATGGTGGGCGATGTGATCGGGCAGGTATTTAGCGGGCTGTCGCTGGGCTCTATCTTATTGTTGGCCGCGCTTGGATTAGCTATCACTTATGGATTATTGGGTGTCATCAATATGGCTCATGGCGAAATGCTGATGCTGGGAGCCTACTCTGCATATTTGGTGCAATCCCTGTTTCAACAGCTTGCTCCACATTGGTTGGCACTCTATCCGTTAGTCGCTTTACCGGTTGCTTTCTTTATTACCGCCGGAATTGGTATGGTTTTAGAGCGAACAGTGATTCGACATCTGTACGGTCGCCCACTCGAAACCCTGCTGGCAACCTGGGGAATAAGCTTGATGCTTATTCAGGGGGTACGGATGATTTTTGGCGCGCAAAATTTAGAAGTGGCCAATCCTGCCTGGCTATCGGGTGGGGTACAGCTTTTACCGAATTTGGTTCTACCTTGGAATCGCATTGCCGTTATTGCTTTCGTTGTGATTGTTTTGCTGCTCACATGGTTATTGCTGAATAAAACCCGCCTCGGATTACAGGTGCGTGCAGTGACACAAAATCGTGCAATGGCCGCGTGTTGCGGGGTAGCAACTGGGAAAGTCGATATGTTGGCCTTTGGATTAGGGTCTGGTATTGCCGGCTTGGGTGGCGTTGCACTATCGCAGCTTGGGAATGTCGGCCCGGAATTAGGGCAGGGTTATATCATCGACTCTTTCCTGGTGGTGGTGCTCGGCGGGGTTGGGCAATTAGCCGGTAGTGTTGTGGCCGCCTTGGGGCTGGGCATGCTGAATAAAATTCTGGAACCGCAGATTGGAGCAGTGCTGGGCAAGATATTGATTTTAGTGCTGATCATTTTGTTTATTCAAAAACGACCACAAGGTCTGTTTGCCCTCAAGGGCAGGGTGAGTGACTAATGAATCAACCTTTGGCGATAACCCTGGCGAAAAAAGCCCCAAACCTTAGTCTGTCATTAGCAGGTATAGTCACTATTTTACTGATTATTCTTCCTTTTTTGGCACTATTGCCTGCGGATAATCCACTGGCAATCTCGACATATACCTTAACCGTTGTGGGTAAGATTCTGTGTTATGCGGTGGTTGCCATTGCATTAGATCTGGTGTGGGGATATGCCGGATTATTATCACTCGGTCATGGCTTATTCTTCGCCCTAGGGGGGTATGCCATGGGAATGTACTTGATGCGGCAAGCTGCTGGTGATGGTTTGCCCGCATTTATGTCCTTTCTCTCTTGGTCTGAGTTGCCGTGGTTTTGGCGTGGTAGCCAATATTTTGTTTGGGCGTTGTGCTTGATCGTGCTAGTCCCCGGTTGTTTGGCTTTTATTTTTGGTTACTTTGCCTTTCGCTCCAAAATAAAAGGTGTTTACTTTTCCATTATGACTCAGGCATTAACTTATGCCGGAATGCTACTGTTTTTCCGCAATGAAACCGGTTTTGGTGGCAATAATGGCTTCACCGGCTTT
Organism: Yersinia artesiana; assembly: GCF_902726545.1. Taxonomy (GTDB): domain Bacteria; phylum Pseudomonadota; class Gammaproteobacteria; order Enterobacterales; family Enterobacteriaceae; genus Yersinia; species Yersinia artesiana. Next base: position 39,294 of record NZ_CACVAD010000040.1, on the reverse strand, counting down.
ACGACTATGTTGGGTTTTTCCGTATCAGCAACCTCCACACGTATTGCCTTATTCCTGGCAACACTCGCGCTGCTTATTGCCAGTTTGGCACTCGGCTTTGCCGTGGCACGAACCAAATTTGGTCGGGTACTGACTGCTGTACGCGATGCAGAAAACCGCCTGACATTCTGTGGCTATGATCCTAAAGGTTTCAAGCTGTTTATCTGGACATTATCAGCCATATTGTGTGCTCTGGCGGGGGCACTATACGTGCCACAGGTGGGCATTATCAATCCCAGTGAAATGTCACCCACTAACTCAATTGAAGCTGCAATTTGGGTTGCGTTGGGTGGACGCGGCACGTTGGTTGGCCCGGTGCTGGGGGCTGGCATTGTCAATGGTGCCAAAAGCTGGTTCACCATGGCTATGCCCGAATATTGGCAATTCTTCCTCGGTTTGATCTTTATTTTGGTGACCTTGTTCTTACCTAAGGGGGTTATTGGCTTGCTGAGACGGGGGAAAGGCAAATGAGTCGGTTTCAAATCACAGAACAACTGATTTACCCGGAAATGATTGTTCAGCAGCCAGGTGCGGTACAGCATGCTGCGGATAAGTACCGTCAACAACGGGACCCGGTGCTGACTCTGGAAGATATCAATGTCAGTTTTGATGGTTTTCATGTGTTGAGGAACCTTTCGCTGCAAATAGGCGTTGGTGAACTGCGTTGTATTATCGGTCCAAATGGTGCAGGAAAAACAACGCTGATGGATGTCATTACCGGTAAAACTCGCCCACAGAGCGGTAAGATGATGTACGACCAACACCATGACCTCTCTGTTATGAATACAATTGAAATTGCTCAGGCGGGTATTGGGCGAAAATTCCAAAAACCGACAGTATTTGAAGCATTGAGCGTGTTTGAAAATCTTGAACTGGCTCAGAAAAGCACCAAAACTGTTTGGGCCAGTTTGCGCGCTAAGTTAAATACTGAACAGCGGGATCAAATTGATGAAACGCTAACTATGCTGCGCCTAAATGATATGCGTCAGCGGTCTGCAGGTTTGTTATCTCATGGGCAGAAACAGTTTCTTGAAATCGGCATGTTGTTAGTACAAGACCCACATTTACTGCTGCTGGATGAGCCAGCCGCTGGGATGACGGATGCAGAAACGGCTTATACAGCCGAGCTGTTTAATCAATTGGCAGGGAAGCATTCATTAATGGTGGTGGAACACGATATGGGGTTTGTGGAGACCATCGCCGACCATGTTACCGTATTACATCAGGGGCAAGTATTAGCTGAGGGGACATTGACCGAGGTGCAAGCAAACGAACAGGTGATTGAGGTGTATTTAGGGCGCTGAACCGCTCTGACTCTACGTTGTCTCCCCCTCACCTTGCAATATCGAGTTGTTGCGGTTTGTCAGCAGTCTGCTGTAGTTGCGTCGCTTTCTTCTTATTATATCTCGTTATTTGGGTATTTAAGGGCAAAATATGCTGCAAGTGAATGAACTTGATCAATATTATGGTGGAAGCCATATCTTGCGTGGCTTGTCATTCGAGGCTGCCATAGGTGAGGTAACCTGCTTATTGGGTCGTAATGGTGTGGGTAAAACAACATTACTCAAATGCCTGATGGGGTTAGTGCCTGCCAAGAACGGTACCATTACTTGGGAGGGGAAAGATATTAGCCATCAATCACCCCATCAGCGAGTCAAAGGGGGGATTGCCTATGTGCCACAAGGGCGGGAAATTTTCCCGCGATTAACAGTAGAAGAGAACATCCTGTTAGGTCTTTCCCGCTTTTCCGGTTCACAAAGTCAGGTTGTGCCAGAACATATTTATCAACTCTTCCCAGTTTTGCAGGAAATGAAACATCGCCGTGGCGGCGATTTATCGGGCGGACAGCAGCAGCAACTGGCCATCGGGCGGGCGCTGGCTTGCCAACCTCGTTTGCTCATTCTTGATGAACCCACAGAAGGCATTCAGCCCTCGGTTATTAAGGAAATCGGGCTAGTCATCAAGAAACTGGCGGCCCGTGGGGATATGGCTATTTTGTTGGTTGAGCAATTTTATGATTTTGCCGCAGAGCTGGCGGATAGCTATTTGGTGATGTCCCGCGGCAAAATTGTCCAGCGAGGTCACGGTACCGATATGGAGCTTGAGGGTGTCCGTAGCCTGGTCGCTATTTGAGTTATTTTATGATATTTGAGTGCTATCGATTGGGAGCGAATCAGAAGCACCCCATTCAGCCCAAGAACCGTCATACAGTGCTACCGATGGTGCATTGACTGCGGCTAATCCCAGAGCAACCACCGCAGCTGTAACACCTGAGCCACAGCTGGTAATAATGGGTTTGGTTAAATCCACCCCTTGGGCGGCAAAAATAGCTTCCAGTTCTTGTGGTGATTTCAGGTTACCATTTTCAACCATACTCCCCCAAGGCACATTAATACTGCCGGGGATGCGACCAAGACGCAATCCAGGACGAGGTTCTGGTTCCAGGGCTTTGAATCTGCCGGCTGGACGAGCATCTAAAATCTGTATTTCATTGTTTCCCAGTGCGGCTAAAACCTCATGAACATTTTTGACAGCAGCATCATTGAATGTTGCGTTGAAGGTTTGAGGTGTTGGAAATGTTGGGCCGCTTTCTAATGCAAAACCTGCCTGTTGCCACCCACTAAAACCACCGGCCAGTATATATACGTTTTTGGCACCGAAGATACGGAGTGTCCACCAAACCCGTGGTGCTGAAAATAGGTTGCCATCATCATAAATGACCAAGGTATGCTGCTCACTAACCCCTAATTGGCCTGCCATCTCACTGAATACTTGTGGAGATGGCAACATATGAGGCAAATCGGTGCTGTTATCTGCAATTGCATCAATATCAAAGTAAACAGCGCCGGGAATATGCCCTTGCTCAAACTCGGCCTGAATATTTCTTTTAGGGATTAATCCTGGCGGTGACATTCTGGCATCCAGAATAACGATGTTGGCATCATCAATATGTTCTGCCAGCCATTGTGGTGTAACCAAAAAAGATGAGTTCATAGCAAGTTACCTGTCGAAATTATAAAGAAGCGGCTTAGTTGAGTGCTTCATCGCGGTGTTCACTATATAACGAAATCACCGTATTGAAACCCAGAGTTGTCAGCAATGCATATTGCTTCGCAAAGTTTAAATTTATAGTTTCATTTGTTTCATAAAAAGAATAAATAATTCATTTTTTGGCTTTTATGATTTCCTTTTGTGAGCTAGGTAGCTTGGTTTACTACTTGTTAATGCAAAATTTCATCGGACTGAGCAGATTAAATGAGTTGCTTCGCAAAAAAGGTTTTTCATTCTGATTTTACCTTGAGTGTGAAATTTTAATTTCGTATAACCATTGACAAGTAGAGGCTCTTCGTGGGGCCTTAATCCTAAATAAGCGAGGGGAATAGAATGCAAAAGGTTCGAATTGGCCTCATTGGTACCGGTTATATTGGTCGCTGTCATGCTATTGCTTATGCGCAGGTTGCGACTGTTTTTCCTTTAAAGGGCTTGCCCGTATTAGAAATGCTGGCAGAGGTCACTCCTGAATTGGCTCAACAACGAGCTGAAGAGTTTGGTTTTTCCCGATCGACTGCAAATTGGCAAGAATTGGTCTCTGACCCAGCTATTGATGTCGTAGATATTTGTGCGCCAAATTTCTTACACAAAGAAATGGCCCTTGCAGCGATAAGCCATGGTAAGCATGTTTATTCCGAAAAACCGCTGGCTCTTAATGCCGCAGATGCCAAAGAAATGGCTGAGGCAGCACGCGCTAAAGGGGTGAAAACGTTGGTGGGGTTCAACTATATGAAGAACCCAACTAGCCAGCTAGCCCGAGAGATCATTGCCAATGGCGAGATTGGCGATATCGTGCATTTTTATGGCACTCATAATGAAGATTATTTGGCAGACCCGCAAACACCGTTGGATTGGCACTGCACTAAGGCGCAGGCGGGGCTAGGAGCATTAGGTGATTTAGCCGCACACATTGTCAATATGGCCCATTATCTGGTGGGTGATATCACTGATGTATGTGCTGATATGCAGACGGTGATTAAACAGCGACCTGATCCAAAAAATCCCTCATTGTTACGTGAAGTAGAAAATGAAGATCAGGCTAGTGCGCTAGTTCGTTTTGCCAATGGAGCAATGGGAACTATAGAGACTTCACGCATTGCTTGTGGTCGCAAAATGGGTTTGACCTATGTGGTCACAGGAACCAAAGGCACAATCAGTTATTCTCAAGAGCGAATGGCTGAATTGCAACTCTATCGTCACGATGAACCCCAGTCCAGACAAGGGTTTAAAACACTGCTTACAGGGCCATTGCACCCCGACTACGCAGCATTTTGTGTAAGTTCCGGGCATGGTATTGGATTTAACGACCAAAAAACGGTCGAGATCCGTGATTTGATTAACGGCATTGCTGCCGGTGATCGTATGTGGCCGGATTTCGAAGAAGGCTGGAAAGTCTCCCGAGTACTTGATGCGATTGCTGCTTCAGCAGAGGAGTTGTGCTGGGTCAATGTAGTTGAAAATTGATGTGATTCGTCATCGCTCAACGCTTTTCGAGCTTAGTCAGATCAAAACAGAAGGCGATTATCACATTCTCATATTTACATAGTATTTTAAGTTAGTTAGCAGCAGGGATCATTAAGGTGATACTGGCGGGAATTATGCCAAGTATGAGCCTCAATATGCCTGCTGCTGATACCAAATTTAATCGCTGTGGAGCCGGGGCCGCTTATTACCTTAGCGAGCAACAACGGGCCAGAATAAAACTGTTGTCTCGCTCTTGGCTATGGCGGCTGGAATTGCCTACCTGGATATTGATAGGAGTAATTCATACTGGCTGGTTTGCCTGTGTTATTTATTGGCAGCAATTAGGCGCAGTGCTGGGAAGCGTATCGCTAATATTACTGACCACGTGGTATATGTCGCTACAGCATGAGTTGATTCATGGTCATCCAACTCGCTGGCGACGGGTAAATCAGCTGTTAGGCACTTTGCCGCTGGCAATATGGTATCCCTATGGTCTATATCGTGACTCCCATATTCAACACCATAAAGATGAAGATCTGACTCATCCTGAAAAAGATCCAGAATGCTATTATTACACCGCAAAACAATGGCAACATTTTTCCCAATTATTCAAAGGTGTTGTCCGTATTAGCAATACTTTTGCCGGCCGATTAATTTTGGGGCCCGCGTTAGATATCATCGCCACTATCCGCAGTGCAACCCGTGCATTTATTACTGGCGATCGTCCTGCCATTGCAATGTGGTTGGTTCATTTTGGTTTACTTGGCTTATTGTTTTACTGGATGGCTGGTTATGGTATTTCGGCTATTTTTTATATTTTGATGATTAGCTACCCAGCTCTTAGTCTGACCAAAATAAGATCCTTTTTTGAGCATCGCGCGGCGGAAAACAGTGCAGCACGTTCTACTTTGAATGAGGCAGCATGGCCATGGCGGCTACTTTTTTTAAACCTCAATTATCATTTAGTTCACCATGATTTACCGGCTTTACCCTGGTATGGATTGCGCCGGATTTATCTGGAAAATCGGGTTGAGTATCAGCATCGCAGCGAGCAATTTGTGGTGCACGGCTATACTGAATGGTTGGAAACATTTGTTTTTACAGCCTTGGAGATAAAAATTCATCCCTTTTACGATAGTGAAAATAAAGCTCCGGCTGAGGAAAGGCTGCACACTGTAATTGACAGGGGAGATGGGTATAGCGAGTCAGTCTAAAGTGGCTTATCAAAGTGAAAACGAAGGCATCAGGCTATCTACAAAATCGGAGGTATTGTTTTCATTTATCTGTAGTTTACTGTTGTTATATACAGCTATTTATGTAATCTTAACAGTCATCCTTGTCAGTAAAGCGCGTTTAAATACTTAGCTATCATACTGTTATCTATAGAAGTGGCAGGCCAGTTAGCCTAGTCTGACTTGAATAATATATTTAATATCAATTGGTTATTTGGTTCATTTTCGACTAAATCTAATATGGTTGCTGATTTGTTAATGGTTTTAGTTTGTATGCCTTGTTGACATGGGCATTTCACCGACATTAACGAATGAACTTTCATTAACCCTTGAGCACAAGAGGTAAAGCATGGCAAAGACCCTAACTCGTAGCCGGATTTTTGCGTTAGCTACAGTAATGTTGGCTGTTTCAGGTGGTGCGTCGCAGGCTGCTGATACTGTCCGTGTTGGCTCAAAAATTGATACTGAAGGCTCATTGCTGGGCAATATTATTGTGCAGGTTCTTGATGCTAATGGGATTAAAACCACCAATAAATCCCAGTTGGGCACCACCAAAGTTGTGCGCGGAGCTATCATTGCAGGTGAGATTGATATTTACCCTGAATACACGGGTAATGGTGCCTTTTTCTTTTCTGATGAAAAAGATCCTGCCTGGAAAGATGCGAAAGCAGGTTATGAAAAAGTAAAAGCGCTGGATTATGAGAAAAATAAACTGGTGTGGCTTTCACCTGCGCCAGCGAACAATACCTGGACTATTGCTGTTCGCCAGGATTTAGCTAGCGCTAATAATTTGAAAACCCTGGATGATTTAGGTAAATGGATTAATACGGGTGGCAAATTCAAATTGGCGGCTTCAGCTGAGTTTATTGAAAGACCTGATGCTCTGCCTGCTTTCCAACAAGCTTATGGCTTCAAATTGAACCAAGACCAACTCCTATCATTGGCGGGTGGTGACACTGCGGTAACAATTAAAGCCGCCGCTGAGCAAACCTCGGGAGTGAATGCCGCCATGGCGTATGGTACCGATGGCCCGGTAGCGGCATTAGGTCTGCAAACGTTGGAGGATACCAAAGGTGTGCAGCCTATCTATGCGCCAACCCCAATAATCCGTGAAGCCACACTGAAAGCACATCCTAATATTCCTGCTTTGCTCAATCCCGTATTTGCCACTCTTGATAGTGCAACCTTACAAAAACTGAATGCCAGAATTGCGGTTGAAGGTCAGGATGCCAAGAAAGTTGCGGCCAATTATCTGAAAGAAAAAGGGTTTGTGAAAGGGTAGTCATGTGTATCAGGGAGGATGCTATAGCTATCAATATGTATAGCACTCTCTAATAAACAGATAATTCATTGCTTCGATTAGGATTATTTGTCATGGAGATGGATTTTTATGTCTGTAAAAAACCGAGTCCTGTTAGCGCTGGTTATTTTGATGATTTTATCAGGAGTCGGGCTTTCTTTTGTCAGCCATGCACCCAATCGGTTGATATCAGGGCAGGGAATTTCATTAATATCGTTAGTGACAGGGCCAGTTTGGTGGTTGTTAGTGCCAATATTGATGTTGGCTAGCTTCGCTTTCTTTAAACCAAGTACTGTGCTGTATTGGGCCACAGTTTTGATAGCCGAACTGCTGTTATTCGGTTTGCTGTTACTGGCTGGCACCACTGCTACACAACTTGCTGGCGGCGAAGAAAGCCTGGTTCGCACATCTCTTGGCGGTGGGTTCTGGCTGATGAGTGGGATGAGTATTTTGATTGCTATCGATAGCTTGTCTCGTGCGGTTGTGAATCCTATCTGGCGTAGTATGGCTAATGTTTTGCTACTTCTGCCCGTCGTAATATTGCTGGCTACCGGGCAACTCGATCAACTGTCATTGCTGAAAGAATACGTTAATCGTCAAGACGTGTTTGATGATGCGTTATGGCAACATCTTCAAATCCTGTTTGCAACGTTAGTGCCAGCGGTGCTTTTGGGTATTCCCCTTGGTTTGTTTTGTTTCCGCTCTCTTCGCTTTCAAACTGCTGTTTTTTCTATATTAAATATTATTCAAACTATCCCATCTATTGCTTTGTTTGGTCTGCTAATTGCGCCTTTGGCGGGGTTAGCTACGGCTATGCCCTGGTTGGCTGAGCATGGAGTGAGTGGTATCGGGTTAGCGCCAGCGATTGTTGCTCTGGTACTTTATGCCTTATTGCCGTTGGTACGTAATGTCGTTGCCGGGCTAGACGCTGTACCTGACAGTGTTGTTGAATCGGCACGAGGAATGGGAATGACCCGCGGCCAGTTATTCTTTCGGGTGCAGATACCCATTGCCATGCCACTTATTGTATCTGGAGTTCGGATTATTGCAGTGCAAACAGTCGGATTAGCTGTTGTTGCCGCACTAATTGGTGCGGGTGGTTTAGGCGCGATTGTATTTCAAGGTTTGCTCAGCAGTGCACTGGATTTAGTGCTGTTGGGGGTAATCCCCGTGATAGTGATGGCGGTAGTAGTTGATTCGCTGTTTAAATTCATCGTTATTTTTATGGATACTTCGCATCGATGATTCATTTCCATCAGGTAAGTAAATATTTTGCCGGTAAACGGGCTGTAGATAACCTAACGTTACAAATAGCTAAAGGGGAATTTACGGTATTGATAGGTACCTCGGGTTCCGGTAAGTCGACCACACTAAAAATGATTAACCGACTGATTGAACATGATGAAGGGGAAATCCATTTTGCTGGAGAGGAAATTCGTAATTATAAGCCCGAAGATATACGCCGTCGCATGGGTTATGCCATCCAATCAATAGGGCTATTCCCCCATTGGACTGTGGAACGCAATATTGGCACCGTACCACAATTACTCAAATGGCCGCAGGAGCGGATACGGCAGCGAGTGATTGAATTGCTTGAGTTATTGCATCTGGATCCAGAACAATTTCTTCATCGTTATCCTCATCAATTATCCGGCGGCCAGCAACAAAGGGTAGGTGTTGCTAGAGCTTTGGCCGCAGATCCAGAAGTATTACTGATGGACGAACCCTTTGGGGCATTAGACCCAGTGACACGTTCGGCATTGCAATTCGAAATTACCCGTATTCATCAATTATCGGGTCGGACTATTGTGCTGGTTACTCATGATATTGATGAAGCTTTAGCTTTGGCTGACCGTATAGTGTTGATGGATGGCGGGCGAGTTATCCAGCAAGGGACCCCTTTGGAAATGTTGACTCAGCCCGCGAATGACTTTGTTCGTGATTTCTTTGGCCGCAGTGACTTAGGTATTAAGTTGTTGTCACTCGGGCGAGCCGAACAACGTATCAGACGCGGTGAAACTATGATAGGGCAACCCATACTGGGTACGGCTAGCTTGCGTGAAGCACTTTCTCTGTTTGTGTCACGCCAGACAGATAAATTGTTGGTAGTCGATGAACAGGGGCAACCATTGGGGGTACTTTACTTTGCTGATTTGATTGCGGATGCAGATAGGGGAGGAGTATGAAACCGACTGCCATCAAAATGGGTGAAGGCAAAAAGCGTCTGATTGATAAGCTTAAATCAGCGCTACAGTGTGGGTTAACCGATCCTCTTTGTTGGGCATTGCTCTTATTGGCTGGTCTGGTTTTTGGTATGACCTCCTTGTGGGGCTTTTTTTCTGCGTTATTCCCTGACCTCGACAGGCCGATATATGTGCAAGATACATTTTGGTCACTGGTGGTTGCCCATGTTTTTCTGGTGCTTATCTCCAGCATTATCGCTGTTTTTATTGGGGTTAGTGCTGGTGTTGCCGTGACGCGTCCTGCGGGGAAAGAATTTCGTTCGGTGGTAGAAACTATTGTCGCGATGGGGCAGACATTCCCTCCGGTGGCAGTGCTTGCTATCGCCGTGCCGGTAATGGGTTTTAGCGAAAAGCCCGCCATTATTGCTTTAGTGCTGTATGGTTTATTGCCTATTTTACAAGGAACTATTACAGGTGTTGAATCTGTTTCCCGGGATATCCGTGAGGTTGCTGCAGGGGTAGGAATGAGCGCCAGACAGATCTTGTGGCGCGTGGAATTACCGTTGGCTGCACCGGTTATTGTGGCGGGGATCCGAACGTCAGTCATTATCAATATCGGGACTGCTGCGATTGCTTCCACGGTAGGGACGAAAACCTTGGGATCGCCAATTATTATCGGGCTGAGCGGTTTTAATACTGCTTATGTTATCCAGGGCGCGATTGTAGTCGCTCTATTAGCGATTATTACCGATATGATTTTTACCCGTTGGAATCGACGTTTATCTCGCTGGCGAGAATTGCAGTCTCTTCCTGAAGCAAAAGATCACTGATATTTCGGTTTTTACTGATCTTCTTAAGTAGGTGTCAATGCTGATTTCACTGCCTATGTATGGGGTTCGACCACAACAAGATGTGCAACCTTTTTGGCAATTATTGTTGCAGCAATTGCGCAAGCATGGCGTTACGGCAGTCCCCGAACAGCTATGTTGGCCCTCAGATTTACTGCAACATTGGCGTGATCCTGCACTGTTTTTGAGCCAGACCTGTGGTTTTCCTCTCGTGACTTTATTGCAACAGCAAGTTCAATTGGTCGGCGCATTCAGTTATCAATCACCTTATTGCTCAGGGGAGTATTACCGCAGTTTAGTAGTGGTTCGTGAAAATGAAGAAGGGCAGCAGCTTTCTGACTTTCGCCATCGTGTCGTTGCGTTCAACAGTACCGACTCCCAGTCAGGATACAATGCTTTGCGTGCTTTGATTGCGCCATTGGCGATCAATGGGAAGCTCTTTTCTCGTGCAGTAGCTTCGGGGGGACACTATCGTTCCATCGAAATGATTCAACAGCGGCAAGCTGATATTGCTGCTATCGACTGTGTGAGTTTTGCATTATTGCAGCGTGATAATCCAGCAGCTGTTGCCGGATTAAAAATTATCGCGCAAACCGAGGCCGCACCGGGATTACCGCTGATTACGTCATTAACAACATCGGAAAAGCAACTTATCCTGATACGTCAGGCTATTACAGCCACAGTCAGCTCTCTGGAGGCAAGTTCTGCTAAGGATCAATTATTGATCAGAGGATTTAGCACATTGCCGTTGTCGGCCTATGACGTCATTAAACAGATGCAAGAAAAGGCGTTGGCATTAGGTGTAATAACACTTTAAAACAAATATTTATTATTTCGTCTCGACTTATTTACTAATAGTTAATTTCAAATAAAATAAATTATAGTGTTTTTAATTTAAATGGATATATTTTCTATGAATATAAATACCTTTTGGTCTTTTTATTTTAATGATTTATACCTCAAAGATTCTTTATTTATTGTTTATATCCGCTACCTTTATATATAGGAGATTTACATCATCATTTATATCCTTTTATAGGGACTTGTAAGGATTGCCTATGTCTACAGATGATCAAAAGGTCGGGCTTATACCCGTAACCCTAATGGTTGCAGGGAATATAATGGGGTCAGGTGTTTTCTTGTTACCTGCAAGTTTGGCTTCTACCGGTGGAATAGCGATATGGGGATGGCTAATTACTATTATTGGTGCATTAGCACTATCAATGGTTTATGCCAAAATGTCATCTTTGGATGATAGCCCTGGCGGATCTTATGCTTATGCCCGACGAGCTTTTGGCCCGTTCTTAGGTTATCAAACTAACGTTCTGTATTGGTTAGCTTGCTGGATTGGCAATATCGCCATGGTAGTGATCGGTGTTGGTTACCTTAGCTATTTTTTCCCACTGTTAAAAGAGCCGATGATATTAACCATAACTTGCATTGTCATACTATGGGTTTTTGTCGGGTTGAATATTATCGGGCCTAAAATGATTACCCGAGTACAAGCAGTCGCAACATCATTAGCACTGATACCGATTGTTGGGATCGCTTTATTTGGTTGGTTCTGGTTTAAAGGCGAAACCTATATGGCCGCCTGGAATGTTAGCGGCTTAGGTACATTGGGTGCTATTCAAAGCACCTTAAATGTCACTTTATGGTCATTTATTGGGGTGGAAACAGCTTCAGTCGCCGCAGGTGTTGTGAAGAATCCAAAACGTAATGTGCCGATTGCCACCGTTGGCGGAGTCTTAATTGCGGCGGTGTGTTATGTGCTCTCCAGTAGCGCCATTATGGGGATGATCCCTAATGCAGAATTGCGGGTGTCAGCGTCACCCTTTGGCGATGCCGCACGATTGGCTCTTGGGGACACCGCAGGTGCAATTGTGTCACTTTGTGCTGCAATTGGCTGCCTCGGTTCGTTAGGTGGCTGGACGTTAGTGGCCGGACAAACAGCAAAAGCTGCCGCTGATGATGGGCTATTTCCCCCTATCTTCGGTAAGGTCAATAAAGTCGGAACGCCTGTTGCAGGGCTGCTGATTATCGGTGTGCTAATGACGATATTTCAGATTGGCAGTATCTCGCCTAATGCAGCCAAAGAGTTTGCTTTGGTTTCTTCCGTGACGGTTATTTTTACATTAGTGCCTTATTTATATACCTGTGCGGCATTGTTGCTGGTCGGTCATGGTCATTTGGGCAAGCAAGTCAAAACCTATGTTGGTATTACGCTCATTGCTTTTGTCTATTGTATTTGGGCGGTAGTCGGTTCTGGGGCCGAGGAAGTTATGTGGTCATTCGTTACTTTGATGGTTATTACTGCACTTTATACTTTTAATTATAACCGTACTCACAAAAGCCCATTTCCACTCAATTCATCTGTTAAGAATATTCAGTAACCGCGGCTTTAGTAGCCAGATTGATTGCTGTTTGATGAGTTATCAATAAAGGGACAAATACGATGATTGAATTAAGTCGCCATAAGAAACGTAATGTTTTGATTGTTGACAGTAATATTCGTGACATTAATACGGCTAATGGTCGCGCAGTCAACGAATTGATCATTGCGTTGGATGATATTAATTTTAATGTCATGGTCGCAGCAACATTTGAAGATGGTAGTGCAACAGTCGCGTCAGATTCTTCTTTATGTTGTATTTTTATCGATTGGACGTCTGGCGGTAATGATGATGAATCCCATAGCCAGGCATTTGCTTTGCTGCAAGATATTCGCCGCCGTAATAAATCCATTCCGGTGTTATTGATGGCCGAGCATTCATGCATTGATAGCCTGAATTTAGATACTATGAAATTGGTGAATGAATTTGTCTGGATGCATGAAGATACTGCGGAATTTATTGCTGCCCGCGCCAAAGCGCTGATCAGCAAATATTACCAGCAGCTATTTCCCCCCTTTACTAAAGCCTTATTGCAATATACTGAAGAAAATCCAGAGTATTCATGGGCAGCTCCCGGACATCAGGGGGGCGTGGCGTTTACTAAAACAGCCGTGGGGCGAGAATTCCTTGATTTCTTCGGTGAGAACCTGTTTCGAACGGATACCGGTATTGAGCGAGGAGCATTGGGGTCGTTACTCGATCACAGCGGTCCAATAAAAGAGTCCGAAGCTTATGCTGCACAGGTTTTTGGTGCGCATATCAGTTACTCAATGCTTAATGGTACCTCTGGATCTAACCGCGCCATCATGTCTGCCGTAGTGGAAGAGAAGCAGGTCGCGTTATGTGATCGCAACTGCCATAAGTCAATCGAGCAGGGGTTGGTGCTATCGGGGGCATTACCGGTGTTTTTTATCCCGACCCGTAATCGCTATGGTATCATCGGCCCAATCCCCAAAGCTCAATTTCACCCCAGCAGCATCACGCAAAAAATTGCTCAAAACCCATTGATATCATTGGTGCCTGATATTACCCCTGTCTATGCAGTGGTCACTAATTGTACCTATGACGGTATGTGTTATAACGCTGAGCAAGCTCAGGATTTATTGGCAAAAAGTGTCGATCAAATACATTTTGATGAGGCCTGGTATGCCTATGCCCGCTTTAATCCTCTTTATCGAAGCCGGTTTGCTATGCGGGGTTCTCCCACTGAGCATCCAGCGCAGGGGCCGACAGTTTTTGCCACACAATCGACACATAAATTGTTGGCAGCGCTGTCACAAGCATCATATATCCATGTGAGGAATGGCAAAAAACCTATCCAACATTCGCGTTTTAATGAGTCTTATATGTTGCAATCCACCACCTCGCCGCTGTACGCCATCATTGCTGCCAATGAAATCGGTGCTGCCATGATGGAAGGGGATCAAGGGTTAGCTCTAACGCAGGAGGTTATTGATGAAGCTGTTGATTTCCGCCTGGCGTTGGCGCGAGCACATGATGCGTTTGCTGAACAAGGCGAGTGGTTTTTTAAACCCTGGAATGCACTGGAAGTCACAGATGAAAAAAGTGGTAAAAAAGTCCCATTCGCGCAAGCCGCCAAAAACCAGTTAACAACTGATCCCCAGTGTTGGGTTCTCAAACCGGGTGAGCAGTGGCATGGCTTTGATCAATTGGAGGAAGATTGGTGCATGCTTGACCCTATCAAAGTCGGGATCATGGTGCCTGGCATGGGGGACGACGGCAAGTTGTCGGAGCAAGGGATTCCCGCTGCGGTGGTGACTGAATTTCTTGGTCAGCGGGGGATAGTGCCTTCGCGCACCACTGATTTTATGGTGTTATGTTTATTCTCGGTTGGCGTGACCAAAGGTAAGTGGGGGACCTTCATTAATGTGCTACTGGAGTTCAAACAGCACTACGATGACAACACATCGGTTTCTATTTGCTTGCCCGAACTGGCTAATAAATACCCACAACACTATGGAGATATTGGTCTGAAGGCACTGTGTGACAAGATATTCGCTTATATGAAAACCAGCGAAATGGATAACTTACAGGCAGAAGCATTTAGTCATTTACCCGTGCCGAAAATGCTACCCCGTCAGGCTTTTCAAGCACATATGGCTGGGCGCTGCGAACTATTGCCACTCAATAAGTTAGCTGGGCGTGTTTCTGCTGTTGGTGTTATTCCTTATCCACCGGGTATCCCGATTGTGATGCCGGGGGAAAGTTTTGGTCACGATGACGAACCGTGGTTACGCTATATTCGCAGCATCGCGCAGTGGGGCCAGCATTTCCCCGGATTTGAGAAGATACTGGAAGGCGCTGAACAAAAAGATGGGCAATATTATCTATGGGTGTTGCAGTCCTAGCATCAGGCGGTATTTAGCTGATTAAGTACATAAGACGGCAATAAAAATCCGCCTCATGCACGATTATTCATCATTACAGCAGGCCGCCGCTCTCAACATCAAGCCTTGCTTATTGAGATAAGGTAAAACTGCCCATCTTGCCCGTTACGGTGATTCCTGACCATTATTGGACAAGCCCGCAGGGCCAATATCAGACAATGGGCTGGACTCCGTAGTTTCAGTTTCATGTGGGGTGGTTGAACGGGTATAAATGTTCAGTCCAGCCAGAAAAACGCCACCTAATGAACTCAAAGCCATTACCGCAATCAGGATAATGAGTGCTTTTCTCAGCATAATTATTTTCACTTTTTATCTAAACAGCGTGAATTATAGCCCGTTGGCTAAATGAAACAACTATGTTGCATTTTTAGAGATTAACGCGGTTTGAACAAAAATTTCCCCAGCGTCACCAAAACTACCGCAGAAACAATGACGGCTAACGCGCACCATTCCGTGGTGGATAGACTTTCACCGGCAAAACCAATGCCTAACAATACCGCAACTACCGGATTTACATAGGCATAACTGGTGGCGACAGCGGGGCGGACATTTTTCAGCAAGAACATGTAAGCACTGATAGCCAGCATGGAACCAAAAACAATCAAATAGAGTAGTGAGAGAATTCCGCTCATTGAGGGCATTTGATTGAGTTCTTCGCCGCTTAATGCACTGGCAAGTAACAGAACAACGCCAGCAACCAGCATTTGTGCTGCACCAGACATCGCTCCACTGGGCAACGCCAGCCGTGAGCTCCAGACCGAACCGAATGCCCAACTGGCTGACGCCAGTAATATCAACATCGCACCCAGCGGGTTACCTAATAAGTTACTGCCGGTATTGAGTAGTATAATGCCCACTAACCCGAGAGCAATGCCCGACCATTCCAGCTTAGTATTACGCATTCCCCATAACATGCTGAAACACAAAGTGAATAGTGGAACGGTCGCGACCATAACGGCAGCAATACCGGAGGGGACATGTTGGTGTTCTGCAATGGTGACCAACCCATTACCGATAGCCAATAATAAAATACCAATTGCGCTGGCCCCCATCCATTGGCGCAAAGTGGGCAGGGCGTGGCCTCGAATAGCCAGGAAACTGAACAATAATACTCCGGCAATCAGGTAGCGTAATCCCGCCATCATCAACGGTGGCCAGCTTTCGACCCCGATTCGAATGACCAGATAGGTAGAACCCCAGACGAAGTATAAAGTGAACAGTGAACCGACTAGCAACCACAGATTACGGCTATTTTGCTTTAGCATAGTTATTCAATAGAAAAGGAGCAGTAAAACAGAGAGGTATCAGTAAACATGAGAATAGTGATCGTTACCAAAGGTTTTTATTATTTTTTTATGTTTTAATTTTTCGTCTAAAATTTTCGTTAAAACAGAGGGTTATTCTTATGGTTAACAATTGCTGGCTTAATAGACAGTGACAAAAACTACTCTTCCCAAGAAAGCCAAAATTGCTTCAGGCATGATGCATAAAATCAAGTAGCTCAACTGAGCTTATATGACAATTATCAGATAAGGTGAGTGATTTATGGGGCTGATGGGGAGCCAGATTAGAATACGCATTACGAATCTTATACGTGCTTATTCCGGCCTGGTGGCACTGTTGTCACTGCTTATGACGCCAGTCGCCGAGGCGGTACAGAGTGAATATGCTTTTTTATCTGCCAGTGCGTTACAGCATAACCAACGGGCTGTCGCGCAAAATAACGAGAAAGGACAAGCGCAGATCCCTGTGGCGACACAGCAGGCTTATCACCAGTTATTGCAGCAGGCGGACAAAGCACTGAAACAACCCAACTCCAGTGTCATGGATAAAACCAGAGTTCCGCCCAGTGGCTCTAAGCATGACTATCTAAGTCTCAGTGCGTATTGGTGGCCAGATAGTCAAAAAAGTGATGGTTTACCTTGGATTCGCAAAGATGGGCAGATTAATCCCGCCAGTAAAAATGAAGACAGCGATGGTGTACGTTTGGCTGATTTTACGGCGAAGGTACAGACATTGACGCTGGCCTGGTATTTCTCCGGTGAACAGAAATATGCGGATAAAGCCATTAGCCTGATTCGAACCTGGTTCATTGAACCGGATACTCGCATGAATCCTAATCTGGATTTTGCTCAGGGAGTACCAGGGATCGCCGCAGGGCGCGGGACTGGGGTGTTAGATGGGCGTTATTTTGCCACTCGTATTGTCGATTCGTTGATTATGCTACAGCAAAATAAAAGCTGGACAGTGCAAGATGAAAAGCAGACTCGCCACTGGATGACGGAATATCTACAGTGGTTACGCTACAGCGCAGCAGGTAAAAAAGAAGCTGCGGCGCAGAATAATCACGGCAATTGGTATGTGGTACAAGTGGCGGCTATCGCCTGGTATTTGCAACAACCGACTATTGTGGTTGAGATGGCTGAGTTGCTGAAAACCAAACTGAATAGCCAATTAGCAGCAGAGGGTTCACAACCGCTGGAGTTGGCACGAACACGTTCTTTCCATTACAGCTATTTCAGTTTGCAAGCGGCCATACTGATGGCCCAATTGGCAGATAAAGTTCATGTCGATCTGTGGCATTATCAAACACCGAATGGTAGTGGTTTAATTAAAGCGCTTGATTTTATGGCTCCTTATTCTGTGGAGCAGAGTAAATGGCCCTATCGTAGCCTTGATCATATTGGTGTACGGCTAGTCCCTCTGATGGTTCAGGCAGACAAGGCGCTGGGTGAAAATCGCTACCAACGATGGATACGGCAAGCTGATTTTTCCGCTACCAATAACAAGCGAAGCGGTGCGGTAACTGAAGCTTTGCGTGAGATTGGGTTATTATCTGTATCGGTTAACAAATAGTGGATAATAAAAAGCCGGGAGGGATCTCCCGGCAAAATTTGATGACTGCGAATAAAATAAATTCACAAAACACGATGAAACATTAAAACAATAAAACGATGAGGGTAATGCTAATTAATAACGATTAGAACTGATAGACCAGGCCAACAGCCAGAACGTTATCAGTGTTCAGTTTTAACTTATTATCGTCGTTAAGTTGGTTGATTTTGTAATCAACATAGGTAGACATGTTTTTGTTGAAGTAGTAGTAAGCGCCAATGTCGACATATTTAACTAAATCGGCATCACCAATTCCTTCGATATCTTTTCCTTTAGATTGAATATAAGCCAAAGAAGGTTTTAATCCGAAATCAAACAGGTATTGCGCAACTAATTCAACGTTTTGTGTTTTATTAGCAAAACCACTGACGCTGGTTGAGACATTATTAATAACGGCGGTGCCGGAAATAGGCGTCATATTACGTGTTTCGGCATAAGTTGCACCTAAGTAAACACCGTTATCATCATATTTCAGACCGGTAGTCCAGGCATCTGCTTTATCGCCTTTACCAAATCGTCCTTCTTTCTGCGCGGTGGTGCGGTTAGATGAAGCATAGGCCGCACCGACACTGACACCTGCGCCAATTTCATAGCTGGAAGACAAACCGAAGCCGTCACCATTCTGTTTGGTGGCATCTGCGCGACCATTGGTATTGTCAGTTTCGCTGCCGTTTTTGCCCTGATATTGCAGGGAGAACTTCAGGCCATCAACCAAACCGAAGAAGTCGGTGTTGCGGTAAGTAGCAACGCCAGTTGTACGGCCAGTCATAAAGTTATCGGTTCTGGTGTAGCTGTCATTACCGAACTCTGGCAACATATCGGTCCAGGCGGCGATATCATATAACACGCCGTAGTTACGACCATAGTCGATCGAACCTAATTTCCCATAACGCAAACCGGCAAAGGCTAAGCGTGTTTTATTATCTTTTGTTTCCTGACTTTCAGCATAGTTAGCTGCAACGTTATATTCCCACTGACCATAACCTGTCAGTTGGTCGGTAATTTGAGTCGCACCTTTAAAACCAAAACGAACGTAAGATTTATCGCCATCACTTTTGTTATTATCAGAGAAGTAGTGCAGAGCTTTTACTTTTCCGTATAAATCGAGTTTGTTACCATCTTTATTATAGATTTCTGCTGCATGTGAAGTTGTGGCAACTAATAAGGCTGGTACCAGGATTGCCAGAATATTACGTTTCATATTTTTGCCCTGTTTCTCTTATTTAAAAAGACGCGAGTAGTAGAATTTTTTGCTGTATTCAATATCTGTCTGAATTCATCCAGCGCAGAATTTTTACCGCATCTGTGTGATATATTTATGACAAAAGATAAATAATTGCGACATTGCGTAAATATTGTTCATTTTTATTGGCGATAAACTGACACTTCAACCAGTACTTATGCTGCTTTCGGGCTGACGTGAGCGTTGCGGTGTGGGACAATAGGGCAACATTCAGTTTAGATAAGATATGCATGGCGTTGTCCCCGGCAGTAAAAGAACAAATTAGTCAGTGGTATAAGGCTCTTTCGCAGCAGATTCCGGATTTTATTTCCCGAGCGCCGCAGCGCCAAATGATTGCCGAAGTGGCGAAAACGCTGGCGGGTGATGCTGGTCGCCATTTGGCTATTGAGGCCCCGACGGGGGTCGGCAAAACCCTGTCTTATCTGATCCCAGGCATTGCCGTCGGCCGGGCGGAAAGCAAGCCGCTGGTGGTCAGTACCGCAAATGTGGCGTTACAGGATCAGATTTACAGCAAAGATTTGCCGCTGTTGAAGAAGATTATTCCCGACCTTAAGTTCACCGGTGCCTTTGGGCGTGGGCGCTATGTCTGTCCGCGCAATCTGGCGGCGATGTGCACCGATGTCTCCGGGCAAGGGGATTTATCACTCTTTCTCGGTGATGAACTGGCTCCTGCCAATGGCGAGGAGCAGGCAACCTGTTTAGCGCTGTCCAAATCATTGAACAGCCATGTCTGGGATGGGCTGCGTGACCATCATCAGTTATCACTCAGTGACAGTTTGTGGGCCAAATTAAGTACCGACAAAGCCAATTGCCTGGGCCGTAATTGTCATTATTTTCGTGAATGCCCGTTCTTTATTGCCCGCAAGGAAATAGAAAGCGCCGATGTCGTGGTCGCCAATCATGCATTAGTCATGGCGGCACTGGAAACCGAATCCGTATTACCCAATCCTAAAGAGCTGCTGCTGGTGTTGGATGAGGGCCATCATTTGCCAGATGTTGCCCGTGATGCACTTGAGATTGAGGGTGAAATCACCGCGTTTTTTGCCAATATGCAGTTGGATATGATTGTCCGGCTGGTGGATCAATGCATGGTGCAATATCGGCCTAAAAACCCACCCGGTTTGGCTAATCCCGAACGTTTAAAAGATCATTGTGAACAACTGCGTGAGCTGATGCTGAGTGTTGAGCAGCAAGTTAGCCAACTGCTGCCAGCCGATGGCAGTCCGGCGGTATATCGTTTTGAAATGGGTGAACTACCCGGTAGTTTGACGGAAGATTGCGCCAAATTATTCAAGTTAACCGATGCGTTACGTGGTCTGGCTGAGTTTGTTCTCAATGATTTAAGCGAACAAACCGGCAAGCACGATATCGTGCGGTTACATCGTGCCATTTTGCAAATGAGCCGGACATTGGGTTATCTGGAGGCCATGAGCAAACTTTGGCGCTTGGCGGCGATGGCAAAAGCGTCGAATGCGCCGATTTCCAAATGGATTACCCGCGATTATCGCGAGAATCAGACGCACCTCTATTTCCACTGTGTGGGAATACGCGTCAGTGATCAGTTGGATAAAATGCTGTGGCGTAAAGTGCCACATGTCATTGTCACGTCGGCCACTTTACGTTCGCTTAATAGTTTTGCGCGTTTGCAGGAACTTAGCGGATTGAGCGAGAAAGCCGGAGACCGGTTTGAAACCCTGTCATCACCGTTTAATCATATAGAGCAAGGGAAGCTGATTATTCCCAAAATGCGCTTTGAACCCACTATGGCCCATGAGGCTGAGCATCTGGCGGAAATGGCGCAATTCTTCCGCGCGCAACAGGCCAGCGGGCAGCATAAGGGCATGTTGATCCTATTTAGCAGCCACCGGGCGATGCAAACGTTCCTCAGTCATGTCACTGATCTGCGCTTGATGCTACTGGTTCAAGGGGATCAACCGCGCTACCGGCTGGTAGAAGAGCACCGCAAGCGGGTGAAAAAGGGCACAGCCAGTGTATTGATAGGCTTGCAATCCTTTGCTGAGGGATTGGATTTGAAAGGTGAATTATTGACTCAGGTTCATATCCACAAAATTTCATTTCCCCCTATCGATAGCCCGGTGATCTTGACTGAAGGGGAATGGCTTAAGTCGTTGAATCGCTATCCGTTTGAGGTGCAAAGTTTGCCAAGTGCGTCATTTAATTTGATTCAACAAGTTGGACGTCTGATCCGCAGTAACCAATGCCATGGTGAAATTATTATTTATGACCGGCGCTTATTAACCAAGGGTTATGGTTCGCGGTTGCTGGCGGCGTTACCTGTTTTTCCTATCGAGCAACCGGATATGCCGGAAGGCAACGTTGTGGTCACTCCCATGGCGAAGGTGGCTGCTAAGGCGGCAGGGAAGAAAGTACGAAGAAAACGAACGACCTTATAGCTAGTGGTCGCTTGGTATGCTGGTTTGATTATTGAAACGGAGCGAGTGATTACTCCGATTGATAATCGGCCAGCCTATATTGCGATTTCACTGAAATTTTATGGCAAATATCATCCCTCAAGTTAATCATTTCTGAAAAAAACCATTTGATCTGAAATCTTTTCTGATAGGCATAAATCCAGTGACTAATATTATATCAACCGCTGGTGAGCTGACTCTGACAAGTTAAGCCTGGCAGTACCTCCGGTGAAAATTGCTGGTTATTGGTTAGCGGCAATGCTAACTGCTATCGACATATTTGGCGGGCAGAGGTAGATCAGAATGAAACAGCTAATGGCAGAGTTTATTGGCACTTTCTGGCTGGTGTTAGGCGGGTGCGGCAGCGCAGTATTGGCGGCAATGTTCCCGGTGGCGGGGATCGGATTTCTCGGTGTGGCGTTGGCATTCGGGCTGACTGTTGTCACAATGGCGTATGCATTAGGGCACGTTTCTGGTGCGCATTTTAACCCTGCAGTGTCGCTTGGTTTATGGGTCGGAGGCCGCTTTTCTGGCGCACAATTGATCCCCTATATCATCGCACAAGTGCTGGGGGGGCTAGCCGGGGCGGCAATTTTGTATTTAATCGCCAGTGGTAAGGCCGGTTTTGATGTGACTGCCGGATTCGCCAGTAATGGCTTTGGCGTGCGCTCACCGGGGGGTTATAGCTTACAAGCGGTATTGGTCGCCGAAGTGATTCTAACTATGGGGTTCGTGATGGTGATTATGGGGGCGACGGATATACGTTCTCCGGCAGTAGCCGCTCCGCTGGCGATCGGTTTGTGTCTGACACTGATTCACTTAATCAGCATTCCGGTAGATAACACTTCAGTTAATCCAGCCCGTAGCACCGGGGTAGCCATTTTTGCCGGTGGAATTGCATTACAGCAATTATGGGTATTCTGGTTAGCGCCTTTAGTGGGCGGGGCCTTAGGGGGGGCTATCTACCGTGTACTGTTTAGCCCACCGGAAGAGTTGAATAATTGATAGAGATAGACAGACCACTGATTCATTCTCCGCAGTGGTCTGTTTCCCCCGCTAACGTCGTCAGCGATATTGTTACCCGCAGCTTTTATCCCCTACTTAACCTGATAACTATTTCGGGCATATCTATCCCTATCAATGATAAAGTTTCAGTTATATTTAACTGATTTATATTTACGGAATATTGATAGGAGAAATACCGCACCATGGATTACAGCAAAATTATCAAAGAGATTGGGCGCGGTAAAAATCATGCCCGCGACCTGGATCAGGATACCGCTTACGAATTATATAAAGCCATGCTGGCAGGACAAGTACCGGCGCTGGAACTGGGTGGGATCCTGATTGCATTTCGTATTAAAGGTGAATCTGAGCAGGAAATCCTGGGATTTTATCAGGCGATGCAAGAACAGATGATGTCACTGCGTGTACCCACTGGCCGCCCATTGCCAGTCGTTATTCCAAGCTACAACGGAGCGCGTAAACAAGCCAACCTCACCCCGTTATTGGCGTTATTGCTCGCGCGTCTTGGGCTACCCGTGGTGGTTCACGGCGTGACAGAAGATAGCAGTCGGGTGACCAGTGCCGAGATTTTCCAGCAATTAAACATTCCCTGGTCACATAACGCTGCAGAGGCTCAACAGCGTCTGGATAACGGGCTGCCGGTGTTTATTCCCGTTTCAGCGCTGTCCGCTCAATTGGACGAACAATTACAGCAACGCTGGCGTATGGGCGTCAGAAACAGTAGCCATACCCTGGCAAAGTTGGCAGCGCCCTTTATTCACGAACCCCACCTGCGCCTGGCCAGTGTTTCCCATCCAGAATATATGCAAAAAGTCGGCGGCTTTTTCCAGGCGATTAATGCTCCCGCCTTGTTGCAGCAAGGGACTGAAGGGGAAGTTTATGCTAACCCGCTACGTTGCCCGCCAATTCACTATATCAATAACGGTGAGCAGCAAGTTTTACTGGAACGCCAACCTGAGTCGGGCGAGCTTGAATTACCCTCGTCGAAAGATGCAGCTAAAACCGCACGCTGGATTGAAGATTGTTTGGCTGGAGTGTTACCTATTCCTGATTCTATCCAAAAACAGCTGGCATGTTGTTTAGTTGCCGCAGGGCAGGCGAACACAGTCGAACTTGCACAACAACGGATTAATGACTTATACGGAATCACCATTATTCGGTAGTTATCATGACGTTTTGTGTATTTTATTGGCTTTTAGTTTTTGTTAAGTTTGTACTGGCTATTTTCCTATTTAAATAACTCTTACTTAATAAAATATAAAGTTTTTTATTTTAATGTGATCACGGCTTGTTGTCTTTTTTTACGGTGATAGACTGAATAAGTCGTTTGGTTTTCCTGTCTTAATCAGGTTTTAATGAATAATTGCTGAAAAGGAACACTATGCAACAAGCATTGAACTACTTTACTGCTCTGAATAAGGATTATCTGGCTGTCCATCAGGCCAAAGAAGATCTTTTCTGGCAGAACTACATGGGGTTGGGGGGAGATGATATTGCACAGCAATTTTCCGCAGCCGAAACGGTTTATAAGCGCTTTATCGCACAGAGTCATCGTTTAAAGGAATTACGTGATCTGATTGCTCAGTTAGGAAGTGAACCCGCTACCGTGGAGCGGGATGAGTTACTGCACGGCTTGCAGGGGTGGTATCGCTTTTTTGATTGTAATGCCATTGAAGATCCGGACGCACAAGTATTACTTGATGAGATTATTGCTGCTGAATCAAATCTTTACCAGCAGCGCAAAACCTTCACTTTGACACATTTAAATACAGCCGGTGAGCGGGTTCCGGCTTCCTTGGGGGAGTTATTGACCAACCAAGGCACCAATGAAAATGCGGAATGTCGATACAGTTCGCATTTGGCATTACGTGAGCTGGAACAATGGTTATTGCACAATGGATTGCCTGAACTAATCCGTTTACGTAATCGTTTTGCGCGGAAATTGGGTTACCGCAATTACTTTGATTACAAAGTGAATAAAACCGAACAGATGACACCGGAACAGTTATTTGCCATTTTGGAGCGCTTCGAAGAGCAGACCCGCGAGGCGAACTTGCGTAGTTTGCAGCAATTAGCAGAAGAGAAAGGCCCTGAAACGCTGGAACCCTGGAATATCCGCTTTGCCAGTGGGGGCGATGTTACCCGTCAATTAGACCCTTATTTCCCCTTTGCCGAGTCACTCGACCGCTGGATTAATAGCTTTAAGCGGCTGCATATTGGTTTTCGCGGCGCACAGATGAATTTGGATCTGCTGGTACGCAAAGGGAAGTATGAAAATGGGTTTATGCATGGGCCAGTACCGCCTTTTGTTGATCAGGGAAAATGGATACCGGCGCGGATCAACTTCACGAGTTTGGCTAAACCTGATCAGATAGGAAGTGGTGCTTCGGGCCTAAATACCTTATTCCACGAAGGTGGTCATGCGGCTCATTTTTCTAATATTGCACAAAACTCGCCATGTTTCTCACAAGAATTCCCTCCAACTTCAATGGCCTATGCCGAAACGCAATCCATGTTCTGTGATAGCCTGCTTGATGATGCTGATTGGTTAAAACGTTATGCTAAAAATAGTGCGGGTGAATCCGTTCCTGATGTATTAATTCAGGAAAGTATTCAGGCGCGGCAACCTATGCGAGCTTTTAATGATCGCCATATTTTATTAGTACCCTATTTTGAATGGCAGCTATATCAGTGGGATGATGCACAATGCACGCCAGAGGCGATGACTCAGCTTGCTCGGGATATTGAGCTAAAAATTCTGGGTGTCAGCGGTAGTCCACGTCCGACATTGGCTATCCCGCATTTGTTATCAATGGAATCTGCTTGCTCCTATCAAGGTTATCTATTGGCATTGATGGCGGTAGAGCAGACCAGGGCATTCTTCCTCAAACGCGATGGTTATCTGACGGACAACCCGGCTATTGGCCCAGATCTCGCTGAGCATTATTGGCGGCCTGGTAATAGTGTCAGTCACGATGAGACATTGCGCAGCTTGACCGGAGAGGGTTTCAATCCAGATTATCTGGCCAAGGTGTGTAATCAAACCGTTGAAGAATCCTGGCGTGAAGCACAGAAAACAATTGAACTGGCGGCAATACGCCCACAACCGGCGGCAGATTTTGATTTAAACGTTACTCTGCGAGTGGTTGATGGGGATGAACAGTTGGCTGACAATTTGCAAGGGGATGAGGCAATGTGTCGCACATTCGCGAGCGCAATAAATGCACGGCTTAAGTCAGTATAGTGTGTTGTTTTTTCTATATAAAAAAGCCCATCAGGGTTGCTGATGGGCCTTTTCTCTCACAGCAACGATTGGGCTGATAAACTCCACCAATATTGCTGCAATCTATCTAAGGTTAAATTAATTATAAATAACCGCAGTACCGTGCATCAAGTTATTGCCTGTTGCTGAAGTGATAGTGAAGGCTTTAGCACCGGCAGCATCTGCTTTTTCCGCCAGTTGTGCTTTCAAGCTGCTCAGGTCAGTGACGCCACTGACGGAGATTACACCAACTTGCTCTAATTTAGCCGCATCCTGGCTGCTAACGTATTCAGCAGCAAAACTACCGAAAGATAAAGTAGATAGGGCGATAACTGCAACTAAATTTTTGATGTTTTTCATGATGTATTCCTATTCGGTTTTAAGGTTGAAAGGGCGTTTCCTTTCGATGGAAGCTATATTACGCCCTCGGTGAAATTTTAAAACCGGATAGAATTGAGTTATTCATTCAAAATATTTGACTTATAATTACCAGGTTTTCATTCTCTCGGACGGCAAGCAATATGTGTTGCTGACCCGTTTCACATGAATTTATGCTATCTTACGCGCCAGAAAATGCCTATCAGAGAGTCAGTACGATGGAAAACAAAAAAGTATTCCCGAAAGAAAAAAGTGGATTGCACCCGCGCAACCGTCATCGCTCACGTTATGACTTTGATGCTCTTTCAGTGAGTTGCCCCGAGCTAATCCCTTTTTTGGCACCAACAGCTTACGGGGATATTTCTATCGACTTCGCCTCCCCACTGGCAGTAAAAATGCTGAATAAGGCATTATTAAAACATTTTTATGGCATTGAATATTGGGATATTCCGGCTGACTTTTTATGCCCACCCATTCCAGGTCGTGCCGATTATGTGCATCATCTCGCTGATTTATTAGCCAGCAGCAATGACGGAGTTATCCCGCAAGGTAAGAATATTGCTGTGTTGGATATTGGTGTGGGTGCGAACTGTATTTATCCTATTATTGGTCAGCGAGAATACGGCTGGCGCTTCACCGGGACTGACATTGACTCGCAAGCCCTGAGTGCGGCAAAAATGGTGGTATCCATGAATCCGACATTGAAAAATACCCTGCGACTTAAGCAACAAAAAAATCCACAAGCGATTTTCGAGGGTATCTTGGCGGTGAATGAACGCTACGATGCCACATTGTGTAATCCACCGTTCCATGGCTCAGCGGAAGAAGCAGCAGCCACCACGCGGCGTAAACTGCACAAACTGGGTAAAAGTGAAGTTGCAGCCAAGCCGGTGCAAAACTTTGGTGGTAAAAATAGTGAGCTGTGGTGTGAGGGCGGCGAAGAAGGTTTTGTCAGCCGCATGGTGGCAGAGAGCGCGACCAAGGCACAAAATTGCTTCTGGTTTACTTCACTGATCTCTAAAAAGACAACATTACCTGCTATCTATCATGCTCTGCGTTACGCCAATGCGGTTGAGGTTCGAACCATTGATATGGCTCAAGGGCAGAAAGTCAGCCGCTTTGTTGCATGGACGTTCCTGACACCGGAGCAACAGGCGGCCTGGAAAGCTGAACGATGGTAATCCCCTTCGTCCTTGACACTACAGGGGTGTTAGCGGCGTGCACTTACCCGAATCACTGACTTGTGTCAGCTCATCGGGATGCGTTTACTGGCTGCCTACCTGTAGCGCCAATGACTTTGGGCATACCTTCGTCCTTGACACTACAGGGGTGTTAGCGGCGTGCACTTATCCGAATCACTGTCTGCCGTTGACCTTAAAATAAATAGACTCATCGGGATGCGTTTACTGGCAGCTTGGTGGCAATATTCAATTATCTGGGTATTGCCCTATTTCCTGCTGTTTTATTTCAATATCGCTCAGTTGGCTGTCAATTCAAATACTTTCGGCTATGCTAATTAAGATAATTATTAGTTAGGCAATATAGCCGACAAGTGTAGGTTTTATTTTGATTTTTTCTCCATATTTAATTTTATTTACCCAGCTAATTCATCGTCCAGGGTGAAGAATAAAACTTAAAGAAAATTCTATTAAGGGTTTTCTGGGTTTTGTTGTGCAAACATGTCAATGGTCACATGACTTATTTGTAGCACGATCTTTCACCATAAGGACTCAACTTATGTTGTTCAATTTCAGCTCATCTCATGTATCAAAGCGCGCCGAACTGACTTCGATTGATAGTGCCGTTCCTATGATTATTTTCAAACCTGATGGCACAGTAAAATACGCTAATGCCTTATTTTTACACGCTATGGGATATCAACGAGAAGAGGTGCTCGGGAAGCACCATAAACTGTTTTGTGACCCGAAATATGTGCAAAGTGATGCTTACCGCCGCCATTGGCAATTGCTCAATGAAGGGCGGGCCATTACCGATAATATTAAACGCATTCGCAAAGACGGCACGATTATTTGGCTGCAAGGGACATATACGCCAGTGCTCGATAGCCAAGGCCGGGTAGTGGAAATTATTAAACTTGCCAGTGATGTGACTGAGCGAATGTTGCAGTCTCAGGAACACCAGAGTTTATTAGCTGCGCTAAATCGCTCAATGGGAATGATCACCTTCACACCCCAAGGCATTATTTTAGATGCCAATGATAATTTGCTAAATGTTATTGGTTATTCACTGGCTGATATTCGGCATAAGTCTCATCAGATTCTATGCACTCCAGAATTCGCTCATTCCGATGAATATCGTCAGCATTGGCAGCGGTTAGCCCGTGGTGAGTTCATTGTTGGGCGCTTTGAGCGCATGAACAGTCGCGGTCAGCGTGTCTGGCTGGAAGCGAGCTATAACCCGATTATGGATAAAGAGGGGCAGGTGCTGAAAGTGGTGAAAATCGCGCAGGATATTACGCCATTGATGTTGCAGCAGGAGCAGGAAGAGAATCTGATTCGTGATGTGCACCATTTATCATTAACCACAGACCGGTCAGCGTCGCAAGGGGCTGAGATTGTCCAGCAGGCGGTTCGCGGTATGCAGGAAGTGGAGTCGGTAGCTCGCGAAACTTCAGGTGTTATCAGCGAGTTAGGCCGTTGCTCGAACGAGATTGGCACTATTGTTGAAGCCATTCGCAAAATTTCCTCGCAAACTAACTTATTGGCAATCAATGCTTCAATAGAAGCGGCTCATGCCGGTGAACACGGTAAAGGGTTTTCTGTAGTGGCGAGTGAAGTGCGCATACTGGCAGAAAGTTCGCGTAAAGCAGCCACTGAAATCGAGCATATGACCAAGACGATTCAGAACGGGGTGATGGCGGCCATCAAGGGCATGGGTGTGTGTGTCGAGCAGGCCGGTGGCGGAGTCACTCTGACCCAAGATGCCGGTGAAGTTATTCATCAGGTGAATATTGGGATGCAGGATGTGGTGAAGTTGATGACGGCGTTTTCTCAGGTCAAGAATCAGCAACCCCATATATGACTGAGCATCAGCACAAAAAAAGGCGGGTATCAGTAAAAATGCCCGCCACAGACTGCTGTCACCGTCAAATGAAGGGGAATCGTGCCGTTGGGGTCGTAGTCGCGTAAGCGACCGGAGTGCCCCGAGGTGCGGTAAACCCTTCACTCACTAAGTTATCAACAGCTTTGCCATTAAGCGCAGGCGGGTATCAGTAAAGATACCCGTTTAACATCGTGATTTTAGCTCTGCTAAATCGCACATCAGGAAACGTGTTGCAGGAACTCCTGTAAACGTTCACTGGGTGGATTTGAAATTAAACTATCAGGGTCACCATCCTGCGCCACCCGGCCTTTATCGATAAAGATCAGGCGCGATGCCACTTTTTGCGCAAAGCCCACTTCGTGGGTGACGATGACCATCGTCATGCCTTCTTCAGCCAAATCTTTCATTACCGTCAAGACTTCATGACGCAATTCCGGATCCAGTGCTGATGTCGGCTCATCAAACAGCATTAGCTTAGGTTTGACCGCCAGAGCACGGGCGATAGCCACGCGCTGCTGTTGCCCACCGGACAGCTCTGCCGGGTAATGATGAGCGCGCTCTTCCAACCCCACCTTGGTCAATAGCTCCATCGCGAGTTTGTTGGCCGCTTCCTTAGAAGCTCCACGCACACGGATGGGGCCAAATGCCACGTTTTCCAACGCAGTCAAATGCGGGAACAGATAAAACTGTTGGAATACCATACCTGCTTCCTGGCGAATCAGGCGTTCATCAACTTTGGGATCATTGACATCCAGGCCATCGACAATCAGCTGACCACTGGTAATGACTTCCAGCTTATTGATACAACGCAGCAGGGTAGACTTACCCGAGCCGGAAGGACCAATAATAACCACCACTTCTCCCTTGGTGATATTCAGATTGATGTCGTGGAGCACCTGGGTTTTACCAAAGTGTTTGGAGACGTTTTTGAATTCAATCATATTATTTTCAGTTTTCTTTCTAACCGGCGCAGAACGAAGCTCAGAGCCAAGGTGATTATCAGGTAGATAACCG
Source organism: Yersinia artesiana (assembly GCF_902726545.1). GTDB lineage: Bacteria > Pseudomonadota > Gammaproteobacteria > Enterobacterales > Enterobacteriaceae > Yersinia > Yersinia artesiana. The sequence goes on along the minus strand of NZ_CACVAD010000040.1, from coordinate 9,063 downwards.
CAACCGCACTCCAAATTTCCATGGCGCGGAAGTTACCGGCAATAATTTCCTGACCCTGGCGAGTCAGTTCAGCTACGCCAATCACGATGAACAGTGAGGTGTCTTTGATGCTGACGATCCATTGGTTACCTAATGGTGGCAGCATGCGACGCAAAGCTAAGGGGGCTATCACGTAGCGCAAGGTATCGCGTTTGGACAAGCCCAACGCCAGGCCAGCTTCACGGAACCCATTATGAATTGACAGCACCGCACCACGGGTGATTTCCGCGATGTATGCGCCTGAGTTAATGATGATCGTCACCACGGCTGCGGTGAAGGGATCGATGCGCACTGGCATCATCATCGGCAACGCGAAGTAGATGAACATCACCTGCACCACAATTGGCGTGCCACGGATTAGCTCAATAAACACTAATGCGATATTGCTGCTCAGCCAACCGCCATAGGCGCGGGCAAAACCTGCTATAACCCCAATAATCAGGCCGCCAAGCAACCCCAGGACCGAAATCCATAGGGTTAACTTGGCGCCTTCAAGCAGGATTGGGATGGCGGGCCAAATAGCGCTCCATTCAAACTGCATGGATATTCTCCTGGTCTATACTCTCGTCATTCTTCGAAATTTCAGAGTATAAAAATTTTAAAAATGAATTACTTAGGTTCTACGCCAAACCATTTTTTATAAATTGCAGCGTAAGTGCCGTCTTCTTTCAGGGATTTCAGCGCTGCGTTAACTTTTTCACGCAGGTCACTGCCTTGTGGGAATGCGACACCATACTGTTGAGCTTTAATGGAATCGCCCACGGCTTTGAACTGGCCATTACCGGCAGTTTTGATGAAGTAAAGGATGTTGGGGGTGTCGTGTAAAACAGCATCAGCATTGCCTGTACCTAACTCTAAATACGCATTGTCGATATTCGGGAATTGGCGCAGGTCTTTGGTTTTGATGTTGGCTTTAGCATAATCGACAGAGCCGGTGCCGCTTTTCACTGCCAGCACTTTGCCTGCCAGATCAGCTTCGCCTTTGATGTCGTTATTATTCGCTTTAACCATCACCAGCAGGCCGCTGTTGTAATAGCCATCAGAGAAATCGACTGCTTTTTTACGCTCGTCGGTAATGGTGATCCCGGCCAGAGCCAGATCCACGTTTTTGGTTTGCAACGCCGGAATGATGCCACTGAAATCCATTGGTTTCAGGGTGTATTTCAGATCCAGTTTCTTCGCGATAGCATCCCATAAGTCGATATCGAAACCGACATATTTATCCCCTTGTTTGAACTCAAAAGGAACGAACGCGGTGTCTGTGGCAACAATCAGTTCTTTTTCTGCGGCGTGGGAGTTAATGGCAAAGGCCAGTGCGAGAGCGGCCAATGAAACTTTGACAAGTGACTTCATAAGTGGGAGTTCCTTTGTGCTTTTTGTGGATTACCCTTTGTGGTTGATATTGCGGTCTAACTACAACGCCAACCGCGCGGGGCATGGGGATCCATTTTTATATTTCAGGGTGCAATATGAAAAGATCGTGCCAGAAATGCAAGTCATTTAAAAATAAAGAATTTTCTCAAACTAATTAGCATGCCACTACTTAGCTTGCTTTGGTTGCACCAAACTAGATCACCAAAATGGTGCGTTACTGTCATTATGGTGCAAGAATCCAATTATTTACTTATTATTAACTCTAGAGCCAATGATAATCAATCCATAACCAACATTGATGTAACAATATTGTTAACTGTATCGGATTTTTGTTCGAAAAGGGGGCAACAAGGGGGAGAGGGGGAACTATCTGAGTTGGCTATCTTTACTGCCACGGCGGTTATAACCGGAATGGGTTGTTTGACGCTTATCTAATTCATTTTGGCAGGCCAGGCAATGTTTGACACCGGCCAGCGCTTTGCGTCGTGCTTCTGGAATGATTTGACCACATTCCAGGCAATATATTTCGCTATCGCCTTTGCCCAGCGCAAGACGCGCACGCTCAATAGCATCTTCAAGCGTGGAGTCAATTTGCTCTTGTACTGCACCGTCACCAGCCCATCCACTTGCCATATGACCTCCTGAACAGAGCCGGATAGCCGGCCCTGTATTGTCGCAAAGAGTTACCTATGCAGATTGGTTATTCTATGTTGGCTTCAAGGAACCACAGGAATTTATCAAGGTCGCGCGATGCGGCAGTAAACATATCTGCGCTATCCTCGTCTTTGACTTTTGTTATGGCCTTACGCACGAAGTTTGCGACCACACCATATCTGTCCGCCAACTCTTTTAGATGCTCTTGCACGCTATGAATATGGGTTGGATAGCTCTTCAACGGTGTTTTATCAGTGACAAGTTGTGCAGTACCGAGAGCAATGCCGCCAAGTTGTACCGCGCGTTCTGCAAAGGTATCCAGATGATCATTGATGGCGGTGCGGAAGCCATCAAGCATTTCATGGACGGCGATAAAATTGGCACCGCGCATATTCCAGTGCGCCTGTTTGGTGATAAGCGACAGATCGATAAACTGAATAACCATATCGTTTAATAGTTTAATGGTATTTTCTTTAGTATGTTCATCAACATCATTACGTGTATAGATGAGTTCAGAAGATTTTGCTTTTACCAGTTTTGCTGTACTCATAATAGGTATCCCTTTATTGAGTTGATTACCAATTTCTTCACCGCAATAAGTATAACAAAGATATTTAATTTTGCAGGACAGATAGTGCCTATCAATTAAATAGCTCATTGCTGAATTTGTTTGAAAATGTAATTTAGTGTTTCATGACTAAAATATTATCATTCTTATTATTGCGTCCAATTGGTAATGACTATTACTATGATTTATATGTATTTTTATATTTAAAATATAAGTGGTTTTATATGGAAACTATTTTATTGTGTTATATCAGTACCGTATGCCGGTAAATTAACTTAACCGGCATACTCAAGAGGTTATTTCAACGCACGAGCAACAATAAATAAACGCGGAAATGCGAGTAAACGCCGTCCATTCACTTGCTGTGGATATGCCGCATCAATAATAGTCAGATAATCTTGCAGAAAATCCAATCGCATAGACTCAGAGAGCGGCTCAAGAAAAGGTCGTAAACCGGTCGCGCGTAGCCAATCGACAATCGCCTGCGCTGACGGCATTGGGTGGTAATAGGTGGTGCGCCAGATATCGACTTGTTCAGCATTGGGGGCCAGTAAGTCATAATACTGATTGGCGGTGAGCACTTTGGCCCGCACCACTCCCGCCTCTTGCAATGTTTGTTGCCACGGGCCGTTCTCGGCGACTTCCCGCATTGCCTTATGGCTGGGTTCATCCAGATTGTCCGGCATCTGTACGGCAAGTATCCCATTGGCGGCCAGTTGAGAAAACAGATAAGGGAAAAGTTGCTGGTGGTCAGTTAGCCACTGTAGCGATGCATTGGCATAAATCAGGTCTTGCGGCTCGGTAGGCTGCCATTGGCTGATATCGGCTTCGAGAAAGGCACAATCAGGCAAGCGCTGTTGTGCACTGAGCAACATGGCCCGCGAAGTATCAATACCGACCAACTGCGCCTTTGGGAAACGCTGGTGCAATAGTTGAGTCGAGTTGCCTGGCCCACAGCCTAAATCACTGATACGTTGCGGTATTTCTGCTGGAATATGGGCCAGCAGATCGTGAGCAGGGCGGGTGCGTTCTGCTTCAAATTGGCGATATAAATCGGGATCCCAGTCTTGCATGTGTGGCCTCCGGTAGAAAAACGTCTTATAGATTTTGTAATGGTCCGCTAAACAAGACTGCCCCGGTAGGTTGGCCAGTAGGCGAGCCACCATGAGGTTCCAAACTGATTGCCAGTATTGAATTACCCGTTAACTGGTTTTCAGCCAATGTCAGTTGTGTCGGTCCTTGTGTATTCAGTAACCCCAATGAATGTGGTTTTTCGCCAGTTGGAATACTCCATAATTCAAGGCTATTCGTATCACTGACAGTCACCGGATTCAGTGGTGTTAATGTCAAACGGCGAGTCGATTTTTCCAGACTGACCACCCATTGGCCGTTCTGCTGGCTATTGGACAGCACGGCCACCGGAATGGCTGTCGGCGGCTCGACCCATAAACGCGGGATGAGCAATATTGCGGCCAGGCTCGCAGCGACGGCCCAACCGGCATAAGACCAAGAGTTTCGCTTTATGTGGCGGATATTGACAGGGGGCAACTGCAATTCGAGCCGTTTCCAGACGCGCTCTGGTGGTGCTAGCGGGGCAAGCTGATTATCTAATTGAGTAAATAGGCTTTGCCAACTGGCAACATCAGCGGCTAGCCGTGGGTCGCGGCGGACCCTGCGTTCAAAACGCATTCGTGCCAGCCCGCGCAGGGTGCCCAACGCATATTCTGCGGCGAGTGCTGAGTCATATTCGCGTCTGTTTTTCATAAGCCTACACAGTCCTTTAGATGGTCCAGTGCACGACGTATCCAGCTTTTTATCGTACCGAGGGGTTGCTGTAAATGAACAGAGATTTCCCCATGAGAAAGCCCTTGATAATAAGCCAGCATAATACTTTGGCGCTGCTCAACGGGCAGATGTGTCAGACAATCGGCTAGTTGCTTAGCCTCACTGTCTTGCTGCAATTGCGCCAGTGGTGTCAGAGTGTTGTCGGTCAGCGAATCGGTTTCGTCATCGCTTAATGGTTGCAGGCGATTATCATTGCCTCGCATCAGGTCGATAGCCCGGTTGCGAACAATATGAGTTAACCAGGTGAGTGGCGCACTGAGTTGAGCATTGTAATGACCGGCCCGGCTCCAGACCGTGAGAAAACTGTCGTGTAAAACTTCTTCTGCCCGGGCGGGATTACGCAACATGCGTTGGGCGACTGCGAATAATCGAGGAGATGTGAGACGGTAAAGCTTTTCAAAAGCGGACTGATCGCCTTGAGCAATGGCATCTATCAGCCCGACCTGCTGTTCCACAGAACATTCATTCATGCGCCAATCCCTAAAAAAACCGTCAGGTGCAGTGAGACACTGCACCCAGTATAGACCGGTTTTATTTAGGCATCAGGACAGTATCAATAACATCGATCACGCCATTTTTCTGTTGTACATCATAGGTACTGATATTCGCGATGTTACCTTTGCCATCTTTAATCTGAATATTATGCGGCCCATTATTCATAATCCATAATGGCTGGCCGTTGACCGTTTTCAGTTCGGCAGTCCCGCCCCCGGCCTTGATCTTACTTTCCAGTTGTTTCATATCGTACTTCCCGGCCACCACGTGATAGGTCAGGATTTGCGTGAGCAAGGCTTTATTTTCTGGTTTGACCAAATTTTCCACCGTACCTGCCGGCAATTTTGCAAAGGCGGCATTGGTGGGCGCAAACACGGTAAAGGGGCCAGCCCCTTGTAGGGTATCCACCAACCCGGCAGCTTTAACTGCGGCAACCAAGGTGGTGTGATCTTTTGAGTTGACTGCATTCTCGATAATATTTTTGCTTGGGAGCATCGACGCGCCCCCGACCATTACAGTGTCAGACATCATGGCGGCCATAGAAACACTGCTGAAGACTAAAGAAGCACAGATAGCGGTACGAATGAGCGTTTTCATAATGTATTCCTGTAGGTTGAGGTGAAGCCTTGCCTCACATCTACCTATACGAATCAGCAGGGTGTTTTGGATGCAAAAAAGTGAAAAATAATAAATAAAAAAAGCCAACCCGCGTAATGACTGGGCTGGCGTGCTATTAATGAATCTGTCTTGGGCGGGAAACTGCGTGTTCAGCGCTAATTAGGGAGCAAAGTTCGATGCATCACATAGGCATCCACATAACCCAATTGGCTGTGATTAAACGCGCCAGGCAGTGTGGCGATAATCTCAAAGCCGAGTTTTTGCCACAGAGCAACTGCCAGCGTATTGGTGCTGACCACAAAGTTAAACTGTATGGCCCGATAACCGAGAGCGGTTGCCTGCTCGATACAGTGTAACCCCAGTGCTTTGCCGATACCCAGCCCGCGGGCTTCCCCATCAACCATAAAGGATGCATTGGCGACATGGTTACCAAGGCCACGCTGGTTATCGATTAATTTGTACATGCCGACCACTCGCCCCTGGTGCAGGGCTACCCAGCACCGCACGCCAGCACCAAACCAGTAATCATAGGCATCTTGTTCTGGGGTTTCTGGTGTGAATACATAGGTGTCGCCGCTACTGATTACTGCCCGAAACAGCGGCCAAATTTCAGCAAAATCGGCTGCTGCTGCCATTCTGATTTCCATATTTGGCTCCTGTTTAAGCAATTTCGTCTATCTGCGGTTTAGATTTTATGGTCAGAGTCGCGCCAATGGAGGCACTGATAATGGATGCCAAAGCCAGCCATTGAATCAATGTCAGATGCTCATTTAAGAAAACCAGCCCTGAAATTGCCGCCAATGCGGGTTCTAAGCTCATTAATGTGCCGAATGTACGAGTAGGCAGGCGGGTCAGTGCGACCATCTCCAGCGAATAGGGCAAAGCGGTAGACAAAATAGCGACGGCTAAAGCAACCGGCAAAATTGCGGGATCGAACAGCGCCAGACCGTTATAAGCCACGCCAATCGGGCAGAAAACCAATGCAGCAATTAAAGAGCCAACTGCCACAGTCCCTGGCCCATGATCACCGCCCGCTTTTTGCCCTGAAATAATATAAAGCGCCCAGCAGGCACCCGCACCCAGAGCACAAGCTGCGCCAAATAAATCAATAGTGCCGATGTTACTTCCCAGAGGTAACAGGAACCATAGCCCCAGGATCGCCAACCCCACCCAGATAAAATCAACCGGACGACGTGAAGATAACATGGCGACTGCCAGCGGGCCGGTGAATTCCAAGGCCACGGCAATACCTAATGGCACTGTTTTTAATGACAGGTAAAAAAGGAAATTCATTCCTCCCAAGGTCACCCCATAAATCAGCAAGGGTAACCGGCTACCCGCTTCAAACCGCATCCGCCAGGGTTTAAAAATAATAAACAGAATCAGCGTACCGATGCCGAGTCGTAACGATGTTATCCCTTGTGCGCCAACCAGCGGGAACAGACTTTTTGCTAACGATGCGCCACTTTGTATTGAGATCATGGCGATCACAAGCAAGAAAATGGGGAGTAACGGAAGTGAATGTTTGGATGGAGGAGACAAAGACATCCTGTTGAGCCTCAAAGAGAATAGTAAGTATCAATTCTTGTCAGTGTAAATGAAATGTCGCTTGAGTGTTTAAAAATTACCGCCAGACATAATAAAGCCGAAAAAAAAGAAAAATAAATCATCACTCGCTAAGAATGCTTATTTTTAAAGCGTTTTTTGATGTCTTTTTGAACGTTAAAAATAAGAATAGTCTGGAATGGCTTTTGGTGATGGATGTCACAAAAAGGAGTAACATAGCCAAAATTTATAAGTGTATTAGTAAGATAGATGATACTTGAAACTCTTTGTTACACCAAATAAATGATTAGACAATCATTAGTAAGCAGAGTTTCACGCTACTTTTTGTTATAATTTCGAGGTGTTTTAGTTTCATCTAAAAATTTGCGTCTTTCGAGGTGGTTATGAATAAAATTGCATGTCTTTCAGCTGTAGCAGCTTGTGTATTAGCAGTGACCGCAGGTTCAGCCTTTGCAGGTCAAAGCACCGTTTCTGGTGGTTATGCCCAGAGCGATTACCAGGGTGTTGCTAACAAATCTTCAGGCTTCAACCTGAAATACCGTTATGAGTGGAGTGATTCTCAACTGGGTTATATCACCTCTTTCACTCACACTGAAAAAAGCAGCTTCGGCGATAGCGCGTCTGTTTACAACAAAGCACAATACAACGCCATCACTGCTGGCCCAGCTTACCGTATCAACGATTGGGCTAGCGTTTATGGCCTGGTCGGTGTGGGTTATGGCCGTTTCAGCCAGAACTACCCAACATCTCTTGGCGACAAAAATAGCACCAGCGATTACGGTTTCACCTACGGCGCGGGTATGCAGTTTAACCCAATGCAAAATGTTGCCCTGGACGTTTCTTACGAACAGAGCCGCATCCGTAACGTTGACGTTGGTACTTGGGTTGCTGGCGTGGGTTACACTTTCTAAGCAACAGCTTAGGATGATCAGCCTTCATCTTTAAAGGTGAACGCTGTATGTGATGAAAATCCGCTTTCGGGCGGATTTTTTTCGTCTGTTATAGTGATAGTTTTGATGGGTAACTAAAAATTATCTAACTGCATTTGCTGCATCATTAATTAAATCAATAATTTGTTGCGGATGTGAGAGATGAGCTGAATGGCTGGAAGGCAGTTCAATCACTTTCTGCGCCTTAATTCGTTCGGCAAAATCGCGTTGTGTTTCAGCGGGCAGCATTCTGTCTTCTGTTGAAATCTGATACCAACAGGGTTTGACTCGCCAGGCTGGCTGCGCAGACTTATCAGTAAAACTACGAGCTGCTAAAGGTTTTTGTGTCAGGGCCATCACTAGCGCTTCACTTTCATCAATATCCTGACATATATTCTCGTGGAACTGGTCGGCATCGATCCATAAAAAGCCATTATCGTCAGGGCGAATATATGCCGCGCCCACCGGTGGTTTACGCAATGCATAAGTGCTGGATAAGCTTTCTCCGGCATCCGGTGCAAAAGCGGCGAGATAAACCATCCCGACGACATTTTGCAAATGCCCCGCTTGAGTAATCACCATTCCACCGTAAGAATGACCGACTAATAGTGTCGGGCCATACAAGGCCGTAGTCTGCTTGATAGTACGTTCTACGTCGTCTGCCAATGATGTTAATGGATTTTGGATTGCAATAACCCGATGTCCCATTGCATGTAGGGCAGGAATAATATATCGCCATTGTGAACCATCGGCCCACGCTCCATGTACTAACAAAATATTAAGTTTTGTTTCCATATTTCCCCCAGAACGGGTATTAAGCGGTGCATAATATCTTTATGCGGAAACGCTATTCTTGATGAATAACAACTTCTACTCATTTAATACGGCTATTGTTAATTGAAAAGTTAGCTTATCGTTATATGTTATTAAAATTAACAAGGCCTGTTACTGGTTATAAGTATAAAGTGATGAGGG
>NZ_CACVAD010000039.1 GCF_902726545.1 Yersinia artesiana | reverse complement strand
AGTTAACATTATTGCCATTAAAGCATCTAAATTCTTACAGGAAGAAATAGATAAAGGGGATCCGCACTACATAATAGCGGGTTCAATACTAGATCAACATATTGTAAAAGAGTTAAACGGTGTCAATGTATCTGATATCAATCGCTGGGTTTAATGCAGATAAGATCACATCTGAAGATAGAAATAGTTTTAATCGTGAGTTGCATAAAATTGGCGATAAACCAAGCAGTGAGCGCCGTAATGCTATTTATATTCAAAATCACGTACAGTCTATATTTTTGTGACTTAAGTCACAAAAATAATGTAATGAATAAAATTAAACAATTATTTCTGTGACCAGGATTCATAAAAATTTCTTGAATTCAGGTAAACTGCGCAACTTTCATGCAATACATTTTCTCTTTTAGCGTTTTGTGCAGGTAAATACTGATGAACATTATTCTGATGATTGCCATTACCACCGGCATTCTCTCAGGTATCTGGGGTTGGGTTGCGGTCAGCCTGGGGCTTATTAGTTGGGCGGGGTTTTTGGGCTGCACCGCTTACTTTGCCTGCCCGCAAGGTGGTTTGAAAGGGCTGCTTATTACCCTGCTAACCTGCGTGAGCGGGGTGTTTTGGGCGATGATGATTATTCAGGGCAGCGCCTTGCAACCGGAATGGACCATCCTTGGCTATGTTCTGACGGGTCTTGTAGCGTTTCTGATGTGTATTCAGGCCTGTCAGCAGTGGTTATCCTTCGTCCCCGGCACCTTTATCGGTGCCTGTGCTACTTTTGCCGCAGATGGTAATTGGAAGCTGGTAATTGTTTCGCTGTTAGTCGGGGTGGTGTTTGGTTACGCCATGAAAAATAGCGGATTATGGTTAGCGGCGCGGCGTGATCGGCAAGAGAGTAGCCCCTTGGGAGCTTCTGTTGATAGTTGATGTTGATTGGATGAGCCGGTTCGGTTGGTATTCGCTCAGGTTATCGGTTCGGTTGACATGAGCTCGGTGTTCACTTGACCTCCAGCTCGGTTGAGGCCGCTGAGGTAAGGTGATAACTGAACGTCTATCAACCGAAATCAGATCCCGTACTCTATCAACCGAAACCTTTTCACCAAATCAAATCAAACCTGAACTACCCTAAATCACAACAGATGATTCGCCACTTTAACCACTATCTTGCGCAGTGGCGCAACATCGCCTAATGTTCCCATTGGGCGGTGCAACTCACCTGGGAATAGCAGGGCGATATCACCCGGAGCCAGAGTTAATAAAGTTTCGGTGGTAATACCTTCAAATAATCCGTAATCCCGTTCGCTATCAAAATCCATAGTTGGGCGCTGGCCCTGAGCTGATGGTGAAGCACCAATCACCTCACTGCCTTCCAGCAGAATATGAATATCAATGTAATAACGATGCAATTCAGGTGCTTGCTCATACAATGGTTTAGATGAGGCAATAATGTGATTAAGATAAATCTCACGGCCTTCAATATCTAATTCACCGGCGGGTAAATGGGCTAAATCCATCTTGCTGATGGCGGCCAGTGTGCGACGGATAGCGTCTGGGTAAAGTGGGTTATTCACCGCGCTTTTCAATTCATCAAGTATCATAACTATTCCTATATTTCTGCGTATGCATCATGCCGAGGATTTAAGCACAGTGACTGACGTTATTTTCCTGCTCCAGTGCGGCAATACAGTGTTTAACAACACCGGCAATGTCAGGTGATATATCAATTGGAATGATGTCCGGTTCGCGGGCATCAGGGGCTTCCAGTGTCGCGAACTGGCTCTTTAACAGACTCTCCGGCATAAAATGCCCCGCCCGTTGCTGCATTCTGCGTAATACCAAATCGTAATCGCCCGTCAGCCACAAAAAACGAATGCCCTGATTACCCTCGCGCAGACGGTCGCGATACTGTTTTTTCAGCGCCGAACAGACTAAAAAACCGACTTCATTCTTTTGTTGCAGGCTATATGCCACGTCACTTAGCCGTTCAAGCCACGGAGCGCGGTCACTATCATTAAGCGGCTGACCTGATGCCATCTTTTGGATGTTGGCGCGTGGGTGCAGATCATCGCCATCGATAAATTTGGCGTTAAGCGCCTGTGCCAGCGCTTGTCCCACACAGGATTTACCCGTGCCGGATACGCCCATCACAATAATGCATTTCCCAGACATAACTTTCCCCTGCCGTTTATCAGACTGCAACTAACATCCCGCCATCAACAAACAGCAGATGACCATTAACAAAGTCTGATGCTTTGGAAGAGAGGTACACCGCGGCACCAATTAACTCTTCCGGATCTCCCCAACGGGCGGCTGGCGTGCGTTTGCACAGCCAATCGGTGAAAGCCTTATCGTCCACTAGTGCTTTTGTCATATCCGTTTTGAAATAACCTGGGGCAATACCATTGACCTGAATATTGTAACGGGCCAGTTCAACACACATCCCACGCGTCAACATTTTCACTGCACCTTTAGAGGCAGCATATGGCGTGATAGTGTCGCGGCCTAATTCGCTTTGCATTGAGCAAATATTAATAATCTTTCCGTGCTGGCGTTTAACCATATAACGGGAAACTGCTTGTGAAACCAAGAATACAGATTTCTGATTTACCGCAATCACATCATCCCAATCTTTTTCTGGGAATTCGGTAAAGGCATGACGGCGTTGAATACCGGCATTGTTAATTAAAATATCAATGGCACCAATGTTATTTTCTATTTGTGCAATAGCATCATTCACAGCAGCATGGTCAGTGACATTAAATGCTGCGGCATAAGCAACAAAACCACTGTCGCGTAATTCTGCAGCGGCTTTTTCTGCGCGTTCTGCGGTAATATCATTAATTATTATTTCTGCGCCAAATTCGGCAAGGCCTTTTGCTAATAAAAAACCAATGCCTTGAGCGGAACCCGTAATTAATACTTTGCGGTTTTCTAACGAAAATAAATTCTTCATAGTCATTCCTGATGGATATGGCGCTTATTAATCGACATTATAAAATCAATATTATTGAATAATGGCTGTGCGAAAACATGTGCCTATCAAACCGTTTTCTGCTTTACCAAACTGTGATGCAGATCACTTTAATTCATGTTACGGGAAGCTGTTACCACTTACGTGAGCAGTATCGCCTTGGTGACGATAAAAGAGGGCTATTTGTGTGGGCTTTGTTCATTAATAGGGCGCGTGGTGGCTTAACTTATTGATAATAAAATAACTCAATAATAGAAAGCATGATTGTTATTGTATTTTAAATCAGTAACATGCTTTTCATTATCTCCGCTAACAGTGCATAATCACGTCATCCCATCTCACACTCTTGTTCCAGGTATATGCCATGAAAAACCAGCGTGTTACGTTACAGGATATCGCGTTACTAGCAGGCGTGACTAAAATGACGGTCAGCCGCTACTTACGCACGCCGGAAAAAGTGGCTCCAGAAACCGGTGAACGTATTGCCCAAGTGATGGCTGAAATCAATTACAGTGCTGATTCAGAAGGGGAAACTAGCCTCAATCAAAAAAGCCCGAGAATTGGTATCTTGGTTCCTTCCTTTAATAACCAAATTTTCTCTGATTTACTAGCCGGCATTGAGTCGGTCACTGCCGCCAGCGGTTATCAAACACTGGTAGTCAACTATAACTACAATAAAGAACGTGAAGAAGAACAAATAGTTAATCTGCTTTCTTGCCAGATTTCCGGGCTGATACTGACTGATTCTGAACATACCTTACGTGCGGATAAGTATCTGAATGCTTCCGAGCTTCCGGTTGCGCAAGTGATGGACTTAGAGCCCCAGTTCAACCGTATTACGGTCGGTTTTAATAATTATCAGGCCGCTTACGATATGACGGCTACATTGCTGGCCAGTGGGAAGCAAAATATTGTCTATTTCGGTTCCATGTCTGATGTGCGAGATCGTAAACGTTATCAAGGCTATAGCCAGGCAATGACGGACGCGGGGTTTGCACCACTGCATATTACGCCTAATAAAGTTTCATCCGTCTCTATTGGTGCCGGGATGTTGGCATTGGCACGACAAATGTATCCGCAAGTCGATGCTATTTTCTGCACCAATGATGATATGGCGGTGGGCGTGTTACAAGAATGCTTGAAGTTGGGCATGGCGGTGCCAGCAGAAATGGCGATTTCAGGTTTTCACGGGTTGGATATTGGGCAGGCAACCACTCCGGTACTGGCCAGTGTCACCACTCCGCGTTTTGAAATGGGCAAAGTAGCTGCTGAAATCTTGATTAAGAAAATCAAAAAAATCCCGACAATTGAACAGGTTGACCTGCATTATCGTATTTCACTCGGTGGAACTATCTAAGATTTCTGCGGTTGCTGAAATACCTCTAAATTGCCCATAACTGCCATTGTGTTATTGAATGGCAGTCAATGTTCCTCTTGGATCACCCGTCATAATAATATTCCTGGCATAACAAATTATGCCAATCCATAACATTTTGATTAAGGCATTACATAAATCATTAACGCTGGCTGGCTTAGCTGAAACAATTCAGCACCTGCAATGATAGGTTGATCACGTTACCGGTAACACGTTTTCTTAACATGATTTACAGTGACCTGCATCACAAAATAAAACATTGAAAACAGGTCTCATAATGACATTCGCTAAATGGCTTAATCATCTGATGACTATCTACTGCCATTTTTGGTTTTTGATTTATTGACATGATCAGGTACTCGTTATGAAAAACAGCAAACCATCTTCTTTCAAACAGGCCGTATTGATTATTGCCCCGGTAATGGACTATTTGACCGAGAAACTGGAACAGAATTTTACTGTTCATAAGCTCTTCGACGTTACGGATACTGCTGAATTTTTTGCACAACAAGGCGAGAATATTAAGGGTATTGTGACCCGTGGTGATATTGGTGTGACCAACGAGGTGCTGGGGTTATTACCCGAAGTACAGATTATCTCAATATTTGGCGTGGGAACTGACGCGGTTGATTTGGACTATACCCGTGAGCGCAATATCATCGTCACCACCACCCCTGGCGTATTGACTGATGATGTAGCTGATACCGCTCTGGGGCTGATTATCGCCACTTCACGGCGTCTCTGTCAGGCAGATAAATTCCTGCGTGCCGGTCAGTGGCCGCACAGCAGCTTGCCATTGGCCTCTAAAGTGACCGGCAAACGTCTGGGTGTTTTTGGTATGGGCCGTATTGGTCAGGCAATTGCCCGCCGCGCAGCCGGTTTTGATATGCAAATTGCCTACACTGACACAGCTAAAATTGAAAGTCTGCCATATGAACATGTCCCCGATTTGCTCAGCCTTGCCAGACAAAGCGATATTCTGGTTATAGCCATATCAGGCGGCAAAGACAGCATTGGTCTGGTTGATAAAACCATTTTTGCTGCGATGCCAAATCATGCTCTGCTGATTAATATTGCTCGTGGCAGTATGGTCAATCAGGATGATTTAATCCGTGCATTGCAACAGAAAAAAATTGGTGGGGCAGGTTTGGATGTATTTGCAGATGAGCCTAATGTGCCGCAGGCATTAATCGAAATGGACAACGTGGTATTGCTACCCCATATCGCCAGCGCCACCATCGAAACCCGAATTCAAATGAGTGATATTGTATTTTCAAATATTCAAGCTCACTTTGCGGGTGAAAAAGCACCCACTGCTATTACTTACTAATTAAGAAAAAATGAGGATTAATTAAATTGATCCTCAAATTATTATAATAAAAACAAACCATACATCGTGCATTTTAAATAACTGGCAAATTACTCTAATTTGTTGGCGGCATTCTCTACGCTATTTTCTGAATGGTGTGGGAATTATTCAGCTAGAGAAAGAGGCGTGTTTATATGGACAGTAAGATCCCTAATGCCCGTTGGTTCCGTGTTATTGTGCCAATAATGATTGCTTGTATTATTTCTTTTATGGACCGGGTAAATATTAGTTTTGCCCTACCAGGTGGTATGGAAAGCGATCTGGCTATTACCAGCCAAATGGCCGGTTTAGCAGGCGGTATTTTCTTTATTGGTTATTTATTTTTACAAGTACCGGGTGGCCGTATTGCTGTTCATGGCAGCGGCAGAAAATTCATTGCTTATTCCCTCGCCGTCTGGGCTGTCGTTTCCATTCTGACGGGCTTTGTGACTAACCATTATCAATTGTTATTCCTGCGTTTTGTGCTGGGTGTTTCTGAGGGCGGTATGTTGCCTGTGGTGTTGACCATGGTCAGCAACTGGTTCCCGGAACGCGAAATTGGCCGCGCCAATGCTTTCGTGATGATGTTTGCCCCCATCGGTGGCATGTTCACCGCGCCTTTATCTGGTTTTATTATCAATGCGTTAGATTGGCGCTGGCTGTTCTTCCTCGAAGGTTCACTGTCAGCCGTCGTGTTGATTATGTGGTGGTTTGTTATCAGTGACCGACCTGAAGAAGCCAAATGGCTGTCGAAAAAAGAGCGCGATTATCTGGTCACCGAGCTGTCACGTGAGCGGGCAGAGCGGATGCTGGATGCACCGGTCACCAATGCGCCATTAAAAGCGGTTTTCCTGAATAAAGGTTTGATGAAACTGGTGGCTCTGAACTTCTTTTATCAGACTGGGGATTATGGCTACACCTTGTGGTTGCCGACTATTTTGAAAAATCTGACCGGCGGTAATATGGCCTCGGTCGGTATTCTGGCTATTCTGCCGTTTATTGCCACCACTGCCGGTATTTATGTTATTTCGGCGCTATCAGATAAAACCGGTAAACGCCGTTTGCTGATAATGATTTCTCTGTTCTGTTTTGCCGCGGGTCTGGTGACATCGGTTATTTTCCGCCACAACGTATTGGTCTCTTATCTGGCTCTGGTGGTGTGCGGATTCTTCCTCAAAGCGGCAACCAGCCCATTTTGGTCTATTCCAGGCCGTATTGCTGTGCCAGAAGTGGCCGGTGGCGCTCGCGGTGTGATTAATGGGTTAGGTAATTTGGGCGGGTTCTGTGGCCCGTATCTGGTTGGTGTCATGATTTTCTTCTACGGCCAAAGTGCAGCCGTTTGCATGTTAGCTGGCTCATTAATTATTGCCGGGCTGATTACCTTAAGTTTGCCAAAAGAGTGTGATGTTGAAGTCGCAGCGAAGGGAAAGGGTATTGCTGACAAAGGCTTAGCCAAAGTAAAACGCGCTTAAGCCGCCAGGCGGTCTTTATTGCAACGGGCATGACCGCCGCCATTTATCACCGGAGAATCTCATGAATTTACAACAGCAACTTACCCTCAGCCAGCAGCATCAGCAACGACTGCAATTGACGAATTTTAATCATGAAATCGCCTGGCAGTTGGGTGAAAAAATAAAGCAACAGGCAGAGCGGCAAGGGCTGGCGCTGGCTATCAATATCCGGGTCAATGGGCAGACGTTATTTAGTTACGCCATGCCCGGTACCAGTGCGGAAAACGCTGACTGGCTGCGGCGCAAACGTAATGTGGTGGAGTTACTGGGCACCAGCTCCTATGCCGCAGGGTTGATGTTGCAACAGCGCCAAACCTCCCTTGAGGAGCGCTATGGTGTCAGCTTACGTGACTATGCCGCGCTAGGCGGTGGTTTCCCGTTACAGGTTAAGCAAGCAGGTATTATTGGCAGCGTAAATGTCTCCGGCGCGCCACATTTGGATGATCACAATTTGCTGTTGCAGGTGCTGGCGGATTTCATTGGCCTTCCTGCGGGCAGTATTGAACTTTTGGCTCCGCTGACTGAATAAGGAATGGCGATGAACCCGACTCTTACCCGTGTGACGCAGCGTATTATTGCGCGTTCTGCGCCGACCCGTACCGCCTATCTGCAACGCATCAGTGCGGCAAAAGAAAATACCGTTCACCGCTCACAATTGGCCTGCGGCAATCTGGCTCATGGTTTTGCCGCTTGCCAGCCAGAGGATAAAGCCGCACTGAAGAATATGGTGCGCAGCGATATCGCCATTATTACCTCCTACAATGACATGCTGTCAGCTCATCAGCCTTACGAGCATTATCCGCAACAACTTAAAGATGCGCTGCATCAAGTGGGGGCGGTCGGGCAAGTGGCGGGGGGCGTTCCTGCGATGTGTGATGGCGTGACGCAAGGGCAGGATGGCATGGAATTATCGCTGATGAGCCGCGATGTGATTGCTATGTCGGCGGCTATCGGCTTATCGCACAATATGTTTGATGGCGCATTGTATCTCGGTGTGTGTGACAAAATTGTGCCGGGGTTGCTGATGGCGGCGTTGTCATTTGGTCATTTACCGGCGGTTTTTGTGCCGGCAGGGCCAATGGCCAGCGGCCTGTCCAATAAAGAAAAAGTGCGAGTGCGCCAACTGTATGCCGAGGGCAAAGTTGACCGACATGCACTATTGGAAGCCGAGTCTGCCTCTTATCACAGCGCCGGTACCTGTACATTTTATGGCACCGCCAACTCGAATCAGATGGTGATGGAAGTGATGGGGCTGCATTTGCCCGGCTCCTCTTTTGTTCAGCCCAATACGCCACTGCGTGATGCACTGACAGCCGCGGCGGCACGGCAAGTTACGCGCTTGACGCAAACCAGTAGTAATTATTTGCCGGTTGGTCAATTGGTGGATGAAAAAGTGGTGGTGAATGGCATTGTGGCGCTTCTGGCTACCGGCGGTTCGACCAATCACACCATGCATTTGGTGGCGATGGCGCGCTCGGCGGGCATAATCATTGATTGGGATGATTTTTCTGAACTGTCGGAAGTGATCCCGCAGTTGTGTCGCATTTACCCTAACGGCCCGGCGGATATTAACTATTTCCAGGCCGCAGGCGGCGTGGCTTTGTTGATACAAGAGTTATTGCAAGGCGGTTTGTTGCACGAGGATGTTCATACGGTGGCCGGGTTCGGTCTGCAACGTTACACGCAAGAGCCTTATCTGGACGCGGGTCAGTTGCAGTGGCGCAGTGGGTCAGAACGTTCATTGGATGACAGCGTCATTGCCAGTCTGAGCAAACCTTTCTCACCTCATGGCGGCACTAAAGTATTGAGTGGTAATCTGGGTAGAGCGGTGATGAAAACCTCAGCCGTACCGCATGATCATCAAATTATTGAAGGGCCAGCCGTGGTGTTTGACAGCCAGCATGATGTCGGGCCAGCGTTTGAATCCGGTGCGCTCGACCGCGATTGTGTGGTGGTGGTGCGCTATCAGGGGCCGCGTGCCATTGGTATGCCGGAATTGCATAAATTGATGCCGCCACTGGGGGTATTACTGGATCGCGGTTTTAAAGTGGCGTTAGTCACGGATGGCCGTTTGTCCGGTGCATCCGGTAAAGTGCCATCTGCCATTCATGTGACACCAGAGGCTTATTGTGGTGGCTTACTGGCGAAAATTCGCAATGGCGATCGGGTGCGGGTTGATGGTGTCAGCGGTGAACTTTCGCTGCTGGTGGATGAAGCCGAACTGGCCACTCGCCACCCGGCATTACCCGATATCTCGGCTTTCCATGTGGGATGTGGTCGTGAATTGTTTGGCGCGTTGCGCGAACAATTGACTGGCGCAGAGCAGGGGGCGTGCTGTATTCGGTTTTAATGAGAGTTCAGCGGCAAAGGGTAAGCGCCCTTTGCCACTGTTTATCACCGCTATTTCTTGGTGTTACGGCGCTTTCTGCCTAACACAAATATCAACGCTAACAGCACAATCACCGCCGCAATCATCGCCGGAGCCATATAGGGCTGAAGCCTTGCCAGCAGTGGTACAGGCCCGCCAGCACGCAATTCTGCAACATCCGCTTCACTGACGGTGACCGCCGGGTTGCCATAACTGTGCAGAACATAATTGGCAATCAGAGCGATCTGTTTATCATTCAGCGGATTAACATAAGATTGCGGGCCAAAATGTGGCATCAATATATGCTCATCACCCACTTTACGATCCACCCCAAACAATATGGCAGAAATCAGATTGGCCGGGTTGGAAGAGCCGGTGGCGGTGTTATTGAACAGGGAAGGATAAGCCTGATTTTTACTGCCGCTACCGTCGGGCTGATGACAACTGGCGCAGTTGCCACTGAACAACGCCGCACCGCTGTCTAGCGTGTTATTCGCCGTAGACGGATGCTGACCGCGTAGGCCGATCTCCACATTCAACGCCTTGCCAAAACTGTCGGCGGGTTGAGTATCCTGCGGATCACGTACCGGTGTGGTGCTTTTTAGGTAAAGGGCGATCGCCTGTAAATCACTGTCCGGCAGATATTGCAGGCTATTTTGTACCGCTTCCGCCATTCCTCCCGCCGCCTGATTTTTACCGGCCACACGACCGGTTTTCAGGTATTCCACCAGTTGAGCATTACTCCAGCCACCAATACCACTGATGGCATCTGACGTAATATTCGGTGCATACCACGGCCCGACCATACCGCCGGCAAAGGCTTTGCCAGTATCTTCACCCATCAATAAGTTACGTGGTGTATGGCAGGTATCACAGTGACCCGGCCCATTAACCAGATAAGCACCGCGATTCCATTGATCACTCTTACTGCTATCCGGTTCAAAGCGGCCTTTATCCAGAAACATCATGTTCCAGCCCAACATGGCAAAGCGCATATTGAACGGGAAGGGAAGTGCGGTGGGAATATTCTCTTCATCAATTGCTGGCACCGCATGCATAAAGTAAACATACAGCGCATGAATGTCTTCATCACTTAGCTTGGTGTAAGAGGTATAAGGCATCGCCGGATAGAGGTGGCTGCCATCAGCACGAATGCCATCGCGAACTGCACGAGCAAACTCTGCTTCACTGTACTTGCCAATTCCGTCAACCGTGGATGGGGTGATATTGGTGGAATAAATCATCCCCATCGGCGAGCTGATGCCATAACCGCCGGAGAAGGGTTTTCCGCCCTCAGGTTTGGTATGACAGGCCTGGCAGTCAGAGGCGATAGCCACTTGTTCGCCTTTTTCGATCCACTGCTGTTCGCTGAGTGATGCATGCTCTGATGCACACACGCCAGCGGCGAATAAAGACAGTGAAAACAGGCTGGTTGCGATCAATTTTTTCATCATTTTCCCGCCAGTAAACGCGCCATATCATCGGCGGCTTTCAGCCCCAATGCAGCCATGGTCAATGTGCTGTTGACCACACTGGCTGACGGAATAGCACCGCCACCGGGCAGCCATAAGTTGGCATGGTCATAGGTGCGGCAATTGCCATCAACCACCGAATCTTGCGGGTTGCTGCCCATAATGGTGCCACCCATGATGTGGTTATTGGCATTCAGGCTGGTGGTGATTTTGAATTCATCCGCTTCAAACAACTGGCCGATATGCTCCAGTTGCTTATGTGCCGCTTCGGCACCTTTGCGCACATAATCACCGACATCGTAATGGATATCCGGGCAGGGTAAGCCATGAGCATCTTTGCGGGTTTGACTTAATGTCAGGCGGTTGTCTGGATCTGGCAGCGGTTCAAGGCTTATCGACAAATCAGCGCCATAAGCAGCCCGGCGGCGGATCTCTTCATCCAGCGCTTTGCCCACCAACCCCATTTCCAGCGCCTGTTGTGTGGCGGGTAATACGCGGTTGATGTTATTGAGGATCATTTTGTTTGCGGAGTAATCTTTGCGGAATTCGCCGTCACGCGGCCCGACCAGACAACTGCTTTGTGCTGGCCCACGCCCCAACCACAGCGGCTCTTTGGCTAAAAATGTACAGTGGAAACCGGAGTGATCCATCATATTGCGGCCAACCTGATCGGATGAATTGGCAATACCGTTCGGGTTTTTCTCATTCGCCGCCATCAGCAGCAGGCGCGGGGTTTCAATACCATTACAGGCCAGCGCGAACACTTTGCCGGTTGCTTGATGAGACTGCTTTTTGTTATCCAGCCAATGGACCGCAGTGACCTGGTTTTGGTCATCGGTATCAATTTTGTAAACCACGGCTTCGGCTAATACCACTGCACCTTTCATTTCCGCACGTTCTATATGATGGATGCCGTTATACATCGCACCGATAGGGCAAATAGGTTGGCAATTATTGTTACCACAGCAGGTTGGTCGACCCTCCCACGGGCGGGTACTGCGCCCTTGCGGAATAGGTACCGATTGGTAACCGTGTGGATTCACCACTTCGGCAAAACGGATATCACCGTGCGCCCAAGGCACCATATCCATTGGATAAGGCTTGCTGCGCTCGGACGGGGATTGCAGCTTGGGATCGTTCGGCCCGGCGACGCCAATCTCATCTTCAGCGCGGCAATAGTAGGGTTCCAACTCATCATAAGAGATGGGCCAATCGCGACCGACGCCATACAGGGTTTTCATCTGAAAATCGTTGGGAACATGCCGCCAGCAGGAGGCCGCCCAATGCCAGGTGGTGCCGCCGACGGTGCGCAGATAACCCTGTTTAAAGCTACTGGCACTGGGGCCGGTCAGCTCGACATAGTTATTTTCCGGGAAGTAAAGTGGGGCGGTGGCAAATTCAGATTGTGGATATAAACCTTGGTAATCAGAACCGGCACGATTATCGAAAGGCATATTGCGCCAGTTTTCAACCGCCTGACCGCGATCGATACGCAAACCCGCTTCTAATACCAATACCGAGTAGCCCTGAGCAACCAGTTGGTCTGCCATCATGCCGCCGACAATGCCGGAACCGACAATAATGACATCCGCCGAGGCGTTGCCGTCGGCACTAAAAATAGGTTTTTTCATCAGGAATGGCTCTCGTTGACAGGTTTTGGCTGGTTGATATCAGGTGGGGTAGCTGTCCACCACAGCGGGCCATTGCCGCAATAGGTGGGGACAACCAGGGCGTCACTGGCGGGGCGATACATCAGCGCATCTTTATAGGCAATCAAAACCGCTTGCTGCCCATGGCCGACAGTGCCGGTATACCAGGCGGCAACAATCGCACTGACGGTTTTTTGTAGCTGATGCTGTTGCGCCAGTGCCTGCAGTTGTTGCGCGCTCTGTCCGTCTTGCATGAGAGCCGTCAACTGACTGATTTGAGAGGGGAATTGTTGGTCGCTGTTATGCAGTGCGGTGAAGATACGCGCTGACATACCTTGGTCAATATCCTGATGCTCGGTCAAGGTTTGCGACAATTTAAAGAACCGGGCAAAAGCCAGTGGGTTGGCGGCGGCGGTCTGCTGCTCGGCTTGGGTTAAGAACGGGTAGCCCAATAAGGAAGTGGCAACCATCGTGGAGGCGAGGCCCACTAACAGTTCTCTGCGGGTAAAACCGGTTCCATTTTGATCATTGAAAATGGTCGTGGCGGGTGCGTTTTTTTCCATCGAGAGTTTCTCTTGGATCGGGTGATTGCGCGAAGTAGTCGCGGCTAAAAATAAATTATTCTTATATTTTGTAGTGTTTTTTAGAGGTTCGATGGCCGCGAGATGGGCAGAGTCATTAACTATTATTTAGATAAATTAACAATTCCGTAAAGATTTTTCAATGTAATTAATTAGCATGAGAAGTATTTGCTGATATTTTCAACTCAGGCACACCTAAACTGGTTCGTTATCGACCTCTGCTCCGGATTAATCCGGAAAAACCTATCCTTGCAGTGAATCACTCCTGTGCTGACTATTTTCGACTAACCTTAAGGGATGCACTTTTTTCACTCATGGAGAATTCACATGAACCGAGATAAAGAACAGCAAACTTCGCTGGATGACGATCTGACTATGCTCACCGATACTCTGGAAGAGGTACTGCGTGCTTCCGGTGATGCGGCGGATGAAAGTTATCAGGAAATCAAAGCGCGTGCGGAGAAAGCGCTAAAGGAGGTTCAGTACCGTTTGAGTGGCCGCAGTGAATGCTATATCAAACGGGCAAAAGCGCTGGCGTGTTGCACCGATGATTATGTGCGCGACAAGCCCTGGTGCAGTGTGGGAATTGGTGCCACTGTCGGGTTGGTTATTGGATTATTGCTGGCGCGGCGTTGAGAGACAACATCCACCTCAAAAGGGGCTGCTATTGCTGATAAAGTTAAATGAAGGGGAATCGTGCCGTTGGGGTCGTAACGGCATCAGCCGTCGAAGTGCCCCAAGGTGCGGTAAACCCTTCACTCACTGATCTATCAGCACCTTGTCATTACCTTGAGGGGCTATAGCCCCTTTTCACGAACAGAGTTGAACTCGTCCTGCTAAATACCCCTTGTTGAGTATATAAAAACATCAATATCAAATATTAGTGTGATAAGTAACAATAACTTTTCAATCTGACTTTTCTTATTATTCATGCCCCGTATAATCCCACTCTTTCTGTTGATTTGCCGAGGTGGTCGTGAAGCAACTTTCTGGTTTGTTGGGCGAATTACGGCAAAAGTTACATGCCGATTTCCCTGACCAGGCCGGTATTCGGCAAATTATCTTGCCCACACCGGGACAAGTAGGGAATCAATTGCTTGAGTGGCTCGCGGCTCAACGTCATTTTCCTCAATTCTACTGGCATCATCGCGAAGGCCATGAAGAGGCCGCAGTCTGTGGTCAAACCCGGCAATTCAACGATGTACTATCGGCTGACCAATTTATCCAACAGCACAGCGCTGTTGCGGGGTTGCGTGTGTGGGGGCTGAATGCTTTTGAACCGGTCAGCATGGCCGAACCTTCTCCAGATTTGCCCCAACAGACCCAGACCAGTTTCCTGTTTTTACCGCGCATTGAGATTTTACGGTGCGGCAAAAATACTCATTTGACCCTAAATCTGGTCAGTGACGACTCCCTCGCGCAAGACGCCTTACTCGCCATCGCCTTTATTGATCAACTGGTTGCTGCTAAACCCTTACCTGCATTAGACGTGGTGGTTGAAGCTGCCAGTCATATGCCGGAATACCCGCAGTGGAGCCGCCTGATTGAACAGGCTCTGGGCAACATTGAGCAGCAAAAAATGGAGAAAGTGGTTCTGGCTCGGGCGACCCGCTTAATGTTGGATAAGCCTCTCTCTTGTGCGGCCTTTATGGCAGCCAGCCGCCAGGTGAATCATCATTGTTTCCACTTTATGCTGCGCTTTGATGGCTTGCGGGCATTTCTGGGTTCCAGCCCTGAGCGCTTGTATTTGCGCCAGCTTCACCACCTGGAAACAGAAGCGCTGGCAGGAACTGCGTCAAATGATGACGATATCACCCATGCCACTAAATTAGCTGATTGGCTGATGCATGATGAAAAGAATCAACGTGAGAATTTGCTGGTGGTCGATGATATTTGCCAGCGTTTGCAAGGCGGGGTGGTCGCGGTGGATGTCATGCCGCCTGAAGTTATCCGCCTGCGTAAAGTGCAGCATTTACGCCGCTGTATCCATGCGCAACTTAATCATGCTAATGATGCTGACTGCTTGCACCGACTGCAACCAACGGCGGCGGTGGCGGGGCTACCGCGCAATGTTGCCCGGCAGTTTATTACAGAAAACGAGCCTTTTTCTCGTGGCTGGTATGCCGGTTCTGCCGGTTATCTTTCGCTAAAGCAAACTGAATTCAGTGTGACATTACGTTCGGCTTGGGTGGAGGATAAACAGGTTCATCTGTATGCCGGTGCTGGTATTGTCGCCGGTTCTGACGCAGAGCAAGAATGGCAGGAAATTAATAATAAATCAGCGGGATTACGTACTTTGCTGGCAAATTTGAAGCCAGATAATAATCATGAAGTGTGATAATTAACCGCACTCATTATGTGGGCGGATTGTCGCCCCCATGCAGCAGGTGTAAACTGTCAGCCAGAGCCAATGCAAACCGGTTTTGTTGTAGATAACGGTAAAAATTTAACCATTAATCAGTCACTCCGGGCTTTTTCAGCGGATAGTTTGGTTCCTCACGCTGATCATTGGGGTCGCAGTGCCTGTTAACTGACTTTTAGGCGAACCATGTCGACAAGCGTTTTTAACCGTCGTTGGGCGGCATTACTACTGGAGGCGTTGAGTCGCCACGGTGTGCGTCATATCTGTATTGCACCGGGTTCCCGTTCGACACCGCTCACCTTGGCGGCGGCGGCTAATCCGTCGCTGGTTTGCCATACTCATTTTGATGAGCGCGGCTTGGGGCATCTGGCATTGGGGTTGGCGAAAGCTTCAACTGAGCCGGTGGCGGTTATTGTCACTTCCGGCACTGCGGCGGCTAATCTTTATCCAGCCTTAATTGAAGCCGGGCTGACCGGTGAGCGCTTAATCTTATTGACCGCCGATCGCCCACCAGAATTAATTGATTGCGGTGCCAATCAGGCGATTCGCCAGCAAGGCATGTTCGCCAGCCATCCGACCGCCAGCCTTAATCTGCCTCGCCCCACACCGGATATTCCTGCCAGTTGGCTGGTTTCAACCATCGACAGTGCGATGGCGCAATTGCACCACGGCGGCTTGCATGTTAACTGCCCGTTTGCTGAACCGCTCTATGGCGGTGATGAACAATGCTATGCCGACTGGTCTGCCGCCTTGGGTGACTGGTGGCAAGATTGCCATCCCTGGCTGCGCCAATCCCGTGCTTTGCCGCAAACAGAGCAAGCCGACTGGTTTTTCTGGCGGCAAAAGCGTGGCGTGGTGATTGCCGGGCGCATGACTGCCGAAGAGGGCGAACAGTTGGCGCAATGGGCCGAATTACTCGGCTGGCCGCTGATTGGCGATGTGTTGTCGCAAACCGGCCAACCGCTACCTTGTGCCGACCTGTGGCTCGCGCACCCAAGTGCACAACTGGTGCTGGCTCAGGCACAGATTGTCTTACAGTTTGGTAGCAGCCTAACCGGTAAACGTCTGTTGCAGTGGCAGGCACAATGCCAGCCGCAAGAATACTGGCTGGTGGATAACATCGCGGGTCGTCTTGATCCGGCGAATCACCGTGGTCGCCGGATTATCTCTCCGGTGAATGAGTGGTTAGAACAACACCCGGCGCTACGCCGCACACCCTGGGCTTCCGAGCTGATTCTCTGGGCGGAAAACGCTCATGCTTATGTTGCCGAAGCACTGAACGAACAATTCAGTGAAGCGGCGGTTGCCCACCTGTTGGCTGAATTATTACCGGAAAATGGCCAGCTTTTTGTCGGCAACAGTTTGATTGTCCGTTTGATTGATGCGCTGGGGCAGTTGCCTGCGGGGTATCCGGTTTACAGTAATCGCGGAGCCAGCGGGATTGATGGTTTGTTATCGACCGCCGCCGGTGTCCAGCGCGCCACCGCTAAGCCAACACTGGCGATAGTTGGAGATTTATCGGCGCTTTATGACCTTAATGCTCTGGCGCTATTGCGCCAAAGTTCCGCTCCTACGGTGCTACTGGTGGTGAACAATAATGGCGGGCAGATTTTCTCTCTGCTGCCGACACCAGAAGCTGACCGTCAGCGTTTTTATTGCATGCCACAGAATGTGAATTTTGAACATGCTGCGGCGATGTTCGGTTTAGGTTACTCCCGGCCAGAAAGCTGGTTGATGCTCAAACAGCAAGTCGAGCAATGCTGGCTGCGCGGTGGCGTCACATTGATCGAAATAGAGGTACCGCCGAGTCAGGGGGCAGAAACACTGCAACAACTGGTACAACAGGTGGCCCAATTATGACGCTGGCCTGCCGTAAACTCGACCCACATCCCCAATCTCCAGCACGGCAGCATACCGGGCCGTGGCTGGTCTGGCTGCATGGTTTATTGGGTAGTGGTCAGGATTGGCTACCGGTAGCGGAACTATGTGGCGATTACCCCTCACTGCTTATCGATTTGCCGGGACACGGTAACTCGGTGGCCCTGACGACCACTGGCTTTGCAGATATCAGCCGCCAGATAACCGAAACATTGCAGGCTAATGGCATTCGCGAATATTGGCTGGCGGGCTATTCTTTAGGCGGCAGAATTGCGATGTATCACGCCTGCTATGGTCATCAGGTTGGTTTGCAAGGGCTGCTGGTCGAAGGGGGCAATCTCGGGCTAGAAAGCGAAGAGCTGCGAAAAGCGCGCTTTGAGCAAGATTGCCAATGGGCGCAGCGCTTTCGTCACGAACCATTGCCACAGGTGTTGGCTGACTGGTATCAGCAGGAGGTATTTGCTGATTTGGATTCGCAGCAGCGTGAACAATTGGTCGCGCTGCGAGCCAATAATCATGGCCCGGCGGTGGCGGATATGCTCGAAGCCACCTCACTGGGGCATCAGCCTTGGCTATTACCGGCTCTGCAACGCCTGAGAGTCCCGTACACCTATCTGTGTGGTGAGCGTGACCACAAATTCCAGCAATTGGCTCATCAATATAAGTTGCCATTACGAACACTGGCCCGTGCGGGGCACAATGCGCATCGGGCGAACCCTGGGGCTTTTGCCGCGCAGGTGCTTTCATTTTTATCACAGTCTTCATTTTTACCACCCTCCCGTTAAAGGAACGCTGACTATGCTTTATCCGAGCGAAGAACAACTGTACGCCGCCATTGAATGGCAAGATTGCTCCGCTGGGTTTGAAGATATTCGTTATCACAAATCCAGTGATGGGATCGCCAAGATAACCATCAACCGCCCTCATGTGCGTAACGCATTTCGCCCGTTAACGGTTAAAGAGATGATTCAGGCGCTGGCTGATGCCCGCTATGATGACAATATTGGTGTCATCATTTTGACCGGTGAAGGTGAAAAAGCCTTCTGCTCCGGCGGTGATCAGAAAGTCCGCGGTGACTACGGCGGTTATCAGGATGCGAGCGGTACCCATCATCTGAATGTGCTGGATTTCCAACGTCAAATTCGTACTTGCCCGAAACCAGTTGTAGCAATGGTTGCCGGTTATTCTATTGGCGGCGGTCATGTATTACATATGATGTGTGACCTCACTGTTGCTGCTGATAATGCTATTTTCGGCCAGACTGGGCCAAAAGTGGGTTCATTTGATGGTGGTTGGGGTGCGGCCTATATGGCTCGCATTGTCGGTCAGAAAAAAGCGCGCGAAATCTGGTTCTTATGCCGTCAGTATGATGCTAAACAAGCATTAGATATGGGGCTGGTGAACACGGTGGTACCGCTGGCGGATCTGGAAAAAGAGACGGTGCGCTGGTGTCGTGAAATGCTGCAAAACAGCCCAATGGCACTGCGCTGCCTGAAAGCCGCATTAAATGCCGACTGCGATGGTCAGGCGGGCCTGCAAGAGCTGGCCGGTAACGCCACCATGTTGTTCTATATGACAGATGAAGGTCAGGAAGGGCGTAACGCATTCAATGAGAAACGCCAGCCAGACTTCAGCAAATTCAAGCGTAATCCGTAATGCGCGCGGCCACACTTTACCGCTATAGCATCCCGATGGAAGCGGGGGTGATACTGCGGCATCAGCGGCTAAAAAGCCGCGATGGATTGCTGGTGAAATTGCAGCAAGGCGAGCAGACCGGCTGGGGCGAAATTGCTCCCTTGCCGGAGTTCAGCCAGGAAACGTTGCCAGAGGCACAAGCTGCTGCAATCGCCGAGTTACAGCGCTGGGTAAATGGCGCAGAGCTTGATCTCGGGCCCTTGCCCTCGGTGGCTTTTGGCCTCAGTTGCGCGCTGGCGGAGCTTGATAAATTATTGCCACTGTCGGCGGATTACCGCAAAGCCCCGCTGTGTACCGGTGACCCTGATGAGCTGTTCGCCGTGTTACAAGCATTACCGGGCGAGAAAGTTGCCAAGGTGAAAGTTGGGTTATATGAAGCGGTGCGCGATGGTATGATTGTCAATGTGCTGCTGGAGGCGTTGCCTGATTTGACACTGCGGCTGGATGCCAATCGCAGTTGGACGCGGGCTAAAGCAGACGGTTTTGCCAAATATGTTAATCCTGAATTGCGCTCGCGCATCGCGTTTCTGGAAGAACCCTGTAAAACTCGCGCCGAATCCCGTGAGTTTGCACGTGACACCGGCATTGCCATTGCCTGGGATGAGAGTGTGCGCGAGGCGGATTTTCAGGTGGAAGCCGAACCGGGTGTGGCAGCCATTGTCATCAAGCCGACGCTGGTGGGCAGTATCGCGCGTTGCCAGCAATTGGTGCAGCAAGCGCATCAAGCAGGATTGGTGGCGGTGATCAGCTCCAGTATTGAGTCGAGTTTGGGGCTGACTCAGTTGGCTCGCCTGGCGGATTGGCTAACCCCAGCAACAGTGCCGGGGTTGGATACATTGAGTCTGATGCAGGCGCAATTGGTCCGCCAATGGCCGGATAGCACGCTGCCGATGCTGACTGTCGACCAACTGGATGTGCTATGGCACAGCTAACTGATTGGCCTTGGACGGATTTATTTCCATGGCAACATTGGGCCAATTTGCAACCTCAGGCGATAGCGATACGCTCGGGGTCGCAACGGATCAGTTGGCAACAGTTAGCCACCGATATTAATAATCTGGCCGCTGGCTTTCAACAGCAAGGTGTGGCTCCCGGTTGTGGCGTGGTGTTGCGCGGTAAAAACAGTTATTCATTGCTGCTGGCGTATCTGGCGGCATTACAGTGCGCCGCGCGCATTTTACCGCTTAACCCCCAATTGCCAGCATCATTGTTGACGCAACTTTTGCCGCAGCTTGATATTGATTTTATGCTGAATCTGGCCGAACCATTGCCTGCGCAATTGCGCTTTATCCCACTGAATTTCACGCCAGCACATGCAGCGGAAAATACTCCGGCATGGGATAGCCAACGGCTGGCAACCATGACATTGACCTCCGGATCTTCAGGGTTACCCAAAGCGGCAGTACACACATTGGCGGCGCATCTGGTCAGTGCCGATGGCGTATTGCGATTGATGAATTTCACCGCTAATGACTGCTGGTTGCTATCATTACCGCTATTTCATGTCTCCGGGCAGGGTATTGTCTGGCGCTGGTTAAGTGCCGGAG
Organism: Yersinia artesiana; assembly: GCF_902726545.1. Classification (GTDB taxonomy): domain Bacteria; phylum Pseudomonadota; class Gammaproteobacteria; order Enterobacterales; family Enterobacteriaceae; genus Yersinia; species Yersinia artesiana. The sequence continues at coordinate 23,175 of NZ_CACVAD010000039.1, read as the reverse complement.
CAACCCTTGCTGTGCAAGCGGGTGCGCCGTTATCTGACGCGCTGGCAGGTTGCAGCCATGCCTCGTTGGTGCCAACCCAGCTTTGGCGCTTGCTTGAAAGTTCAGAGCAGCCACTCAGCTTGAAAGAGGTGTTACTCGGGGGGGCGACCATCCCTACTGCGCTGACTGAGCAAGCTGAAGCGCGCGGAATTCGCTGCTGGTGTGGCTATGGCCTGACAGAATCAGCCTCAACGGTGTGTGCTAAACGCGCTGATGGTTTGCCTGGTGTTGGTGTCGCGCTGGAAGGGCGACAGGTGAAATTAGTCGAGGGTGAAGTTTGGGTGAAAGCCGCGTGTCTGGCAGCCGGTTATTGGCAGCAAGGGCAGTTACGACCTCTAACTGACAGTGATGGTTGGTTCCATACCCGTGATCGTGGTGAATGGCAGCAAGGCGAATTACGTATTCTTGGGCGGCTGGATAATCTATTTTTCAGCGGCGGTGAGGGTATTCAACCTGAGGATATTGAACGAGTTTTACTGCAATATCCGGGGGTACAGCAAGCTTTTGTGGTTCCTGTCGCTGATACTGAATTCGGTCACCGGCCCGTAGCTGTAATTGATGCTGATGATTCGGTGAATGACGCCGTATTAGCGGATTGGTTAGCGCCACAATTGGCGGTATTCCAGCGCCCGGTGGCTTTCTATCGTTTACCGGCAGAGCTTAAAACGGGGGGGATTAAGGTATCGCGGCGCGGGGTGGCGGATTTTGTGGTTAAGTTAAGTTGAGTTAGTGATCGGGTTCGGTTGTTAGAGCAACTGAGTTAACTTAACCTCCGATGTACCAACCGCCAAAGGGGGCAGCGGCCCCCTTGTGGAATCCCGCGCTTGCGCGAAATATTGCCCTACGGGTAAACCTCCTGCGTCTTTCGGGCTGACGAGCCAGCGCGATTATAGCCTCTTCGAGGCACCCCTTCGGGGCCGCTGCTAGCAGCGTTCAAATCTGCTCCCGGCAGATTTGTCCATGTCCGCTCACTCTACCCTCCATCCTTGTCGGCAACATTCCTGATTGCGCTCAACATCAAAAGCCAATTCAAAACCCTGTTTTTAGGTTTTGAAGTTTAAAAGCACATTTGAGCTGCCGAGTGAAGAGTGTAGCAAGGGCAACCCGCCATGGACGGCGGGTTGAGGTGTGCTTGAGCATGGATGCGAATCACACCGTCCCGTCAGCGAAATGATGAATCGAGGGTACCAGCGAAGCAGGCAAGCGATACGTGCGTAAGCGCAGGGGTTCCAAGGGGGTTACGCGCTTGTAACCCCTTTGGCGGTTGAGGCACCTGTAGTTAAGTGAACACCGATCTCATATCAACCGAACCGATCACCTAATCGACTATCAACCGAAATCAGCTCCGGTGCTCTAACAACCGAACGGATCACTTGGCAACCATCAACCGATCCAGATCACCAAGCAACCAATCCTGATCACCTAATCGATCACAACAATGCTACTTTAACCCCAGCGCCTGCTTCACCCCAGCACCATAATCTGGGTGAACCTTCTCAAACAGTGCTACCTGACAGCGCTGAATTTCTTCCGGAACTTGGGACAACTCACCGGCGATACGGGTAAACATCCGCTGATGCTCTTCTGCACTGAGCAAATTAAATAATGCCCGTGGTTGGGAGTAGTAATCATCATCTTCCCGGTGATTCCAGTGATCTGCCGCGCCTTCCAGGGTTAATGGTGGCTCACTGAAATCAGGTTGTTCCTGGAACAGACCAAAACTGTTTGGCTCATAAGTCGCACCATTACCACTGTTACCATCAACGCGCATTGCGCCGTCGCGATGATAATTATGGAATGGGCATTTAGCACTGTTCACCGGGATCTGATGATGATTCACCCCTAAACGATAACGAGCTGCGTCGCCGTAAGAGAAGAGGCGGCCTTGCAACATACGGTCTGGGGAGAAGCTGATACCGGGCACCACGTTGGCCGGGTTGAATGAAGCTTGCTCGACTTCAGCAAAGTAGTTTTCTGGGTTGCGGTTCAGTTCGAAGAAACCGACATCAAGCAGTGGATAGTCGCCGTGCGGCCATACTTTGGTCAGATCAAATGGGTTATACGGGGTTTGTGAGGCTTCATGCTCCGGCATCACCTGAATTTGTAGCTTCCAGCGCGGGAAATCACCGCGTTCAATGGCTTCATACAGATCACGTTGGGAACTTTCACGATCCTGACCAACCAGTTTTTCAGCCTCATCATCCATAAGGTTCTCAATACCTTGCTGGCAGCGGAAATGGAATTTAACCCAGAAGCGCTCATTTTTGGCATTGATAAAGCTGAAAGTATGGCTGCCGAATCCGTGCATATGGCGATATGATTTTGGCAGACCACGGTCACTGAAATCGATAGTGAGCTGGTGTAGTGATTCAGGAAGCTGGGAGAAGAAATCCCATTTATAAGTTGGATTGCGCAGGTTGGTGCGTGGGTCACGTTTAACCACGTGATTTAGATCCGGGAATTTCAGTGGATCACGTAAATAGAATACCGGCGTATCGTTACCGACCAAATCCCAGTTACCCTCCTCGGTGTAATATTTCATGGCAAAACCACGGATATCACGTTCGGCATCGGCCGCACCACGCTCGCCTGCTACCGTTGAGAAACGCACAAACATTTCGGTTTGTTTACCAACCTCAGAGAAAATTTTGGCGCGAGTATATTGAGTGATGTCATGGGTGACAGTGAAGGTACCGTAAGCACCAGAGCCTTTAGCATGCATACGGCGTTCTGGGATTACTTCACGATCAAAATGGGCCAGTTTTTCCAGGAACCAGACATCTTGCAACAACATCGGGCCACGTCGGCCAGCAGTCACCACATTATTATTATCAACGACGGGAGCACCTGCTGCGGTGGTTAATCCTTTCTTTTTGCTCATCATTTTCTCCAGTATAGCTGTTGAATTGATTGCGTATTGGGTGTTTTACAGTATGAGATTTCACCAAAAGTCAGATTGGCAAAATAATAACTTAAACAACATCAGCGGTTTATTCTTTGATCTCCACACTAGTTGTAGCCTTATTACCTGTATTCAGCAAATAGGTAAACCTTATCGTTACTATTGCTAACATAAGACATGTCAATTGCATGAGTATTTACAATCATTTGAAATACTGTGGTATTTAATCGGTTTTTACGTGTGTTTCTGCGGTTTTTTTCGGTTAAACTCGGGGCGGAAAAACCTGTCAGTGAGAATTGGCTCACAGGTGACATCATGGATAATGAGAGAATAATATGAATAAATCTTTAGCCGCGTGCGCAGCCGGTCTGCTGCTTGTGGCAGGTTCAGCCAGTGCAATAAGTCTTAATGGTGAAGTGGGTAGTGATTATACCAACCTGGGTTTTGGTATGGGCACTAACACCGGCGGGTTGGCTATCAGTGGCAACTGGGCGCGTAGTGATCACGATGGTGATGTCTATGGGTTAGGTCTCGGTTTTAACTTACCACTTGGCCCATTGATGGCAACTGTCGGCGGCAAAGGCATTTATATGTCACCGGAAGATGGTAGCAGTGGTGGTGCAGTAGCCATTGGCGGCGGGCTAACTTACCCAATCAACAAATCATTTACTCTGTACGGCGAAGGCTATTTCGCGCCTGAAGAACTGACCAGTGGGATGAAGTCCTACAGTGAAGCCAATGGCGGCCTGCGCTGGAATGTATTCCGCCCATTAACTGTTGATGTCGGCTATCGCTATATCAATATGGAAGGTAAAGACGGGCGTCGTGATAATCGCGTAGCGGATGGTGTGTATATCGGCGCTGGTCTGAACTTCTGATTATCCTGCGTCCTTGACGCTACAGCGTTGTTAGCTGCATTCACTCACCCGAATCACTGACATGAGTCAGCTCATCGGGATTTGTTCATTTGCTGCCTAGCTGTAACGCCAATGACTTTGGCTAATATATTGGTGGTGTTGATTAAAGCAGGGCGCATTCCTGACAGGAGATGCGCCTTTTTATATTTATGGACTGAATTACCCGACTGCGGGTAATGCGCCAGTCACTATCCCTACCTGAATGCCAATCACCAACACACCACAAGCAAATACGGCGGCCAAAGCCGGTTTCCCGCCCCAGACACGATAATTCCCCTGATGGATTTTACGTGCTTTCCACGCCAGCATCGCGGGTAGGATTAATGCTAATACTGATAATGCGACCGCGGCAAAACCCAGCGCCATAATAAAGCCACGTGGGTAAAACAGCGCGAATAATAGCGGTGGCACAAAGGTAATCGCGCCGGTTTGCAGGCGACCCCGTACTGAATTGCGGCGTTTAAATAAATCGGCCAGATAATCAAACAGACCCAAGGCGACCCCTAAGAATGAGGTTGCCAGCGCCAGGTCGGCAAACAGATGAACGGCCAGCTCAACATGCGGGGAGGCCACCACATCACGCACGGCTTGTAATAGACCATTCAAACCGGCTTGCTGCGCTAATATCCCGACAAAAGTATGGGAGGAAATGGCCCCTAATGTTGCTAACTGCCAGAAAATATACGCAATTAGTGGGATGGCACTGCCGATAATAAATACCCAGCGCAGTTTGCGAATATTGCCACCCATATAATTGACAATACTGGGCACGCTGCCGTGGAAGCCAAATGAGGTGAAAATCACCGGAATAGCAGAAAGCGCTAACCCTTGCTCCAGCGGCATCGTCAATAAGTTGGTTTTTTCTATATGCGGCATCATCAGTGACAGCATGACTATCAGGAAGATAATTTTGGCGCTGAATAAGATGCGGTTAAATAAATCAACAGAATGGGTGCCAATACAAACCACACCGCCGGCCACGAGTGTAAACAACAATACGCCGAGGTAGGTTGGAAATGATTGTTGAGTCCATTGGCTGATACTGGTTGCCAGTAACTCACCGGCACCGCTGATGTAGGCGGCAGTCAGCGCATACATCAAAAACATCATGCTAAAACCGGTGAGCCATTGCCCCCGATTGCCGAGATAGCGCTTAGCTAAAGTACCAAGCCCGGTATCTGCCGCTTCATGTTGATACACTTCTACCAACAATAATGCGGTGTAACACATTAATACCCAAAGAAAAACTAATAATGCGAGGGTGACGCCGAAACCGACTCCCGCTGCCGCCAGTGGCATTGCCAACATGCCAGCACCAATAGTGGTGCCAGCAACGATAAATATACTGCCCAGAGTGCGATTCTTCACGCTTTCCTCTACTACATGACAACTTATTGAAATTATTGAGTGCAGCAGGGTAGTAGATCGCTCCATTTGTGTCAAATCGACGTTACGCAAGGTGTAAACTTATAATTACGGTGTTCAGGGTGCTGAAATAGAGGCTTTTGCCATTCTTATTCATTCTGATAATGGATAACGATTGTGTTTAGGCAGGGAGCTTCATAAAGTGAATGTATAAGCACCAACGGAGAAGAAAATGATCAGAGTTGAGATGTTGAGTACCGGGGATGAAGTGCTGCATGGGCAGATTATTGATACCAACGCGGCATGGTTGGCAGATTATTTATTTAATCAGGGATTGCCAATCAGTAGTCGGGAGACTGTCGGTGATTCACTTTCCGCTCTTATTGAGGTGCTGACGGAGCGGAGCCAGGTGGCTGATGTGCTGATTGTTAATGGCGGCCTTGGGCCGACCAGTGATGACTTGAGCGCGTTGGCAGCAGCACGCGCTGCCGGGACGGAGCTGATTGAGCATCCGGAATGGATTGCGCGGATGGAGGCTTTCTTTCAAGAGCGCGGCCGCGTGATGTCATCGACTAACCGCAAACAAGCTCATATTCCGGCGAATGCGGAAATGCTGGATAACCCGGTTGGAACTGCCTGCGGTTTCGCTTTACGGCTTAATAAGTGCCTGATGTTTTTCACCCCAGGGGTGCCGTCAGAATTTAAAGTGATGGTTGAACAGCAGATTATGCCGCGCTTACGTCAACATTTTGATGTGGCAGAGCCACCATTGTGTCTGCGCATGACCACTTTTGGCCGCTCAGAAAGTGATTTGGCACTCGAATTGGACTCATTACCGCTTCCGGACGGCGCGGTGCTTGGTTATCGTTCATCTGCACCTATTATTGAGCTGAAACTCACCGGGCCAGCTTCGCAACAAGCGGCGATGGAAGATGTTTGGCAGCAGGTCAGGGCCGTGGCGGGTGATAGCACGATATTCGAAGGCACGCGCGGCTTACCGGCATTGTTGAGTGAGCAATTGAACCAACGTGGATTATTGCTGGCCGTCAGCGAACAATTTACCGCTGGCTTGCTGCACTGGCAATTGCAAAGCGCCGCGGCACCCTTGGCTGGGGGCGAGTTGCTACCGGCCCATTGTCAGGAGTCATTAGCCGAGGTAGCGGGCCGCGCTCAGTCATTATCGATGCTGTGTGGTGCGCAAACGGTGCTGGCGGTAGGGGCCATGCAACATGATTGTCTGAGTGTTGCGCTGCATACCCCTGATGGAACTTTTGCCCAGACGGTGCGTTATCAGGCCAGCCGACATGGTTTACGCATTCGTCAGGAAAGTAGTGCCATGCTGGCATTAGATATGTTGCGCCGCTGGTTAAAAGGCAGCCCGATTTGTGGTCAGCACGGTTGGCTGGAAGTGGTTGAGATTTTGTAGCTATCATTGCGTGTAGCGTGACAACGAAAAAGGCAGAAGTTGTGTTCTGCCTTTTGTCTGATGCCGTTGTTAGCGCGGTTTACTTCACCTGCGCACTTCTAACGTCTTTTCCTGCTTCCCAAATCCGGTATTTCACATCAACGCCCTGCGGTACATAAACCACAATTGGCAAGCGGCTGTTATAGCGCTGCATGGCGGCATCACCCAGATTGGCGGCGATAAATTGTGGGCGGCGGGTGTTATCCGGGCAAGCCATCATGGTTGAGGCCGGTTCGGAAATTTTATCCATCACCAAATAGTCAAAGCCCCAGCCGGATAAGGTTCTGGTTTCCAGATTGCCACCGAGCATATGGCGGTTGCAGTCAACTTCAATGGTTTTGCCGATCAGCAATTCAACTTTGAAGCGACTTTCGTCTTCTTGTGGCTCGAGGAAAATGACCTGGCGGCTCATGCCTTTTTCAGCTTGTGGATAAGGCGCAATCTTCTCTAACGGCTGTTGTTGATTAAGTGGTGGCTCGGTTGCAGCAATAGTGCTGGCAGAGGCGGCCATTAACAGGCTGGTTATGGCAATTGACAGTCTTTTCATCTTTTGTCCCTATGATTTTAATTCCAGATGTAAAAATATCATCTATTCAACAGGCTGATTATAGGTGAAATCCGATTGGCTGATTTATCTATTTGATACTCTAAATAATTCGAGTTGCAGGAAAGCAGGTCATGCACAAGCAGCTTGAAGTATGACGGGTATATTAAAGCTCGATTTCAATATCGCCCTTTGGCTGACAACAACAGGGCAGGATCTCGCCATCTTGAATAAATGCCAGCGGCTGCTGTTGATAGCAGACCTCGCCTTTCAGCAAGCGCAGGCGGCAGGAGCCGCAATAGCCAGAGCGACATTGGTATTCGATGGGTACCTGATGATATTCAAGCGTTTCTAGCAAGTTACGGCTATTATCGGGGCGGTTAAGTTGAGCACCGGTGGTGCTCAACGTCACAATGGATTTCATGGATTACAGCTCGAAATCACTCAGGTCATCGGCATTGACTTCTGAATCAATCTGACCGACCAGATAAGAACTGACTTCAACTTCCTGCGGTGCAACTTGCACGTTATCAGACACTAACCAAGAGTTAATCCACGGAATGGGGTTAGTGCGGGCATCGAATGGTACTTTGAGTCCTACTGCTTGCATGCGGATATTAGTGATGTATTCCACGTACTGGCACAAGATGTCTTTGTTCAGACCAATCATTGAGCCGTCACGGAACAGGTATTCCGCCCACTCTTTTTCTTGCTGCGCAGCAAGGAAAAACAAGTCATAGCATTGTTGCTGACATTCTTCAGCAATTTCAGCCATTTCCGGGTCATCTTTGCCTGAACTCATCAAATTAAGAATATGTTGAGTACCGGTCAGATGCAGGGCTTCATCACGAGCAATCATTTTGATGATTTTAGCGTTACCCTCCATCAGCTTGCGCTCGGCAAAGGCAAAGGAGCAGGCGAAGCTGACATAGAAACGGATCGCTTCCAGCGCATTCACACTCATCAAACACAGATAAAGCTGTTTTTTCAGCTCGCGCAGATTCACCACGACAGTCTTACCGTTCACCTGATGGGTGCCTTCCCCCAGCAGATGGTAGTAGCTGGTCATCTCAATCAGATCGTCGTAATAGGCTGAGATATCTTTTGCGCGTTTGAGGATCTCTTCGTTGGTCACGATATCATCAAACACAACCGAAGGATCGTTAACGATATTACGGATGATATGAGTGTAAGAACGTGAGTGAATGGTTTCTGAAAATGACCAGGTTTCAACCCAGGTTTCCAGCTCAGGAATAGAGATAAGCGGCAACAGGGCGACGTTAGGGCTACGGCCCTGGATGGAGTCTAACAACGTTTGGTATTTCAGATTACTGATAAAAATGTGTTTTTCGTGATCTGGCAGGGCGTTGTAATCAATACGATCGCGGGAAACATCAATCTCTTCCGGACGCCAGAAAAACGAGAGTTGTTTTTCGATCAGTTTCTCGAAGATCTCATATTTCTGTTGGTCGAAACGCGCCACGTTGACGGATTGGCCAAAGAACATCGGTTCGAGTAACTGGTTGTTTTTATTTTGCGAAAAAGTGGTATAGGCCATGATTTCCTCAGGGACAGCAAAGGGCAAATGAAGATAGGCCCGTGATGACCCCTTAAAGGAATCATCAGGAGGGCCTGAACTCAAAATCAGATCTTACATGCACCGCCTTCACAGTCGTCATCACCCGGCTGACTTTGGATATCTTCCTGCACATCATCAGCACCATCGCGGGTGTTTTGATAGTAAAGGGTTTTTACGCCAAATTTGTAGGTGGTGAGCAAATCTTTCAGCAACTGCTTCATCGGCACTTTGCCTGATGGGAAGCGGGTTGGGTCATAATTGGTGTTAGCTGAAATCGCCTGGTCGACGAATTTCTGCATCAAACCAACCAGTTGCAGATAACCATCGTTATTTGGCATATCCCACAGCAGTTCATAAGCATCTTTTAAACGCTCATACTCAGGAACAACCTGACGCAGGATACCATCTTTCGAGGCTTTGATACTGACATAGCCGCGTGGTGGTTCAATGCCATTGGTGGCATTGGAGATCTGCGAGGATGTCTCGGAAGGCATCAGTGCTGACAGCGTGGAGTTACGCAGGCCGTGGGTTTGGATATCCTTACGCAGCGTTTCCCAATCGTAATGCAAAGGTTCGTCACTGATGGTATCCAAATCTTTCTTATAGGTATCAATTGGCAAAATACCCTGTGAATAGGTGGTTTCGTTGAACCACTGACAAGCACCTTGCTCACGGGCCAGCTCATTTGAGGCTTTCAGCAAATAGTACTGAATAGCTTCAAAGGTGCGGTGAGTCAGGTTGTTGGCACTGCCATCAGAGTAACGAACGCCATTTTTCGCCAGATAATAGGCAAAGTTAATCACACCGATGCCCAAGGTACGGCGACCCATCGCCCCACGTCTTGCAGCGGCAATCGGGTAATCTTGGTAATCCAGCAAGGCATCCAGCGCGCGTACTGCCAGTACCGCCAAGTCTTCTAAATCATCAAGGCTGTCAATCGCACCCAGGTTAAACGCAGACAAGGTACAGAGCGCGATTTCACCATTTTCGTCGTTAATGTCATTTAACGGCTTGGTTGGCAAAGCAATTTCCAGACACAGGTTTGACTGGCGCACCGGCGCAATTTTCGGGTCAAACGGGCTGTGGGTGTTGCAGTGATCCACGTTCTGAATATAGATACGGCCAGTAGAAGCACGTTCTTGCATCATCAAAGAGAATAACTCGACCGCTTTGACACGTTGTTTACGGATGCTGTCATCTTGTTCGTATTGGGTATATAGGCGCTCAAATTCGTCTTGATCGGCGAAGAACGCGTCATACAACCCTGGAACATCAGATGGGCTGAACAGGGTGATATCTTCACCTTTCAGCAAGCGCTGATACATCAGCTTGTTGATTTGTACGCCGTAATCCATATGACGCACGCGGTTACCTTCCACCCCACGGTTGTTTTTCAGCACCAGCAGGCTTTCCACTTCCAAATGCCACATCGGGTAGAACAGGGTGGCTGCACCACCACGTACACCACCCTGTGAACAGGATTTCACCGCCGTTTGGAAGTGTTTATAGAACGGAATACAACCGGTATGGAAAGCTTCACCGCCGCGAATTGGGCTACCCAGCGCACGGATACGGCCCGCATTGATGCCGATACCGGCGCGTTGTGACACATATTTCACAATGGCGCTGGAAGTGGCATTGATGGAATCCAGGCTGTCACCACACTCGATCAATACGCAAGAGCTGAATTGGCGGGTCGGGGTGCGGACACCGGACATAATGGGCGTTGGTAATGAGATCTTAAAGGTAGAGATCGCATCATAGAAACGCTTGATGTAATCCATGCGGGTTTCGCGCGGGTAGTTAGAGAACAGGCAGGCGGAAACCAGGATGTACAGGAATTGGGCACTTTCATAGATCTCGCCGCTGACGCGGTTTTGCACCAAATATTTACCTTCCAACTGCTTAACAGCAGCATAGGAGAAGTTCATATCGCGCCAATGGTCGATGAAAGTGTCCATCTGTTCGAACTCTTCTGCGGTGTAATCTTCCAGCAGATGTTTGTCATATTTGCCCATCTCCACCATTTTCGTCACATGGGCGAATAATTTTGGTGGCTCAAACTGACCATAGGCTTTTTTGCGCAGATGGAAAATAGCCAGACGCGCGGCCAGATATTGGTAATCCGGTGCATCACGCGAGATCAAATCTGCGGCGGCTTTGATGATGGTTTCGTGGATATCAGCGGTTTTGATGCCATCATAAAACTGAATGTGTGAACGCAATTCTACTTGAGATACTGAGACGTTATGTAAACCTTCCGCGGCCCAGTCGATGACCCGGTGGATTTTATCCAGATTGATGCGTTCTTTACTGCCATCGCGTTTAGTAACAAGTAGGCTTTGGTTCATGTGTTCGTGACCTTTGTTCCCCTTACTCAGTGTCTATACAGCACAAATTTACGCACTCCATGATTAAGATAATCACTGAGGTCGTAGTGTATTGTTCAGTATGTAAACACAATATATAGGGGGTGGGTAGTGGATAGATAACAAGATAGTGAGTATTGAGACTTTTGGCAAGTGAACAAGATCGCTAAATTGTGTGGATAACTTGGGGGTGAATTGTTACGAAAGGCTCACAGGCTGCGTCATTACTGGGGCTTACCGCCCGACACTCTGGGGGATAAGATTTTACCGAAAATTTTAAAAATTTGACTGTTTGCCGGTTTATTAAACATAAGCCAAAAACGGCATAACTTATCGCTTTTATTGTTCAAAAAGACGCTTTCTGCCGAATTTTCTGATTGACGCGCTATAAAGCGACAAAATGGTGCGCGAAGACACAAAAAAATGAATACAGTAAGGGCAATTTGCACCATCAGAGAGCAATCAAGTGACTGGCTCTCTGACAGTAATAACCCGCGCTTTATGCTTCATCCCGTTGAGTATGCACCATATAATTCACATCAACATTGCGGCCCAGCTTGAAATGGTCTGTTATCGGATTGTAATGCAATCCAATAATATGGCGTTCGCGCAGTGGGGTTTGGTCTACCCAACCAATCAGTTCTGACGGGCGGATAAACTTTTTCGCATCATGGGTGCCTTTCGGTACCATTTTTAAAACGTATTCAGCGCCAACTACGGCCATCAGCCATGATTTGGTATTGCGATTAATGGTTGAAAAGAAAACGTGACCGCCGGGTTTGACCAGTTGTGCGCAGGCGCGAATAACCGAAGCCGGGTCTGGGACGTGCTCAAGCATCTCCATACAGGTTACAACATCGTAATACTGCGGGTGTTTTTGCGCGTGGCTTTCGACTGTTTCCTGAACATAATCAAGCTTGGTACCGGTTTCCAGTGCATGCAATCGAGCCACTTGCAGCGGTTCGTAACCCATATCCAGTCCGGTAACCTGCGCACCTTCACGCGCCATGCTTTCAGCTAAAATGCCACCACCGCAACCGACATCCAGCACTTTCTTATCGAAAATACCGCCAGCGCGCTGCAAAATGTAATCAAGGCGCAGCGGGTTGATGCGATGGAGTGGCTTGAATTCGCCTTCTAAATCCCACCAGCGGGAGGCAACTGCCTCAAATTTGGCGATTTCTTGTTCATCGACGTTGTGATTAAGGGCGGTGATATCTGCGCACATGATAGAATTCTCACTGTTTTGTTTCTTTGCGCGGATTATACATAACTCGTTTCGACAAACATCATGCAGTTTCGCCAAAATCTGCGATTTGTGATATAGTTTCGTACCTTTAAATCCGGTAATTAGTAGAGGGATAGCGGCTCAATGAGCGACCTTGCCAGAGAAATAACACCGGTCAACATCGAGGAAGAGCTGAAAAGCTCCTATCTGGATTATGCGATGTCCGTTATTGTCGGACGTGCGTTGCCAGATGTCCGGGATGGACTGAAACCGGTGCACCGTCGCGTACTGTATGCGATGAATGTACTGGGTAATGACTGGAATAAGCCATACAAAAAATCGGCCCGTGTAGTCGGGGACGTTATCGGTAAATATCACCCGCATGGTGACAGCGCGGTCTACGACACCATTGTGCGTATGGCCCAGCCGTTCTCACTGCGCTATATGCTGGTGGATGGGCAGGGTAACTTCGGTTCCGTTGATGGCGACTCCGCCGCGGCGATGCGTTATACCGAAATCCGTATGTCTAAAATTGCTCACGAATTGTTGGCGGACTTAGAAAAAGATACCGTCGATTTCGTGCCGAACTATGACGGTACGGAGCAAATTCCTGCCGTAATGCCGACCCGAATCCCTAACTTGCTGGTTAACGGCTCGTCAGGTATTGCCGTCGGGATGGCAACCAATATTCCGCCGCATAACCTTTCTGAGGTTATTGATGGCTGTCTGGCTTATATCGAAGATGAAAACATCACCATTGAAGGGTTGATGGAGCACATCCCGGGGCCAGATTTCCCAACTGCTGCGATTATCAATGGTCGTCGTGGTATTGAAGAAGCCTATCGTACTGGCCGCGGTAAGGTGTATATCCGTGCCCGCGCAGAAGTGGAGGCTGACGCTAAAACTGGTCGCGAAACTATTATTGTTCACGAGATCCCGTATCAGGTGAACAAAGCGCGGTTGATTGAAAAAATCGCCGAACTGGTTAAAGAAAAACGCGTAGAAGGCATCAGTGCGTTGCGTGATGAGTCTGATAAAGACGGCATGCGTATCGTGATTGAAATCAAACGTGATGCTGTCGGGGAAGTGGTTCTGAACAACCTCTACTCTCTGACGCAATTGCAGGTGACTTTCGGTATCAATATGGTGGCTCTGTCTCAAGGGCAGCCTAAATTGCTTAACCTGAAAGACATTTTGGTTGCTTTCGTGCGCCACCGCCGTGAAGTGGTGACTCGCCGTACCATTTTCGAACTGCGTAAAGCACGTGACCGCGCACATATCCTTGAAGCGTTGGCTATTGCACTGGCTAACATCGATCCGATTATCGAATTGATCCGCCGTGCAGCAACACCTGCGGAAGCGAAAGCTGGCTTGATTGCCAACCCGTGGGAGTTAGGTAACGTTGCGGCCATGTTGGAACGTGCCGGTGATGATGCTGCCCGCCCTGAATGGCTGGAAGCTGAATTCGGTATCCGTGACGGCAAATATTACCTCACCGAGCAGCAAGCTCAGGCGATTTTGGATCTGCGTTTGCAGAAACTGACTGGCCTGGAGCATGAAAAACTGCTGGATGAGTATAAAGAGCTGCTGACCTTAATCGGTGAGTTGATCTTTATTTTGGAAAATCCAGAGCGCTTGATGGAAGTTATCCGCGAAGAGTTAGTTGCTATTAAAGAGCAATATAACGATGCGCGTCGGACTGAAATCACCGCGAATACCTCTGACATTAATATTGAAGACCTGATTAGTCAGGAAGATGTGGTCGTGACACTATCCCATCAGGGCTATGTCAAATACCAACCTCTGTCTGATTACGAAGCTCAGCGTCGTGGTGGTAAAGGTAAATCGGCTGCGCGTATCAAAGAAGAAGACTTCATTGATCGCCTGCTGGTCGCCAACACCCACGATACGATTTTGTGCTTCTCCAGCCGTGGCCGTCTCTATTGGATGAAGGTCTATCAGTTGCCGGAAGCCAGTCGTGGGGCGCGTGGTCGTCCGATCGTCAACTTGTTGCCGCTGGAGCCAAATGAGCGTATCACCGCCATTCTGCCGGTACGGGAATACGAAGAAGGTCGTCACATCTTTATGGCCACCGCTAGCGGTACCGTGAAGAAAACCGCACTGACTGAGTTCAGCCGCCCACGTAGTGCCGGTATTATTGCCGTCAATCTGAATGAAGGCGATGAACTGATTGGTGTCGATCTGACCGATGGCACTAACGAAGTCATGCTGTTCTCTGCATTAGGTAAAGTGGTTCGCTTCCCTGAGTCGCAGGTCCGTTCGATGGGCCGTACCGCGACCGGTGTGCGCGGTATCAACCTTAATGGTGACGATCGGGTTATTTCTCTTATCATCCCTCGTGGTGATGGCGAGATCCTGACGGTGACTGAAAACGGTTACGGTAAACGTACCGCAGTGGAAGAATATCCAACCAAGTCCCGTGCGACTCAGGGGGTTATCTCCATTAAAGTCAGTGAGCGTAATGGTAAGGTTGTTGGGGCGGTACAAGTCGCGCCGACTGACCAAATCATGATGATCACCGATGCCGGTACTCTGGTGCGAACCCGCGTATCAGAGGTGAGTGTTGTGGGTCGTAATACCCAGGGTGTGACACTTATCCGTACCGCTGAGGACGAGCACGTCGTTGGTCTGCAACGTGTAGCTGAGCCGGAAGAGGATGATGACATCCTTGAGGGCGAATCATTAGAAGGTGAAGAGGGCAGTGAGAACGATGCTGTGCTGAACGCACCAACAGATGAAGATGCTGCTGACGAAGCAGAAGACGATGACAACGCATAATGCGTAAATGAAATAGGAGCCAGCTTACGAGCTGGCTTTTTTATGCTGACTTTTTAATGAGTCATGGGTAGTGTATTCTGTTATTACGCAGCCTGCCCGGCGATGCTTTCATCATGGTATCAGATTGAAATATCTTTCTTCATTTCGCACGACGCTGAAAATCTCCCGTTACCTATTTCGGGTATTGGCGGTCATGTTATGGTCACTCGGCGCACTGCTGACCACTTTTTATATCCTGAACATCCTTAACGAGAAAAAATCCGATATTCGTCAGGAATATAATACCAACTTCGAGCAGGCGCAGAACTATATTAGGCACTCTTCCGACATTATTCGTGATATCAAATATATGGCGGAAAACAGGCTCAATAACAATACCGCGAGCAGTGATATTGCAGCCGGTACTTTTATTAAAAACAAAACTGCGCCCAAATATTATCCACTCAATTCAGCAGCCGATTGCGCCACACTTAATTCGTCTCGCCATTCGTCGTTAGATTCTCTCAGCAATCTTATTTTGTACTGGAAAGAGAACTTCGCTGCCGCCTATGATCTTAATCGGATATTTTTTATTGGCAGCGACACCATGTGCATGGTGGATTTTGATATTCGCAATGTTCCGATAGAGCAAGAAAGCTTACTTAAGTCGGTGAGTGAACATATGGCACGGTATCGTGAGGCCAATAATCAAGATAAAGACAGCCCACTGTATTGGATAGTTCCCGGTGTGCGCCCTGAAATAGGCACCTTATATGTGCTTAGCCCGCTTTATGTGGGGAATAAGTTAGAAGCATTAGTGGGAACGGAACAGACTATTCGTCTGGAAGATTTTATCTCTTCCGGCCCGTTGCCCATTGGCGTGACGTTGTTGGATCAAAATAATGAGCCAGTATTACGGCTGGCGACGGGTGAACGCTATGCCTCGATGCTAGATGACTACCCAGATACGCCCTCATATTTTGGTTATGTAGACGATTATAATTATCTTATTCTGAAAAAGAATTTACTGCCTTCCAGTCTGAGTATTGCCTATTCTTTGCCGGTTAAAACCATAATTGAGATATTCAAATTATTAATTTTTAATGCGTTGCTACTGAATACCCTTTCAGCGGTGGTGATATTTACCCTGGCCTGGTTGTTTGAGCGAAAAATGTTCCATCCGGCTGAAGATAATGCCTTGCGCTTGGAAGAACATGAGCAATTTAACCGCAAAATTGTGGCCTCTGCTCCGGTGGGTATTTCCATTCTGCGGATCAGTGATGGCACCAATATCCTCAGTAATGAGCTGGCACATAACTATATTAACTTGCTGACCAATGAGGATCGTGAACGCATTACGCGCATTATTTGTGAGCAACAGGCGAATTTTGTCGATGTGATGACCAGTAATAACAACAATCTGCAAATCAGCTTCGTTCACTCTCGCTACCGTAATGAAGATGTAGCGATTTGTGTGCTGGTCGATGTCAGCTCACGCGTAAAAATGGAAGAATCATTGCAGGAAATGGCGGCGGCGGCGGAGCAGGCTAGCCAATCGAAATCAATGTTTTTGGCAACGGTCAGTCACGAACTGCGAACGCCCCTGTATGGCATTATTGGTAACCTCGATTTATTGCAAACCAAAGAGTTACCTCAGGGTGTTGAGCGCCTGGTGACGGCGATGAACAACTCGTCCGGGTTATTGCTCAAAATCATCAGTGATATTCTCGATTTCTCCAAAATAGAATCTGAGCAACTGAAAATTGAGCCAAGTGAGTTTTCTACCGTTGAGGTGATAACACATATCACGGCGAACTATTTACCGCTGGTGGTGAAAAAACGCTTGGGTCTTTACTGCTTTATCGAGCCAGACGTGCCACGTTTGATGATGGGGGATGCTGTTCGTTTACAGCAAGTTATCTCTAACTTACTGAATAACGCTATCAAATTTACCGATACGGGTTGTATCATTTTGCAGGTGAGGGTTCGTGGCTATTATCTGGAGTTCCGCGTGCGCGATACCGGTGTGGGTATAAATTCACGTGAGATAAATCAGCTATTTGATCCGTTCTTTCAGGTGGGAACGGGGGTGCAGCGCCATTTTCAGGGAACCGGATTAGGGTTGGCAATTTGTGAGAAATTGGTCAACTTGATGGACGGGGATGTTGAAGTGGTTTCAGAATTGGGGATGGGCAGTATTTTTGCTATCCGTATTCCTTTGTCTTTGGCTGAGAATAAAAGTCAGGCGCAAAATGCGGTCTTACCGGAGAGTGATCGCTGGCAAGGGAA
The DNA here is from genome assembly GCF_902726545.1 of Yersinia artesiana. GTDB lineage: Bacteria > Pseudomonadota > Gammaproteobacteria > Enterobacterales > Enterobacteriaceae > Yersinia > Yersinia artesiana. The sequence goes on along the minus strand of NZ_CACVAD010000039.1, from coordinate 5,700 downwards.
AGTTTTGTGGCTGGATATTCGCAATGCTCGTCTGGAGAGTTACTTACTCGAACTGCTAAGCCATTTTGGCGCGACTATTCAACGCTATAGCAGTGAGCAAACATTGCAGGATCAAGTGCTTATCTGTGATTATTTACCACAAATAAACGCGCCATTATCGACATGGATTCAGCTATCCATTGAACATATTGGTTTGCCACAAGAGACTCGACCAGGTTATTGGTTGCTGAGTACATCTACACTTTTGGAAATCGTTCCGTTGCTGGATCGCATCTTGCTGGATCAACAAGTGACCGACGAGGTACCACTCGCCTTACCCGCGCCGAAAACCAATCTGGATGAAAATGCTGATCTGCACATTTTGGTGGTGGATGACCATCCTATCAACCGGCGGTTGTTGGCTGATCAACTGACAACTTTAGGTTATCGGGTCATTACGGCGAATGATGGGCTGGATGCTCTGGCGGTGTTGAATGCAAATAGCATCGATATTGTGCTAACTGATGTGAATATGCCGAATATGGATGGTTATCGTCTGACTCATCGCCTGCGAGAATTGAATCACCACTTCCCGGTGATTGGTGTTACGGCTAATGCCTTGGCAGAAGGCAAGCAGCGCTGTATTGAAGCGGGTATGGATAACTGTTTATCTAAGCCGGTAACATTGGATACTTTGCGCCAGATGTTGCGATATTATGGCGATAAGGTGCGAAAAACCCGCTAAAGCCTTCGTTCTTGAAGCTACAGGGGTGTTAGCTGCACTCGCTCACCCGAATCACTTACTTGAGTAAGCTCATCGGGATTTTCTCGTTTGCTGCCTACCTGTAACTTCAATTACTTGGCTTTACGGGGAGTTATCACGATAGTTGATGGACTTATATAAATGAATAAACCCGGCACTGCTGAGCAATGCCGGGCTGGGGAACAGAAATTATTCTTTGTCTTGACCAATAGTGACAGATGAAAGGTAGTTTAGCAGGGCTATATCATTATCCACGCCCAGTTTCAGCATCGCCGATTTCTTCTGGCTACTGATAGTTTTAATGCTGCGATTCAGTTTTCTGGCAATTTCAGTTACCAGGAAACCTTCAGCAAATAACCGTAAAACTTCACTTTCTTTCGGTGATAAACGTTTGTCACCGTAGCCATTAGCGCTGATTTTCTCCAGCAGTTTAGCCACACTTTCAGGGGTAAATTTTTTCCCTTTCTGTAATGCTGCCAAGGCCTTAGGCAAATCAGCTGGCGCGCCTTGTTTTAGTACAATCCCATCAATATCCAAGTCCAAAACTGAACTGAGAATAGCAGGGTTATTATTCATCGTTAGTACTATTATGGCTAAATCCGGGTAATGCCGTTTTATATATTTTATCAATGTGATGCCATCACCGTACTTATCACCAGGCATGGAGAGGTCGGTAATTAACACGTTGGCATCAAGTTTAGACAAGTTGTTAATCAACGCTGTGGAGTCTTCAAACTCCCCAACGACGTTGACCCACTCAATTTGCTCAAGTGACTTTCGGATGCCAAACAACACAATTGGGTGGTCATCAGCAATAATTACATTAAGGTTGTTCATGGTTATGGGTTACCTTGCTGCAACAGTCTGGTGACGAAAGAATCAATTTGACTGATGCTATTTTCGATCTTCAACCGATCGCCATCTGCGATATGCTGTTCTAATGTTTCACACAGTTGTTTGCCGATAAGCAAATTCAACATAGCAAATACGCCTTTCAATCGATGTGCGGTCTGCGAAAGCGATATGAAATCACGTTGCTGAAGTTCAGTATACAGTTTCTTCAGATCTACCGGTACTGTCTCAACAAATAAGGAATAATAGTCACTGGATTTTAGTTGTTGCTCGTAAACACTTATATCATCAGCGGCAATGGATTCAGACTTTTCTGTGTGTTCATCAGATGAAATCTGCTGTTCGATTAATAATAATATTGCATCAATGACCGCACTGCCTAAATTATAATTTACCCGAATATAATTATCCTGCAACTGCTGCATTCCTACTTCGTCAGGTGCAAGTAATAAAGTAAATTTATCATAGTGTTGTGGGTTGTCAGTCACGGTCACATCATAGTCCCTACTCGGCAAACGGTCATCGACGATAATGCAGTTAGCGCCAAATGAATTCAATAATGTTGTGATGATAGAACGCACTTCTTCCGACGTTATATCTAATAATACCGTAACGCCATCCAATAATTTCTCTTGTTCCTCCTCCTGCTCATTTTGGATAGCAATCGTAACTCGGATTGTATAACGAGTACCTATATCAACTTTGCTACGAATCTCTAATTGACCGTTTAATTTTTTACATAATTGGTTACATAAAAAGAATGTTAACCCCGAACTGTGATTGTATCTGTCAGCCAATGTTTGGCTGAGGAAAGGGTAATTAAGATTACTGATCTCTTCATCAGAAATACCCACTCCCGTATCGGTAATTTGAATAATCAGTTGTTCCGGGTGCCCAGGTTCATGACCCACATTCAACGTTATCTTACCGTAAGCCGTCGTAATAACAGAATAATGCAGTAGCAACGAAAGTATTTTACGCAATACTTTTTCATCACCAATGTAATTTTGCTCAAGATCAACAAGATAATGGTTAAACAGAGTTAATCCTTTCTGATTAATCGCTGGCAGCATCTCCAGTAGTAGCCCATCAATGAGTGCTGACAGGGAGAAACTATGCTGTTCTGGTTGCCAATCCTGGGTTTCCAAACGTGTTAGTAAGGTAATATTATCAATCAGTTCAATGATATTTTCAGATTGTTCTGCCAGTTTACTCGTTAATTCATGTTGCAACGCCGGGTCAGTGGTATTTTGTAATTCTTTGGCCGTTTGATTGAGATTATTAATAGGCTGATTCAGTTCAATTCCCAGGTTATGGAGCATTAGTTTACGGGCTTGCAGGCTCTTGTCGTACTCGCGTCTAGCCTGTTGTAGGCGTTTATTGACCAACACTTCTTTATCCTGATCATGAAGCAGGAAAAGATAGGTTTCAGGCGATATCTTACTGCGGAACATCCTGATTTCGTAAACTTCATTATTCACCGTGCCTTGAATCACCCCGTGGTGTTGTTCTGCCATATGGACAATTTTTTGCAGGTTAAGGTGAGGCATCAAGTTATCGGCTATCTGATTACTGGCGACAACGGCATTACTGCTGAAATTATAAACCAATAGCCCTTGCGGCAAGCTGGTAATAATTTCCTGACTGAGTGATTTCTGCGCCTCTAATTGGTCAAGCATATCTGTACTTGGTCGCACGAATTGGCGACGAATAAAATAGATCCCCAAAACAGCCAGAGCCAGCAGCAATATATTCGACAAGATCAGCCAGAAGTTATTTCTCAGCAAGTCAATAGCCAGCACGGTCACCGGAACACGATAAACAATTTTCAACGAGGCGTTAGCCAGTGGCGCTGAAATTTCAACCCAATAGCCATTGAGCGTCACGCTGGCAGCGGCAGTATCTTCCGGGGCCATACCCTCATTAATCGGTGTTTTATCCGGTTGTAGCAGGAAGTTCGAACGTGCCATATTCGGTGGAATTAAGTCATTAATCGGCAGATCAAAGGCAATGACCGTCGCCAGATGGCCGGGATGATTAAAGGTGGTTCGAATGGTGAAATAGTAGGCGTTCTGGAAACGTAATTTCCGCAGTGGCGAGAAACTCTCGCGCTCATCCAGTGTATTGGCCTGTTGCAGCATTTCTGCTCGCCGAGACTCGGCGGCGGCGGTCAGGTAGCTTTCTTTAAAACGTGACGTGACTTCCTTTAAGGCTTGAGTGGTGATGAGGGTCAGGCTATTGTCCTGGCCGTTCAGATAATACATCGAGTAGGTATCATTCTGTGCGCCCCAATGGTTGTCGAGATAGTCCGACAACTGCAACGTCATAGCGAGTGTGGCGGGCTCGTGATTACCAAAAATAACGGCGTCAGTTTTTCTGCGCGGTTTTTCAATATAGTAAATATCGGGGCGCAGACGCACTTCTTGCGCGGAAAGAATATTTTTATCAGAGATATTAGGATTATTGGCAAAATCATATATCTGGTAGGTATGGTAACGATAATCATCGATACGTTGCTGTAAACCAGCGGCAATATAGCTCAATGCGTGTTTTTTTTCTGTCAGGTAAGCATTGGTATAGTTGTAGCCATACAGCCCAACGGTGATGAGCAGTAATACGATAAACAGCCAGAAGCAGCGCGTAATGTTAGCTGAACTGGTAGATAACGAGTTATTTTGCATAACGATAATGCATATTCCTTGGTTAGCGCGTGACGGCCTTGGCGCTGGCTGTCACGGTGAGCAACAAGACGGCCACGCAGCCAAAAGCGACCGATAAGTTACTGAGCTGGGCAACAAAACCAATGGCCGCGGGGCCTGCCAGAATACCGGCGTAACCGATAGTGGTGATGGAGGCCACCGCTAAATTGGCTGGCATGACAGTTTGGTTGCCTGCGGCAGTGAACAGGATTGGCACCACATTTGATGCACCCAACCCTACCAGCATAAAGCCAATCAGGGCGGCGATTGAGCTATTAACGCTTATCGCGATGATAATCCCCACAGCAGCACATAAGCTGCCTCCTAATAATACCTTGTATCGGCCCAATCCGTTGACAATCCGATCGCCATTTAACCGGCCCAGCGTCATCGCAATCGCAAATACCGCATAACCCATTCCTGCTTGTGAGGGTTCCATACCGCGCAGTGTAGTCAGGAAAACGGCGCTCCAGTCCAGCATTGAACCTTCTGCCAGGAACATCACAAAGCACAAAAAACCGATAAACATCACCCATCCGCGCGGCAGCACAAACAGTGGGCCATCATGAGGCTCTCCGCTGCCCTGTAACAGGTTTTTATTGGCGGTTAGTAGTAGGATAATCATTAACGCGACGGTAGCAATGATGGCTGTCAGCGGGCTTAACCCCAGCCACAATAATGCGCTGACACCGCCGGCACCGGCAATCCCACCAACACTGAATAACCCATGGAAACCGGACATCATTGCGCGCCCGCTGGCCTTCTCAACAATGACCGCCTGAATATTCATTGCTACATCTATTATGCCCATCGCCGCACCGAAGATTAGCAAGGCCAGCGCCATGGTGACGGGGGTATTCATCAATACCAGCAAGGGGAGGTCGAGGCAGAGCACAGCTCCCGCTAACAAAATCACCGCCCGGCATCCCCATTTTGCTGTGAGCACTCCCGTTAGGGGCATAGCGAGCATCGATCCGACACCAATGCACAATAGCAGTAAGCCGAGTGAGGCATCGTTAAGGCCTATCCGCTCTTTGGCAAATGGCACCAACGGTGCCCAGGCGGCCATTCCCAATCCGGAAATAAAAAATGCGAGCCGAGTCGAGATTTGCTGTGCAACACCTGGCTGCAATGAAGATTGGCGTGTTTTGGCGGTCATGAGGTATAGGATCTGCAATTGATATGAATAATAAATATAGACAGACGTTTCTATCACAAAGAGAAATGCGGGTCGAAGGGATTTGTCTGGATTAGCCGAAACTGCGCGGCCTTGTTTACCCATTTGCCTACTTTATTGCCATAAAGGTTAATATTCGAGCAGCCCACCGCTTTGGCAGGATAATCCAGTAAATCTAAACTATTGAAAAATAGCCGCGCCATTATGTTGCACAAATGTAACTTTTATAT
>NZ_CACVAD010000038.1 GCF_902726545.1 Yersinia artesiana | reverse complement strand
CCTATGAAGTGATAAAAGAATAAATAGAGGCAATAATATGAAAGTTAAAACTACTATCGCAACCATGAGCATTTTATCTGCATTGTCATTTGGTGTTTTTGCAGCTGATTCTATTAGTGAAAATCAAGCAGCTAACTTACAGCCGATGGGGACTATTACCGTCAGCGGCCTGAATGGTGCACCTTCTGATATTCGCCAGGCGCTGTCTGAGAAAGCCGATGCAATGGGCGCTAAAGCTTACAAAGTGATTGAAGCTCGCGAAGAGAACAACTGGCATGCTACTGCTGAGATCTACAAGTAAGTTTAATTCTAAGAAATAAAAGTAAATGCCCCGTAATAAGGGGCATACTTTCGTAACCTGGTGGTTTATCCAATCTACTGAATATTCGCTTTCAGCATATTGAATAGAGTATCTCTTACAACAAGTTCGTGAGTTAAATCAGCACAACAACAGAATAATCCCTCGTCGTCTATCCGACGAACCCTTTTACCCCCGCTATGCGGGGGCTTTTTTTATCTGCTCTACTCTTGAGACTCAGCCTCATGTTCTGCTTTTTTACTCAAAGCACTCAATAGCTTATCGTGAATACCGCCAAAACCGCCGTTACTCATCACCAGGATGTGATCCCCTGGTTGAGCTGTTTTGACCACCATATCAACTAATGTATCGATATCAGCACTCCAATGCGCTGGCTGAATACAAGCTTCGGCAACTTCGACGACTTGCCATGGGATATGCTGTGGCTGGAACAGGAATACTTCATCAGCACGGCCTAATGAAGGAGCCAGTTCATTTCTACACATCCCTAACTTCATAGTGTTAGAACGCGGCTCCAGTACGGCCAGAATTCGCGCTGTTCCGCCAACCTTGCTGCGCAGTGCTGCCAGTGTCGCAAGTATTGCTGTTGGATGATGAGCAAAATCATCATAAACCGTGACACCATGAGCTTCACCGCGTAATTCCAACCGGCGACGGGCATTAATAAAATCCCCCAGCGCCCGACATGCATCTGCCGGTAGCACGCCCACATGGCGGGCAGCAGCAATGGCCATTAAGCCATTATGCATATTATGCTCTCCCACCAATGACCAACTCACTTCACCGACTAATTCATTGTCGAGGAACACTTCATAGACACTGGCATCTACTGCAACTTTACGTGCAAACCAGCTGCCTGTTTCACCCACCAGTTCCTGTTCGCTCCAGCAGCCCATCGCCATCACTTGTTTTAAGTGATTATCATTATCTGGAACAATAATCTTGCCCGTACCTGGAACTAAGCGCACCAGATGATGAAATTGCTTCTGGATGGCTTTAAGGTCATCAAAGATATCAGCATGATCAAACTCAAGATTATTCATCACCAACGTTCTTGGGCTGTAATGAACAAATTTGGAGCGCTTATCAAAGAAGGCGCAATCATATTCATCAGCTTCGATGACAAAGAATGGGCTATTCCCTAAGCGGGCTGAAACATCGAAATTACCCGGTACGCCCCCAATCACAAAACCCGGCTCATAGCCGCAAGCTTCCAGTATCCAGGCCACCATTCCGGCAGTTGTAGTCTTACCGTGGGTACCGGCGATTGCCAATACCCAGCGCTCCGGCAACACATGGTCATGCAGCCATTGTGGGCCAGACACATACGGAATACCTTGCTCTAATACTGCTTCAACACAAGGATTACCACGGGTCATGGCATTGCCGATAATGACGAGATCCGGTTTTGGATCTAATTGAGCAGGATCATACCCTTGGATCAAATCGATCCCTTGGTTCTCCAGCAGTGTGCTCATCGGCGGATACACGTTAGCATCCGATCCCGTCACTTCATGACCTAATGAACGGGCGAGCATCGCCAGGCCGCCCATGAAAGTGCCGCAGATACCTAATATGTGAATGCGCATAAATTTTCCGTATTAATAGCTTCGAGTTTGTCACCATTCTACCGCTCAGAATCAAAGAGAAGAAATGGAATTGCCTATGAATAATTCTTACCTTTGGGCTACACTGCTGCCATTAAGTGAGTTGTTCGTTAATAAATCGATATTTAACCGTAGATTCAGGGATTGTGTCATGAAAACGTTAGGCGAATTCATCGTTGAGAAACAGCTAGACTTCTCTCACGCCACCGGCGAATTAACTGCATTACTTTCAGCAATCAAACTCGGCGCAAAAATCATTCATCGCGACATCAACAAAGCAGGTCTGGTTGATATTTTAGGTGCGAGCGGTGTTTCAAATATTCAAGGCGAAGACCAGATGAAACTCGATCTGTTTGCCAATGAAAAATTGAAAGCCGCCCTAAAAGCGCGTGGCGAAGTAGCCGGTATCGCCTCAGAAGAAGAAGATGACATTGTTATCTTTGATGGTGGCCGCGCAGAAAATGCCAAATATGTGGTTCTGATGGATCCGCTGGATGGTTCTTCAAACATTGACGTGAATGTGTCCGTCGGTACTATTTTCTCCATCTATCGTCGCATCACCCCATTTGGCACACCAATTACTGAAGCAGACTTCCTGCAACCAGGCACCAAGCAAGTTGCGGCAGGCTATGTGGTGTACGGCTCGTCAACCATGTTGGTGTATACCACCGGTTATGGCGTCCATACCTTCACTTATGATCCATCGCTGGGCGTTTTCTGTTTGTCCGGCGAAAAAGTGCGTTATCCCGCAACCGGTTGCATGTATTCCATCAACGAAGGGAATTACATTAAATTCCCATTGGGTGTGAAGAAATACATCAAGTATTGCCAGGAGCAGGATGAAGCCACCCAGCGCCCATACACTTCGCGCTATATTGGCTCACTGGTTGCCGATTTCCATCGTAACTTGTTGAAAGGGGGGATTTATATCTACCCAAGCACCGCCAGCCATCCGCAAGGTAAATTGCGTTTGCTGTATGAGTGCAATCCAATGGCGTTCCTGGCAGAACAAGCCGGTGGGAAAGCCACTGATGGGGTTAATCGCATTCTGGATATCGTGCCGGAGAAACTGCACCAGCGCGCACCTTTCTTCGTCGGCACTAAATCCATGGTTGAAGATGCAGAAGGCTTTATCGCCAAATTCCCGGATGAAGAAGCTAAGTAACTATCGCTAATATTAGAAAGCAGCGGCCCACTAAGCCGCTGTTTTTTTATGCTACGACCGCCAGCTCATCACCTTGTAATTTAAATACTGCCATACTGGCTGACAGCGCATCGGCTTGTTCCTCTAGTGAACGCGTTGCCGCAGCCGCTTGCTCCACTAATGTGGCATTCTGCTGCGCCACCTGATCCATCTGAGCAATAGCGACATTCACTTGCTCAATTCCGCTACTTTGCTCATAAGAAGCAGCTGAGATTTCGCGCATCAATGCAGTTACGCGGTTCACTTCATCGGCAATCTCATGCATGGTTTTCCCTGCGGATTCAGCCATATCCGCCCCTTCCCGCACTCGATTTTGCGATTCAACAATCAAGTCTTTAATTTCTTTTGCTGATTGTGCGCTACGCTGAGCCAGATTGCGCACCTCGCCCGCCACCACCGCGAAACCACGGCCTTGCTCTCCGGCTCTGGCAGCTTCAACTGCCGCGTTAAGCGCTAAGATGTTGGTCTGAAACGCAATGCCGTCAATCACAGCAATAATATCGGAGATACGGCGTGAACTGGTGGTAATCGCCTGCATTTTATCAACCACATGGCTGACGACTTTACTGCCTTTACTGGCGATATCCGACACACTCATCGCCAGGCGATTGGCTTGATCCGAGTTTTCAGCATTCATTTTCACCGTCGAGGTCAACTGTTCCATACTGGCCGCCGTCTGTTCCAATGAAGATGCAGATTCTTCAGTGCGTTCCGCCAAATGGTTATTCCCAGCGGCTAATTCTCGCGATCCAATGCCAATTTGACCACCAACATCGCGCACATTACTGACAGAGGCCACCAGCGATTGCTGCATGGTTTGCAGCGCTCTTGCCAGCCGGGCCAATTCCGTATTGCCCTCACTGTTGATATTGTGAGTTAAATCGCCATCAGCTATATATTCCAACTGATGAATTGATTGCTCCAATGGCTGCAAAATGATGTATTTAAGCGCAAACCATGCCAACACCGCAGAAATTAAGGTGATTATGCCCGCAGCCACAATGATGGCTAATTTAATTTTGGCGGCACTATTGGCTTTATCAATTTGTAACTGGCCAGCATTCAACGCATAACTGCGAAAGGTTGCGACATCATTATTAAATGCTTTGCTGATATCGGTAATGCTCTTTTCCAGCACCTCGTAATACTCGTCAGCGTAACCGGCCTTAATGGCCGTCAACATGGGTATAACGCCCTTATCAACATAATTTTTATAACTTTTTTGGATATTAGTCGCCAGCTCCTGTCCATCTCCGCGCTCAGATACCGCGCTGACAAACCGTGCCATCTCCTTTTGCGATAATGCCAGTGACTCCTCGGCCTGCTTTGCAGTTTGCAAAGACTCATCAATCAAGCCTATCTCTAATTGATGAATGGCTAATGCCGCCTCAGTTCTGGCACTTAATGTGGCAGTAAAGCTATTTGATAATGATCCCAGCTCCTCCCCTTGGATTTGATTTATGGCCTGTAATGCACGTGAGCTTTCCTGGATTGAATTAATGCCAATTACACTGACAATTAATAAAATCAATGACATAAGGCTTAGCTGGGCAATAAGCCCATTCTTAATGGTAATCTTTTTTAACATCGGTTTTTTCCGGTTGTGTGCAAATGGTTAAGATTACAAAGTGTTAGCAGTACAGCGGACGGTCTTATTATTTGATTAAGTTATCGGCGCTAAGAGAGTCGTCTTGAACCATCACCGGAAAAACAGCTTAAAATAGATACATTTAGATAATGACAGTATTTTATCTCCCTGGAATAGCCTTGATTCAGGCAATCTCACCATCATCAAGCAGTGAAAAGGACAGGAATTCAGATAAGACTTGGCTATAATAGCCAGCACTCCATTTCTGGTTTGATAAAAGGAAACCGACATGAGCTTGAACCAAGTACCCGCAGGTAAAGACCTGCCAGAAGATATCTATGTTGTGATCGAAATCCCGGCAAACGCGGATCCGATCAAATACGAAATCGATAAAGAGACTGGATCTCTGTTTGTAGACCGCTTCATGTCTACTGCGATGTTTTATCCGTGCAACTACGGTTACATCAACAATACCTTGTCATTAGATGGGGACCCGGTTGATGTGCTGGTACCAACGCCATATCCGTTGCAGCCAGGCTCAGTGATTCGTTGCCGCCCAGTTGGCGTGTTGAAAATGACTGACGAAGCAGGCGAAGATGCCAAGCTGGTCGCGGTTCCACACAGCAAACTGACCAAAGAATACGATCACGTTAAGGACGTGCAAGATCTGCCAGAGCTGCTGAAAGCTCAGATCAAGCACTTCTTTGAGCATTACAAAGATCTGGAAACGGGCAAATGGGTGAAAGTTGACGGTTGGGAAGATGCCGCTGCCGCTAAAGCCGAAATCCTGTCCTCTTTCGAACGCGCTAAGAAGTAATTTTCTGTTTTATATAACAAAAAATACATAGCAAAAACACCGCCATTGTGCGGTGTTCAGACTGCTGACAAACCCTAAGGACTCGATCTTGCAAGGTGAAGGCAGGTAGAAGAGTAAAGCGTCCGCGCCAAGGACGGCGCGGCTCGAGCCCCCAGGGATGGGTTTACGGCGTCTTTACGATCTGCCTGTCTTCACCACTACAGGCACTTTGTCATTAACCTCAAACACCGCCATTGTGCGGTGTTTTTTTGCTTATCTAGCTTTGCGGCTTATCATTTTCTTCATGGCGCTTAAGCCAATCACCACTGTAAATCCGTGGTAATCCTTCAACCGGTAAACGGTAAAGATATATCCAGGCACTGCCGTAAGGCGTCTGGATCAATTCACGCCGATAATCCTTGGTATTACTTTTCAGTTCATCTAACTCATTCATAATAGATGAGTTAATCCGATAAACTTCACAATGCACAGTGCCATCTCCGGGAACCACTGCCGGATAATGACCTAAGTTGTACATATCAAAGCCTTCCAGGTCATGTTCGCCCAACAACTGGGCGTCCGTCATCCAGTGACTGTTACCTTGCTTGCGCCGTAAACTACCGTAGACAATAATTCGCATTGTTAGAACTCAAACTGATAAAGCACATCTAATGCCTGATCAATACCAGACACCGCTTCCAGATACAACCTGGGCATCAACCGATAACGTAATGTTAACGTAGCCAGCGAATCAAATATACCCACACCGTATTTTACTTGCAGATCTTTGGTGACATAGCCGCTCACCACTACTTGCGAGCTATCACCAACCCCTTGAGTATCCAGTGCCAGATTGCTGACGCCAAATGCCTCGCCGATTTTACCCACAAGTTTACCACTTTGCGCAACCCCCATACCGACCAGCATTGAGGTCATCAGACCGCTGTCTGCTCCTGAATTGCCCAACCCTTGTCCACGTAACAAGTAAGATAGTGCTTCTTGCTGTGACATCGCCGGATCTGAGAATATTTCCAGCCGTGGTGAATCCGCCATGCCAGTCACACGCACACCAGCGGTCACACCATCGGCAGTCGCATCAGGATTTCGGATAGCTTCAATATTGAGTAATGGCTGATCCGGTGGCCCGGAGAACAGCAATACACCTTTGTTAACAACCAGATCCTGCCCATAAGCGCGGAAGCTACCGGATGGGATATTAATTTGCCCATTCAAACCCAAGCCGCGCTGGTCTTGTATCATTTTTAAATCGCCCTGCAAGCGCGCTTTCAGGCCAAATGCATTCAGGCGAACATCATTGCCAACATGAATCACCAAGTTGCTGTTAATTGGAATCCCGGCCGAGCGCGGTGAAATAGGCTGCAAATCATTATTGAGCATCACTTCATCCGGCGAGACACCGACGGCACTTTCCGGCACTTCTTGCACCGTAATACGCGCCCACGGGATGTCCACCGAGCCATTAAGACTAAACAATTGCGGCGTGGCTTCAAAAACAATGTCCGGAGAAACATCAATCCGCACCATTGGTGGGACAGTGACCCGCAATTTATTACCTTTTGCTGCAATTCTGGCTCGCCAGGCATTGATATCACGCCAATCGGCATCACCGGACAGATTAAGTTGCCCTTGCGAGGTGCGAATTAGCCCCTCTAGTGTCGAGGTCATACCGTCGAAATTCATCACCAGACGCCCTTCGGTGATATCAAATGGCATCCAACTACCATCGACATCCACATTGTCCAGCGCCAGCCGCCCAAAGACCAACGGGCTTTTCGCATTACCGCCTAAACGGAGATTGGCATTTAATAAGCCAGAAGCTTTTTCACCATCACTCAGGATGGGATTGATCATTGCCAACGAGAAATTACTGATAGCAATGTTACCGGATAGATTACGTCGCCCCTCAGGGTCAGCCACCTGCACCTGCCCAGAGAATTGACCATTATTTACCAGTTTAATCAACCAGTCGGCCCGCACCTGCCCATTCGCCAAACCGCCATTTAAATTCAGTGTTTCAAAGGCGATCGGCAGTGGATTACCCTGTACCATTTGTTGGACTTTGACGCCATTGCCACTGAGTGATACCCGCACATCTGGCAAGCTACCACCGGCTTTCCAACTCACATCGGCCCGCCCTGTAAACACACCACTCATGGTGGTATCCGGGCCAAGGAACGGTTTTATCATCGCTAAATCAAAGCGATTAAGTACCACACTCGCCTGTCCACTCGGGCCTGCTTCAATCGCACGCGGTACACAAAGTTCCGCATTTGGATTAAGCCAGCAATGCGGCCCGATAGTGACCCGCTCAAGTGTATTTTGATAATCCAATGCGATGGCACGGCTTAAACGCCATTCACCTACCGGGGTATCAAAGCGCGTGTTATTGAGCGTTCCGCGCCAGCGCTCTTGCTGCCGGTCGAAGCTTCCCTCCAGCGCCAACTGGCCGGAAACCGGTTCACCCTGCATATTCAGGCGCAACTGATGCTGTTTTTCACTGCCACGGGCATCTAACGTTAGGAGGCTGACCACCAGATCGGCTTGCTTGAGCTGCTCGACCCTAATGGCTAGCTGACCTTGAATTTGATCTGTCGAGCGAACATCACCATCAATCTTGACCCGATTAATGGTCAATTCTTGCCATTGCAGGCGGCTCGCGGTGAGAGCGGCCAACAGTTGTGGCGCTTTAAGGTTACCGCGTAATTTCAGTGTGCCTTTGACAATGCCGCCCAACCCCGGCAACGCACCATCAAGCTGCGGCGCATCGACATTGGCATCAAGCAGCCAGTTGTCATTTAAATCACCTTTGACATCCAGCTTATTACGGCCTAATGCCAGATTGATACCCGGAATATGCCACTGTCCTGCTGCATTGCCGGTCAATGAACCGCGAGCAGTAACGCGATTCTGTTTCACATTGCCGTCCAACGTCAGCTCCGGCACTTGTAATTGCCAACTGCCGCCATGAATACTGCCGCGAGTCACAATCTTGCCATCCAGTTTTGCCGGCCACTCCGGCCACTGTTTGGCGGTATTAATCCCTGACAGAGTTAATACCGAGTTCCAACTGATCGCCTTGCTCCAATCCACCACACCGGTCAGATCGGTATTACCTTGCAGCGCTGCCAGACGCAAACGCGTCAGATTAAATTGCTCAACATTCCCTTTACCGTCCAATGTGAAGATAGCGGGCGGCAAGTCAGTACCTTTAAAGTCCGAGCGGATTGAGAGTGCGTAATCTGTCGCCTGCCCATTAAGCCGCATTCTGAGATTATCGAGTTGAAATTGAGGTTCGCCGCTCAGTGGCCAGCGCAGTTGCTGGCTTTGCAGGGTCAGTGCCATTGGCAACCCCGCCTGTGCCAACGCGGTTTCGGCTTCCAATTGCGCGCTCACCGGGCCGGACAAATTAAGTGCGACGTTGAGCTGTTCACGTAACGCGCCCCCCACCGTCAGCTTCACTTTTTCACCCTTCAGTGGCTCAATGTTCAACGCACTGTTGACGGTGATACTCAGTGGCCACGTATCTGCCAGCGTCGCCTCACCACGGGCAGACAACCCGCCTTGTGGCGATTTGATATCAAGTGTATCCAGTGTTATGCGGTTTTCTTGAGTGCTGGCTTGCAGTAACAGACTGGTGATAAGCACATCGGTGTCACCGGTTAGCCGCAGTTGTTGCCCTGAAATCTCTTTAATCTGTATATCCAGCGGCAAACGGAAATCGGGCAAATCGGGTAATAGTGGCTTGGCAAATAGCTCTTTTAAGGTTTCACCCAGCGGGGTTTCGGCTGGCGCGGGGGCCGCCGCTTGTTGTTCAACCGCTTCTTTGACGGCGATGGCGGTTTCCACTGCGGGCTTCGCCGCATCAGGGACGATAGCGGGCACTGTTTTCGGTAATGCAATCAATAACCCACTGATTTTAGTCGGCATCAAGTTCAATGCACGCTGCTGCCAATGCGCGCCAGTGCGGAATTCATTTAGCGAAATCGCCGTATCATCAATAGTGACTTTGACATTATTCAGCGATAGCAGACGTAAGGTGATGGGATACGGAGTGCTCAATTCGCCCATGGGTTCCGTGCTGGCAGATGCCGGGGCGGCAGGTGCCATGGCTTTGGTATCCACCACCACATCCACATCTTGTGCCGTCAGCGCATTAACACAGAGTTCACTGCGTTTCAGACATGATAGCTGCAATGACAGATGAAACTGCCCCGCTTTCACGGTAACACCCGGCATTTGGTATTGGATGCCTTTAAGTGTCAGATCACGCCAACCACCGCTGACACTGGCTATATCCAGGCCTGGCACCCAACGCGCGGCACTGTTGATCACAAAATGCAAACCACTGGTGGTGCCAAGTAAGCCCGCCAGAGTCCCCACCAACAACAGGATAATGAGCAAAAATGCGATACTGAGTCGCTTTACCCACCGCAGTTTCTTTACCGGTATCGGCTTCTCTGCCGGCACCTGTTCCTCTATTTGCGTCGGTTCTTTTATTTGCGTCGGTTCTTTTATGCGAGTCATAGTTCAGGCCCCAAACCGATGTAAAATTGCACGCCATGTGCTTCGTTATCACCAATAGGCTTCGCGATATCCAGTTTAATCGGGCCGACCGGGGAAGCCCAACGCACGCCAAAACCAGCGCCAGTTTTTAAATCACTTTTGCGAATATCATTTACCGCTTCACCGGTATCGACGAACACCGCCCCCCACCAGCGGCCAGTGACGTTATATTGGTATTCGAAAGAACCGGTCGCTAATTTAGAAGCACCCGTTAACTTACCTTCGCTGTCACGCGGCGAAATATCACGGAATTTATAGCCTCGAATACTGCGATCCCCACCGGCGAAGAAGCGCAGTGACGGCGGCACACGGTCAAAGTCATTGGTTTCAATCCAGCCTAAATTGCCGCGTACCACAAAGCGGTTCTTCTCACCCAAAGTGCGTATCCACACGTTTTGTGCCTGGAATATACCGAAATCAACATCAGAACCCCAGGTGGTATCGGACCAATCAATGGAATAGCGTTGGCTATCCCCCCAAACTGGCATAGCTCCACCACGCTGGCGGGTACGGTTGATACTCACCCCCGGATACAACAGCATCGTGGTGTCAGTCACACTGCCCTGAGTAAAGTGATCCAGACTCCAGCGCAGGTTGATCGCGCGCTGCCAACCGCTGGATAAATCCCAGAAACGAGCAACGTTGAGTGTCGTGGTATCTGATTTGGTGTCATTAAGATCAGTGCGTCTAAACCCACCCTGTAGCAGGTAATACTGCTCAAGTGGGTTTTTTAGCAGCGGAATGCGATAGCTGAAATCCAGTGTCTGCTCAGGAGCTGAGAGTGTGGTGCTCGTCGTCAGGCTGTGCCCGTAGGAGTTAACCCAAGGTTTACGCCAACTCGCCGTCAGGCGCGGGCCGACATCCGTGGCATAACCGCCCCCCAGCTCAACGGTATTCTCTGTTCGTGGGGTCACAACAGCATCAAGCGGCAATATTTTGGTTTTTTTCGCATCACGAAAATCGGGCGAAACCACCACGGAGTTAAACCAGTTGGTGGCGGACAGGCGGCGGTTCAACTCGGCCAACTCATCAGAGGTGTACAGCTCACCCTCATGAAATGGCACCAGATTTTGCAGATAGTCCTCACGGATTTGTGAGCCTTGGAAGATGACTTTACCAAAGCGGTAGCGCTCGCCGCTGTCGAAATCGATATCCCAGAATGCTTCGCGCAGTTCAGCAGCAACGCCCAACTGACTTTTGATCATATTGGCGTCGAAATAACCGCGGCGTAAAGCCAGGCCGGTCAGTGAACTTTTGAAATTATCAAAATCGCCATGATTGAGAATAGAGCCAATTTTAGGCGTATCCCGACGTACCAATGCCAGATAATCGGGATCGGTTTTCGCCCCACCTTGCAGCACGATATCCACACCAGCAATCAAAACCGGCTCTCCGGGAACCACTTTGGCGATTAACACCGAACGGGCGGGAGCTGGACGCTCTTGTAAATCAAAAGTGATGGTGGGATCGTAATAACCCAAAGCACGCAGCCCCTGACGGATGGCTTCATCCACCCTGGAACGAAATCGCCCATCAGCCGAGACTTCATCAGTGCCAATTGTCGATAAACGTGCCCTGACATTTCTTTCTAAATCCCCGCTAAGACCCTCAACCTGCAACCGCACATTGGCGGCATAGGCGACAGGTGTAGCGAGCAATACACATAAAAAACACAGAATAGGGTATCGTGGCACGCGTACTCCTAATAAATTCTACTTTCCTGTAAAAACGATCTTACGGGCCATTCAAAAAAGTGGACTCAAACACACTATCATCCCGCGTACAAAGACCGATTTAAGCTCATTACCCCTAAAACTCTACCTTAAGCCGCTACATTTAGGCGGAATGGGTCTTATTGTGTGCAAACTCGCAATCAGATACAACTGTCTATCACCATTCACTGTAAACATCTTGTTAGCAATTTACTGTAAACTTAGGATTCACTGTCAACATCGGAGTCTATTGTGGTGCAAAATTTTGATAAAACTGCCGTCATTGATGCGGCGAATGCTTTGCCGGGCCGACTGACACCGATGCCGGTCGCAACTCTCCATGTGGTGAATGGGCATTCCATGACACATGTCCCTGAAGGTATGGACGTTGCTATCTTCGCCATGGGCTGCTTCTGGGGTGTCGAGCGCCTGTTTTGGCAACAATCGGGCGTGTATAGCACCGCCGCGGGTTACAGTGGTGGATACACACCCAACCCAACCTACCATGAAGTGTGTAGTGGTCGCACCGCACACGCAGAAGTAGTTCGAGTTGTGTTTGATCCTGCCATCATTAGTTATCAGCAACTATTGCAGATTTTCTGGGAAAATCACGATCCCGCTCAGGGAATGCGTCAAGGTGGAGATGTCGGAACGCAATATCGTTCAGCTATTTACGTGTTGACCCCCGAGCAGGAAACACAAGCGCAAGAGAGTAAAACTCTGTTCCAACAGGCCATGACAAAAGCAGGTGACAACCGAGCTATCACCAGTGAGATTGCCGTTGCTCTACCGTTTTACTATGCCGAAGATGACCACCAGCAATATCTGTACAAAAACCCACATGGATATTGTGGCTTGGGCGGTATCGGCGTTTGTATGCCTCCTAATTTGTAAGGCTGGCGGCGCTCTCACCGCTGCTGCTATACTACTTCGGGCTGTTCATTTTCAGCCCGATAGCGACTTTCTGCCGTTATCTAGAAACTAATTGAATTAACCGAAATAACAGTATGGCCCTTCCTTACGATCGCCGGCGCTATCGTCGGTACGACACGGACAGATTATGTTAAACAGTATTTTACTGATTCTATTTTTAATCGCAGTGAGTGCCTTCTTCTCGTTATCCGAGATTTCCCTGGCAGCATCGCGCAAAATTAAGTTAAAACTTCTGGCAGATGAAGGCGATATCAACGCCTTACGAGTGCTTAAATTACAAGAAACTCCGGGGATTTTCTTCACCGTAGTACAGATTGGGCTGAATGCCGTCGCCATCCTCGGTGGTATTGTCGGTGACGCCGCGTTCTCGCCCTCTTTCAGGGTGATATTCGAACGCTTTATGTCGCCTGAGCTTGCCGATCAAGTCAGTTTCATTTGCTCATTTGTCCTGGTAACCAGCTTATTTATTCTGTTTGCAGATTTAACTCCGAAGCGCATCGGTATGATTTCACCTGAAGCAGTTGCTGTGCGGATCGTCAACCCGATGCGCTTCTGCCTGATGATTTGTCGTCCATTAGTTTGGTTCTTCAATGGGATGGCAAACCTGATCTTCCGCCTATTCAAGCTACCAATGGTTCGCAATGATGACATCACATCAGATGATATCTACGCTGTCGTGGAAGCGGGTGCATTAGCAGGGGTACTACGCAAGCAAGAACACGAGCTGATTGAAAACGTTTTTGAGCTGGAGTCCCGCACCGTCCCCTCTTCCATGACGTCACGCGAAAGTGTGATTTATTTTGATCTACGGGAAAGTGAAGACAGCATTAAAGAGAAAATTTCGACCCATCCGCATTCAAAATTCCTGGTCTGCGATGGTCATATTGATCAAGTGGTGGGTTATGTTGATTCCAAAGACTTGTTGAACCGGGTCTTGGGTAACCAGAGTCTGGTGCTAAGCAGTGGCGTACAAATACGCTCAGCGTTGATTGTGCCGGATACCCTGACCCTCTCTGAAGCGCTGGAAAGCTTTAAAACTGCCGGTGAAGACTTCGCGGTTATCCTCAACGAATATGCTTTGGTCGTTGGGATAATTACGCTGAATGACGTAATGACCACGCTGATGGGTGATTTAGTCGGTCAGGGGCAGGAAGAACAGATTGTCGCCCGTGATGAAAGCTCATGGCTGATTGAGGGCGGTACGCCAATTGAAGACGTCATGCGCGTGCTGCATATCGACGAATTCCCGCAATCGGGCAATTATGAAACTATCGGCGGCTTTATGATGTATATGCTGCGCAAAATTCCAAAGCGCACCGATTTCGTCAAATATGCCGGTTACAAGTTTGAAGTAGTGGACATCGATAGCTACAAAATCGATCAGCTACTGGTGACCAAACTCAGTGACCAGCCAGCACCGATATTGCCAAAAGCACCACATGAAAGCAGTGACGCATAACGGCTAATTTATGATGACTGAAACATTAGCGGCCCCGATTTAGGGGCCGCAATTAATTCGATCCGGGGGTGTCGCTAGATTTCAGTTTGCAAACGCATCACTTGCCGGTTAACTTCCGACATCACCTCGAAATGGCGTTTATCCCTAACTTTCGGGATTAAAATTTTGCCCTTATCAAACTCAAAAGCCCCCATATCCTTGATATACAACCGACCACGAAATAGCGTTTTGACATACATCGCGATTTTTGCCGGATTGTAACGTTGGAAGATCCTCATTGTTTTACTTTCCTCCCATAGCACTAATACGTACCCTCTGACGCCTTAGCGACCAAGATCACAGGTAGCGTAAGTTAATTGCAGAGTAATAGACCTAGAGTATGACGTTAAGTTCCCACAAAAATAGTCATTGATGCTGTATTTACATAATATTACAGTGTGATTAAGAGAAAATGAGAGTTTGTAACAGAATAACCATCTGGTAACTGTTGGAAATAATTATTTTAGACAAACAGGACAGACCTCTGATCTGCACCTATTATTGGGAAACTTGCCTGCTATCAGGGCTAAGTCATCATTCATAAGATCCACAAGGACATCCCATGATAAAAAATAGCCTGCTTATACTGTCACTGCTGTTAACCCCCTTGATGGCTAGCGCGCTCACCATTCAAGTTGGCCAGCGGGTTCCGCCAGTAGGTGTCAGCGATAAAGGTGAATTAAACTACGATAAGGCTACTGATCAGTTTAGCTATAAAAACTGGAATAGCTCGCAATTGCCCGGCAAAGTGCGAGTTGTCCAGCATATTGCTGGCCGCACATCAGCAAAAGAACTGAATGCGCCGTTGGTGGAAGCTATTAAACACGCCAATTTGCCACACGAACATTACCAAACGACGACAATCGTCAATACCGATGACGCCATCTTCGGCACCGCGGTATTTGTGCGTAATAGCATTGAAAGCAATAAGCGGGAATTTCCCTGGTCGCAATTTGTGGTCGACAGCAATGGGAATGCCAAACAGGCCTGGGGTTTAGCCGAGAAAGGATCCGCTATTGTGGTGCTGGATGAGCAAGGAAACGTTAAATTTGTCAAAGACGGTGCACTGACCGCAGAAGAAGTGCAGCAGGTCATCGACCAACTGCACCAGCTTGTGAAACAGTAAAACTAGAACAGAGACACCCTAAAGCCGGGGTTCAGGAAAGATTCACGTGGGATATAAGAAAGTGGTTTACCCTGCCAATCGTGAACTTGTGCCCCGGCAGCTATAGCGACAGCATGTCCAGCGGCGGTGTCCCACACATTGGTTGGCCCAAAGCGAGGATATAGTTGCGCTTTTCCTTCGGCGACCAGACAAAACTTGAGTGATGAACCAACAGCTACCGTCTGATGCTCGCCCAATTGCGCCAAATAATCTTCCAACTCAGCATCACTGTGGGAGCGACTGACGACCACCAGCGGCGGAACGGCATCACGCACCTCAATTTGCATGCGCCGGCCACACTCTTCTTTCCATGCATGGCCGTTTTCCGCGCTATACATCACTTCGCTCGCCGGAGCATAAACTACTCCCAATACCGGTACCCCTTGGTCAATCAGGGCGATATTGACGGTGAATTCACCATTGCGGCTCAAAAATTCTTTGGTGCCATCCAGCGGATCAACCAGCCAATAGCGCTGCCAGTGCTGGCGTACAGCCCAAGTCGGTGGATCCTCTTCAGATAACAGAGGAATCTCTGGGGTCAATGCCGCCAACCCGGTTTTGATAATTTGATGGGCTGCAAGATCCGCCGCTGTAACGGGGGAATCATCTTTTTTGTGGGCCACATCAAGGGGCTTCTCGCCCTGATAGACCGCCATAATCGCCACGCCTGCCTCGCGGGCCAACTGGCAAATTTGCTCTAACATCATCCACCCCTTGGTTTTATGAGTCATGTCGAATATTGATAGTGATTGTTCAATCAATAAGGGTTCCTGGAACTTGTCACTCACGCTATATTCATTTTAGAACGCAAAGCTAAAATAAAAATTAATCATCGCAACGCGTAATACCTGTTTGGCAGACTAATTATTTTCCTGCCAAATAGCCACCTTTGTCGGGTAACTCTCAATAAAATCAGGGAAATTAGCCTGCTGCAACTGTGAGCATCTCCGCGTTATCCAAAACTATTTTCTGCCAAACTTCACACTTTGCTATGGCGACCTATTAAATTTACATATTCTTTTGCGATACAGGTCGAATTGTTTTCTTAATGGAAAAACCACGATGGAGAAAGCCATGTTTAAGCGTCCGCTGACGTTATCCCTACTTGCCAGCCTGATTGCTCTCACAACCTCAACCGCGCAGGCCGCGACCGTTGATTTGCGAGTACTGGAAACCACCGACCTGCACAGCAATATGATGGATTTCGATTATTACAAAGACAAACCTACGGAGAAGTTCGGTCTGGTTCGTACGGCGAGCCTGATTGAAGCTGCTCGCCAACAAGCTACTAACAGTGTGTTGGTGGATAATGGCGACCTGATTCAGGGCAGCCCACTGGGTGACTATATGGCTGCCAAAGGGCTAAAAGCCGGTGAGATTCACCCTGTTTATAAGGCGATGAACACACTGGATTATGCTGTGGGTAACATCGGCAACCATGAATTTAATTATGGTCTGGATTATCTAAAAAAATCACTGGCGGGGGCTAAATTCCCCTATGTGAATGCTAACGTTATTGATGTCAAAACCGGTAAGCCACTGTTTCAGCCATATTTAATTGTTGATACCCCAGTAAAAGATCGCGACGGGAAAAGTCATAATCTGCGCATCGGCTACATTGGTTTTGTCCCCCCGCAAGTCATGATATGGGACAAAGCCAACCTTACCGGCAAAGTTACCGTCGATGACATCACCGCAACCGCTAAAAAGTGGGTACCGGAAATGCGTAAGCAAGGTGCCGACTTAGTGGTCGCCATTCCCCATTCCGGCCTTTCCAGTGACCCTTACAAAACTATGGCGGAAAACTCGGTTTACTACCTCAGTCAGGTGCCGGGAATTGATGCCATTATGTTTGGTCATGCCCACGCCGTTTTCCCAGGTAAAGACTTTGCCACTATCAAAGGTGCGGATATCGCACAGGGGACATTAAACGGCATTCCGGCAGTGATGCCAGGCCAGTGGGGTGACCATCTGGGAGTGGTTGATTTTGTGTTGAATAATGACCAAGGCCAATGGCAGGTAACTCAGGCCAAGGCCGAAGCCCGCCCTATCTTTGATAAAGCGACACAGAAATCGCTGGCCGCCGAAAATGCAAACCTGGTGAAAGTGTTAGCGGCCGATCACCAAGGCACTCGTGATTTTGTCAGCCAGCCGATCGGCAAAGCATCGGATAATATGTATAGCTATCTGTCGCTGATCCAAGACGATCCGACAGTACAAATTGTCAATAATGCCCAACGCGCCTATACCGAGCACTTTATTCAGGGCGATCCTGACTTGGCCGATTTACCGGTACTTTCTGCCGCAGCGCCATTTAAAGCTGGCGGCCGCAAAAATGACCCTGCCAGTTTTGTCGAAGTGGAAAAAGGCGAACTGACCTTCCGCAACGCCGCCGATCTCTATCTTTACCCGAACACATTGGTGGTAGTGAAAGCCAGTGGCGCGGATGTTAAGCAGTGGCTGGAGTGCTCCGCCGCACAATTTAATCAAATTGATGTGAACAGCAGTAAACCGCAATCACTAATTAACTGGGATGGTTTCCGTACTTATAATTTCGATGTTATCGATGGGGTTAACTATGAAATTGATGTCAGCCAGCCTGCTCGCTATGACGGCGAATGCGCGCTGATTAATGACAAAGCTGAGCGCATCAAAAACCTGACGTTTAATGGCAAACCTATTGATCCGAAAGCCACATTCCTGATTGCCACCAACAACTACCGCGCCTATAGCGGCAAATTTGCTGGTACCGGTGATAATCATATTGCATTCGCTTCTCCAGATGAAAACCGGGCAGTTCTGTCAGCTTATATCAGCGCGGAAACCAAAAAGCATGGGCAGGTGACCCCGCAAGCGGATAACAACTGGCGTCTGGCGACGCTGAATAGTCAGCAGCCACTGGATATTCGTTTTGAAACCTCACCAAGTGCCAAAGCAGCTGAATTTATTAAACAAAAAGCGCAATACCCAATGAAAGCAATGGGTACTGACGAGATTGGTTTCGAAGTCTACAAAATAGATTTACAGCAGAAATAGTCTCAGGCAAAGCGCTCAGATTGACGGTAACTCCTTCACTCACAGAGCTATCAGCAGTTTGTCATTAACTATTTGTCATTAACCAAAGGGCGACATCATGTCGCCCTTTGCTGTCACTGCACACGGAAATTACAGAATTTCCAACAGTTCCACTTCAAACATTAATGCGCTGAATGGTGGGATAGTCGCACCAGCACCACGCTCGCCGTAAGCCAGGTTATGCGGGATGTACAACTTCCACTTAGAGCCAACTGGCATCATGGACAGAGCTTCAATCCAGCCCGGAATAACACCGCTAACTGGGAACTCTGCGGGTTGGCCGCGTTCAACGGAGCTATCAAATACCGTGCCATTCACCAGGCTGCCAGTATAGTGTACCCGCACACGGTCTTGACGGGATGGGATCGGGCCATCACCCGCCTGTAATACAGAGAATTGCAGGCCAGATTCAGTGGTGGTGACATCATCGCGCTTGGCATTTTCTTCCAGGAATTTTTTCCCTTCTTTTACCAAATCCTGTTGACGCTCAACACGCACTTTATCAGCTTTTTCATGCACTTCCTGTAGCGCGCGATGTATCACATCAACAGGAACAGTAGGTGTATTCCCCTCTATTGCGTCACACAAACCTGCCAATAGTGCTTCTGGCCGTAAACCTTCCAGCCCGGACTCTTGCAATTGTTGCCCGATTTGTAAACCAATTCCGTAGCTTGCTTGCGCTTCAACGCTATCAAAAGAAGGGGTTGTCATGGATTTTCCTTTAGTCGCTAATCATGTCAAAGCCGCCAGCATAACAGCAGCAGGGGAGCGCGGTAAAATCTTGCTTCGCGAATGATGACTTTTGTCGTAGAAAAAGAAACAATAGCAGCAGGCTAACGGGGAATACCCCGTTTAGGTATCATAATATTCTGTCTTTTGGTATCAATCAGATAGCAGCTTAACCCAACTTCAAGCAAGAAGGGTTATACTTAGAAGCCTATGGGTAAAGTGCCATTTTATTATTTATGTAGTTTTACGTAGTTGAAGAGAGGTCACCATGGGCAGAATCGCGCCCAGGAGAAGGAAAAGCACTCGGGTTTATCAGCCACTGCTGCACACCTGGCTAAGTATCAGGCAAAGGATATTGCCGGATACTAAAAATGCTGATGATCACAATCTGATGTCTGAAGTCAGTGCGTCTGAACACATTTCTCCTGCCGAGGAGATCGCCTCTACTGAAAATAATGTGTCCCCTGAAACTGCCGCTACCGCCGCACAGGAAAAAGGGATTAAACGGCTACTACTGAAAATCTGGCACTTGCCGGACAGTTTTGAGTGGATGGAGCCATTACCTCTCTTTCACCGTCGCTGGGTCATTATCGCAACCACGGTATTGCTGCTGGCACTGTTGTGGCCGGTTTCCCGTGATAATACCAATAACGCATTCCCGGTGAGTGCACCGTCCACTGACGTGCCACTACAGGCCCAATTACAGGGCAATCTTGATGCTCCGCCACCTCCAACGGTGGCACCTCCAGTTGCACCTGAGGCGACGCCGCCGTTACAGGGAAATTGGCAGAGTTATCAAATTCAAGCAGGGAAAACGCTGGCACAGCTATTTCGCGATAATAATTTGCCGGTAAATGAAGTTTTTGCCATGGCGCAAGCCGAAGGTAATGATAAACCGCTCAGTAACCTTAAAGCCGGTCAGGAAGTCAAAATCATGCTGGATGCACAAGGCGTGGTTGCCGCTTTAGCTATTGAAACCACCAACAGTACGGAAGTGCTGTTTACCCGCCAAAGCGATGGCAGCTATCGTCGCATGCACTAATGGTAGCCATCATAACCACTTCTATCTAACGCCTTATTTTCTTTGATATTGTCATCTTACCTCCCCTCGAATTAAGTTGTTTTGGATGGTTTACGCCATCCACTAGCAGACGGCTATATTCAAAAATAGAGGGGATGATAATGAAATATAAATTACCTTTTGTGTTGTTACTAATGCCCTTTGGTGCATTCGCAACACAGCATTGCCCAGCCATTGATACTATCAAGCACAACAATGGAGTCTATACCGCAACCACTGCTGGTGTGGGTGAGTGGATCGGCGCCGTGCAAGGAGAGATTCCCCAGGACAGCGCGATTAAGAGTTTCAATGAAGCTATTTTGGTTCTCAATAGTGATGGCGGGGAAGATAATATTATTGATCAGGGGCGTTTCCAGAAATGTACCTATAACTTGCAAGCCGAAGGTAAGTTAATGGATATGTACTTCGATAACCAAACCTGGCGGGCATCTATCAGTGGAAAACCACATTGGCGGTATCAGCAAACTACTTTTCTTGAGATTTATAGCTGTTCGGGCGTGGCACCTGAACTGTGTGCATTTGATATTATGTTGCCAGCGGCACCCTAATGCCTTTTATCCCTTGACCAAAAAGCAAAACGCCAGCACAAGGCTGGCGTTTTAACAGGTTGACAGCAGCGTAACTTACGCTTCTGGAACCACAATCACGTTCAGTTTAGCGAATACGTCGCTGTGTACCTGGAAGTGAACTTCATGATCACCTGTGGTACGCAGAACGCCATTCGGCAGACGAACTTCGCTCTTGGCTACTTCAACGCCAGCTGCAGTAACTGCATCAGCGATGTCGCGAGTACCGATAGAGCCGAACAGTTTGCCTTCATCACCAGCTTTAGAAGCAATGGTGACGCTGACCAGTTCGTTAATTTTGGTTGCGCGAGCTTCAGCAGCAGCCAGAACGCCAGCCAATTTGGCTTCCAATTCTGCACGGCGTGCTTCAAAGAACTCTACGTTTTTCTTAGTTGCCGGAACAGCTTTACCTTGTGGAACCAGGAAGTTACGAGCGTAGCCCGCTTTAACGTTCACTTGGTCACCCAGGCTGCCCAGGTTTGCTACTTTATCAAGCAGAATAACTTGCATTACCTTATCCTCTCAAAGTCGTTAATGGACAGTGGCCGATTACTGATGACGATCAGTGTACGGCAACAAAGACAGGTAGCGTGCGCGCTTGATACAACGGGCGAGCTGACGCTGGTATTTTGCGCGAGTACCGGTAATACGGCTCGGGACAATTTTACCACTTTCAGTGATATAGTTTTTCAGCGTAGCGATATCTTTATAATCAATCTCTACAACGCCTTCCGCGGTAAAACGGCAGAACTTGCGACGACGGAAATAACGTGCCATTTGGCTAGTCTCCAGAATCTATAAATTCAATCTGCTCGGCATGCAGAACCAATTTGTTTAGCCCATTGCGGCCTTGATGGCAGCTAATGAAGCCTTCAACGGTTAACTGACTGCCGACCGTTATACTGTGAGTTAATGCTTGTGACTTTTGCCCGCTGACGATGATGGGCATTCTGCACCATGTTTGTCGGCTAAATCCGGCTTCCTGCTGTGTTGATCGGTGCTCAAGCACAAATTGACAATGCGGAATTCCAGAAGGACTTACTTTTCGAACCGGTGTCTTGCACACAGTGCCAGAGAGTACCAGACGATTAGTGGTCACCACGGCAATTACTCTTCAGAATCCCCAGCTTCAGAATCATCATTGGCTTCTGACGCGAAGTCGTGACGCTCACGGCGTTCGTCTTTCGCTTTAACCATTGGTGATGCTTCAGTTACCGCGTGCTTAACGCGCATAACCATGCTACGGATAACGGCGTCGTTGAAGCGGAAGTTTGTTTCCAGCTCATCGATCGCTTCCTGCGGCGCTTCAACGTTCAGCAGAACGTAGTGAGCTTTATGCAGTTTATTGATCGGGTAAGCCAGTTGACGGCGGCCCCAGTCTTCCAGACGGTGGATCGTACCAGCAGCATTAGTGATAGTTGCACTATAGCGCTCGATCATGCCCGGAACCTGTTCGCTTTGGTCAGGATGGACCATAAAAACGATTTCGTAATGACGCATCGATTATTGCTCCTTACGGATTATTCAGCCTCCTGATAGGGTCAACCGCGGCCCATGGAGGCAAGGAACGTATTTGTGTGCGGCTGAAAAATGACGCGTAACTATACTTGCGGGCGGTTTGAAACTCAAGGACTACCGGGGATTTATTCTTATTCTAACCATTACTCAACTAAAACCGCACTTTTTGTTCATTAAATAACCAATGGATGTAGATCCATTAGTCTACTAAATATTTCAATCAAATCATTAGCTCAACATAAATATCATTCACTTTTTTTGACAAAGTGAATCAATTGCCACGTATTTTTAAATGAACAAAAGCGACTAGAATTATTTACATCCACCGCAAAACAAGCGGCGCAGCTAACTGAAAGTTATTCAAAGTAAATAAATAAGATTTTGGAGTCACCTATGAAACATACACTTACCATCGCAGCCGCACTCGGCTTGGTATTATCAACCAGCACGTTTGCCGCCACAGAAATAACCGCTCAACAAGCTATGCAGCAACAGCGCGTCAGTATCGGTGCTCTGTCACTAGGTCACAATGTCATTTCTCCTGATGATGCCACTGCACAAATCAGTAAATTAGCTGATGAACGCGGTGCCACCTCTTATCAGATAATAGCGATGCATGAACCCGGCGATAACAGTTCGATGCACGTTAATGCCGTTCTCTATCGCTAAGACTCAATAGATAAATATAACACCAGAGAAACACCAATAAAAAAGAGAATGCTCATACCCATTCCCCCGCTTGTCGGGGTTTTTTTTATAGATATTGACTGAAAAAGAGTGTTCCTGCGCTCAACGCCGTTGGCGTAATCTTATGTCCAATCCCCGGCTCAGTAAGATAGGTGAGATGGCTATCACGTCTACTGACTCGCAATGCCTGAACCAAGCGCACACTCTCCGCCGCAGGTACCACATCATCCGCTTCGCCATGCCAAACCAATAAAGGCCGCTCGGCAATTTTTTCCAACTGGTGGGAAAGGTCGTAATCTGCCAGCGGTGCCAGACGACGTTCAAACTCAGCCGGGCTAAGCTCCCGCCCAGCGTCCAAAGGGGGAAACAGCGAATGCGCCAGCGAAGTAAAGTAGCCTGACCCCATAAAATCAGCAGCAACACTGATCCATGGGTAGCGAGCAAACGCACCTAACGCAGTCATCCCGCC
This sequence comes from Yersinia artesiana, assembly GCF_902726545.1. Taxonomy (GTDB): domain Bacteria; phylum Pseudomonadota; class Gammaproteobacteria; order Enterobacterales; family Enterobacteriaceae; genus Yersinia; species Yersinia artesiana. Next base: position 21,263 of record NZ_CACVAD010000038.1, on the reverse strand, counting down.
CATTGATGCGCCCGCAACCCCCATTCGATCACCGTCAATCAATCCGGCCTGTTGATAATGCTGCTGAAGTCCGGGTAGCTCATCAATATTCGATTTGAGGATTTCCCAAAAGTGGGACAGTCGCTGAGTTTCATTGCCCGTAAAACGCGCACCATGCATATCGGCATCTGGCGCTATGGTGCGAAAACCGGCTTGGGCGAAAGCATAGGCGAAATAGGAATAGACTTCTTTTGACGAGGTGTAGCCATGGTAAAAGAAAATGGTCGGCAGCGGCTGCTGACGCTGACCCGCTGGGGCCGCATGGATGACTTCAATCCCATTAATGTTTTCCAGCGCCATCTCAATCATGGTGAGAATCCTTTGTTTATCAGGCAGCGAACAGGCTTATAACAGAGAGATGCAGTGTGCCAAAATGAAGATATAAAGTCTTAAATCAATTTCTTCCAAGATATTCCCTCATACTTGGGGTTGCAGCGTTACACTTGAGAAATAATGGGTTTAGCAGTGATGTCGTCGCTGATAAAGAGGCAAAAATGAATATAAAACGCGCAATGGTGTTCTTTTTGATCACACTGGGACTCTCAGCTTGCAGTGCTTTTCAGGTAACTCCGGTTCCGCCACCTGTGGCTCAGCCCTATGCCCAGGAAATCACCCGTGCACAGAGCCTTAATTTACAGAAAGTGGGCACCGTTTCAGCTCAAGTATTCGGCAGCCCAATGGATATCGAAGCTGAAATTAAACGCAGGGCCGATGCCAGTGGCGCGCCCTACTATTTGATTATCATGATGTCTGACAGTATTTATCCAGGTATTTGGTATGCCAACGCGCTGTTGTATAAATAACTAGCTGTATAAATGATTAGTTGTATAAATGATTTCGAGCTTATTTCATGCCGCTACCGCGACTGAGTAGCAGCGCGCAAACAGCTTCAGGTACCATGTACTGATCCCGATGATCGAGCGTCATACGGCACCAGGCATCGGCCAATGGCGGCGAGGCAAACCGCAGCAATTGAGAGGCACAACACAAGTCAAACAGTTGCTGCGTTATCGCCCGCCCTTGCTCTTCCTTGGGATTTTTCAGCCGCTGCTGCAATTGTCGCCATGCCCGGTCAAACAACCGATTTTGCCCTCGCACCGGATAAAACTCTTGCTGAAGCATTTCTATCGCGGAGGGGAGTTTGCGGAAGGTGCGCAGCACATCAAGGCACATAATATTGCCGGAGCCTTCCCAAATGCTGTTGACCGGCATTTCACGGTAAATCCGTGGCAGCTCACTTTGTTCGCAATAGCCAATCCCACCGAGGACTTCCATCGCCTCGGCGACAAACCCGCTGCCCAGCCCACAGACACGATATTTTGCCGCTGGCGTCAGCAGCCGACTGAACACCTGCTCATGAACCTCGCCGGTTTTTTCCCATGCACTGGCCAACCGCATCAATAACGCGGTATGGCCTTCTAAACGCAATGCCATACGGCTTAACACTTGCCGCATCAAAGGCTGGTCAACGAGTGCTTTACCAAAGGCTTGTCGCTGCCAGGCATGGTACAGCGCGACGGAGAAGGCTCTTCTCATCAGGCCATGACTGCCGAGCGCACAATCAAAACGAGTATACCCGCCCATTTTCAGGATTTGGCGAATGCCGTCACCTTCATCGCCCAATAACCACGCGGTCGCATTATCAAATTCAACTTCACTGCTGGCATTGGAACGATTACCGAGCTTCTCTTTCAAGCGCTCTAAGCGAATGGCGTTATAGCTGCCGTCTGGCAATATTTTAGGTAGGAAAAAACAAGATAGCCCCCCTTCGGCTTGGGCCAACACCAGATGCGCGTCACTTTGTGGTACCGAGAAAAACCATTTGTGCCCGACCAGACGATAAGCCTCACCATTGCCGCGAGCCTCCAGTGGCTCTGCCCTGGTGGAGTTACTTAACACATCGGAGCCGCCCTGTTTTTCAGTCATGCCCATGCCAATCAATAAACCACGTTTCTGGCTACCGACGACTTGATGCGAGTCAAAGCGGTCTGAGAGCAGTGTCGGTATCCAGCTTTGGAATAACGGCGGAAGTGTTTTTTGCAGCAGCGGAATGGCACCAAACGTCATGGTTATTGGACATAATGTCCCCGCTTCTACCTGAGCATGCAGGATGAAACGCGCCGCTCTGGCGACAAAAGAGCCTATCCGCGCATCTTCCTGCCAGGGCAAATTATGCACCCGATGATTAACCAACTCTTGCATTAACACATACCAGGCAGGATGAAAACGCACCTGATCTAATCGTTGCCCGGCGGCATCATAGCGCAATAACTCTGGTGGATTGGCGTTTGCCAGCCGCCCTAATTCCAGTGACTCCTGGGAGCCAAGTTGAAGTCCAATCCGAGCAAGATCCTCTCCATCCCAGCCAGCATGTTCCCGCATCACTGCTTCCCGCAAGGCCATATCAGACAGATATAAATTACTGTTAGATAACGGTTCTGGCTGGTTAAAAACCAAATGAGTCTGCCACTCCATACCTTCCTCCATTTCGGTACTTATTGCGAAATCGGCATTCATAAATCAGGGTTAAGTATGGTGCAGGCGGGGTTTTTTGCTGACAGACTCATCACAAACAGCGATTAATCCACTCTATATCGCTGATAGTGATGCGAAATTCTCTGTGTGAAAAATAAAAAACAAAAAGCCAACATCCGGAAATGTTGGCTTCAGACTGCTGACAAACTCCAACGACGCGATCTTGCAAGGTGAGGACAGGGAGAAGAGTAAAGCGTCCGCGCCAGGGAAGGCGCGGCTCGAGCCCCCAGGGAAGGGTTTACGGCGTCTTTACGATCTGCCTGTTTTCACCGATACGGGCACTTTGTCATTAACTTCAATATTAAATTTTTAGCGCTCGCTGACGTACCGCTTCAAACAAACACACACCGGTCGCAACCGACACATTGAGTGAAGAAACACTCCCGGCCATCGGAATGCTGATCAGTTCATCACAGTGTTCGCGGGTCAAACGGCGCATACCTTCGCCCTCAGCTCCCATCACTAATGCCATCGGGCCGGTCATTTTGCTTTGATACAATGTATGGTCTGCTTCACCGGCAGTCCCGACAATCCAGACATTGTGTTCTTGTAACACTCGCAATGTACGCGCCAGATTAGTGACTTTAATCAATGGCACGTTTTCAGCAGCACCACTGGCGACTTTCTTGGCGATGGCATTCAGCTGCGCCGAGCGATCCCGTGGCACGATAACCGCATGGACGCCCGCAGCATCTGCACTGCGCAAACACGCGCCCAGATTATGGGGATCAGTAACGCCATCGAGCACCAACAGGAAGGGGGTTTCTACACTTTCCAGCAATGCTGGCAAGTCATTTTCCTGATACTGACGCCCTTCACGGACTCGCGCCACGATACCCTGATGGACACCACCTTCAACCTGTGAATCCAGCCACTGGCGGCTGGCAACCTGAATCACCAAACCGGCAGCTTCCAGTTCGGCAATCAAGGGCTGTAGGCGACGATCGTCACGACCTTTCAGAATAAAAACTTCCAGAAAACGTTGTGGATCATTGTCTAACAAGGCTTTAACGGAGTGAATGCCGTAAATAATTTCGCTCATGATGCTCTTTTATAAATAATTAAATATAAATGAATGCGGGCGACCAGGGCCGCCCGACAATCAACAGGCCATTATTGGTCACTGCTGGTTTTTTTCTTCGCGCGCTTAGCCTTGGTGGCAGCAGCAATTTTCTTGGTCTTGGCGGATGCTCTTTTCGCTTTAGCTTTGGCCTTTTTCTCGGCCAACACTTTGTCATCTAACTTAGCGGCGGCATCTGCCGGACGGAAAGCACTATCTGGCTCAAAGTTTGCCGGTTTTTTAGCGCGACGAGGGCGTTTCTGCCCGCTTCCTGCTGGCGCGCTATCACGCCGTGATGAACTCGATGAACTACCACGACCACCACGGCCAGTGGAGGTATCGCGCATCGTGCGCTGACCATCGGCTTTCTTGGCTTTATCACGCGCCGTTTTGCCTTCACCACGCGGTTTACGGGTACTGGAAACCAGAGCAAAATCAATTTTGCGCTCATCCATGTGTACCGCCTCAACCCGGATTTCCACGGTATCACCCAACCGGTAAACCTGACCTGAGGATTCACCGATCAAACGCTGACCAATGTTATCGTAACGGTAGTAGTCATTATCCAAACTGGAGACATGTACCAAACCATCAATAAACAAGTCATCCAGACGGACGAAGAAACCAAAGCCAGTGACGCTGGCAATAATCCCGGTGAAGACTTTCCCCACCTGATCCTGCATAAAATCACACTTCAGCCAGTCTGCGACATTACGAGTCGCTTCATCAGCACGGCGTTCAGTCATTGAGCAATGTTCGCCCAATTGCAGCATATCTTCGTACTCACTGTGCCAGCCGCCGGTTGGTGTCCAGCGCTCTTTCACATTACCGTGCTCTTTGGCAAGCTGGTACTTAATAGCCCGGTGCATGGCCAAATCGGGGTAACGGCGAATAGGTGAGGTAAAATGACCATAAGACGCCAACGCCAAACCAAAGTGACCACGGTTTTCCGGATCGTAAATCGCCTGTTTCATCGAACGCAGCAACATGGTTTGCAGCATTTCATGATCCGGACGATCCGCAACTTCATCCATCAGCACCGCATAATCTTTTGGCTGTGGTTTCAAACCACCACCCAGTGTCAGACCCAGCTCACTGAGCACACTACGCAGCGCTGAAATATGATCATCACTTGGGCGGTCATGCACGCGGAATAGCGCCGGTTCGTTATGTTTTTCCACAAACCGCGCGGCGGCGATATTCGCCAGAATCATGCACTCTTCAATCAACTTATGCGCATCATTACGCACTGTCGACTCAATACGCTCGATACGCCGTTCAGCGTTAAAGATAAACTTGGCTTCTTCGGTTTCGAATGCAATACCACCACGCTCAGCACGAGCCTGATCCAGCGCCTTGTACATGGTATGCAGTTCTAACAGATGCGGCACCAGCGGCTTATATTGCTCGCGCAGTGATTCTTCACCATCAATGATTCGCCATACTTTGGTGTAGGTCAGACGCGCGTGGGAGCTCATCACCGCTTCGTAGAACTTATACGACGACAGTTTACCCTGTGCGGAGATAGTCATCTCACACACCATACACAGGCGATCTACCTGTGGATTCAGGGAGCAAAGGCCATTTGACAGCACTTCCGGCAGCATCGGGACAACTTGTGACGGGAAGTAAACCGAGTTACCACGACTGCGAGCTTCATCATCCAGTGCAGTGCGCGGGCGCACATAATAACTGACATCCGCAATCGCCACCCACAAACGCCAGCCACCACCGCGTTTTTTCTCGCAGTAAACAGCATCATCGAAGTCGCGGGCATCTTCACCATCAATAGTCACTAAGGGCAGATTGCGTAAATCCACTCGCCCTTTTTTCGCTTCTTCCGGCACTTGCTCTTTCAGGTCAGCAACTTGTTTTTCAACTTGTGGCGGCCAGGTATGCGGGATCTCATGAGTGCGCAGCGCGATATCTACCGCCATGCTGGTACCCATGTTCTCACCGAGCACTTCAACAATCTTACCCACCGCTTTAGTACGACGGGTCGGACGCTGGGTCAACTCGACCACCACCATATACCCCATACGCGCGCCATTGATGGCATCAGGTGGGATCAGAATATCAAAACTCAAGCGGCCATCATCCGGCACCACAAAACCCGTACCCGCATCAGTAAAATAGCGCCCGACAATCTGGCTGGTTTTCGGTACTAACACGCGCACGATACGCGCTTCACGCCGACCTTTGCGGTCAGCGCCAACAGGTTGGGCCAATACCACATCGCCATGAATCGCGGTTTTCATTTGCTCGGCTGAGAGGTACAGGTCGTCTTTACTGCCTTCGACCCGTAAGAAACCAAAGCCATCACGATGACCAATAACAGTCCCGCGCAATAAGTCCAGGCGCTCCGGCAAGGCGTAGCACTGACGACGGGTAAAGACCAATTGCCCATCGCGCTCCATGGCGCGCAGACGGCGACGCAGCGCTTCTAGTTGTTCTTCACCTGATAAATTAAGTTCATTTGCCAACTCTTCACGGCTGGCTGGTGTTTCGCGCTTCGCGAGATGAGCCAAAATGAATTCCCGGCTAGGGATGGGTGACTCATATTTTTCTGCTTCTCGTTCCAAGAATGGATCTTGTGACATTGCGGTTCCTCCGTTGTCAGCAGCAGCTTGCTATACGTGTTTTATTATAAGAATTACTCAACAAGTAATAGCTTGTAGAGCGGGGTATTATCTTGAACCATATCGGCTAAAGTATAGTTATCCAGCTCGTTAAGGAAACTTTGTACCGCCTGATTAAGCACTTGTTTCAAGCGGCAAGCGGGGGTTATATGGCAAAAATCACTACTGCAATTGACCAGAGAAAGTGGTTCTAACTGGCGCACAACGTCACCAATTCGAATTTGGTCAGCCGGTTTACCTAACCGTATGCCGCCATTCTTCCCCCGTACAGCGGTTACCAACCCGACACGACTCAACTGATTGATTATTTTAACCATATGATTGCGAGACACGCCATAGACCTCGGTCACCTGAGAAATGCTGGTCATTTGGCCTTCAGGTAGCGAGGCCATATAAGTAAGCGCCCGCAAACCATAATCAGTAAAACTTGTTAACTGCACGTATACCCCTGAGTATCAGTTTACCCGGCTTAAACCCATCTAAGATGACACGTTTTGGATAGGTTAATAAGTGCGATTCTAAGTGCTATTTAGAAACTTATAGATGAATGATAAACCAGCCACAAAGCTTGCGACTAATCATTTAGATAAAGGGCGGGTTTTTTGATGTAAAAATGGCTGGCCGAAGATAACTTTCAGGTGAATCTGAGACAATGAACCGGACATAAGCCCGGTTCATTAGCGTCTGAATTCTGATTATTTAGCTATTTGCTAATGAATCATGCATCAAATGGGTCGCGCAGGATCATGGTTTCTTCACGATCCGGGCCGGTAGAAATAATATCAACCGGAACACCTGTCAGCTCTTCTACACGCTTGATGTAGTTCAGTGCTGCCTGTGGCAACTTGCTGTGTTCTTTTACGCCAAAGGTCGTTTCTGACCAACCTGGCATAGTTTCGTAGATTGGCTCGATACCTTCCCAGCCTTCAGCAGCCAGTGGAGTGGTTTTAACTTCGCGGCCATCTGGCATGCGGTAGCCAACACACAACTTCACTTCTTTCAGGCCATCCAGCACGTCCAGTTTGGTCATGCAGAAGCCAGACAAGGAGTTGATCTGCACAGCACGACGCACTGCAACGATATCCAACCAACCGGTACGACGGCTACGGCCAGTGGTCGCGCCATATTCGTTACCTTGCTTACGCAGGAACTCACCTGTTTCATCGAACAGCTCGGTCGGGAATGGACCTGCACCAACACGAGTGGAGTAGGCTTTCACGATACCCAGTACGTAATCGACATAACGTGGACCCAGGCCAGAGCCTGTCGCAACGCCACCAGCGGTGGTGTTAGATGAAGTCACGTACGGATAAGTACCGTGGTCGATGTCCAGTAAGGTGCCTTGAGCGCCTTCGAACATGACGAGTTCACCTTTCTTACGCGCATCGTCCAGCAATTCAGAAACATCAACTACCATCGCGGTCAGAATATCGGCGATAGACAATACATAATCCAGTACTGTTTGATAGTTAACCGCTTCTTCTTTGTAGTAGTGCACCAACTGGAAGTTATGGTAATCCACAATTTCTTTCAATTTGGTTGCGAAGGTTTCTTTGTCGAATAAATCACCGACGCGTAGACCACGGCGGGCAACTTTATCTTCATAGGCAGGGCCGATACCACGACCGGTAGTACCGATTGCTTTTGCACCACGGGCTTTTTCACGCGCATTATCCAAAGCCACATGATACGGCAGGATTAATGGGCATGCTTCGGAGAGTAACAGTCGCTTACGTACCGGCACACCTTTATCTTCAAGCGCTTTCATCTCTTTCATAAAGGCGTCAGGTGCCAGTACAACACCGTTGCCGATGATGCTGGTCACGTTTTCACGCAGAATGCCTGAGGGAATTAAATGAAGAACGGTTTTCTCACCGTTGATAACCAAAGTGTGGCCAGCGTTGTGACCACCTTGATAGCGCACAACATATTTAGCCCGTTCAGTCAGCAGGTCAACGACCTTGCCCTTACCTTCGTCACCCCATTGGGTGCCCAGTACGACGACGTTCTTACCCATCTCAAAAATCACCAGGTTGCTTAAAAAAGGATTCTAACATCTCACTCGGCTGCTTTCAGTACTTTTTAACACATAACTGCACAATTTTTGTGCTTACATTTAGCCACCCATGCGGCTACGCAACATGTAGTAGATAACGACGCCCGCAACCACTAATCCTCCGCCAAAACGACGTAAAGTGGCATCCGGTAATTGGGTCATTGCCAGAATCATTTTGCGCCAGGCTTTGGGGTAAAGCATCGGGCCAAGCCCTTCCAACACCAAAACCAACCCCAATGCTAACAAGATCGTTGAATTCATCATCTGTCTCAATCAAATGAAAAGGACTGCCCCAAATAGAAAAGGCCCGCGTGAACGGGCCTTGCTGTTACGGTCAAAACGAGCTGTCACAGCAGTCGTTATGGACGTTTGCTTGAGTTATCCGGCGATTTCATATAGCGGAAGAAATCACTATCCGGGCTCAGAACCATCACATCATTGCCACTGCTGAAGCTGTTTTCATACGCACGTAAGCTACGAATGAATGCATAGAAGTCAGGGTCTTTACTGAATGCATCAGCAAACAGACGAGCCGCTTCGGCATCACCGCCACCACGAGTAATACGCGCCTGACGCTCTGCTTCTGCCAAGGTACGAGTCACTTCATAGTCAGCTGTTGCACGCAACTTCTCTGCCTCTTCCTGACCTTGTGAACGGTGGCGACGGGCTACCGCTTCACGTTCAGCACGCATACGCTGGAAGATAGCGTCAGAGACTTCAGCCGGTAAGTTGATTTGCTTGATTCGCACATCAACAACTTCAATCCCCAGTGCCGCCATGCTGTTCGGGTTAACCGCTGGCTGTTTGCCACGGGTTTCCTGTTCAACACGCGCTGCCGCAGAGGCAATAGCATCATCTGCTTCGGTAGTCACGGCTTCATCATCCACACTACCGGTGTTCAGCGCATCACGAACATCTGAAGTCAGACGACCACGAGAGTCGGTTACGATGTCGCGTACATTCAGACGACCAATCTCAGAACGCAAACGGTCACTGAATTTACGTTTCAACAGCACTTCAGCCTGAGAGACATCACCACCGCCGGTGGCCAGATAGTAACGGCTGAAATCGCTGATACGCCATTTCAAATATGAGTCAACAATCAGGTCTTTCTTCTCGTTGGTCACGAAACGGTCGGCCTGGTTGTCCATGGTTTGAATACGGGCATCCAACGTCTTCACTGTTTCGATAAATGGTATCTTGAAGTGTAAGCCTGGTGCATATACCAAAGGCTTGTTATCACTATCACGTAATACCTTGCCAAAGCGCAGCACGATCCCGCGTTGACCTTCTTGTACTACAAACAGCGAAGCGTAGAGTGCGACTAACACCACAACGACGATAAGTAAAAAAGACTTACGCATTGGTTATTCTCTCCCTACGCGAGTGGAAGTATCACGCTGAGCATTCGCCCGGCGCTGATCCATGATAGAGCCACTGGTTGAACTGGTATTCGAGTTACTTGCACCAGATTCCTGGCTGCTATTAGCAGCAGAAGGTGAAGTCAAGCGAATCAGGCTGCTGTCCTTGCTACCCTCTGATTTATCTGCACCTTGACCGCGCATCAGCTGATCCAGTGGCAGCACCATCAGGCTATTGCCTTTATCATTAGCCAATACTTTGCGGGTATGACCAAGGACTCTTTCCATGGTTTCGATGTACAGGCGTTCACGGGTAATTTCCGGTGCAGCCTTATACTCAGGTAACAATTTCGCAAACCCAGCAACCTCACCTTGCGCTTCCAACACTTTACGCGCGGCATAAGCACGGGCATCTTCTAACAGACGCTGCGCCTGACCATTCGCACGAGGCTGGACTTCGTTGGTGTACGCTTCTGCTTCACGAATATATTGTTGTTCGTTTTCACGAGCAGCAATCGCATCATCAAATGCCGCTTTAACTTCTTCCGGCGGACGTGCTGCCTGGAAGTTAACGTCCAGCAGGGTGATCCCCATGTTGTATGGACGAATAGTTTCTTCCAGTACACGCTGAGTATCGCTACGAACGATAGTACGGCCTTCGGTGAGGATTTTGTCCATGGTGTATTTACCAATAACACCACGTACTGCGCTGTCAGTTGCCTGACGCAAACTGTCATCCGGATTAGTCACGCTAAACAGGTAAGCGGCCGGATCAGTCACGCGGTACTGCACGTTCATTTCGATGCGAACGACGTTTTCATCAGAGGTCAACATAACACCAGATGCCGCCAATTCACGTACAGATTCGACGTTAACCGGGGTGACTTCATCAATAAAGGTCGGTTTCCAGTTCAAACCAGGCTGTACAATGTGGCTTAATTTACCCAAGCGAGTCACAACACCACGCTCAGCTTCTTTAATTGTATAGAAACCACTTGCCGCCCAGATAACCACAACTGCAACCACAGCGATACCAACGATACGACCACTGAAACCAGGGCCTTTTGACGCACCATTGTTATCATTACCGCCGTTACCGTTGCCGCCACCTTTACTGGTGAGGCTACTCAGTTTTTTGCTCAGTTTCCGGAAAATATCATCCAGATCCGGCGGCCCTTGGTCACGACCACCTTTATTATTGTTATTTCCGCCAGAGTTGCCGCCATTATTATTGCTGCTCCCCCACGGATCGCGGTCCTGTCCGTTATTACCGGGCTGATTCCACGCCATGTTTTAGCTCCATTCTTCTATGATTGGTTTTCTTCAGGCCAAGAGCACATGCCAAAGAAGCTGGCTCTTAATCTCACAAGAAAGGTCAAGTCACTCATTAATTAACCGTGCTTGGTTCACTAATAATATAACTGACCAACTCCTGCTCTTGTTTACAGAGACGACGCCAATCAACGATAGGCATTCTTACCACCATACCGACGTTCCCGTCCTCGTCTATCCACTCTTTTTCAATTGCCTGAAGCTGGTAAAAACGGCTACGTAAACGGCCTGCCTGAGGCGGCAAACGCAGTTCAAAGTGTGCGATCTCACCTGAAAGACGCTCCGTTAACGCTTGAAAGAGCAACGGGATACCTGCGCCGGTTTGGGCTGAAAGCCAAACTCTGACTGGCAGATTTTCTTCGTTGCGATCAATTCGCGGGACGAAATCATCCAACAAATCAATTTTATTCATTACTAATAATGTAGGGATTTCATCCGCTTCTATTTCTGCCAATACAGAATCGACTGCGGCCATATTCTCGGCCACCCGAGGATCAGCTGCGTCAATAATGTGTAGCAGTAATGAAGCTTGCCGCGTTTCTTGTAATGTTGCTTTAAAAGCAGCAACCAGATCGTGCGGCAAATGCCGGATAAAGCCTACCGTATCCGCCAACACTGTATCGCCCACATCAGCCACATTAATACGGCGTAAAGTGGGATCCAGCGTGGCAAATAGTTGGTCAGCCGCATAGACATCAGCTGCCGTAATTTTGTTAAACAGGCTAGATTTACCGGCGTTGGTATATCCCACCAAAGATACCGTCGGAATATCAGCACGGGTACGCGCACGCCGCCCTTGCTCTCGCTGTTTTGCCACGCGCTCCAAACGGCTTAAAATCAAGCTGATACGGTCACGCAGCAAACGGCGGTCGGTCTCCAACTGGGTTTCACCTGGCCCTCTTAGGCCAATCCCCCCTTTCTGACGCTCAAGGTGCGTCCAGCCGCGTACCAAACGAGTCGCAATATGGCGCAATTGCGCTAATTCGACCTGTAATTTACCTTCATGGGTACGGGCCCGTTGGGCAAAAATATCTAAAATCAGGCCAGTCCGATCAATAACCCGGCACTCACACAAACGCTCAAGATTTCGCTCTTGCGCTGCGGTAAGGGCATGATCAAACAGGACAACAGACGCACCACTGGCTTTCACCGCGTCAGCAATTTCTACTGCCTTTCCCTCGCCCACAAAAAACTTAGGGTGCGGTGCTTTGCGACTACCGGTCACAATTTGCAAAGCTTCTACGCCCGCAGAAGATACCAGCGCTTCGAACTCACGCAGATCCTCTGAGTTTTTGTCTTGCGAGAAATAGATATGAACCAGTACGGCCTGCTCACCGCCTTCATAACGGTCAAACAAACGAGCAACCTCTCAAACGGATCAGAACCGCTAGTGCGGAGAACATAAGCCCGAATCCGTTGCTTATGTTCCCCGTCATGGTTGACCAGCAATGCGCTTTATTCAGCGTCATCGCTATCCTGCTGCGGCTGTTGCGGCGCAGATGGATTACTACCATGATAATTATTAGTGCTACCACTCGGATTATTGCTGTGATGCGAAACCGGGCGAGAAGGCACTACAGTAGAGATGGCGTGCTTATAAACCATCTGGCTGACTGTGTTTTTCAACAGAATGACAAACTGATCAAAAGACTCAACTTGGCCCTGCAGTTTAATGCCATTCACTAAATAAATAGAAACCGGAACCCGTTCACGACGCAATGCGTTCAGGAACGGATCTTGCAAAGATTGCCCCTTAGCCATTCTATATTTTCCTTATTTGCTTGTTGTTATTAACTAAGAACCTATCGGCTCGAAAATAAACTGCGTAAAAAAAATCCGCGCGTTGAGTACTAATCAATTGTACACAATCATTCAACCTATGCACTAACAACCTGTATTACAGAGTCTAAAGCCTCTCCCGGCTTATCACTGTCGAGCCACTGGACTGAACCCCAGCCCCGCAACCAGGTCATTTGGCGCTTTGCCAGTTGACGTGTCGCACAGATTCCGCGGTAAACCATTTCGTCGTAATCAATCTCACCGGACAGATAAGACCACATCTGCCGGTATCCCACACAACGAATGGCTGGCATATCCGTATGCAAATCACCACGGTCAAAAAGCGCCCTAGCCTCTGTTTCAAACCCGGCATCCAGCATCTGACGAAAACGTAATTCAATCCGCTGGTGCAACAGTTCCCGGCTAACAGGCGCAATCGCAAATTGGTGAACCCGATACGGTAAGGTTTCACCTGAAATTTTAGTCAGTTCTGTTAGAGTTTTACCTGAAATAAAAAAAACTTCCAGTGCTCTGGAGAGCCGTTGGGGATCATTAGGATGAATTCGCGCCGCAGCCACGGGATCTATCTCAGCCAATTGCTGATGTAATGCCTCCCAACCCAGCAATGCTGCCTGCTGTTCAATACGCTGGCGCACTTGCGGGTCTGCTGACGGCAATGGAGATAACCCATCCAACAGCGCTTTAAAGTACAACATCGTGCCCCCCACCAGCAGCGGAATACGCCCGGCTGCGGTAATGTCGGCCATCTCTTTTAATGCATCTTTACGGAAATCGGCGGCAGAGTATGATTCTGCTGGATCGCGAATATCAATTAACCGATGTGGTGCTAATGCCAGTTCCTCGGCACTGGGTTTCGCCGTGCCAATATCCATGCCGCGATAAATCAGGGCTGAGTCGACGCTAACCAGCTCGACAGGTAGCCGCTGTCTCAGTGCAATGGAGAGCGCTGTTTTGCCTGAGGCGGTAGGCCCCATAATAAATATTGCCGGTGGCAGGTCTGGATTTTCAATATCATTCATGTTTCAGGGTTGCCAATGCGGCCTTTATATCAATAGGTTGTAATAGCCCTGCTGGCGGTGATTTTACCAACTGCGGGCAAAGACGTTCAACATCCGTCAATAACTGTATCGCTTGAGACACATTCCATACCTCATGTTCGCTGCCAAGATGGCGAGAAATCCATGTGGCGAGAGCATCTGGCGATATCTCTTCATGTTGCGACAGATAGCCTAACAGTTCCGGTATCAGTTTTTGTAAATTTTGTTGGCGTAATGGTAAAGATACTGCCCGTAAAGTCGCTCTTGTGTGCTCAACGGCCAATTCTATCCCCATGGTCGCTAACAACTGCTGATGGCGCTGGCAGGCAGTAACCTCATTTTTATCTAATGTAAGTTTTAATGGAATCAGTAATGGCTGAGGCCGTAGCCCTTCTACAGGCGGATTCAATTGAGCTTGTTTTAACCAACGCTCGGCAACCGTTAGTTCAAGTAATGCTATGCCCTGCTTATATTCAATAAGAGCATAGCAAGGCGGAAATACGGTGAGTACCCGGCCAAAACTGTAATTATCGCCATGTAGCGGCTCATCCGTCGGTATCTGGCGCGCTGCTGGGGCTGGCACGACCGGAGGTTGACTGGCTGCCGCTGGTTTACTCACTACGGCTGGCTGTACCAGTTGACGATATAACTCACCTTGCTGTTTTTGGTAAGGTTCGCCCGCGTGATAAGTGGGAGTTCGCTCGCGGGCTATTGAGCGCTCTGTAGTAGCGGTTCGCTCAGGAGACGACGCTCGGACAACTGGCGCGCTTTTCGCCGGCTCCGGTTGTGCATATTTATTAACCCCTGCCGCCACGCGATTTTCTGGCTGCCAACGCGGAGCCTCGATTTCTTCACCATCTTCATTGATGTTCAGCACCGGGGTCGCCGTTTGCTGTAATACCGTGGTGACCGCTTGATAAATAAAGTCATGCACCAGCCGCGCCTGATGGAAACGCACTTCATGCTTAGCCGGATGCACATTCACATCGACCTGATGTGGGTCAATATCCAGATACAATACATAGGCGGGCTGCTGGTCGTCTTTGAGTAAATCTTGATAAGCCTGGCGGATCGCATGATTGATCAGCCGGTCGCGCATCATGCGGTTATTGACGTAGCAATATTGCATTTCACTCAGTGTACGGCTGGCGGCAAGATCAGCGACCCAACCGCGAATGGTCAAATCACCGTGCTGCCAGGAAATCGCCAGCGCATGCTGCAAAAATGCCGGGCCACAGATACTCGCCAACCGGCGTTCATGCTGGGAAGGATCAGGGGCAGCACGATATTGGCGCATTAACTTACCGTTATGGCTGAGATTGATGGCTACATCGAAGCGCGCCAGTGCAATGCGCCGCACCACTTCATCAATATGACCAAACTCGGTTTTCTCAGTCCGCATAAATTTGCGTCGCGCTGGCGTGTTATAAAACAGATCCAACACTTCCAGCGTGCTACCAACCGGATGAGCCGCAGGTTTGATGGTCACGGCCATATCACGCCCTTCGGCATAAGCCTGCCAGGCTTCATTTTGTTCAGCGGTGCGCGAGGTCAAAATCAGACGCGAGACTGAACTGATACTGGCTAATGCCTCGCCGCGAAACCCCATACTGAGGATGGCTTCCAAATCTTCCAGCGAACTAATTTTACTGGTGGCATGGCGCGCCAGTGCTAATGCCAAATCGTCTTTACCAATGCCACAGCCATTATCACGGATACGAATCAGTTTTGCGCCACCACGCTCGATATCAATATCAATCCGGCTGGCACCCGCATCCAGACTATTTTCTACCAACTCTTTCACCACCGACGCAGGCCGCTCTACCACTTCACCGGCGGCAATTTGGTTAGCGAGCTGTGGTGGTAGAATCTGAATTGGCATAGCAGTTCCTTTCGCTTACGACTGTGGAATAGTCAGGGTTTGCCCAAGTTGGACATTACCTGACTTTATCTTATTCGCCCGTTCAATCTCACTCATCGACACACCATATCTGGCGGCAATAGCCGACAGCGTATCGCCGCGTTTTACCTGATGCTTAACCGGCTGGCTTTTACTCGGCTTCGCTTTAGCCACTGCTTTTGGCGCGGTGGCCGCGACTGTTGCACCCGATGCCGGGACTTTCAAACGCTGCCCCACCCAGACCACATCATTTTTCAGAGTGTTATTTTGCCGCAACACCGCCATGCTGACGCCGTATTGACTGGCAATACCGGATAAAGTTTCGCCGCGTTGTACTTTATGAATCTGACTTTTATTTTTCGTAACGGCACCCGCCGCTGCCGGCTTGGTAGCAGATACCCTGCCACTTTGCGCAGTGCTGACCACCGGCTCTGGCTGACTAACACCTGAACGTTGTGAAGAAGAATCAACCGCCGCCGTTTCAATGAGCGGGCGGTTTTCGACCTTTGGGTCGGCTTGTAGCGGATGCGCGAGGAAATAACTGCGCAAACCTTTATAAATGGCTTGAGCAATTTTCTCCTGATACGCGCTACTGCCAAGCAGCCGCTCCTCCGTACTGTTACTGATAAAGCCGGTTTCCACTAACAATGACGGAATATCCGGTGAACGCAACACCCCTAGACTGGCGTGTTCCGGCCGACGTTTATGAATGTCACCCACTCTTTGCAGCTCATTGAGCACTTTGGTGGCGACGTCATAGCCCACCCGCTGTGAGTGGCCAAATTGCAGATCAAGCACTGCCTGACTCAAATAAGGGTCAGAGGCGGTATTGGCCAGTACATCACCCGCACCGCCGAGTAGTTCAGATTGCTTCTCATGCTGCTCCAGCCAGTTACCCATTTCACTGTTGGCGCGGCGATT
This sequence comes from Yersinia artesiana, assembly GCF_902726545.1. Taxonomy (GTDB): domain Bacteria; phylum Pseudomonadota; class Gammaproteobacteria; order Enterobacterales; family Enterobacteriaceae; genus Yersinia; species Yersinia artesiana. The sequence goes on along the minus strand of NZ_CACVAD010000038.1, from coordinate 4,583 downwards.
CGACAATACCCAAACCGACGCCCCGGTTGCGCTGCGGTTAGGTGCCGCATCAGCATGAACAGATACCAACACGTTAGCACCCTGCTTACGCGCCACATCGGAACGGCCCATGACCGAAATGAAATAGTCGCCATTACGGGTCAACACGGGTTTAAACATTGGATCACTGTTAAGCAGAGTTTCAAGCCGACGGGCGATGGCGATAGTGACATTTTTCTCTTTCAAGCCATTTTGCCCAATAGCGCCGGGATCCTGACCACCGTGACCAGCATCAATAGCGACCACTACACGGGAGCTGTTCGCCGCACTGGATGTTTTAATCGGACGCGAAGTATTCGTCGTGACACTTTCGCTGCTCACCACCACGGTGGGTTTATTGTTAAACGGATTTTTAGCCACCGAATTGGTGTTTACGCTGCTCACCCGCGATGCAGTATTGGTGTTCGACGCCTGCGATGTTAAACGGCCAGCATTGGGGCTGGGCGTATTAGTTTGATTCAGTGGTGTATTGTTCTGGCTTAAAACAGGTTGCGTTTGTCGGACAGGGGCGCTAGCTGCTGCTGACATAGTAATTACGACGGTGTAATTGTTGCCCGACTGCTGAGTCACGGCGCGCGTTTTAACTTTTTGGGTCAGTTCCAGTACCAGACGGGTACTTTGCGCATCTTTCGGGGTGCTGGAGCGAATTCTTTTCAGCAGATTCTGCCCACTGAATTCCAGCGGTAATCCGGAAAGATTGCCACTTTGACGAACATCAAGCACCACCCGCTCGGGTGAATTCAGGGAAAAGAAGGCGTAAATCGGCTGCCCATCGAAACTGAGCGTTACCCGACTTTCTGTCGGGCCGTTATTCACTTTAATATCAGTTAGCTTCGCGGCAAATGCAGAAGGTAGGGTGAACAGCCCCACAATAACCAACATGACAGCAGTAAATGCTCGTTTCCAGCGCGTTTTTTGCGTTAAACCATTTATTTGCGTTAAACAATTTAGTCGCGTCAAGCTATGCGTCATTATCAAATTATCCTTGCACAGCAGCTAAACGGCGCAATACATCAGCACCCGCATCAGAAATAGCCACCAGACGAGCCTCTCGCCCTTCGGCCTGATAAGCCAGATGCAGCTCGACATCGGCCTGAGGCAAAAAACCAGCGCCTTGCTGAGGCCATTCCACCAGACAAATTGCCTGCTTATCGAAATAGTCACGAATACCCATAAACTCCAGCTCCTCGGGGTCAGCCAGACGATACAGGTCAAAATGGTAAACCGGCCTTGGAGTCAAGGCGTAAGGTTCAACCAAGGTATAAGTGGGGCTTTTAACATGCCCTGAATGGCCAAGGGCCTGAAGGAAGCCGCGGCTAAAAGTGGTTTTTCCGGCACCTAAGTCACCGAATAGATAAATAACGCTGGCACCCTCGAAGGCATGAGCCAAAGCGCCTCCTAGTGCAACGGTCGCTGCCTCATCGGGCAGAGGTAAAACGAGTTCTTTCATTCTGTGATATCTATTTTGCTAACTCAGGATTAACGTACTTCGGAATAACTGACAGCAAATCTGTAGCCAGTAAACCCCGGGTGCCTTGAACTTCAGCCAGTGTGTCGGCGGCAACGCCATGTACAACACAACCTGCACAGGCAGCATCATACAGCACCAGCTTTTGTGCTATCAAACTCCCAATAATACCGGACAGAATATCCCCCATACCACCGGAGGCCATACCGGCATTACCGACATCAGCAATCGCCATCTCGCCTTGTTCACTGGCAATAAGAGTACCAGCCCCTTTCAAGACCACCACACCACCATATTGTTTAACGATGTTACGGGCAGAAAGTAAGCGGTCACTCTCAATATCAGCGACGCGGCAACCAAGCAGACGTGCAGCTTCGCCAGGGTGAGGGGTCAACACCCGATTCTGACGCTTCAGCGGATTTAATGCCAGTAAGTTGAGTGCATCTGCGTCCCATAATGCTGGTTTATCACTTTGTTGCAATAGATTCAGAGCATTCCTGCCCCAATCTGACTGCCCTAACCCCGGCCCGACCACCAATACATCAGCCCAACTCATACTTTGTTCGAGGGTTTCATCCGTTAATTCCTGCACCATCAACTCAGGGCGTGCAGCCAGAATCGGCGCGACATGCTCAATGTGAGTAAGTACTCGCACCAGCCCGGCACCACTGCGCAAAGCGGCTTCTCCTGCCATGCGAATCGCGCCACCGAATCCTTTATCGCCCCCTACCAGCAATAAGCGGCCATGCTCACCTTTATGCGCACAGGGGCGGCGCGGTTTCAGCCATTGCGGCAGGTGATCCGCCGTCATACGCTCAATTTGTACCGGCTGAGCAGCTAACCATGGCGTTAACCCCAGATCATTGCAGTGCAAATGCCCCACCCAATCACGAGCTTGCCCGGTGAGTAAGCCGGGTTTCAGTGTGACAAAAGTTAGGGTGTGATCGGCGCGAATAACTGAGCCTGGAGCCGCACCGCTATCAGCACTCAGTCCAGACGGAATATCCAGAGCAATTTTTGCTGCACGATGGCGGTTTGCTGTGTCAATCAGCGTCGCATAAACCCCCTGTGGTGCGGCTCGCAGGCCAATACCCAATAAACCATCAATAATTAAATCGATATGTTGTGGCCATGGTATATCAGGTTGATTAATCACACCGCCGGCGGCCAGCCACTGAGATTGCGCCTGATGGGCTTCAGCGGGTAAAGGCCGATTACCAGGGCAAGCAATCAGAGTAACATTCAAACCCGCGGCCAATGCCCGGCTGGCAACAATGTAGCCATCGCCACCGTTATTACCGTGACCACACAAAATTAGCCAGTGGCGCGCGGCGGGATATTGCTTTCGCGCCAGTTCAAATGCCGCATCTCCAGCTCTCACCATCAGGTCAAATAAGGATAGAGAGAAGTGTGCCGCCGCAATCGCCTCATTCTGGCGCACCCAGTCCGCAGAAAAAACAGAGTGTGGTAAACTGGCTCCGATTTGTTTCTTACTATGGTCCGTCATGGCACACCCCCTCGATCTGAATCAGTTAGCCCAACATATCAAGCAATGGGGGCAATCGCTAGGTTTCCAGCAAGTCGGTATCTGCGATACAGATTTGTCAGCAGAAGAACCGCGATTACAAGCCTGGCTTGATAAACAATATCATGGCGAAATGGCCTGGATGGCCCGCCACGGGATGCTGCGCGCGCGCCCCCATGAATTATTACCCGGCACTTTGCGGGTGATCAGCGTGCGAATGAATTATCTGCCAGCCAAGGCCGCATTTGCCAGCACATTAAAGAATTCAGAACTCGGTTATGTCAGCCGTTATGCCTTAGGCCGTGATTATCATAAATTGTTACGCCAACGCCTGAAAAAGTTGGGTGACATGATTCAGAATTATTGTCTGGAGCAGGCGGCCGGCGATATCAATTTTCGCCCGTTCGTCGATTCTGCGCCAATAATGGAGCGTTCCCTGGCGGCTAAAGCGGGGATTGGTTGGGTTGGTAAGCACTCACTAATTTTGAATCGTGATGCTGGCTCCTGGTTCTTTCTTGGCGAGTTACTCATTGATCTGCCGCTGCCGGTCGATAAACCGCAAGAAGAACAATGTGGGCGCTGTGTTGCTTGTATTACCACCTGCCCGACAGGGGCTATCGTCGCCCCCTATACCGTTGATGCGCGCCGCTGTATTTCCTATCTGACGATCGAGTTGGAAGGCGCAATACCGGAAGAGTTCCGCCCGCTGATGGGTAATCGTATTTATGGTTGTGATGATTGCCAGCTAATCTGCCCGTGGAACCGCTTCTCACAATTAACCGATGAAGAAGATTTCAGCCCGCGTGCCGTATTGCATACGCCACAGCTATTGGATCTATTCGCCTGGAATGAAGAGAAGTTTTTACGGATCACAGAAGGTTCCGCCATCCGGCGAATTGGTCATCTGCGCTGGTTGCGCAATATCTCGGTCGCGTTGGGCAATGCGCCCTACCTCGATAATATTGTCTTGGCATTGGAAGCGCGTCGCGGCATTGATCCCATGTTAGATGAACATATTGAATGGGCCATCTCACAACAATTGAAAAGACGGTCTACACTGATTGGGGATGTTCAATCACCGCAGAAAAAACGGCTGGTGAGAGCGATTGAAAAAGGCCTGCCACGCGATGCCTGATACTGCTTTTGCCTGATGTTGGATGACATTGAGCAGAGTTTTTTTCAACTATTTTTATAATGAATAAACTCAGAGTTTTCCTGTGCATAAAAATAAAAACACCTTGTCAATCAAGTGCAAAAAAAAGCACAAGTGATCGGCATAACGTTTTTATATAAAAATATATGTAACTAAATCAGATGATTATAAAACAGGAAATTAAAGTGGTTAAATTATGAACTGAATACAAAAACAGCAGAATCTGTGGATAACTCTGTTGAAGAAGTTAATACAATGTATGTTAAATGAGGTGCAGCGCGTGACTGGGCTGTGGATAATTAAGACAGAATTGAATGAAAAAATTTGGAGCGGGAAACGAGACTCGAACTCGCGACCCCGACCTTGGCAAGGTCGTGCTCTACCAACTGAGCTATTCC
>NZ_CACVAD010000037.1 GCF_902726545.1 Yersinia artesiana | reverse complement strand
TTTTGCAGGGTGACGTTAATCATACAATCAATATTTTTCGACTTGGTAGAATTTAATGATTTTTTATTAAAAATAAATGACAAAAATGATAAAAATACCAATAACAGAATTCAATTCTGTTTTTGATAAAATTAGTCGCCATATTGATTAGGATAATCATGAATATTAGCAATGGTGAATTAACGTTTTATGTTATTGAAAGACGTATATGGAGTTTATCTTTCTCTAAGACAAAAATGATTCATCCACCTGAATCAGAAAATTCTGTAGGAATCTTAAAAAACATTAGTGAAGCATGCAAAGGTTGTATTAATGTTACTGGTAATTTTATTGGGTGGTCGCGCCCTGAGTACCAGGTCTTAAGAAGGAATGTGATGTGTCGAAATTGCGAGTTGGTGTGATTTTTGGCGGTAAATCGGCTGAACATGAAGTGTCATTACAGTCAGCAAAAAATATCGTAGATGCGATTGATAAAGAAAAATTTGATGTGACGCTGTTAGGTATTGATAAACAAGGGAAATGGCATATTAATGATGCATCCAGTTACTTATTAAATGCAGAAAACCCAACATTGATTTCTCTGAATCATTCAAACCGAAATGTGGCTTTGATTCCCGGTCAGGATCATCAGCAACTTATCACCGCGGATAATGCCTCTGCATTAACTCAATTAGATGTCATTTTCCCTATTGTCCATGGGACACTAGGGGAGGATGGTTCTTTGCAGGGCCTGCTGCGCATGGCCAATATTCCCTTTGTCGGATCAGGTGTTGTAGGTTCGGCGGTCAGTATGGATAAAGATATTACCAAGCGGTTACTCCGTGATGCCGGGCTGAATATCGCGCCATTTATTACCCTGACCAGGGCAAATAAAGATAACTACCGTTTTGAGCAAATTACGGCAAAACTCGGTTTACCTTTATTTATAAAACCCGCAAATCAAGGTTCATCGGTTGGTGTGAGTAAAGTGCGGAATGCCACTGAATACCAGCAAGCGGTAGAGTTAGCTTTTGATTTTGACCATAAAGTGTTGGTGGAATCGGCTATTGTTGGACGCGAAATCGAATGTGCAGTTATGGGCAATGATAATCCGCAAGCCAGTTTATGTGGTGAAGTTGTTATCAGCGACGAGTTCTATTCCTATGACACAAAATATATTAATGAAACCGGTGCTCAGGTCATTATTCCTGCACCAATAGACTGTGCTACCAGTGACAATATTCGTGCGGTTGCTTTAGCGGCATTTCGTGCGCTTGACTGCTGCGGTATGGCACGGGTCGATGTCTTTTTAACACCTGATAACACCATTATTATCAATGAAATAAACACGCTGCCTGGGTTTACTAATATCAGCATGTATCCTAAATTGTGGCGCGCCACCGGCGTTGGCTCGACGGAATTGATAACAACACTGATTGAATTGGCTTTAGAGCGCCATCAGCAGGATAAATCACTGAAAAGTTCTATTGTTAAGTAACAACACGCACCATCGTGATTTCAATTTTAAAAGAGCTGCCATGTGCAGCTTTTTTACTCATTATTGACCGGTTCTAAATAGCGTTGACACATTTCACTCGTGCTCTGAGGAAAATGTGATGAACCATTAGGCTAAAGGCACGCAAGCTATTGCTCTGTCTGCGCGGTCAGGATCTAGGATAATCTTGAATTTCTCCAATTTAACTGTATCCTTATACAGTGGTTTGATTGGGGGAATAAATATGCGAAAAATTATTCATGTCGATATGGATTGCTTCTTCGCAGCAGTCGAAATGCGTGACGATCCCAGTTTGCGTGATATTCCTATTGCGATTGGCGGTAGCCGTGATCGGCGCGGTGTGATTAGCACCGCCAATTATCCCGCCCGCCGTTATGGGGTTCGTAGCGCGATGCCCACAGCCATGGCATTGAAACTTTGCCCACAACTGAAAGTGATCCCCGGTCGAATGGCGGCCTATAAAGAAGCCTCGCAGCATATTCGTGAGATTTTTGCGCGCTATACCCCATTAATTGAGCCACTTTCGCTGGATGAAGCCTATCTGGATGTCTCTGATTGCCAGGTGTGCAGCGGTTCCGCCACATTAATTGCACAAGAAATCCGCCAGGCCATTGCGATGGATCTTAATTTAACGGCTTCTGCCGGTATTGCCCCAATCAAGTTTTTAGCCAAGATCGCGTCTGATTTAAATAAACCCAATGGTCAGTATGTGATAACGCCAGAGCAGGTGCTGCCCTTCTTGCGTGACTTGCCGCTGAGTAAAATCCCAGGTGTGGGCAAAGTGACGGCAAAACGTTTACAAGAGCTGGGGTTGATAACCTGTAGTGATGTGCAAAACTATCCGCAGGCTGAATTATTAAAGCGCTTTGGCAAGTTTGGTCATGTGTTGTGGGAGCGCAGTCACGGCATTGATGAACGTGAGGTTTCTCCTGATCGCTTACGTAAGTCGGTAGGCGTCGAGCGAACACTGGCTGAGGATATTCATAATTGGGAAAGCTGTGAGTCATTGATTGAAAAGCTTTATATTGAGCTGGAAACTCGCCTTCGCAAAGTCAGGCCAGATCTGCATATTGCCCGGCAAGGGGTGAAACTCAAGTTTCATGATTTTCAGCAAACGACACAAGAGCATGTTTGGCCCCAGTTGAATAAAGCCGATTTATTGCAAGTGGCACGAAAAGCATGGAATGAGCGGCGCGCGGGACGTGGGGTTCGGCTGGTCGGGTTACACGTCACGTTGCTCGACCCACAACTTGAGCGGCAATTATTGCTGAGTTGGGAATAACAGTGAAAATAACATAAAAAAGGCGAACCATTAGGCCCGCCATTATTGTACTAAAAGCTAGCTAAATCAGCTTATGCGCGTTCTGGAATGGCTTTTAGCAGTGCGGTCAGTAATTGCCAATATTGGCCCACACTTTCGATATGAACTTGTTCATCCGGTGAATGTGGCCCAGTCATGGTTGGCCCAATGGAGACCATATCCATATCCGGATAAGGTTTTTTGAACAAACCACATTCCAGACCTGCATGAATCACCATGATATTAGGCGTTTTGTTAAACAGCTTTTGGTAGGTTTCCCGCACCAGCGCCATCACCGGTGAACTTGGGTCTGGCTGCCAGCCAGGGTAGCCGCCTTTTGGTGAAGTTTCCGCGCCAGCCAACTGACCAATAGCCGTCAGCATGCCGACAACGTAATCTTTACCGCTGTCGATCAAGGAACGAATCAGACAAATGATTTCTGCTTCGTTTTCATTCATGGTCACTACACCCACATTCAGTGAGGTCTCAACCACGCCTTTCACCGCATCACTCATACGAATGACACCGTTTGGTGTGGCATTCAATAAAGCGATCAGGCGCTGCTGCGTTTCTTTAGTCAGCGCTTTAGCATCCACAGATGTTGGCTCAAGCAGCACAGTCAGATTTTTTTCAACTGCGGCCAGCTCATTTTTTAAGGTGGCCAGGTACTCTTGGCTCAGGCTTTTCAGCTGATCGACTTTGTCTGCGGCAATTGCCAGAGTCGCAGAACCTTCACGTGGGATGGCATTACGCAGGGTGCCGCCATTCAAATCCAGTACTCGCAGGTCTAACTCTTTGGCATGATCGAACAGGAAACGAGCCAGCAGTTTATTGGCATTGCCTAGTCCTAAATGGATATCAGCTCCTGAGTGACCACCTTTCAAACCCTTAATCGTCAGTTTCAGCGTCTGATAACCGGCGGGGATTGCTTCGCGCTTTAGCGCTAAAGTGGTAATAAAATCAATACCACCGGCGCAACCCATATAGATTTCGCCTTCCTGCTCGGAGTCGGTATTAATTAAAATATCGGCTTGTAACCAGTTAGGTTGCAGACCAAATGCGCCATCCATACCGGCTTCTTCGGTCATGGTCAGCAGCACTTCCAACGGGCCATGCTCGACGCTATCGTCAGACAGTACCGCCAGCGCGGAGGCCATACCAATGCCATTATCTGCACCTAATGTGGTGCCACGGGCTTTAACCCATTCACCGTCGATATAAGGCTGAATAGGATCTTTGGTAAAGTCATGCACCGTATCATTATTCTTCTGCGGAACCATATCCAAATGGGCTTGCAGGGCAACGGGCTTGCGGTTCTCCATCCCCTTGGTAGCAGGCTTACGCAACAGGATATTACCGACCTTATCACGCTCGGCATGCAGACCTTTTTCTTTGGCCCAGGTCATAATATGTTGTGCTAGCGCTTCTTCATGGTAAGACGGATGAGGGATCGAGCAGATTTTTGCGAAAATATCCCACAACGGCTGAGGCGAAAGTTGAGACAGTTCAGACACTGTAAGTCTCCTGTAACAGCATTCTCATATCGGCAACCTCACAGTAGAGATGTCAGAGATGCTATTGGGTTGATGACTAAAGATTTTAAGGGTGGTGATACACCGCCATTAAGATGGCGAGATAGTTTGAGAATATCACTTTCATTAGTATTACGCGCGTATCGCCGCACAATAACTGTAACTAACCTGATTAATTAGCCGGATAATTGCTGGTTTTTATCCGGCTGGCTCTCTATAATCTCGCGCAACCTTTTTTCCCCTTCTGAACCATGGCAAGCCACTTCTATATTGGCTGGGATTACACTTTATGAGCGAAAAATACGTTGTTACCTGGGATATGTTGCAAATTCACGCCCGCAAATTGGCAAGTCGTTTAATGCCTGCTGATCAATGGAAAGGCATCATCGCGGTTAGCCGTGGGGGCTTAGTACCAGCGGGTATTTTGGCGCGTGAGCTGGGTATTCGTTATGTCGACACCGTTTGCATCTCTAGCTATGACCATGATAACCAACGTGAGCTTACAGTCTTGAAACGTGCTGAAGGCGATGGTGAAGGCTTTATTGTGATTGATGACTTAGTTGATACTGGCGGCACGGCGGTTGCTATCCGTGAAATGTATCCGAAAGCACGTTTTGTCACCATTTTTGCCAAGCCAGCGGGTCGTCCATTGGTTGATGACTATGTGGTTGATATTCCTCAGGACACATGGATTGAGCAACCGTGGGATATGGCGGTAACCTTCGTTGCCCCACTAAGCGGTAAGTAATTTAGTTCGCTTTCAATGCCCGGTGCCTACCGGGCGTTTCATTTTCCCCGCAGTATGAGTACACTTGACCCCATCTGACCAGCCCTAAAGGGCTTGAATCACGGCTTATGGAGGCTATTGTTATCATGGCACAAGCCAACCTTTCTGAAATTCTGTTCAAACCAAAATTTAAGCATCCTGAAACCTCAACGCTAGTGCGGCACGCCCACTGCAATCAGGCAATGAATGTTCATTCGGCGCTAGATGGTGACACCACCAATCATTGGTACCGCATGATCAACCGCCTAATCTGGACCTGGCGTGGTGTCGATCCGCTTGAAATCGAAGAGGTGTTGTCACGCATTGCTTGCTCTAAAGCGGAACACAGCGATAACGAACTGCTCGATACCGTTGTGGGTTACCGCAATGGCAACTGGATTTATGAATGGGCCCATCAGGGGATGCAGTGGCAACAAAAAGCCATGGAAGAAGCTGACCCAATGAATGCCGGCCAGTATTGGTTGAATGCGGCAAATTTATACAGCATTGCCGGTTATCCACACCTGAAAGGGGATGAGTTGGCCGAGCAAGTGGAGGTGCTATCTAATCGCGCATATGAAGAAGCGGCTAAACATCTGCCTTACACCTTGAAAGAACTTAGCTTTGATATTTCTGATGGCGGTACGCTTACCGGGTTCCTGCATATGCCGACTATCGGCAGTGCACCATTTCCAACCGTACTGATGTGCGGTGGGCTGGATACTTTGCAAAGTGATTATCATCGCCTGTTCCGCGACTATCTGGCCCCCAAAGGGATAGCGATGTTGACCATCGATCTGCCCTCCGTCGGAGCTTCATCAAAGTGGAAACTCACTCAGGACACCAGCTTCCTGCATCAACAAGTGTTGCAGGCTTTGCCCAATATTCCGTGGGTTGATCATCTGCGCGTCAGTGTTTTTGGTTTTCGTTTCGGTGCCAACGTGGCGGTACGTTTGGGTTATCTGGAACCACAGCGTGTGCGCGCAGTGGCGTGCCTCGGGCCAATTGTGCATCATCTTTTGTGCAACGCGGATAGCCAGCGAAAATTACCTGATATGTATATGGATGTGATGGCCAGTCGTTTGGGCATGGCGGATGCCGCAGACGAAATACTCAGAGCAGAAATGAACCGCTATTCTTTAAAAACCCAAGGGTTATTAGGGCGGCGTTGCCAAACTCCTATGTTGGCTGGTTTCTGGGAAAACGACCCTTTCAGCCCGAAAGAGGAAGCTAAACTCATTTGTTCTTCTTCTGCCGATGGCAAATTATTACCCATATCATCAACACCGCTGTATGACAATTTCCATCGCGCATTATTGCAAACCAGCCAGTGGTTAGAAGATAAAATGCGTTAATGAGTTGCTAATTTTTAACAGTTTGCTAAAAAGGTGAGTCTACATAAGGAGATTTAAGAATGACGTCAACCAGTGCTCATCCTAAAAGCAAGCTTATGAAACGTTTTGCAGCTTTAGGGCCATACCTGCGTGAAGGGCAGTGCCAGAACGACCGGTTTTTCTTTGATTGTTTGGCTGTGTGCGTCAATGTGAAGCTTGCTCCAGAGAAGCGTGAGTTCTGGGGATGGTGGATAGAGCTGGAACCCGCGGCTGATCATTTCACCTATGTTTACCAGCTCGGCCTGTTTAATAAAGATGGCAACTGGAAAGCGGAAAAGATTAAAGATCCTGAAGTACAAGAGAAACTGGAAACTACATTACGTGGTTTTCATAAACGCCTCGCCGAGATGCTGACTTCCATTGAAATGAGATTGGAGCCAGCACAAGACTTTAGCGAGCAGCCGGTTAAGTTGTCGGCATAAAAATAGACCTGTTTAACTGGCATTGCAGGCTTATACCTAACCTGCAATGCCAATTAAGACGCTGATCCGCAAAGTGCTTGGCATAACGTCTCCCACCTGTTAAAAAGACTCCTATACCCTTTCTTTTATTCTTACATCCCAACGGCAGAAAAATTATGAGTGGCAGCCAGACATTGGTTGTGAAATTGGGGACGAGTGTCCTGACTGGCGGTTCCCGTCGTCTTAATCGTGCCCATATTGTTGAACTGGTGCGCCAGTGCGCCCAGCAACACGCAAAAGGTCATCGTATTGTTATTGTCACCTCTGGTGCCATTGCAGCAGGGCGTGAACACTTGGGTTATCCCGAATTACCCGCCACTATTGCTTCAAAGCAATTACTCGCCGCTGTCGGGCAGAGCCGGCTCATTCAGCTTTGGGAACAACTGTTCTCAATCTATGGCATTCACATCGGCCAGATGTTGCTGACCCGTGCTGATTTAGAAGATCGTGAGCGGTTTTTAAATGCTCGCGATACCATGAATGCTTTGCTGGATAACCGCATAGTGCCGGTTATCAATGAGAATGATGCTGTTGCCACTGCTGAAATCAAAGTTGGCGATAACGATAATCTCTCTGCATTGGCGGCGATTCTGGCTGGTGCCGATAAATTGCTGCTACTGACAGACCAGGCCGGGCTATACACTGCTGATCCACGTAATAATCCGCAAGCTGAATTAATTCGCGAAGTGCATGGTATTGATGATGCTTTGCGCGGGATTGCCGGCGATAGTGTCTCTGGTCTTGGCACCGGTGGCATGGCGACAAAATTGCAGGCGGCTGATGTTGCTTGTCGTGCCGGTATTGATGTGGTGATTGCTGCGGGTAGTCAGGTGGGTGTTATTGCTGACGTGATTGGGGGAACGCCAGTTGGCACTCGATTCCACGCGCTGGAAACACCACTGGAAAACCGCAAACGCTGGATCTTTGGTGCACCGCCAGCCGGTGAAATTACCGTCGATGATGGCGCGGTAACCGCGATAATGGAGCGCGGCAGCTCGTTGCTACCAAAAGGCATTCGCAGTGTGGTGGGGAACTTCTCGCGCGGCGAAGTTATTCGTATTCGTAATCTCAGTGGGCGCGATTTGGCTCACGGCGTGTCACGCTATAACAGTGATGCCTTACGCATGCTGGCGGGGCACCATTCGCAACAAATCAGTGAAATCCTCGGGTATGAATATGGCCCGGTGGCTGTTCATCGTGACGATATGATTGTCAGCTAAGGAGCAAGCATGAGCATGCTGGAACAGATGGGGAAAGCCGCTAAACAGGCTTCCTGGCAATTGGCAATGTTGAGTACGGCAAAGAAGAATCAAGCTTTGGCCGTGATTGCAAATCTGCTGGAATCTGAAAGTCAGGCCATTTTACAGGCCAACGAACAAGATATGGCGGCTGCCCGTGACAGCGGTATGAGTGAGGCGCTGCTGGACAGATTGCTACTAAGTCCTGCACGTTTAGCTGCCATTGCTAATGATGTGCGTCAGGTATGTCGCCTGAATGACCCTGTTGGCCGGGTTATTGACGGTAGCTTACTCGATAGTGGTTTGAAACTTGAACGCCGCCGTGTCCCGCTGGGAGTGATTGGTGTCATTTATGAAGCACGCCCTAATGTGACGATTGATGTGGCCAGCTTATGCTTGAAAACCGGCAACGCGGTTATTTTGCGCGGCGGTAAAGAGACGCACCACACCAATCAGGCAACAGTAAAAGTTATCCAGCAAGCGCTGGAGCAATGTGGTTTACCACCCGCGGCGGTGCAGGCGATTGAAAGCCCGGATCGTGAGTTAGTGACTCAATTACTGCGGATGGACAACTATATCGACATGTTGATCCCACGCGGCGGAGCGGGCTTACATAAATTATGTCGTGAGCAATCGACCATTCCGGTTATCACCGGCGGCATCGGTGTTTGCCATACTTTTGTCGATGAAAGCGCGGATGTTGAAAAAGCCTTGTTAGTGATTGAAAACGCTAAAATTCAGCGGCCAAGTGCATGTAACTCATTGGAAACCTTGCTTGTCCACCAAGACATTGCTGCGCGTTTCCTACCGGCATTGAGTGACAGAATGCATGCCTTTGGTGTGACATTGCATGCCAGCCCGCAAGCTATGCCGTTTTTGGCGGAAGGCCAAGCCAGGGTCGTGGCGGTAGAAGCTGCTGATTATGATGATGAATGGCTATCTCTGGATCTCAATGTGGAGATTGTGGCTGACATCAATGCTGCCATCGACCATATCCGTGAACATGGCACCAGTCATTCTGATGCTATTTTGACGCGCTCACTTGGCAATGCTGAACATTTTGTTCGCGCGGTTGATTCATCAGCCGTTTATGTCAATGCCAGCACGCGTTTCACTGATGGTGGGCAGTTTGGCTTGGGCGCAGAAGTGGCAGTCAGCACACAAAAACTCCATGCTCGTGGCCCAATGGGGTTGGATGCATTGACAACCTATAAGTGGATTGGTTACGGCGATGATTTAGTTCGTAGCTAATTTATTACGAATCGGCGTTATTCAGTAAAGCGATATTTGGCATCCGCCAATGTCGCTTTATTTTTAAATTTAATCCAGCGGGTGGCGTTTAAGATAATAACTGATTTTATAATCAACCGGGTTAAAGGTAATTACCGAGAAATCCACAATCACCCCATCCGTGGTATTCGATACCGCCAATAGTTGCAGCAATAACGTACGCGGATCACAATGAAGCTGCAAAGCGAATTCCTGACTGGCAACAATCGGTAAAAAGGCTTGCCGCCTTCCTGCAACTCGAATTATTTAGGGTATAAAATAATAACTAAAGTTTCGCCAAAATCTGCCGATAACGATGTCGGATATTTACATGCTTCTTAATAATAATCTGGGTAGCCAGAGCAATAAATTAAAGATGGGGATGGCTGGTGAGCGAAACGTCTAAAGATAATTTTGTAAAAACCAATAAATTAGCGATTTGTGCAATTCTTCGTGATTTAAAGAAGAATGATACCGCAGTGATGATAGTTCATGCTCGCGGGCAATTTATTAGTCGTATTCTGGATGTCGTTCCTGAGACGAATCAATTTATTTTTGATTTTGGCAGCGTAGCTCATGAGAACATTGCGGCACTTGCTGCCAGTCAACTAACAGTTATTGCCGAGCCGACAGGCGCAAAAATTGAATTTACCTGCAATCCACTGAAAGAAATACAATATTTATCTTTACCTGCTTTCAGTACCTCCATTCCTGACAGCCTCTACTTTATTCAACGTCGGGAATATTTTCGGGTAAACATACCTCAATGGCCCGCTTATTATTGCACCGGAAAATTTGTCGACGGCAGTAAATTCTCATACACACTGGCTGATGTTTCTTTGGGGGGAATGGGGGTGTATGCCGTGAAAGGTAGTGAGTTCCCTGTCCAGAATTGTGGCATTCTGCGCGATGTGTCAGTTGATTTATGTGGTTTTGGTATTTTTAAATTGGATTTACAGTTTATCCGAGCTATCGATAAACAAGTGGTGAACAACAAAGGCGAAACCCTCACCATGCAGCGCCTGAGTTTTAAATTTCCTCGTTTAAGCCCCATCCAGGAAAAAGGATTGCAACGGGCTATTTTTGAACTGGAAAAACAGCAAACAGCCAAGGCGCGAAAATTTCAGGATAGTATTTAATCTTCCTCCCCTTTTGACTGAACGTTTTACGTATCATTTTGTAGCTAATATCAACTGAGTCGGGATAGTCAATCAGCGCTATCTCGACTTAACAAAATAAAAACTGAAAAATATGTTGAATTATCATGCAACTGCCCCAATATTATAAGCTGAACAATAAGGAGGATTAAGTATGGGGATCAGTGAGGAAGAGAGTATCCGCCGTTTGACCGATGAGAAAAGCTCTATTGGTCATTCGGCTAAATGGGTAGCAATTATATCTGCTGTCTATTTCATTATTATGCTGTTTTATCAACATGAGTTAGGTGTATTAACCCTGGCGGGTGGGATTTTTGTTGTGTCATTTTCTATCTGGATGAAGAAACGCCAGAAAGTGAAGTCTTACAAAGATCAACTGCAACAGATGGGTGATGATAAAATGGTTTAATCTCACGTCCACACTTGGATTAGACTGATTTATCAGAGGAACAGCAGGCAACAATCCTGATGAACTGTTCGTCCGATTCTCAGCCTTTTATCTATTTTCGTTTGCTGACCTGCAAGCGCATCCTTAATATTGCCTTTATGCCTATTATGATTTGTCCATTGGTTGTAGCGATTTGGACATATTAAAGCCCGTCACCAAAAAATCCATTTGCTCATAGAGTCTCTTTGCCTGTGGGTTATCCGCCGCGACGCGTAGCTTTATCTCAAATATATCTTGAGCCACCAGCAATTTTTCCAATTCCTGTAAACAGGCCGAGCCATATCCTTTGCGCTGACACTGTGGCAGCACATAAAAATCTTTAATAAAGGCCGCGCTATCGTTTTTACCCAATCCGAACCATAAATAGCCCACCAGTTGGCTATCTTGGCCGATATTGCTTTTATTTTCGATGCAATACAAATGATCGTCAGGGCTATTAACACCCTCTGGTAGATAGCTATCAAAGCTATGGCTGGCATGAGCGAAGGCCTGTTCGCTGCTATAACCACTGTTGGACGATAAATCCTGTGCATATTCGGTAATAAATAAATTCCGATAGTCACTGAGTTCGTCAGTACGCATTGCTCTAAGTATTACCATGATGTTTTCCCTAATGAAAAAGCGCTATTGTGATTGTTCAGTTTTGGATAGAGTAGATTTAATTCCGAAAAACATTTTAACGCCTTTTAGGTAATAAGATAGATAAAGTAAATCAGATGGTTAAATCATAAAATGGGGATGCAATGACGACGCAAAATAGCCACAAAGATGCCGTTGAAAGACAGTTTGGTGATCAGGCAAATGCCTATTTAACCAGTACAGTTCATGCTCAAGGTAAAGATTTACAGCGCCTGGCGGCACTACTGCAACCCCATGCTGATGCCTGTTTGCTTGATCTCGGCTGTGGTGCAGGGCACGCCAGTTTTACCGCGGCGGTGGCGGTAAAGACAGTGGTTTCTTATGATCTTTCAGCTCAAATGCTGGATGTTGTCAGCCAGGCCGCTGCGGATAAAAAGCTGACTAATATTGAAGTAAAGCAAGGGTTGGCTGAATCATTACCCTTTGATGATCAGAGCTTTGATATTGTCATCAGCCGCTATTCAGCTCACCACTGGCATGATGTGGGCCAGGCTATGCGCGAAGTTAAGCGAGTATTACGCCCCGGTGGCAAGGTGATATTTATGGATGTGGTTTCGCCCGGTCATCCTGTGTTAGATATTTATCTGCAAACTGTGGAGGTTTTACGTGATACCTCGCATGTTCGTAATTACGCGCCGGGCGAATGGTTGGCGCTGTTTAGCGAGGCTGGATTGATCATTAATGAAGTGACATCCGATAGGTTATATTTGGAGTTCAGTAGTTGGATTGCCCGAATGCGCACACCGGCACATTTCGCTACCGCCATTCGTGAGTTACAGAAATCAGCATCTGATAGCGTTATTAATCATTATGAGATTCAAACTGATGGTTCTTTCACCAGTGATATTATGATGATTGTTGCAAAGCGTAGCTAAATATATAACTGGACGGCGGTATATTATACTGGCGTCCCTGTTTTTTTATTCATATTCTCCTGCGACATAGATATTTTTATTTCCTCCTTATTCTCCTCACAATGATTAGTCTTCTTTACATAGCATTACGTCCCCTTGCATTGGTTCACTCATAATTAACCTCACAAAGACATTACATATAACCCGTCAGTTGGAGCATATTATGAAACTACTACCAGTCATCGCAGCTGCACTTATTGCTACCGCATCATTCGCCACTATGGCTGCGCAAGAAGTCAGCTCAGAACAAGCAACTAAATTACAAAGTATCGGGGTTATTTCTCTTTCTAATGTCAGTGGGTCACCGATGGATGTCGAGTCAGCACTGAAGGCGAAAGCGGATGCTGATGGGGCCAGTCACTACCGAATTATTGGTATCAGTAACCCCGGTGATTCGAGTAATTACAGTGCCAGCGCTGAAATTTACCGTTAATCTTTTATCGTCAATAAGTGTTAACGAAATAGTTAGATACAGTATTGGTATTGATTAAAAGCCCGATATGACAATTACGAATTATTGTTATATCGGGCTTGATTTTTTTATTGCTGTGAGCATTCATAACATCAGATTTCTTCTATTTATAGACAAAAAATAGTTAACTCTTAGAGCAATCTTAATGAGAACTTAAGGAAAATAAGGTGTTATTGTAGACCATCCGGTTTCCCGAGGAACGGCTATGTTAAACACTGTACGGCGTAATTTTAAAAGTCAGTTCTCTTATTTACAGCGTTTTATTGCCTCACCACGCACTGTTGGCACCTTGGCCCCTTCCTCGCCTTGGTTATGTCAGGCAATGTTGAATCAGGTGGATTGGAAAAAAAACCTTAATATTGCTGAGCTAGGGGCGGCTGATGGGGTGCTGACCAAGCGTATTTTGTCGCATATGTCAGAAAGCTCGCGTTTGCAGGCTTACGAAATCCAGCCACACTTTGTGCATTCATTGCATCAGATTAATGATCCGCGCTTGCAGGTCGCTTTTCGTTCCGCAGAACAATTGGATCAAGATTACGATGCGGTATTTTGCTGTTTGCCACTATTATCAATCCCAACCAAGATAAGTATCAAGATATTACAGCAGGCCCAGCAACGTTTGCGGGCCAACAAGGGCGTTTTGGTGTTATTCCAGTACAGCCATCTTTCCGAACCTCTATTATCTCGCTATTTCACCTGGAGAAAGATACGGGTGGTCCGCAATTTCCCTCCTGCTTTAGTCTATATTTGTCAGCCTCGTTAGAGGCTTAGCCTGATTATTCCTGTCATATTCTTGCGTCATAGCCAATACAATTGAAAATATCAATGATAATGATTACCATGCGCACCTGTTTTTTTAGATTATGTGATGTGCATGCGCTATTTTCAAATTCTATTGGTTTTTTGCCTGTTAAGTTTCACTCTCACCAGCCAGGCAAAAAGTGTTACCGATATTCTCGGTCGTCAGGTCACCGTACCGGATAACCCGCAGCGTATTATTCTGGGTGAAAGCCGGATGTTATATACATTGGCGTTATTAGAACCCGGCAATCCTGCACAGCGTGTTATTGGTTGGCCCGCAGATCTTGAGCGTTTTGATGCGCAAAGCTGGCAGCTTTACACCCAAAAATTCCCTGAAATCGCCAAGATTCCAATAATTGGTAGTGGAAATATTCGCCAGATAAATGTTGAGCGTTTAATTCAATTACAACCTGATCTGATTATTCTGCCGCGATTTGCCCGCGCTGAGGGCGATGACGGGGTGCTTGCGGGGCTGACGAAAGCCGGTATTCCGGTTATCTATGTAGATTTGCGGGTCGATTTGTTAAAACACACGATTCCCAGTATTAAACTTTTAGGCGAAGTGCTTAATCGCCAAGCCCGTGCTGAACAATTTATCAATTTCTATCAGCAGCATATGCAACTTATCCAGCAACGTCTTGCCCATTATCAAGGGCGAAAACCAACGGTCATGTTGCATTTGCATCTTGGGCGACGTGAAAGTTGTTGTACCACGGCCTCTAAAGGCAATCTTGGCGATTTGATTGCTTTTGCCGGCGGCGACAATATTGCCATTTCTCGAATTAATACTGTTTATGGTGAGCTGAATCCAGAAAATGTGCTGCAAGCCAATCCCGATATTTATATTGCAACAGGCATGGCAGGCCCGACCGGAAAACGCTTCTCAAGTTTACAATTAGGGCCGCTGGTTAATGCTGAACAGGCACAGCACAGCTTCCAACAGGTGCTATCAGAACAACCGATCCTCTCTCATCTTAACGCGGTAACACAGGGGCGGGCCTACAGTATCTGGCACAATTTCTACCTCAGCCCCTATCACGTTGTGGCAGTAGAAATGTTTGCTAAGGCCTTCTATCCAGACCTCTTTACCGATATCAACCCGCAACAAACTTTCCAACAATTATATCAACAATTTTTGCCGTTACCTTTCTCAGGGATTTATTGGAGTCAGTTAGAAAATGAAAATAATTAAGCGCCAGCATCGGTACTGGTGCAGCCTGCCGCTGCTTGTCATGGGGCCAATGGCCCAAGCTGCTGATTCTCAAGCAGCAACTAAGAATAGCGAAGAAAAAACCAAAATAGTGGTGATTGGGCAGCAGCGTGAAGCTGACACACAAAGCTATCAGCCAACCAGCAGTGTTACCGGGACGCGCACTGAAACCAATCTGCTGAATGTGCCGCAGGCGGTTAATGTGGTTCCACGGCAAGTATTGCGTGATCAGGCAGCAAGAAACATTGATGAGGCGCTGTATAACGTCAGCGGTATTACTCAATCGAATACATTGGGTGGAACGCAAGATGCACTGATCAAACGTGGGTTTGGTGATAACCGTGATGGCTCCATCTTACGCGATGGGGTGCGCTCAGCCCAGGCACGTAATTTCACCCCCACCACGGAGCGGGTCGAAGTGCTGAAAGGCCCGGCCTCAATGTTATATGGCATGGGGGAGCCGGGTGGGGTGATCAATATGATTACCAAGAAACCACAGTTAGTGCAGCAAACACATATCGAAGGGTGGGGCAGCAGTTTTAAAGGCGGCGGCGGGCAGTTGGATGTCACTGGCCCATTGGGGCAATCTGGTTTCGCGTATCGAATGATTGTCGATCACGACGAAACGGATTATTGGCGCAACTTTGGGCGTAATCGTCAAACAGTCGTTGCGCCATCGGTTATGTGGTTTGGTGACACAACTACAGTGCGTGTGGCTTATGAGCATATGGAATATCTCACCCCCTTTGATCGCGGCACCATTATTGATAGCCGCACCGGGAAACCGGTAGATACTCCGCGTGACCGCCGCTTTGATGAAACCTATAACGCCACTCGTGGCGATCAGGACAATATCACGCTGCAAATTGATCAGGTGCTGAATGATAATTGGAAAAGTTCCCTGACTTACGCCTATAACCGCAATCGTTATAGTGATAACCAGGCCCGTGCATTATTGCTAGATCCCATTACTGGCGTATTGAGTCGTCAGGCCGACGCCACTGCCAGTGCGGTTAGCCGCGCTCAGGTCGTGCAGATGACGCTCAATGGTGACCTCGACTTGGGCGGCATGGGTCATCAGATGCTGTTTGGTTTTGATTATGAAGATAACCGCACATATCGTGGTGATATGATTCGCGGTAAAAAGGACTCAAACTTTAATATCTATGATCCCGTATACGGTTTGATGCCACCTTCAACGGCTGTTAGCGCTAAAGACAGTGACCAGCGTGAAAACCTGAAAAGCTATGGCTGGTTTATGCAAGATTCCATTGAGTTAACCGATAAATGGATTGTACTGGCAGGTTTACGTTACGATCGTTTTGATGTTTTTGCGGGTAAAGGCCGGCCATTCATTACCAATACTGATAGCTCTGATAGCAAATTAGTTCCCCGCACCGGAGTGGTTTATAAGCTGACGCCAGAAGTCTCTTTATATGGCAGTTACAGTGAGTCTTTCAAACCTAATTCATCTATTGCCACCCAGATTGATTCGCTGCCGCCGGAACAAGGAAAGTCTTGGGAGATCGGCAGCAAAGTGGAATTAGTCAATGGGGTGACGGGGACTTTGGCACTGTTTGATATTGCAAAACGTAATGTCATGGTCAATGAGTTAGTTAATGGAGAAACTGTGACTCGGACTGCGGGTCAGGTGCGTTCGCAGGGGGTTGAGTTAGATGTCGCAGGGCAATTGACCGATAATTTAAGTGCGATTGCCACTTATGCTTATACTGATGCCAGAGTTACAGAAGATCCTGATAATAAAGGCAATCAGATGACTAATGTGGCCCGTAATAGTGCCTCTATATTTCTGACGCAAGCATTGGGATCGACCGGTTGGCAGGGCGGAGATGACTTACGAATTGGTGCCGGCGCACGCTATGTTGGGCGGCGAGCCGGTGATGCGGCCAACAGTTTTACCTTAGATGATTACACGGTGGCTGATGCCTTTATTTCCTATTCATTGCCGATAAATAATTATCGGGTGAAATGGCAACTCAATGTGAAAAACTTCTTTGATAAAACCTATTACCCATCCAGTGGCGGTAATTTGCGTGTTGCTGTCGGTGAGCCTCGGCAGTTTGTTTTGCGTGCCAGCGTTGATTTCTAATTCCGGTTATCACCCGATGTGCGAATTAATGCATATCAGGTGATAGTGCAATAGGCTATCTATTAGCTGTATCGTTAGTTTTACAATATTGTAAAGTTTGCACTACCCTCAATTATAGGTATGATTTGCACCAACAGCGTTGGGCTGAGTGTTAATCCAGTTTGGCTGGCCAATAGTAGTGGCCGGTTTTTTGATATTGAGAATTTATCCTCAAAAGCGGATGCGAAAGGACTTTCAAGTAATGACACAGACTATCTTTATGGTCGGCGCGCGCGGTGCAGGTAAGACAACAATAGGGAAAGCGTTGGCACAGGCGTTGGGATATCGCTTTATTGATACCGATTTGTTTATGCAGCAAACTTTGCAGTCGAGTGTAGCCGAAATTGTTGCCCGCGAGGGGTGGGATGGTTTCCGTCTGCGAGAAAGTATGGCCCTACAGACCGTAACTGCGCCTAAAACCGTGGTTGCGACCGGCGGTGGCGCAGTGTTATCCCATGATAACCGTACATTTATGCGCCAACATGGGGTGGTTATTTATTTGCGTGCATCGGCTCATGTGTTGGCAGAACGATTGGCGGAAGATCCAGAAGATGCTCAGCGGCCAAGTTTGACCGGCAAACCGATTGTTGAAGAAATGCTGGATGTACTGGCTAGTCGGGAGCCGCTATATCTGGAGGTTGCGCATCATGTGCTGGATGCTACTCAACCGCCAGAAGAGGTTGTTGAGCAGATTTTGCACATACTGGCTGATGAGAAGGTGAAATAGCCAGTCGGTCTGATTTGCAAGATACGTTATTTAAAGAATGAATCGCTCGCCTATCTGATTGCCTGTTAATTATACGAAGCGTACAATTATCACTTACGTAATCATTTTAACGTAAATTACTTGCGTTAATTAATGCCTCTTATGGCAAGGCCACCAAGGCGGGCCGATGAAAACCTTCAAATGCTTTATCCATCAACACACCAATTTTATGCCAGCATTCTGGTCAATATTGATTGTGGTGTTTGAAACCTCGCTGGCACTGTACATTCTGCGCAATCTTTAATATCCCCCTCGTTTTCGTACTGTGAACCTTCACCCTATGCTGTGAAGGTGTTTGCTGGTGGCTAAATCGTATGCTTTCTCTGCAACCGCCACAGTGAATCCGGTTATGATCCCATTTCGCCATAATAATCAGTGACAGAACATTTATAGTGCCTCTAATATGAAAGCTCAATTTTGATTAAGACGCGGGTGCAAAACTATGCTGAAATTTAATGAGTATTTTACCGGGAAAGTGAAATCTATTGGTTTTGACAGTGACAGCATTGGACAGGCTAGCGTTGGGGTGATGGAAAAGGGCGAGTACACCTTTAGTACCGCTAAACCGGAAGAGATGACGGTGATCACCGGTAGTTTAAAAGTACTGATTCCTGGCTCATCTGGCTGGGAAGTGTTCAAACCAGGTGAAACTTTCTATATCCCTGGGGAAAGTGAATTTAATCTGCAAGTTGCTGAAGCATCTTCGTATTTGTGTAAATATTTGAGCTAATTGATTTTTGAATTTGCCCTCTCAAACACAGAGAGGGCTTACTTCGGGTGCTTAAAGCTACGGCGATATTAGTGCTGGGCTTCGCCACCCAAGGCTTCAATCAGGTTTTTAATCAGAGCAGCCAACTCGCTGGTCATCAGAATAAAATCAGCATCAAAACGCTGCGCATAATCTTCCCGATCAATATCTTCGTTCTGTTCACGCAGAGTGTCAGAGAATTTGAGGCGTTTTAGCGAGCCGTCATCGGACAGAACGAGCTGAACACGCTCTTGCCAATCCAGCGCCAACTTAGTGACCAATTTACCCGCTTCTATATGCACCGCGATTTCATCACTGAACAGATCCTGTTTTTTACAGCGGATCACGCCACCATCTTCCAGAATAGCTTTCAGTTCAGCTTCATCCATCAATGCAAAGCCAGACGGTAATTCTTTGCTGCGAACCCACTCAGTTAAGGTCAGCTCAATAGGATTTTCTAACGTCAGTGGGACGACCGGCAAAGAACCCAGGCTTTTACGCAGTAATGCCAGGGTATCTTCAGCGCGTTTGGCACTGGCGGCATCGACCATAATCAGGTCATTGACGGTATCAATCCATAGGAAGGTTTGGTTAAAGCGACTGAATGCACGTGGTAATAAACTGTGCAAGACCTCATCTTTTAATGAGTCTTTTTCCGTTTTCTTCAGCTTGCGATGTTGTTCACCTTCTAACCGCTCAATTTTGGCTTGCAACTCTTGCTTAATGACTGGCGATGGTAAGATTTTCTCTTCTTTACGCGCACAAATGACGATTTGACCATTAACCGTATGAGTTAAGGCATCGCTGTGTGAACCCATCGGTGATACCCAACCAGTTTTTGCCATATCCTGGCTGCCGCACGGTGTGAAACTGAAGGCGCTTAACTGTTTCTCCATTTCATCCGCAGACAGCGAAACTTCCCGGCTCAAACGGTAAACCATTAAATTCTTAAACCACAGCATAGTGTTATCCCTGGCTCGGGCGCGCCTGGAGCGCGCGAGTTAATCAAACGCAGGGCGGCATGATAACGAATTGAGGCGTTGGCCCCTAGTAAAAGAATAAGAAAATAACAGTGCTGTTGGGTAACTCACTGAAGCTGATTCATATCTCACAGGATTCAAATACGGCAAAACACAAAATTACGCGTGACAGAGATTGTGTCGTAGCAAGGTATTGTCCAAACTAAAAGAAGCCGTTTTTATTATCACTACATAATCCTGTTGATGAGGTAAGGCGCTATGCGCATTGGTATAGATTTGGGTGGCACCAAAATAGAAGTTATTGCTTTAGCGAATGATGGGCAGGAGCTTTTTCGTAAAAGGGTCGACACCCCGCGTCATGATTATCAAAAAACCTTGCAGGCGATTGCGGCATTAGTTGCCGACGCAGAAGAGGCTACTGGGGAGCAGGGCAGTGTTGGCGTGGGTATCCCAGGCACACTCTCTCCTTTCACCGGGAAGGTAAAAAATGCCAATTCAGTCTGGCTGAATGGACAAGCGCTGGATAAAGACTTGTCAACGCTACTCTCTCGGCCGGTGCGTCTGGCGAATGACGCTAATTGCCTTGCTGTCTCTGAGGCAACGGATGGAGCAGGCGCTGGAAAGCATCTGGTGTTTGCGGCCATTATTGGTACGGGTTGTGGTTCCGGTATCGCCATTGATGGGCGTGTGCATGCTGGTGGTAATGGTATCGCCGGCGAGTGGGGGCATAACCCATTACCGTGGCAGGATGATGAGGAGCACAAGTATCAGCAGGAAGTGGCTTGTTATTGCGGGAAATCAGGCTGTATTGAGACCTTTGTCTCCGGAACAGGCTTTGCTACGGATTATTTTCGCTTGAGCGGTCAGCCGCTGAAGGGGCATGAAATTATGGCGTTAGTTGAACAAGGTAATGTGCTGGCTGAGCAGGTAATGGTCAACTATGAGTGCCGCTTGGCCAAGTCATTAGCCCATGTTATCAACCTGTTTGACCCTGATGTTGTGGTATTAGGTGGCGGGATGAGTAATGTCGATCGTCTGTATAAAACATTGCCTGCGTTAATTAGCCCCTGGGTATTTGGCGGTGAGTGTGAAACCCCGATTCGCAAAGCTGTGCATGGGGATTCTAGTGGGGTGCGAGGAGCCGCTTGGTTGTGGCCTGCCCTTCGTCCTTGATGCCACAGCGTTGTTAGCTACACTCGCGCACCCGAATCACTGACTTGTCATTGACCTGATATAAATAAGTTCATCGGGATTTGCTCACTTGCTGCCTGGCTGTAACGCTAAATGCTTAGTCTTGATTGACCCGGAAGATGTTATCTAAACGGCTAACGCCCAATCCGTTGACTTTTTTCACTTTAATTTGCACGGGGATTCTCTCTTTCATCGCCTCGACATGACTGATAACGCCAATAGTTTTACCCGATGCATTCAGGCTATCAAGGGCATCCAGTGCAGTATCCAGTGTCTCCGCATCCAATGTGCCAAAACCTTCATCGAGGAACAGCGAATCAATACTGGTTTTATGGCTGACGAGATCTGATAGCGCCAAAGCCAGCGCTAAGCTGACCAGGAAGCTTTCTCCCCCTGACAAGGTGCGAGTGTCACGGATAGCATCCGCTTGCCAGGTATCCACCACTTGCAGTTCTAGCGCGTCATTGGTTTTACGCTGTAACTGATAGCGCCCATGTAGACGGCTGAGTTGGTTGTTTGCCAGATAGACTAAATGGTCGAGTGTCAGACCTTGTGCAAACTTGCGGAATTTATCACCTTCTTTCGATCCAATTAAGTGATTGAGATAGCTCCAATCATCATATTGTTGCTGGCTAAGTTCAATTTGCTCAAACAGTGCATGTTGGTTGCGACGGCGAACTATGTCGCTTTCTAGCTGATTGCGTAATTCGCCTTGCCGTAAGGTATTGGCCTTCAGTTGGGCCAATAATTGTTCTGATTGCCGCTGTAATACTGCCAATTCAGATGCTTGATCGACACCATCAGGGCAAGATTGTATCAGTTGAGCCAATGCTTCACTGGCTTGTTGGTGACGGATATTGGCCTGTTGCTGGCGCTCACTCAGTTGCTGTTGCAATTGCTGCAAACGCTGCCTTTCTTCCTCACTCAAGAGTGCGGCGGTTAATGCAGCCTCATCATCAAATTCACTGCTTGCCAGTGCTTGTTGTAATTCAGCTTGGGCAGCGGTGGCTCGTTGTTGATTTTGATTGCACTGCTGTTCTAACCCCGCCAGCTCGCCGGAGAGCAAGTTAAGTTGAGATTGCGCCTGTTGCAGGGCTTGCGCTGCGTTTTGTTGAGCCAGCTCTGCGTGTTGCTGTTGTTGGCGTAATAACTGGCGGGCTTCAACCACACTGCGGTCACCAAACAGCGCCTGGCGTTGTTGCTTTTGTTGCTGCAACAGTGTTTCGGCCTGCTGATGTTGCTGTGTGAGTATAGATAGCTGATCAATGCATTCTTGCAAGTGGCGACATTCATTTTCAATCTGTGTTTCCAGTGCTTTTTGCCCCAGCGCCAACTGTTGTTGTTCCTGCTGATACTGGTGCCAGCGCTGATTTTCCTCTTCCCGCAGTGCCAGCCAGCGCTGTTGTTGGTCTGCCTCCGGCATTGATAGCGATAGCTCAGCCAGAGCATGGCTAAAGTCTTGACGTGTTTTTGCCAATTCAACCAGTTGATGCTGATGCTGTGCAAGTAACTTTTGGTGCGCTTGCCCGGCATCTTGTTGCCGCTGGCTGATTAAGGCCAATTGCTGCTGATGTTTTTGCTGCTGTTGTTCTGCTTGAGTCAGAATATCTTTGGCTTGTTGATATTGCTGATTAAGCTTTTCATATTCTGCCAGTTTTAGCTGACAGGCTTGCTCTGATTGTTCTTGTTGTTCCAACCAGGTTATTAAGGCCACAGGTTCATTCAACGCAAATGTTAGCGCCAGTGGTTGTGTTAGTACATGCCATTGCTGGTGATAATCTGTCAGTTGTTGCTGGCTGTGCTGTAACTCTTGCTCCAGACGCAACTGTTGCTGCTGCATGCTTGCGACCTGAGTGCGTAATTCAGTTCCCGCAGTGAAAAGTTGCTCAACCTGAAGTCGCAGTTCTTCTACTCGCACCGCCGTTTCTGAGGGTTTTACGGCTTGATACTCGGTAATAGCCGGGTGATCCAATGCACCACATAATGGGCATGCCTTTCCGGGCTGTAGTTTGGCTCTTTCCGATTCTAACCGGACGATTTGCTTTTCGCGCTCAAGCAAAGTTTCCAGATCAGTTAGATGCTGTTTTTGTTGTTTATATAACTGACGTTTTTCGGCCAATTGCTGCTCAAGCAGTTTTAGCTGTTGCTGCTGGCTAACAAACTGCTGTTGCTGTTTATCATGCAACGCCTGAACTTGCTGCGCCAATGGCGATAATGCCGCTAACTGCTGGCGCACAGGCCGTTGTTGCTGTAGTTCGATGAGTTGTTGGCGTAACTGCGCGGAGGGTTGTTGTTGCTCAAGTGCTGACAATTGTTGCTGAATACTACCGGTCTGCGAGTGGGCTTGTATTAATGCCGCTTGTTGCTGTTTATCTTGTTCATTCAGCGTGTCAATTTGCTGTTGTAAAGTTGCCAGTAACGTGGCCTGCTGCTGCAACTGCTGTTCGCTTTCAACTGATTGTTGTTGCTGTATTTGTAGCTGACGGAACTGTTCACGCCACAAAGGCAGGTTTTTTTCCCAGTGTTGATGGTGGGCATACTGCTGGGTGTACTCAGTCAGTTGTTGCAGGCGCTGGCGAGCTTGCTTGAACTGTTGTTCATTCAGTTCAAGCTGTTGTTTACTTTGCTGTTCTTTGGTGCGTAACTGTTCCAGTTGCGTACCAAGTAGCATTAATGAGTGCTGCTGCTGAGCAATAAGGTTATCTAGCGGAACAACTTTTTGCTCGATCAGTGTTTCTTGCTCATGCTGATTAGCAGCGTGTTGCTGGCGGGCAAGATTGGCTTGCTCCAGCGCCTGAGCTAGTGGCGTCAGTTGTGTCTGAAGTTGCTGTTGCTGCTGCGTCAGTGTGGTGATACGCAGTTGTATCTGCTGCAAATCCTGTAGGCTACGGGAACACTCACGTAATAGGGGGCGTAACTTTTCTGCTGGTTCACTACGGGCCAAGCGTTGCAGCTCGGGCTGTGCTTGCAGATATTCTTGCTCAATGATTTTCTGCTGCTGTTGATATTCCAACACATTTTTTTGCTGTTGCTGCCAACCGATGAGCCAGTTTATTTGGTTTTGATTGACCCGTTGTTCTGAGGCAAGTTGCTTTTCTTGTACACTGAGCTCATCTAATTGTTGTACCAGAGCTGCACGCTGCTCTTCATTTAGCAGCTCAATACCGCTGGCGCGTTGATGCAATGCATCAAGTGCGATCTTGGCTTGCTTATGTTGCTCAAATACATGTTCAGACAGCCGGCCATAGATGTCAGTGCCAGTTAATTCTTCCAATAATTCCGCGCGGTCATTGGCATCAGCATTGAGAAAAGCAGCAAATTGCCCCTGTGACAGCATCATGGATTTGGTAAAACGGCCAAAATCCAGCCCGGTGATTGCCGCAACCATATCAAGCTTATCGCGCACTTTATCGGCCAGGATCTTGCCGTTTTCGCATAGCGCCAGCTCAACTTTAGGTGCTTGCAGATTTCCTTCCGGGCTATTTTTAGCGCGCCGCTGGCTCCAGAAAGCACGGTAACGCGCTCCTTTTACCTCAAACTCGACTTCAGCCAGTGACTCCGCCGTGTGGCGAGTCATCAGTTCGTTGTGGCTGGGAGTGACATTCAACCGCGGGGTTTGGTGGTATAACGCGAGACAAATGGCATCGAGCAGGGTGGTTTTCCCTGCCCCGGTCGGGCCGGTTATCGCGAATAACCCGTTGCTGGCAAACGGTTCGGCGGTGAAATCTATCTTCCATTCACCCTGTAGAGAATTAATGTTTTTCAGCCGTAGACTTAAAATTCTCATGCAGATTGCTCCTCGGCGGCATCTTTACCTTGCGTGATATCTTCAACTACCAGATTAAACATCTGTCGCATGCGCTCTTGACGTGGTTCGGCTAAATCCGTCTCTAGCGCCAGCCGGCGTTCAAATACATCAGTGACACTCAGTTCATTGAGTGTTTCTTTTTCCTGCCGCTCAATACTGTTATTACGCTGCTCTTTGCTGCGGCGTAAGAGCACCACCTCAACGGGGAGTTCTGCGGCTAGTGCCTGAATTCGCCTTTGAATATCAGTGAGATAATCTTGTGTGGCAACTTCGATATCCAGCCACACCGGTAACCCCTGGTGGTCGGCAAATTTAGCCAACTGTTGCTCTATTTGCGCTAAGTCGCCTTTGATTAATTGCATTGGCTGAAATTGTGGGATGAAGAGCGGGGTCACTGAGGCGAGTGCTTGTTGGACAAACTCCACCAGATAAACACTTTTCTCTTTGCTCAACTCATCAAAACTCAGTGCAATTGGCGAGCCGCTATAACGGATATGTTCGGTTTTTGCTACTTGCTGGGCACGGTGAATATGGCCCAGAGCAATATAATCTGCCGGGGGGAAAGCCTGGGCTGGGAAAGCATCCAATGTGCCGATGTAAATATCACGAACCGAGTCCGAGGTAGTGACACCCACCGTAGTTAAATGCCCGGTAGCAATAATCGGCAAGGGCAGGCCTAACTCGGCACGCAGCTCGACGGCTCGCTGATAGAGCGCCTGATAGTGAGCAGCAATCGCTTCTTGCAACGCCAGTTGCTTCTGACCTCCGGATTCACCCGCCTGACTGGTCACTAAATCCCGTGGACGTAAAAAGGGAATCGCGCACAGCAGCGCTGCAGGTTGATTTTGGCGATCTTTTAACATAACAACCTGTTGCTCCAGATTGCTGCTGGCACAGGAAATGACCGTGGTATTCAAATAAGAAAGCAAGCCGCGAGATTCATTCAGCGTTGATACTGAATCATGGTTGCCCCCCAGAACAACCAACTGGCAGTTCGTCGGTTGCAGTTCAACCACGAAGCGGTTATACAGCTCACGTGCATAGCTGGGGGGGGAGCCGGTATCAAAAATATCACCTGCCACAATCAGCGCATCTACCTGATTTTCTTTGATCTGTTCTATGAGCCAGTGCAGGAATGCTTGATGTTCAGCCGCACGGCTTTTGGTAAAGAAATGCTGGCCCAAATGCCAGTCAGAGGTATGAATAATGCGCATAAGTCTCCCGCTTGGGCAGGTTGCCTTTAAAGATAATGGCGCTGATTATAAACGCTGCCTGCTGGATGTCGCGGCTAAAAAAAGGTTGTGAAGAAAATCTCCGAGACGCTTCGCAAACTTGAGTGCTGCATTTTGCATTTATCATGAAATTTATCACTATGCTTATTGCTTGCAAGAGGGTGATGTTTTTCATAAAAATGTCACAAAACTGACGCATAATGGCTTCCGAAATCAAATAGTGACCACTAACTTACTGGCAGGGTTGATGATGGCAAGACGCATACTGGTAGTTGAAGATGAAGCACCCATCCGCGAGATGGTGTGTTTTGTGTTGGAACAGAATGGCTACCAACCGTTAGAAGCCGAGGATTACGACAGTGCAGTAACTCGTTTGTCCGAGCCTTACCCTGATTTAGTGTTGTTGGACTGGATGTTACCTGGCGGCTCGGGTATTCAGTTTATTAAACATATGAAACGTGAAGCGCTGACCCGAGATATTCCGGTGATGATGCTGACAGCGCGTGGCGAAGAAGAAGACAGAGTGCGTGGTTTGGAAGTGGGTGCGGATGACTATATTACCAAGCCTTTTTCACCCAAAGAGCTGGTGGCGCGTATCAAAGCGGTTATGCGCCGGATATCGCCAATGGCGGTTGAAGAAGTGATTGAAATGCAAGGGTTGAGCCTTGATCCCTCCTCGCATCGGGTTATGGCGAATGAACAAGCGTTGGATATGGGGCCGACCGAATTTAAATTATTGCACTTTTTCATGACTCATCCGGAGCGCGTTTACAGCCGTGAACAGTTGCTTAATTATGTTTGGGGCACTAACGTTTATGTAGAAGATCGCACCGTTGACGTGCATATCCGTCGACTACGTAAGGCGCTGGAAATTGATGGCCATGACCGAATGGTACAAACTGTCCGGGGAACCGGATACCGTTTCTCAACGCGCTACTGAGTTTTCAGTGCCGGAGAATTCGTTGTGTTAGAACGTTTATCATGGAAAACGCTGGCTTTAGAGCTGGCTCTTTTTTGTCTGCCCGCATTACTGTTAGGTGCCTTTATCGGGTACCTTCCCTGGCTATTATTAGTCTCGGTTATTGCGGCGCTGGTGTGGAATTTCTATAACCAACTCAAATTATCTCACTGGCTGTGGTTAGACCGCAGCATGACACCACCTTCAGGGCGTTGGAGTTGGGAGCCGTTATTTTACGGCTTGTACCAGATGCAACTGCGAAATCGCCGTCGGCGTCGTGAGTTGGCTTTACTTATCAAACGCTTCCGCAGTGGTGCTGAGTCTTTACCCGATGCGGTGGTTATGACGACCATTGATGGCAATATTTTTTGGTGTAATGGGTTGGCTCAGCAATTGCTCGGCTTCCGTTGGCCGGAGGATAATGGTCAACATATTCTCAACTTGCTGCGTTATCCCGAATTCAGTCAGTATTTGCAACAGCAAGAGTTCTCCCGCCCGTTGACCCTGCAACTCAATAATGGTTATTACGTTGAGTTCCGCGTGATGCCTTATTCAGAAGGGCAATTGCTTATGGTGGCTCGTGATGTTACTCAAATGCGCCAGTTGGAAGGGGCGCGGCGTAATTTCTTTGCCAATGTGAGCCACGAGCTGCGCACTCCCTTGACGGTGTTGCAGGGATATCTGGAAATGATGCACGACCAAGAGTTGGTCGGGCCATTACGAGATAAAGCGCTGGGGACGATGCAAGAACAGACCAAGCGCATGGATGGGCTGGTAAAACAATTATTGACGTTATCGCGAATTGAAGCTGCACCTAATGTGGATATGAATGAGCAGGTCGATATTCCGCGCATGCTGAAAATGCTGCAACACGAAGTGCAAGCGCTGAGTAATGGGCGTCATGAGATCACCTTCCGCATTAATGATCAACTGAAGGTATTCGGTAACGAAGATCAACTGCGCAGTGCGGTTTCCAATCTGGTTTACAATGCGGTCAATCACACCCCTGATGGCACCAAAATTGAGGTGTGCTGGCAGCGAACCCCACAAGGGGCGCAATTTCAGGTGAGTGACAATGGCCCGGGTATTGGCCCTGAACATGTGCCGCGCCTGACTGAGCGCTTCTATCGGGTGGATAAAGCCCGCTCAAGACAAACTGGTGGTAGTGGTTTGGGGTTGGCAATAGTGAAACATGCTTTGAGCCATCACGATGCACGTTTGGATGTGATGAGTGAAATCGGTCTGGGGACGAGATTTATCTTTACCTTGCCGAATCGGTTGATTGTTCCGACGGTTTTAACCGAGAATGCAGTCAAATCCTAAGACTGTATGGATATCAAACTGATGAGATGGGGAAAACTGGTGCTGTTGCATGCTCTGCTAGGGTTTAGCTGCGGCACCCTGGCGCTCCCTGTCGCGGTATCGTCGGGCACAGTGGTTGATGTGCCAAAGCCAGATACTCTGTCTGGTAATCTTTCCAGTGTCGGTTCTGACACTTTAGCTAACTTGATGTCTTTATGGGCTGATGATTTCAATCATCATTACCCCGGCGTTAATTTGCAAATACAGGCGGCAGGTTCCTCAACTGCCCCAGCAGCACTGGCGGCGGGGGCCGCTCAACTCGGCCCAATGAGCCGGCCAATGAAAGCGGCTGAAATCACGGCATTTACTGAGCGCTATGGCTATCCACCACTTGCTGTCCCTGTCGCAGTGGATGCATTGGTGGTTTTTGTCCATCAGGATAATCCACTGGATAAACTCACCTTATCTCAGCTTGATGCTGTCTTTTCACAAAACCGCCGTTGTGGGGAATCCCATCGCATCCAACGTTTTGGCGAACTTGGGCTAAAAGGGCGCTGGGCTGAACGCTCGATACAACGTTATAGCCGAAATTCTGCCTCCGGCACCTATGGCTTTTTCAAACAACTAGTACTGTGTGGTGGCGATTTTTCAAATAATATCAATGAATTGCCTGGGTCTGCTTCCGTGGTGCAAGCTGTGGCCGGTTCACTGAATGGTATGGGTTACGCCAGTATTGGTTTTCGAAACAGTGGTGTTAAGCCATTGTCCTTGTCGACGAACGGACAGGATTATGTGATGCCAACGGCTGAGAATGTTAAAGATGGCCGCTACCCCCTGGCTCGCTACCATGATATTGATATCAATAAAGCGCCGGGCCAGCCGCTAGAGCCGTTGACTGCGGCCTTTCTTGAACGCGTTTTATCACCAGAAGGGCAACAGCGCGTGACTCATGACGGCTATTTGCCCTTGCCCCCAGAGATCCTGAATCGCACTCGGCAAGAGTTGGGTTTTGCCTATTAATGTGGCTGGATTGTTAGAGAGTATTAGCTGTAAATTGTTAATGATTGGATATAAATGATACAAATCATATGATGTGTATTTCTCAAAATCTGGCATGATTAACTGCTTTTTAAATATTGTATGGATGAAGACTCTGCTTTTGTGATCCCGACTTGCCTTTCTCCGCTATAAACGGTCTACTTACCGCCGTTGTTGGCCTATTCCACCTGCAAATAACTTCAAAAACACTGCATACTGACGAAATAGATTGCTTATTAACCGCCGGAGTTTGCGTTTATCAGAGCTTTGTATCGTTTCGATCACGTCGGAAAGACCACAACTTAGGACTTTTTCTTTTGATCATTTAACTAGGCAACGCACATCACTATGAGTCATCGTTTATCGTCTAAAGATATTATGGCATTGGGCTTTATGACCTTTGCCTTATTCGTTGGGGCCGGCAATATCATCTTCCCACCGATGGTTGGTTTACAATCGGGTGAACATGTGTGGTGGGCCGCTTTGGGCTTCCTGATTACCGCCGTTGGATTACCGGTCATTACTGTTATCGCGCTGGCTCGCGTGGGCGGTGGTATTGATGCCCTGAGTACCCCAATTGGTCGCGGTGCCGGCCTGGTACTGGCAACTGTTTGTTATCTGGCCGTTGGCCCTCTATTTGCCACCCCGCGTACTGCGACAGTTTCCTTTGAAGTCGGTATTGCGCCTTTAACGGGGGATGGCCCGCTGCCACTGTTTATTTACAGTGTGGTCTACTTTGCACTGGTGATCGGGATTTCCCTGTATCCGGGGCGTTTGCTGGATACGGTCGGGCATATTCTCGCGCCACTGAAAATTTTAGCACTGGCTATTTTAGGTATCGCAGCGTTGATTTGGCCTGCTGGCCCGCTGATTCCGGCCACTGATGCATATCAGAATGCCGCGTTTTCTTCTGGTTTCGTCAATGGCTATTTGACCATGGATACCTTAGGTGCTTTGGTGTTCGGTATCGTCATCGTCAATGCAGCGCGTTCACGTGGTGTGGTTTCTGCTGGATTGCTGACGCGCTATACCATTTGGGCCGGCTTGATTGCCGGTATCGGTCTGACGCTGGTTTATCTGAGCTTGTTTAAGTTGGGTTCAAGTAGCGGTGGTTTGGTGCCCGATGCACAAAATGGTGCCGTGGTATTGCATGCCTATGTTCAGCACACCTTCGGTGGTTTAGGCAGCGTGTTCCTGGCGGCGTTGATTTTCATCGCCTGTATGGTGACCGCGGTGGGCCTGACTTGTGCCTGCGCTGAATTCTTTGCCCAGTATTTGCCGCTGTCATACCGTACATTGGTATTTATCCTCGGTATCTTCTCAATGATGGTATCGAATTTAGGACTGAGCCATCTGATTCAGATTTCCATTCCGGTGCTGACGGCAATTTACCCGCCATGCATTGTGTTGGTGCTGATGAGTTTCACTTTGCGCTGGTGGCACCATGCTCCACGTATCGTGGCTCCGGTCATGTTGGTCAGTTTGTTATTCGGTATCCTCGATGCGGTAAAGGCCTCGACCTTTGCAGAATATCTGCCGGAATGGACTCAGCATTTGCCATTAGCTGAGCAAGGTCTGGCATGGTTATCACCATCCCTGCTGGTATTCGTCGTCGTAGGGTTGTACGATCGCCTGTGCTGTCGTCAGGTTGTTGCCGCCAAGCAATAACTGCACAGTCATCGAGTATTTTTAGCCACGGCTCATCCCCGTGGCTTTTTGCTGAAAAAAGACGGGATAAAGTTCATGGAATTACCAGTCAAAAATAAGCTGAAACGCGGCCTAACAACACGCCATATCCGCTTTATGGCATTGGGGTCAGCAATAGGTACCGGCTTATTCTATGGTTCGGCTGATGCAATAAGAATGGCGGGGCCAAGCGTATTATTGGCGTACCTGATTGGTGGTGTGGTGGCATTTATCATCATGCGCGCTCTGGGTGAAATGTCCGTCAATAACCCACAGGCCAGCTCTTTTTCTCGTTATGCGCAAGATTATCTTGGGCCAATGGCGGGCTATATCACCGGTTGGACTTATTGCTTTGAGATTCTGATTGTTGCGATTGCCGATGTGACCGCGTTCGGTATCTATATGGGGGTCTGGTTCCCGGATGTGCCGCATTGGATATGGGTGCTGAGTGTTGTCCTCATCATTGGTGCCGTCAATATGATGAGCGTTAAGGTGTTCGGTGAGCTGGAGTTCTGGTTCTCATTCTTCAAAGTTGCCACCATCATCGTTATGATTTTGGCCGGTATTGGTATCATTGTCTGGGGTATCGGCAATGGTGGGCAGCCGACTGGTATTCATAATTTATGGACTAACGGCGGCTTCTTCAGTAACGGTTTTGTTGGCATGATTCTGTCATTGCAACTGGTGATGTTTGCTTATGGTGGGATTGAGATTATCGGGATTACTGCCGGTGAAGCAGAAGATCCGAAAAAGTCTATTCCGAAAGCCATCAACTCAGTGCCATGGCGTATCCTGATGTTCTACGTCGGTACCCTGTTTGTCATCATGTCTATTTACCCATGGAACCAAGTGGGCACTAACGGTAGCCCGTTTGTGCTGACCTTCCAGCATATGGGAATTACTGTTGCTGCGGGGATTCTGAACTTTGTGGTTATCACCGCATCATTATCAGCCATTAACAGTGATGTGTTCGGTGTCGGCCGTATGCTCAACGGGATGGCGGAGCAGGGCCATGCCCCCAAAGCCTTTGCCGCGATTTCTAAACGCGGTGTGCCGTGGGTGACGGTGTTGGTGATGATGGGAGCCATGCTGACGGCGGTTTATCTGAACTACATTATGCCGGAAAATGTGTTCCTGGTTATCGCTTCACTCGCGACCTTTGCGACCGTCTGGGTGTGGATTATGATCCTATTCTCCCAAATTGGTTTCCGCCGCTCGTTAAGTAAAGATCAAGTGAAAGCGCTCGATTTCCCGCTGCGTGGCGGCACCTTTACTTCCGTGCTGGCGATCATTTTCCTGGTGTTTATCATTGGGCTGATTGGCTGGTTCCCAACGACTCGTGTCTCTCTGTATGTCGGGTTAGTGTGGATAGCTTTATTGCTGGTGGGATATTACTTCAAGGTAAATCATCAGAAGAAGAAAGCGAATGAGCTGAAAATCGCAGAGTAATTTTGAATATAAAGCCGGGAGATATCCCGGCTTGAGCGTAATGACAAAGCTGTTGATAACTTAGTGAGTGAAGGGTTTACCGCACCTCGGGGCACTTCGGTCGCTTACGCGCTTGTATTTGAAACTAAGAGCGACCCCAACGGCACGCTTCCCCTTCATTTGGCTTTGTCAGCAGTCTGGCCGGGAGATCTCCCGGTTTTTTTGTCTCTTTATTTAGCCATTCAATAGTTCTCTCCGCCCCCGACCTCATCCTCAATATTTATGCTGACAGATGAGGGGTATTCCTCTGCAACATGGCATTGTTTCTATCGACTTATTTATACAGGTGAATGTGTCGCGGCGTTAATGTCTGCACCAGATAGCCTTAACAGCAATCGTTTTGGTTAAAGCAGGAGAGTTTTATGCTGAGTGGTTGGCATCTACCGGTCGCGCCTTTTGTCCGTCTACGGGGCGATGCGTTACATATTACACTGTGGTTACATGGAGAGTGGTTGCAGGGGGATAATTTACCTGCACAAGTTTTCTTACGCTGTGAGCCGGATAATGAAGAGTGGCTGCTCACCATGAAGGGTGAACTGCACGATGGTTTCTGGCGTTATCGCGCAACATTGCCATTACATGAAGGTCAACCAGTACGGCGTTATTGCTTCAAGTTACTGTGGAATGATGATCAACTGTGGTTCGGGCCATTAGGTTTTTCGGTAGTTCCTCCGGCGCAATTGGCTCAGTTTGCTATTGAGTTGCCAGACAGTGGCCCTGACTGGGTTGCCGATCAAATTTTTTATCAAATTTTCCCCGACCGTTTTGCCAGTAGCCAAAGTGAACATGGGGTGCAGAATGGCAGTTATCTCCATCACGCTGCGGGGCATGCGGTATCGCGTCGTGAATGGCAACAACCATTGGATGATGTGAATGCTGCCTCGACATTCTATGGCGGCGATTTGGCCGGTATTTGCCAAAAACTCCCCTATCTACAAAAGTTGGGTGTGACTGCGCTTTATCTTAACCCGATTTTCACCGCACCCAGTGTGCATAAATACGATACAGAAGATTATTATCAGGTTGATCCTTACTTTGGTGGCGAAAGTGCTTTCTTGCAATTACGCGGCGCTACCCGTGATGTTGGCATGAAATTGGTGCTCGATGGTGTGTTTAACCACACCGGTGATTCCCATCATTGGTTTGACCGTCATCAACAGGGGGAAAACGGTGCTTGTCACCACCCTGATTCACCCTATCGGGGGTGGTTTAATTTCTTCCCCGATGGTCGGGCGCTGGATTGGAAGGGCAATGCCAGCTTGCCGAAACTCAACTTCGCGAGTGAAGATGTGGTTAACCAAATTTATCGCGCCGAAGACAGTGTGGTGCGCCATTGGTTAAAACCGCCTTACAGTATTGATGGCTGGCGGCTGGATGTGGTGCATATGTTGGGTGAAGAAGGCGGTGCAAAAGGGAATTTTCATCATCTGGCGGGGATTTATCAGGCGGCGAAAGACGAAAATCCTCAGGCCTATATTTTGGGCGAGCATTTTGGCGATGCGCGAAACTGGCTCCATGCCGGAGTAGAAGATGCGGCCATGAATTATATGGGGTTCGCTTTGCCGGTACGCAGCTTCCTGGCGGGTTGTGATGTCGCCTATCATCCAATAAAACTCAGCGCGGAGGATTGTGCCTATTGGATGGATGAATATCGTGCCGGATTACCTCATGGGCACCAACTGCGTATGTTTAATCAATTGGATAGCCATGATACTGCCCGTTTTATCACTTTGCTGAATGGCGATAAAACGCGCATGCAAATGGCGTTGATATGGCTATTTAGCTGGATTGGCGTGCCCTGCTTATTTTATGGCGATGAAATTGGCCTCGATGGCGGCAATGATCCCTTCTGCCGCAAACCTTTCCCGTGGGACGAAGCATTGTGGGATGACGACTTGCTGACATTGTGTCAGCGAATGGCAGCTTTGCGGCACAACAGTTTGGCTCTGCGCCGCGGTGGATGCCAGGTTATCCATGCCGATGGCGATTCTCTGGTCTTTATTCGCAGCTATCAGCGCGAGCGGGTGATGGTAGCCATCCAGCGCAATCGCGCGAGTGATATCTTCTTACCCGTATCTCCTTTACTGAATATTGCTCAGTGGCAGCGTTTAGAAGGGATATCAGAACTGGATCTCACTGACTCTGGGGTCAATCTGCAATTGTCTGGCGAGAGTATCACTTTGTGGCGTGGTCAATCTTAGTTATTAGCCATAGTGAGTGCTAACTTAAGAGTTAGTTATTCAGTGTTATAGATTAAAGCGGCGAAATGCCGCTTTTTCTTTGGTTGAAATACTATGTCTATAACGGGTATAGATAGTTGTCAGGTAAATTCACCGAAGGGAAAATATGATGAGCACAGCTAAAAGACAGGCATTGATAATCGGCGCCTCTCGGGGATTGGGGCTGGGGTTGGTTGATGAGCTTAACCGCCGTGGCTGGTCAGTCACCGCGACCACACGCGGTGTAGCAAAAGATACTGCTGCACATGCGGCCCATTGGCTAACATTGGATATTAACCAACCCGACAGTATTAAAGCATTCTTACCACAGGTGCAGGGTCAAACGTTTGACCTGATTTTTATTAATGCCGGTATCTCCGGGCCAGAACATCAATCTGCGCTTGATGCCAAACCGGAAGAGATCCTCGAATTGTTCCAAACCAATGCGATTTCCCCGATCCGAATTGCCCAGCTTTTGCTGGCACAGCGCAATCCTACTCATAGTGTATTAGCCTTTATGTCCTCACAACTGGGGAGTCTTGGACATAATGCTTCAGGCCATAAGCCTTTGTATTCAGCCAGTAAAGCTGCATTGAATATGATGACGCGCAATTTAGTCGCCGAAGTAGCGGACCCCTCGTTGACGGTGTTATCTATTCACCCGGGTTGGGTAAAAACAGATATGGGCGGGGATGCCGCACCACTGACAATAGCGACCAGTGTGAAAGGGGTGGTGGATCAAATTGAGCACGCTTCCGGCAAAGGTGGTCATGGCTTTATTGATTATCAAGGACATTCACTACCCTGGTAATCTAAACAGATGAATACCCCCATCGATATATTGATGGGGGATGAGTTACATTAGTAAGCCATTACTATCAGTAACCGATGGCGGCCCCTGCTGGGCGGCGAACATCATTAGCTCCATACAAGTAACCCTCTCTCACTTTCCCTGAGACGGCAGAATCATTGCCCGAATTGGCAGGGCTGACACCCTCAACACCCGCTAATCCGACCAAAATTAACTCGGCTGCTCCCCAAGGATTCTGCTCAACCATTTTATATCCCATTGTTTTCAGCAGATTAAGACTGTCTGCGGATACCCCACGTTGCTCGTAGTAAACTTCATCGGGTAGCCACTGATGATGGATGCGGGGCGCATCTACGGCCTCTTGCGGTGCCATACCGTGGTCAATTACATTCAATGCGGTTTGCAAGGTAATGGTGATGATCCGTGAACCGCCGGGTGAGCCTAATACCATAAATGTCTTACCGTCTTTGGTCACCAGTGTAGGGCTCATAGACGATAGTGGGCGCTTACCGGGGGCGATGGAATTGGTTGCTCCCTGTACCAAACCATACAGGTTTTGCTCACCGACTTTGACGGTAAAATCATCCATTTCATCATTCAGGAAAAAGCCGGTACCAGGTGCAATGACGACTGCACCAAAGCGACCATTCACCGTATAGGTGGTAGAAACGGCGTTGCCATCATGATCGACGATAGAATAGTGAGTTGTTTCAGGTTTCTCATGCGGCTGCATACCCGGCTGAACTTCTACCGACGGCGTGGCCTTGTTGGCGACAATTTGCTTGCGAATATCTGCGGCATAACTTTTACTCAGCAGGCGGTCAATCGGATTTTTAACAAATTCAGGATCGCCGAGGAAAGTATTGCGATCCATATAAGCATGGCGCATCGCTTCTGTCAGTGTATGAATATAAGCGGCAGAGTTAAAGCCCATGCTCTTCAGGTCATATCCCTCAAGGACATTCAACGTCTCACATAAGGTTACGCCGCCGGAGCTAGGTGGCGGAGAGGAGACGAATTTATAGCCACGATAGCTACAGGTAATCGGGGCGGTTTCCGTGATTTTATAATTGGCAAAATCGGCAGCGGTCAAAATACCTCCGCCTTTTTTAGCTGCCGCTTCAACTGCTTGCGGTATCTTCCCTTGATAGAAAGCATCCGGCCCTTTCTCTGAGATAGCAGTCAGAGTATCAGCCAGATCAGCTTGAATCAGACGGTCACCTGGTTGCAGAGCTTCACCATTTTTACGTAGGAAAATACGAGCTGATTCAGGATCTTGGCGGAAGCGTTTAACGGTTGTATCAAGAATATCCGTATCAGCGCGGGTCAATACAAAGCCTTCCCGTGCCAGTTTGATCGCCGGAGCCATGACTTGCTGGCGGGTTAATTTGCCGTATTTCTTTTGTGCACTATCCATTCCCAATACAGTACCGGGAACACCAGCAGCCAGATAACCATACAAACTGGCGTCTTTGGTGACTTTACCCTCGTTATCCAGATACATATCGGCACTGGCCGCGGCAGGAGCGGTTTCACGGAAATTTATAAATGTGTCCGTTCCATCTGCAAGGTGAATGGTCATAAAGCCACCACCGCCAATATTGCCACAGCACGGATTCACTACTGCTTGCGCATAGCCCACGGCTACCGCTGCATCAACCGCGTTCCCCCCCATTTTTAGAATGTCAGTCCCAACCTGTGAAGCCAGATATTGGGATGTTACTACCATGCCATTTTTTGCTTCCACCGCAGGTGTTGAGGCCGCATGCACCGTACCACTGATGAGCAAAGCCAATACAGCTAAGG
This sequence comes from Yersinia artesiana, assembly GCF_902726545.1. Lineage (GTDB taxonomy): Bacteria > Pseudomonadota > Gammaproteobacteria > Enterobacterales > Enterobacteriaceae > Yersinia > Yersinia artesiana. Next base: position 9,150 of record NZ_CACVAD010000037.1, on the reverse strand, counting down.
GTTTGTTCCATTTTTGCAAATGCATTCTGACTCCTGTTATTTCCTGCCCGCCAGGGATGACCCGGTCATTTTTGTCTGGCAGCTGATAATCGCTGCTTATGGAGTGTGAAAAACACACGCCAGTAATAATTAATAGCAGAATTAATGTTTATGACTGCTAATTAATTAGCAGCGCAAGGGAAATGAGTCAGTTATTACCAGGCAGGGAGGTGTGTTTTGTTTGAGTGGAGTAAAGATAAATAGAAATAACTTATTGAAAATAAGTAAATATTCCTAAATTGCATAAGCTGGGAATCGAAAAGATTATTATATAGACTCTGCGGCGGGTGCTTGAAGCTGTCTGCTTTGGGCATTGTTTGAATCAGTGCTGTAAGTGCTTTTGTAAAAACAGTTGTTGTCATAAAGCAGATAGGAAAAAGCCCCGTACTGAAGTTAATCAATACGAGGCTCCCTAATGCCTAGCAACATTACGGTAGCCTTTTACCCGCCGAAAGGCAAGGCAAGGAGGCTGAATATGCCAAAGAATACGCTTGTTTTATGCCTGTTAATTGTTTGCATAACAGTGCTGGCATTTACATTGATTACGCATAAGTCACTGTGTGAATTACGCTTAAAAGATGGAAACAAAGAGGTTGCGGCCATTTTAGCTTACGAATCTGAACGGTAAGGCAATCGGGCGGGGAGCAATCCCCGTCTTTCGTTGTCAGGTAGCAGTTTTCAAGCACCCATTTGCAAATTTTACAAAATAAAAAAGCCAGTCAGTGTGAACTGACTGGCTTGATACCCCCGAATAAATTAGGGGTGGCATAAACTGTTATTACAGTTTAGAGGCGTTTTCAGACAGATATTTAGCTACGCCGTCTGGAGATGCGCCCATACCTGCTTTACCTTTCTCCCACTGAGCAGGGCAAACTTCGCCGTGTTCTTCGTGGAATTGCAGTGCATCAACCATACGCAGCATTTCGTCAACGTTACGGCCCAGTGGCAGGTCGTTAACCACTTGGTGACGAACAACACCGTTTTTGTCGATCAGGAAAGAACCGCGCAGTGCAACGCCAGCATCTGGGTGCTCAATACCGTAGGCTTTCTGAATTTCACGTTTGATATCAGCAACCATTGGGTATTTAACTTCACCAATACCGCCTTTATCGACCGGGGTTTTACGCCATGCGTTGTGTACGAACTCGGAGTCAAAAGAAACACCAACAACTTCAACGCCACGTTTCTGGAATTCTTCGTAACGGTGGTCGAAAGCGATCAACTCTGAAGGACAAACGAAAGTGAAGTCCATTGGCCAGAAGAACAGGACAGCAGGGCGGCCGTTCAGGTGTTTTTTCAGGTTGAAGTTTTCAACGATTTCGCCGCTACCAAGAACAGCAGCTGCTGTAAAATCAGGGGCTTGACGAGTTACCAGAACCATAAATTACTCCTGTTAATTAGGGATGGATTAACCAGTTGTCTTAAAAGTATCGGCACAGCATAGGTATTTAAGCGCGATGAATAAAGGGATAAATACCAATTGTTGTGATAGCTTTTACCTATTGTTACAACGATTTTAGTTTCTTAGTCTTGCTAAGATACCCATTCTTACAGAAAGCGCAAGTGACTTAGAATCAATAACCATACAATAAAGAATGTTTTAATCTAAATTTGTTTATCTTGTGCCTGTAACATCATTGCAGGATAAAAATCCCAAAACAACTGTTCTAATGGCTGATAGTGTTGCTCTATATCGTGAAATGACCCCGCAAGTGCTGCCAGCTTTGGCCGTCGGTTAGCCATGCCTTGTAACACATCAGCTATAAAGGGTAGTTCAGCGTAGCGTTCCAGCCAACGCTCTGGCCACAGATAGGCATTGAGATTCTGAAAGCGAGCCGGTGTCAGGGGTAAATGCGGCAAGATTTGGCATTGCGCATGCGCGATAAAATCGGGCAGCGAGCAGTCTGGCATCAGTTTATCCCAATTGCGGGCCAGAAAATGATCCCATAATACATCCAGAGTAATAGGTGCAACGCGGCGATAGTCTGCACTGAAATAGCCACGGGCCTCTTTCACTAATGGCAATGTATCAGTCATCACATCAACGCGACGATGCATCATGATGCCAGCGACTATCTCAGGGGAGTATTCCCCTTGCGGATTACCGCGTACAAAGTCGGCCAACAAATTGCCCAATAAAGAGCTGTCAGCCAGTGTTGCAAGATGGAGGTGAGCAAGAAAATTCATGCGTTGAGTATAATGCAAATAGCCGCTAATTCTCCTTATTTCTTGCAGCCAGCCCTTCAGGGTTCTAGACTAGCCGCCTATTTTTGTGAACCTGCCCCTGATATCTGTGGGCCGGGTCTGTTCTGATATAAAGTGGAAAGCCATGCGCGTTGCCGATTTTTCTTTTGAGCTGCCAGAATCACTTATTGCCCATTACCCTCAGCCCCAGCGTAGCGGTTGCCGCTTATTGTCTCTGGATGGCCCAACGGGAACACTAACGCACGGCATTTTCACTGATTTGCTGGATAAACTGGTGCCCGGTGATCTGCTGGTATTCAATAATACGCGGGTTATTCCGGCGCGTTTATTTGGTCGCAAAGCCAGCGGTGGCAAGCTTGAAGTGTTAGTGGAGCGCGTTTTGGATGATCACCGTGTTCTGGCTCATGTCAAAGCGTCAAAAGCGCCTAAACCCGGTACTGAGCTGCTGCTAGGTGACGATGAGAGCATTTGTGCCACTATGCTGGCACGCCATGACACACTATTTGAGTTGCGTTTTGACGATGAGCGGGATGTTTTCACTATTTTGGATGCGGTCGGCCATATGCCTTTGCCTCCTTATATAGACCGACCTGATGAAGATGCCGATCGCGAGCTATACCAAACGGTATACAGCCAACGCCTGGGGGCAGTGGCAGCGCCGACCGCAGGTTTACATTTCGATGAGCCGATGCTGGCGGCATTGCGAGAAAAAGGCATTGAGATGGCTTTTGTTACCTTGCATGTCGGCGCAGGAACGTTCCAGCCGGTGCGAGTCGAAACAATTGAAGATCACATCATGCATTCTGAGTACGCAGAAGTGCCGCAAGAAGTGGTTGATGCAGTTCTGGCCTGTAAGGCCCGTGGTAATCGGGTCGTTGCGGTGGGCACGACCTCAGTACGTTCATTGGAAAGTGCCGCCAAAGCGAGCGATAATGGCCTGATTGCTCCTTTCTTTGGTGATACCCGAATCTTTATTTATCCGGGTTATCACTATCAGGTTGTTGATGCATTAATAACCAATTTCCATTTGCCTGAATCAACATTGATAATGTTGGTTTCTGCTTTTGCTGGTTATAAAAATACCATGAATGCATACCAGCAGGCGGTTGCCGAGCAATATCGCTTTTTCAGTTACGGTGATGCCATGTTTATCAGCCGTAATCCGCAGGCAAGCACAGAAATGATATCCCTGGATGGAGCGGATAATCAGTAGAGCATGTTCTCTTTATGCCGGCTCATTTTTCTAGGTGATCCCCCTGAAACAGCCGGAGACAGTATCTGTCTCCGGGATAAACGTTGATTAATGGCCTTTGGCCGCCTCTTCAATCAACGCTATGATTTCATTGGGATGGGAAGCCAGAGAGGCGTGGCTGGAGTCCAGACGAATGGTTTTCTTCGGTTTCATCCGTTCTGTAAACCATTGCTGGGTTTCTGGCGGTATCATATGGTCCTGATTGGAAATCTGATACCAACTAGGTATGGTTTTCCACGCCGGTTCTGCCGAGGTGTCTTCAAAGCAACGGCCTGAGGTTGGTTTTTGCGCGGCAGTCATAATGATGGCTTCGTTTTTGTCTAAATCGTGACAGAAACTTTCGTGGAATTTCTCCCGCTTAATCCAAAGAAAACCATCCGGATCGGGAACAAGATTGGCCGCTCCTGAAGGAGGGGCGCGTAGTTGGAAAATACTGCCAAGGCTTTCGCCTTTATCCGGCGCAAACGCAGCAACAAAGACCAGCCCAACCACATGAGGCAAGTCACCAAGTTGGGAAATCACCATACCACCATAGGAATGACCAACCAAAATGGTTGGCCCTTCCAATGATGCCGCCAGCTTTCTTGTACGCTCCACGTCATCCGCCAACGATGTCAGTGGGTTTTGTACCGCGTAGACGGGATAATCTTTGTTGTGCAGCGTAGGAATAACATGACGCCAGTGAGAGCCGTCGCCCCATGCGCCGTGGACTAATAGGATATTCGGTTTTTTTGTCATTTTATGCCCCGTATTATCAGCAAGGATAATAATGAAAATAGGGTAGTGGACAGGCTGATATCTGCGGTGTCACAGATTCATGAAAAGTATAGTTCAGGCATAACTTTTTATGGAAATATCGACTTATGTCGTGCTGCTAATGTCATCGACCAAGACGACAAAGTATTATCGATAAAGTGGCATACAAAATTATAGAACAATGCATATAACGATAAGTGCTACTTAAGCCGTCTGGCTTGTGTCGCGGGTGAGTCAGTTGCTATCATGCGCTCCTTTTAATCACGCACCAGACTGTTTCTCTGATGCTGGAGGTTATGTGAAGTACGAATTACAAAAAACTGATGGCCGCGCGCGTCGTGGTCGTCTGGTATTTGAACGCGGTGTCGTAGAGACCCCGGCATTTATGCCGGTTGGCACCTACGGTACGGTAAAGGGGATGACGCCGGAAGAAGTGAAAGAAACCGGCGCGCAGATTCTGCTGGGTAACACTTTCCATCTGTGGTTACGCCCTGGTCAGGAAATTATGAAGCTGCACGGCGACTTGCATGATTTTATGCAATGGCACGGCCCAATCCTGACTGACTCCGGCGGTTTTCAGGTATTCAGTCTTGGCGCGATGCGCAAAATCAAAGAAGAAGGGGTGACGTTCCAAAACCCAATCAACGGCGATAAAGTGTTTCTCAGCCCAGAAAAGTCGATGGAAATCCAGTATGATCTCGGCTCTGACATCGTGATGATTTTCGACGAATGTACTCCCTACCCAGCTGATTGGGATTATGCGAAGCGTTCGATGGAAATGTCATTGCGTTGGGCCAAACGTAGTCGTGACCGCTTTGATGAACTGAACAATAAAAATGCCTTGTTCGGTATCATTCAGGGGGGCGTTTACGAAGATTTACGTGATGTATCGGTAAAAGGGCTGGTAGATATCGGTTTTGATGGTTACGCTGTGGGCGGCCTGGCGGTAGGTGAGCCAAAAGAAGATATGCACCGTATTCTGGAACATGTCTGCCCACAGATTCCAGCAGATAAACCACGCTATTTGATGGGCGTGGGGAAACCTGAGGATTTGGTCGAAGGTGTCCGCCGCGGTATCGACATGTTTGACTGTGTTATGCCAACGCGTAATGCCCGTAACGGCCATTTGTTTGTTACCGATGGCGTGGTGAAAATCCGTAATGCCAAGCATAAAAGTGATACTGCAACGCTCGACGAACACTGTGATTGCTACACTTGTCGCAATTATAGCCGTGCCTACTTGCATCATCTCGATCGTTGCAACGAAATACTGGGTGCGCGCCTGAATACCATTCATAACCTGCGTTACTATCAACGCTTAATGGCGGGTTTACGTCAGGCTATTGAAGAGGGTAAATTAGAGAGCTTCGTTGAAGATTTCTATGGTCGGATAGGAAAGCCTGTTCCACCACTATCTCCACAATTAAGCGATTGATTTTAAAATTATTGCCTTTGCAATTATGGACTGAACGGTTAGGATTTTGCGGTTGCTGATTTTAACACACTGATTTCACACTACTGATATTGATAACAATGAGGGAATTTTAATGAGTCTTTTCATTTCCGATGCTGTCGCATCCGCCGGGGCTCCGGCTCAGAGCAGCCCGTACTCCCTGGTGATTATGCTGGTGGTATTTGGTCTGATTTTTTACTTCATGATCCTGCGTCCACAGCAAAAACGTGCTAAAGAACACAAAAAACTGATGGATTCTATTGGTAAAGGTGATGAAGTGTTGACCACTGGTGGCTTACTTGGTCGTGTTACTAAAGTTGCGGAAACAGGTTATATCGTTATCGCACTGAACGACACCACTGAAGTGATGATCAAACGTGACTTCGTTGCTGCCGTTTTACCGAAAGGTACAATGAAAGCTCTGTAATTTTCGATTTTCCCGAAGGGAATTGCCGTGTTAAACCGTTATCCTTTGTGGAAGTATCTGATGTTGATCGTGGTGATCTTCGTCGGTCTGCTATACGCACTTCCCAACCTTTATGGTGAGGATCCGGCTGTTCAAATCACTGGTGCGCGAGGAATCGCCGCCAGTGAAACAACGCTGGTCCAAGTCCGTGACGTTTTAGAAAAAGACAACATAGCGAGCAAGTCTATTGCACTGGAAAATGGTGCAATCCTGGCTCGCTTTAGAGATCCTGACGTCCAGCTGCGCGCTCGTGAAGCACTAATGGCTGCGATGGGGGACAAATACGTAATCGCACTGAACCTGGCTCCTGCAACCCCTTCGTGGCTTGCAAAATTGGGTGCAGAGCCGATGAAACTTGGTCTTGACCTGCGTGGTGGTGTGCACTTCTTGATGGAAGTGGATATGGACACTGCGCTTGGCAAGTTACAAGAGCAAACGATGGATACTCTGCGCAGTGATTTGCGTGAGAAAAATATCCCGTATGCGACAGTGCGTAAACTGGATAATTATGGTGTTGAAGTGCGTTTCCGCGACGATAAAACTCGCGATGACGCTATCAGCTACCTTTCTCCTCGCCATCGTGATCTGGTGATTGGCTCCAATGGCAGCAATACCTTAAAAGCTGTGATGAGTGATGACCGTCTGCGGGAAGCGCGCGAATACGCCGTTCAGCAAAACATTACTATTCTGCGTAACCGGGTTAACCAATTAGGTGTAGCCGAGCCGTTGGTTCAGCGCCAGGGTTCAGATCGTATTGTCGTTGAGTTACCGGGTATTCAGGATACTGCACGTGCCAAAGAGATTCTTGGTGCAACGGCAACGCTGGAATTCCGTTTGGTCAACAGCAATGTTGATGCCTCCGTTGCTGCTTCCGGTCGTGTACCGGGCGATTCTGAAGTCAAAAATACGCGTGAAGGCCGCCCGGTTGTCTTGTACAAGCGCGTTATCCTGACCGGTGACCATATTACCGACTCCACTTCCAGCACCGACGAATATAACCAGGCTCAGGTTAATATCTCGCTCGATAGCGCGGGTGGTTCTGCTATGTCTAATTTTACCAAAGACAATATCGGCAAGCCGATGGCGACTTTGTTTGTAGAATATAAAGACAGCGGTAAAAAAGATGCTAATGGCCGTGCGATTCTGGTTAAGCAGGAAGAGGTTATCAACGTCGCGACCATCCAGTCTCGTTTGGGTAACAGCTTCCGCATTACCGGCATTGATAATCCGGCTGAAGCTCGTCAGCTTTCTCTATTGCTGCGCGCTGGTGCATTGATTGCACCCATCCAGATTGTAGAAGAACGCACTATCGGGCCAACTTTGGGTTCTCAAAATATTACTCAAGGTTTGGAAGCTTGCTTGTGGGGCTTGGCGGTTTCTATCCTGTTTATGGTGGTTTACTACCGTAAATTTGGTGTGATTGCCAGTACTGCGCTGTTGGCGAACCTGGTGTTGATTGTGGGCGTGATGTCTCTGTTACCGGGGGCGACATTAACCATGCCGGGTATTGCCGGGATAGTGTTGACCCTGGCGGTAGCCGTTGATGCTAACGTTCTGATTAACGAGCGAATAAAAGAAGAGTACAGAAACGGGCGGACGATTCAGCAAGCGATTCATGAAGGGTACAAAGGTGCCTTCTCAAGTATCGTCGATGCGAACGTAACGACACTTATCACAGCGATTATTCTTTATGCTGTGGGTACCGGTTCGATTAAAGGCTTTGCCATTACAACGGCAATCGGTGTTGTAACGTCAATGTTCACCGCAATCGTCGGTACTCGTGCCATCGTCAACCTGCTTTACGGCGGCAAGCGCATTAACAAGCTGTCTATTTGAGGAGTACGTTGTGGCACAGGATTATACTGTTGAACAACTGAACTATGGCCGTAAAGTCTATGACTTTATGCGCTGGGATTATGTTGCTTTCGGCGTCTCATTGCTGTTGTTAGTGGCATCCATCGTGGTGATGTCCACTAAAGGGTTTAACTGGGGGCTGGATTTCACCGGTGGTACGGTGATTGAAATTTCCCTGGAAAAACCTGCGGATTTGGACCAACTGCGTGACACATTGGAAGCAGCGGGCTTTGAATCGCCAATTCTGCAAAACTTTGGTAGCACCCGTGATGTGATGGTACGTATGCCACCCGCCACCGGAACTGCCGGGCAGGAATTGGGCAACAAAGTCATCTCTGTTATTAATGAGTCGGTTGATAAGAATGCATCGGTAAAACGTATCGAGTTCGTCGGGCCAAGTGTGGGCAGCGATTTAGCCCAGGCTGGCGGGATGGCGTTGATAGTCGCGTTACTGTGTATTCTGGTTTATGTCGGTTTCCGTTTTGAATGGCGTCTGGCTCTGGGGGCGGTTATTGCTCTGGCGCATGACGTGGTTATTACCATGGGGATCTTGTCGTTATTCCATATCGAGATTGACCTGACCATCATCGCTTCATTGATGTCGGTTATTGGTTACTCACTTAACGACAGTATTGTGGTATCAGACCGTATTCGTGAGAACTTCCGCAAGATTCGCCGCGGGACACCTTACGAAATCATGAACGTGTCCCTGACTCAGACCTTAAGCCGTACTATCATGACCTCAGCAACCACGCTGATGGTGGTATTGATGCTGTTTATCTTCGGTGGTGCGATGCTGCAAGGCTTCTCATTGACGATGCTGATCGGTGTTTCCATCGGTACTGTTTCATCCATCTACGTTGCGTCCGCGCTGGCGTTGAAACTGGGTATGAAACGTGAGCATATGTTGCAGCAGAAAGTAGAGAAAGAGGGCGCAGATCAGCCTTCAATCCTACCTTAAGTTGTAAACGATAGAACGCAAATAAGCCCTGATACTGGTATCGCTGGTGTCAGGGTTTTTTTATTGTACATTAGTTATTTCTTCTTTATTTTTCCATGTTTATTTTAATCCTCTTATTTGTTTTAAATAAACTATTTTCGTTTTAAATTTCCTTATACTAAAAG
>NZ_CACVAD010000036.1 GCF_902726545.1 Yersinia artesiana | reverse complement strand
CTTTAATATGAATAGATTAGCGTATATAAATGCGAGTGGTGAATATGATTGGATATAAATAGCCCATATTCTTATCAATATTTATCTCAAAGAATATGGGCGTTTTATTACTTACAGCACGCCTTGGGCCAGCATGGCATCGGCCACTTTGACAAAGGCGGCAATATTAGCGCCATGAACATAGTGGGTTTGCTTACCTTCTCCGCCATATTCGACACAAGATTGGTGAATATCCAGCATGATGTGGTGCAAACGAACATCAACTTTCTCTGACTTCCAACTCAGGCGAGCCGCATTCTGTGCCATTTCCAGGCCAGAGGTTGCAACCCCACCGGCATTGGCCGCTTTACCCGGTGCAAACAGCACACCGGCATCGAGGAAAGCATCGGTTGCCTGAATGGTTGTTGGCATATTGGCGCCTTCGGCAACGGCTTTAACCCCATTGGCAATGAGCTGACGGGCGGCAGGCAAATCCAGCTCGTTTTGTGTTGCACAAGGCAGGGCGATATCAACCGGCACGTTCCACGGTTGTTGGTCGGCTAAATAAACCAGATTACGTTCGCGCGCATAATCTTCAATACGGCCATAACGTTTGTTTTTAATCTCCGCCAAATGAGCCAGTTTTTCTGGTGTGAAACCGGCTTCATCAACTACAGTGCCACCTGAATCAGAAGCAGTAATGACTTTGGCGCCCAATTCCATGGCTTTTTCAATCGTGTATTGAGCTACGTTACCGGCACCGGAAACAGAAACTTTTCTACCTTCAAAACCTAAACCGTGGCGTTTTAGCATGGCGTCGGTGAAATACACTAAACCATAACCGGTGGCTTCCGGGCGAATCAGGCTACCGCCGAAGGAAAGCCCTTTACCGGTGAAAACACAGGCGGTGTTATTAGACAGTTTTTTCATCATGCCGGACATAAAGGCCACTTCACGGCCGCCAACACCAATGTCACCCGCGGGAACATCAGTATCCGGGCCAAGGTGACGGTAAAGCTCGGTCATCAGTGCCTGACAAAAGCGCATGACTTCAGCCTGACTTTTCCCTTTCGGATTAAAATCAGAGCCGCCTTTGCCCCCGCCCATTGGCAGTGTTGTCAGGGCATTTTTAAAGGTCTGTTCAAAACCCAGGAACTTAAGGATGGATAAGTTTACCGATGGATGGAAACGCATCCCGCCCTTATAGGGGCCAATCGCTGAATTAAACTGAACGCGCCATGCGCGGTTCACCTGGACTTTACCTTGGTCGTCAGTCCATGCCACGCGAAATTGAATCACTCGCTCTGGTTCGACTAAACGTTCCAGTAGGCTCTGTTCACGGTAATGGGGGTTTTGCTCCAGAAAGGGCCAAAGTGACGTGAAAACTTCACGTACGGCTTGGAGATATTCTGGTTGGTTGGCATCACGTTGTTGTAAAGATTCTAAAAATGACTCCAGAGAGGTTAAAGCATTCATCACTAATAATTCCTTGTACCAATTAAGACTCTCCTGACAGATTTTTGCAGCCTATTATTATTATCCAAAATAGTGAGGAGACGATGTTGTGCATCCTCGACTATATCACTGGTTTATATTCATGCCGCAAGGGATTTTGCTAAAAACTTAGCAGGGTTATTAATGTGTGGAAATATAGGGTGGGCGCGAAATTCAGCATAAAAAACGCCCGCTAATGGCGGGCGTGAGAGGAGATGATGCTAAGCTAATGTGATTTATGTAGCTTAATCGTCTTCACCATTTTCATCATCGCGCAGTGGTACGATGAGCATATCGACATGTACAGTGTTGATCAGTTGGCGTGCTGAAGACATCAACTTGCTCCAGAAATCCTGATGATGGCCACATAATACCAAGTCCATATCGTATTTCTTAATGGCATCAACCAGTACCTGACCCAAATCACCACTACCGCTCAGCGTTTGTTCAATTGGATAGCCTGCATTTTGAGAAAGCTCGGTCAACGCATTGTGTGTTTCTTCAGAAATGCGTTTCTGCATATCGCCAAGATTAACGTCGATCAGGCCGGTATAGAGATCTGAATAGTTTACATCAACATGGATCAGGGAAACTTTGGCATTGTACGGTCTGGCCATTGAGACCGCTTTTTCCACCAACACCTTACTTTCCGGAGATAGGTCAACCGCAATCAGAATGTGTTTGTAAGCCATAAGTAAACTCCTTCCATAATGTTAATTAATGGGTAAGCAAACATTCAACCTGTTGAACGGGTGCTAACGCGATATCGACATAGTACCATTATGACCCTTAACTGAAGTGTTTCACGGATCACAACACACTGTTTTGATGATGATCACTAAAGTCAGCGTATCTCTTTTTACACCAGACACGAACGAAATTCTACCACGCATGGCCCGAATGTATTGTCGCGGTGATTAAATTTAAAGCAGATCATTGTCTTAAGTATAGCGCTGTTCAGATAGTATGATATGGGTAATTTCATATTTGTGATGCAAATATAACCTAAAAATAATGGCGATTTGATTTATATAAATCAGTTAAGAAAGATTAATATTTAGGCAATGTTTTAGGGTGTAGTAAGACTTTTATGGGGTACAAAGTTCGTTATAAGTTAATACTAATCGATACTTAACAAACACCCAATTTGGCTTAATTTAGAGATTATCAGGCTATTTCTCATTTCATTTCCTACACTCTTAAAGGGAGTCCAACACGTTCAGATAGTGCGTCGAGTCAATAACAGTTCGAACCACAATCAGTGAGCGAACGATAGGGGGGAGTTTTTGAGGCCCTGGGGGTGTTTGTATCGGCTAGAGTGAGCGATGGCGCAAGGGGTTCAGGGGAATGGATCTGATGCGTGTGATATCGCTGGGAGGATGATTATGATCAGTACCGTCGCGCTTTTTTGGGCTTTGTGTGTGGTATGTGTGATTAATATGGCACGTTATTATTCATCTCTGCGTGCTTTGTTAGTGGTATTACGTGGTTGCGACCCGTTGCTGTATCAGTATGTTGATGGCGGTGGATTTTTTACCTCCCACGGTCAGCCGAGCAAACAGATTAGATTAGTCGGTTATATCTTTGCTCAACGTTATCTTGATCATCATGACCCGGAATTTATTCGCCGTTGTGAGCGGCTACGTGGGCAGTTTATCCTGACCAGCGCATTATGTGGTTTGGTTGTGGTCAGTCTGGTGGGCTTAATGTTGTGGTATTAGTATGAACTTTTGGCATAAAAACAGGTAAAAAGGCGACCAATAAGGCCGCCTTTTACTTTGCTCAAATTCGAGTGCGCTCAAATTCGAGTATAACTATTTCGCTGGATTTAGATAAACTTCAACGCTATCCAGTACAACCCGCCGGAAAGAAGAATTGAGATTGGCAAGGTCAAGACCCACGCCAACATAATGTTCTTCACCGTCTTACTCTGCACACCACCGCCATCCACCAACATGGTGCCGGCAACCGCTGATGAGAGCACTTGAGTTGTCGATACTGGCATACCGGTATAACTCGCAATACCGATGGAAACCGCCGCAGTCATCTGGGCAGAAACCCCTTGTGCGTAGGTCATGCCTTTCTTACCGATTTTCTCACCGATAGTCACTGCAACACGTTTCCAGCCAACCATGGTACCCAAAGACAGGGCCAGAGCGACGGCAACGATAATCCAGGTTGGTGCGTATTCCACAGTTTCTAACAAATCTGTACGCAGATTATTGAGGAAACGGCGGTCTTGAGCACTGGTTTCTGGCAGTTTGGCAACAGTCCCAGCGGTCTCAGCAACACACATCAGTAAGCGGCGCATATGGCTACGTTGATCGACCGTCAGGTCGTCATAGCTTTGCAGATTCGCTAACAGCGTCTGTGCATGATCAATCGCTATCATGGCGCGTGAACTATCACAGTGGAACTGTTCTGGGGTGTTTGGCAATGTATCTGGTGTCGGTACCAGTGGCTTCAGCGCGACAGCATGAGGCAATGCTTCAACATGCTGCTGATAATATTGTTGCAGATGAGTCACTGCATCGCGGGTGCGGGCAATATCATAGCCTGTTGCATTCATATTCACGACAAACCCAGCCGGAGCCACGCCAATTAATACCAGCATGATCAAGCCAATCCCTTTCTGACCATCGTTAGCGCCGTGAGAGAAACTCACACCAATAGCCGATAGGATCAGGGCTGTACGGGTCCAGAATGGCGGTTTACGTTTACCGTCTTTCTTTTCACGTTCAGCAGGTGTCAGGTGAATACGTTGCTGCTTCTTGGTTCCGTTCCAGTAACGACGTAACAGGAACACCATCAAACCGGCAATAACCAGACCCACAATCGGGGATAAGATTAATGACAGGAAGATTTGAATCATCTTAGGAACGTTCAGTGCATCTACCACAGATGTACTGGTCATTAATGCATTGGTTAAACCAATACCGATGATTGCACCAATCAGCGTATGCGAACTGGAGGCTGGGATACCGAAATACCAGGTGCCCAAATTCCAGATGATCGCCGCCAGCAGCATAGAGAAGACCATCGCCAACCCATGTGCCGAACTAACATTTAACAGCAGATCAGTAGGCAGTAAGTGAACAATGGCATAAGCCACGCTCAAACCACCCAGCATCACGCCGAGGAAGTTAAACACCCCTGCCATCACGACAGCCACCTGTGAACGCATGGCGCGGGTATATATTACGGTTGCAACCGCATTGGCTGTGTCATGAAAACCATTGATGGCTTCGTAAAACAGCACAAACAACAAAGCAAGAACTAACATTAGGCCGGTATGGAAATCCAGGCCAGCGAAAAGATGTAGCATAAGCGTTACGCCAGTTTGTGGACATGAACGCGGCGCATTATCAGTGACAATGGGGGGTGGGGAAAAGGAAAATATGACCTTTTTTTGACATGACCGCAGATGAATTCGTCTTTTTGCACAACATATGCATGTTATATCAGCAGGTTACTTAGTTTTACTCTATGAGACATTTTCTTACTATAGCTTCCTGAGAGTGGGCGACTTACAATCTCCCGCCGCTAATTTGTCGGTTGAATGAACAAATAGCATGCAGTTTGGCGAGAAAATGGACAATTTGCAGTGATGATGATTTTACTCAGTGAGGCCCAGTGTGGAACAGTTTGATGTGGTAGTGATAGGCGCAGGTGCTGCGGGCCTGTTTTGTGCGGCTCAGGCCGGGCAAGCCGGGTGCCGGGTGCTCTTGGTGGATAATGGCAAAAAAGCCGGGCGTAAGATCCTGATGTCCGGTGGTGGCCGCTGTAACTTTACCAATATGTTTGTCGAACCCGCAGCTTACCTCTCACAAAACCCTCATTTCTGTAAATCTGCTTTAGCACGTTACACCCAATGGGATTTCATTGACCTGGTGAATCGCTATAACATCGCCTGGCATGAAAAAACGCTAGGGCAACTGTTTTGCGATGATTCAGCCCAACAAGTGGTTGAGCTTTTACTGAAAGAGTGCGAATTGGGGCAAGTCACAATTCGACTGCGCAGCGATGTGCTGTCAGTAGAAAAAACCGAGACGGGTTTCGCGTTGCAGGTTAATGATTTAAAAGTAAGCACTCACTCACTTGTGGTGGCTTCAGGTGGGCTATCTATGCCAGGATTGGGTGCTTCCCCCTTCGGCTATAAGTTGGCAGAACAGTTTGGTTTGAAAGTATTGCCGACCCGCGCAGCACTGGTTCCTTTCACGTTGCATAAGCCTTTGTTAGATCATCTGCAAACCCTCTCAGGTGTTTCAGTCCCAGCGGTGGTGACGGCAGAGAATGGTGTCAGTTTTCGTGAGAGTATTTTATTTACCCATCGTGGTCTTTCTGGCCCGGCAATTTTACAACTTTCAAGCTATTGGCAGGCTGGCGAGTATGTGAGCATTAACTTACTTCCTGATACTGATTTAGACGCATTTCTGAACAATGAGCGGCAAGCTCATCCCAATCAGACGTTGAAGAACACGCTGGCTCAACTGTTACCTAAGCGGTTGGTGGAATGCCTACAGACGCTGGAGCAACTGCCTGATGTTACTTTGAAGCAATTAAATACACCGCAGCAGGCTGCGTTGGTGGCAAACCTACAACAGTGGCGGGTACAACCTAATGGAACAGAAGGTTACCGCACCGCTGAGGTCACGATCGGTGGCGTCGATACCCAAGAGCTCTCCTCCAAAACCATGGAGGCCCATAAAGTGCCTGGGTTGTACTTTATTGGTGAAGTGGTTGATGTGACTGGCTGGTTAGGGGGTTATAACTTCCAATGGGCCTGGAGTTCTGCCTGGGCCTGCGCACAGGCACTGGCGGCGAAGCAAAAATAAAGTTTGTGCACCTCATTCTTTATTCATAACGCGCCGGTTTTATAGAGCCAATGTGAAAGCAGTAGTGTAAAACCGGACATGGCAATATAAATACCGGCATAAATCAGATCGAAAGAAACCAGATAACTGATAATCAGAGGTGCCAGTCCTCCAACAATAGTGGATGACATATTGCAGGAGATCATTGCGGTATTTATCGTAATGATAAGTTGGGCAAGTAAAACTAACGGGGCAACATCACTGCGTAATATAAAATATAATTGAATGTAGAATATAATTAATCCTGCAACTCCGACATTTACTTTAAAACACTACGCAACGTAATCTATCAAATTTTAATAGGAGTTAGGTTGGTAATATATTAACTTAATAATAAATTACACATGAGGAATTAATATGGAAAGTGATTGGCACCCCGCAGATATTATAGTCACAGTAAAAAGAAGGGGTCATCACTCTATGCACTATCACGTCGCGCAGAATTAAACTCATCGACATTGAGTAATACCATTACGCGTAAATGGCCAAAAGGAGAAAAAATCATTTCTGATTTTTTAGGTGTAGAAGCAGCTATGATATGGCCTTCTCGTTACCAACATAAGCATAAAGAGCTATAGATTGATATCGTTTAGACAGCCAGTAGAATGGCAAAAAATTCAGCTGGCTGTCACTATATTTAAGTGCCGATTGTTTTACTAAAGCATCAGCATCCTTTGGATAGTTAACATAACGGCGTTCTCTGTATTTCTACCTGTGATGAAATTTGCGGCAGATTTAGTTTCTTCAAAAGCATTACGCATGGCGAAACTGAAGGTCGCTCTTTCCATTAATTCAATATCATTCAGACCATCACCAAATACCATGGTCTCGTCCTTATTAACATTTAATAAATTCTGTAGGATTTCGACTGTATGCCCTTTATGCACGCCGACATCAGCAATATCAATCCAGGCATCTTCAGAAACAACAATATAGGCTTTATCAAAGAATTCCTGCAGATGAGGTTTAAAACCAGGGCAGCGACCCTTTTCATCATAAATAGATATTTTGACAAAATCATGATTCACCTGATAAAAATCATCGACCTTTGTCACTTTGGCATATGACTTTTTAATTTTATCCTCCATTTCTTTAGAAACAGAGCTTTTAATAAAAGCGCCCTCTGATGTACAAGCAATAATAACGGGTTCTTTATTGATGGCTTCTAATTTAGCTATGATATCTAGCCCAAGTTTATTTTTAATCAGAGACTGATAAATATATTCGCCTTTATATTTTATTCTGGTGGCACTATCACCCAGAATCCAGAACTGTTCAGCATCGTCCTTGAACAGTTCTTCTACGCGCTCGCATTGTTTACCGGTACATACCGCAAAATGGACACCTTTCTGTACCATGATTTTTTTGACATTCTGAAACAGTTCTCGATCATAATCTCCTTTATCATCAAGAAAAGTGCCATCCAGATCGGTAATTATTAATTTTATCATTGTAGGATACTCTAGCTATTAAGGTATCCCTAAAGATTACAAAACATTATATTATTGTCACGCGAAAATATGTTTCTTTTTTGTAATATGTTCCATAGATAAAACAATATGTTTTTTATAATGTAGGAATTAATAAAAACTAGCCTTGCTGCTATTTATCTTTGCGTTTCTTGGTGGGGAGCTGCGTTCCAGACAGGTGTGGCATAGCCTGGCGCATAATATCAAGAAATGCTCTTAATCTGGCTGGGTAATAGCTGGCGTGAGGGTAAACCAAATATATCGGCAGAGGTAATCCATGCCAGTCGGGTGTCAAATGAGCTAACCGCCCTTGTTCGATGTCATTATTTACTACCCATGTTGACGCGATCCCTACGCCTAATCCTATCAGCGCGGCATTTCGTAATGCATATAGACTGTCGGTACTTAATTGCGGTTGTATAGAAAAACGATGTATTTCGCTATTTGTTTTATGGCTCAGAACAACTTCATTACGGTAAAACGTATTTAATGCCAGCCAGTGAAAATCCTGCAATTGCTCGGGGTGTGTGGGTAGCGGCTTATTGCCCAACAATTCAGGTGCGGCCACCACGATGCGTGGCACTTCAGCCAGTAGGATAGCGACAACAGATGGATCAGTGACAGAGCCAACTTGAATAGCGCAATCAATGCCTTCGGCAATAAAGTCGGGGCGGCGATCATTTAGCATCCATTCAACGGACATTTTCGGGTATTGGCGCAGGAAGTCTTTGAGTGGTTTGATTAATTGTTCTTGCCCGAAAGCATGTGGCACCAGAACACGCAGTAGTCCTCTGGGTTCATCAGTCGCACCACGTAGGTCATTTTCCATGGTATTCCAGCTCTCAACAAGCTGCTTGGCATGGGAATAGCAACGTTCGCCATCATCTGTCAGCTTCATAATATGCGTGGTTCGCTGCAATAACTTTAGGCCAAGCAACCGCTCTAATGTCTGCAAGCGGCGACTGATAGTCGGCTGGCTAGTGCCCAGACGTGCTGCGGCCGCAGACAAACTGCCCGTCTCGACGATACGAATAAATGTTTGCATCAACTCTATACGGTCAATGCCAGCTAAATTAGGTTCTGTCATACGTTAAGCGTATAACAGTTTTACCCTCCAGGCGACTACCAAGATAGGTCTGCACACGTAAAAATGCAGCCTCAATATCCTTACAGGTAGCCATCATGTCAGTCATTCAAACCGCATCAACTCACACTGAAAGTGCTGAGAAACCCCTTTCCGGCCGCAAAGTTCTGATGTTGGCAACTGGCGCAGGCCTTAGCGTCGCATCAATTTATTATAGCCAGCCGTTACTGGGTATTATGGGATCTGATTTACACGCCAGCGTAGGAACGGTCGGCTTAGTACCTACACTGACACAGATCGGTTATGCCTTGGGCTTACTGTTACTTGCCCCGTTAGGGGATCGCCATGATCGCCGGATGATCATTTTATTGAAAGGTATCCTGCTGACCGCCGCTTTGTTGTTCAGTAGTTTTGTCCCTGATATCAGTGCGTTGTTGGTGACCAGTTTTATTATCGGGATTGCCGCAACAATGGCGCAGGATATTGTTCCGGCATCAGCGACATTAGTCTCGGCAGCACAGCGGGGAAAAACGGTCGGTACTGTTATGACAGGCTTGCTACTGGGGATTTTACTGTCACGGGTGCTGAGTGGCTTTGTTGCAGAGTACTTTGGTTGGCGGTCACTTTATATGGGGGCCGCACTATCGGTCATTCTGATTACGTTGGTGATATGGCGCAGTTTACCGCGAGTACCGGCAAGCTCGGTATTGAGTTATCCGGCGTTACTCGTCTCAATGAGTCATTTATGGCTACAGTTTAAAGAGTTACGTCGGGCGGCATTATCGCAAGGGCTACTTTCTGTAGGGTTTAGTGCTTTCTGGTCAACACTGGCCGTAATGTTGCAGGATACCTATCACCTTGGCAGTGCTGTAGCAGGGGCGTTTGGCCTTGCCGGTGCCGCAGGTGCATTGGCTGCACCATTAGCCGGTTCATTGGCAGACCGCCGGGGGCCGCAAGTGGTTACGTTGATTGGCGCAAGCCTGGCTACATTGTCATTTGCTGCTTTGTTCCTTTTGCCACTGTTACCATTTCACCTCCAGATAGCACTTATTGTGGTCAGCGCCGTTGGTTTTGATTTTGGTGTGCAGGCCACATTGGTCGCTCATCAAACCATTATTTATAGTTTGGAACCCGCAGCCCGCAGTCGGCTTAATGCATTGTTATTTACCTGCGTGTTTGTCGGGATGGCCGTTGGTTCCTCCGTGGGTAGCTTGATACTGGAAAAAATGGGATGGGTTGGTGTAGTCGCCTTAATCACTCTGGCAGGGGCCGCTAGCCTGGCGGTGCGCTGGGGAGGTCGTCGAGCCAAATGAGAGATGTGCCAGTCATGGTATTGGTGACTGTTGTGATAGAGATACATGAGAAATCGCTTCGGGGTAGCATTCATTAAAGAAATATTTATTTCATTTATGTGAAATAACGAAACGGTGATGTTTCGGATAAACTCAAATACCAGGTGGATTAAATTCATTTAACTCTCATTAGTCTGGTTGATTTTTTTTAACACTAACAGCTTATCCGTGGCAGGTTAATAAGCGATTTTAGCTTAATAAGCGCATTGCGTGGGCTATCTGGTTTTTTTGGTTCTGACCTTTTGTCCTTGCAGGAACTTGCGATACACCGCACAAAACAAAATTTCTAAACAAAGTTATTTGAAACTTTTTTTTCAATAGCATAGAGTCTGCATATCGGCTGGTTTTTCGCCTGCCTGGCGGCTGGTCGCCTTGTTGGCTATTTTGGTCCCACAACAAGATAGCCCTTATTGATTGAGCGTATGGTTCGTTATGAGTTGTCTGGTTTAAGTCACTTTGAGCGAACCCTGCGATAGCAGCTATTGAGAAGAGGGTGAGACATGAAAATTGTGAGTAACTTTATCGGCGGGAAGAACTCCCTGAGCTCCAGCAATCAAACTGCCGATATCCATAATCCAGCCACCGGTAAGGTTGAAAGCCAGGTCACGCAAAGTACAGCCGAAGAAGTTCATCAGGCAATTGGCGTAGCTCATCAGGCTTTTGGCGATTGGTCACGAACCACCCCTCTGCGCCGCGCTCGCATTATGTTCAACTTTAAAACTTTGATTGAACAACACCGTGATGAACTGGCCGAGTTGATTGTTCGTGAACACGGCAAGGTCTATTCGGATGCTTTGGGCGAAATTACGCGCGGTCTGGAAGTGGTCGAGTTCGCCTGTGGTATCCCGCACTTATTGAAAGGCGAATATTCCGCAGACGTAGGAACTGGGGTTGATAGTTTCTCAATGATGCAGCCTTTGGGCGTTGTGGCCGGGATAACGCCTTTTAACTTTCCTGCGATGGTACCTATGTGGATGTTCCCCATTGCATTGACGTGTGGCAATACCTTTATTCTGAAACCGCCGGCACTAGACCCTTCTGCGTCGGTTCGTCTCGCCGAGTTGCTGACGGAAGCGGGCTTACCTGATGGCGTATTCAATGTTATTCACTGTTCAAATGAAAGTGCTGCACAGCTCTGCACAGATCCACGAATTCAAGCCGTAAGTTTTGTCGGTTCTTCTACTGTGGCCGAGCATATTTACACCACGGCCAGTGCGCACGGTAAACGTGTACAAGCCTTTGGTGCCGCGAAAAATCAGGCGATCATCATGCCAGATGCTGATTTGGATGCGACCGTAAATGCATTAATGGGCGGTGCTTTTGGATCAGCAGGCGAGCGTTGTATGGCACTGCCGATTGCGGTCGTGGTGGGTGACAGTACTGCGGATAAATTAATTGAAAAGTTAAAACCACTCATTGCCCGTCTGCGTGTCGGGCCAGGTATACAGCAAGGTGGAGAAGAAAACGAAATGGGGCCGCTAATTTCAGCGGCTCATCAGAAAAAGGTACTTGGCTATATTGATCAAGGTGTTAAAGAAGGTGCGACATTAGTCACAGATGGCCGTCATTATAAAGTTGCTGGTTATGAGCAAGGATACTATGTAGGTGGCACCCTGTTTGATCATGTCACCCCTGATATGAAGATCTACCAGGAAGAAATCTTTGGCCCAGTGTTAGGGATTGTCAGAGTACCTGATTATCAAACCGCAATTAATACGGTTAATAGTCATGAGTTCGGCAATGGGAGCGCAATTTTCACCAGTAGCGGCCACTATGCACGGCAGTTTGTACATGAAGTTCAGGCTGGGATGGTTGGTGTCAATGTGCCCGTGCCAGTACCAATGGCGTTTCACAGTTTTGGTGGTTGGAAGCGTTCCGTATTCGGTGCATTAAATGTTCATGGCACTGACGGAGTGCGTTTCTACACCCGTATGAAAACAACCACAGCCCGTTGGCCAACAGGTCAGCAAACAGTTTCAGAATACAGTATGCCAACGCTGGGTTAATGCTATCTGAGGGTGTTCGTTAGAATAATTTCATGCTGTTAACAGGAGAGTCATCATGTCGTCACTGCTTGCCAAATGTCAGCCGCCGGATGCTAATGGGCGTATTCAACATATTTCGCCGGAGAACGCCGGTTGGCGTTTTGTTGGATTTGATGTCTATCGCCTTACGGCAGGAAAGGTATTGATGCTGGATAGTGCTGAAAATGAACTCTGTCTGGTATTAGTTGCTGGTATTGCTTCGGTATCAACACAACGCGCTGAATATCCACATATTGGCAAACGCATGAGCCCGTTCGAACGAACACCGCCTTATTCTGTTTATGTTCCACACCATGATAGTGTGAAAGTCGTGGCGGAGACCGATTTGGAATTGGCGGTCTGCCGTGCGCCCGGTAATGGCCATTTACCATCTCGTCTGATTACGCCAGCAGATGTGGGAGTGGAGCGGCGAGGCAAGGGGCGTAACCAGCGGTTAGTACATAACATCTTGCCTGACGATAAACCCGCAGACAGTTTGCTGGTGGTTGAGGTTTATACCGATGAGGGGAATACCAGTTCATACCCAAGTCATAAACATGATCAGGAAAATTCGGCAGATGAAACCTATTTGGAAGAAACTTACTATCACCGGCTAAATCCAGAGCAAGGTTTTTGCATGCAGCGGGTTTATACCGACGACCGTTCACTGGATGAATGTATGCCGGTCTATAACCGAGATGTCGTGAAAGTGCCGAAGGGCTATCATCCCGTGGCGACATTAGCGGGCTATGACAACTATTATTTGAATGTGATGGCGGGGCCAGTACGGCTATGGAAATTTACCTGGGAAAAAGATCATGCATGGATCAATAGCGATCACTATCCGGTAGAAAAAAACTAAGCCGCTTTTTAAAGTATGAATTGAATGGGTAGACGAAATTCTACCCATTTTATTGATCCTGAAAGATTATATCTGGCTTGAAAGCGCCAGAGGGTCAAGCCTGAGGATTTACGATTTTGCGTTGTTGAGTGCCAATGAAACGGCTAAGGTTTGTGCCAGACACATAGAGGCAACCTGTGAACGGAACCCGTCAACCTGCGCTTCCCGCACCACAAAACAGACATCGCTGAAAGCCGCTAATGGGCTGACTTGACTATCAGTAATCGCAATTTGCTGCGCACCACTTTTTGCACCTAATTCAACCAGTTCCAAAGCTTCTTGTGCATAGGGTGAGTAGCTGATAGCAATCACTACGTCTTTAGGTTTTACCATGCTCAGTTGTTCAGCGAACATTCCGCCAAGCCCGTCAATCAGAAAAGCCCGTCGCTCCAAATGGCGTAATGCATAGGTTAGGTAAGAAGCCACGCTAAAAGAACGACGTAAGCCAATCACATAGATATTTTCAGCATTGTTTAACAATTCGACGGCTCTATCTAATTGTTCGGCGCTGGTTTGCACCGCCAGTTGCTGTAGAGCTTGCGCATTGACCATCGTAAATACATTCAGTATTTCAGCCGGTTTTTCTGGTGCAGTATTGCCATCAGTTGAGGTTTGACGGAATAACCGTGCGCGCTCGGTATAGTTAACGGTTTCTTCCATCAGATGTTGACGGAATACCTGTTTCATTTCGTTAAACCCACTGAAACCAAAGGCATTTGCAAACCGAATTAAGGTTGATGGTGGCACACTGGCTTGGGCCGCAATGGAAGCAACTGTATCAAATGCAATGCTGTTACTGTTATCCAGGATATAACGGGCAACTTGTTTTAAGCGTTTGCTTAACGTTTCATAACGATGACGAATCTGGTCTTGTAGCAATGATAGTTGAGTCGGGTTATTCATCCATTCAGCCCACGGCAGAGGAAAATTCAGGGGTTATCTGTCAGGTATTCTAACAGACGGTTGGAAAATTTCATTTCTTGATATTCGCTTTTGCTTTTATTTCATTGCGAATTAAAACCATTCACTAAACTATGATAAAGGAAACGGCTATAAGCAAAAGATATTACTTTATTAAGTTTGACAGAAATCAGGATTTTTTCAGGCTAATAAAGAATAAACCATGCAGATGGCAGCACAATGGCACCGACGTGTTCCCACGCCAGCGCCACTAAAGCTGTTTTAAATTCAGATGACTGGACGATAATCTCGCCAATAGCCTATTAGCGTTTGATAATTTTGTTTCACTTGCGCGATCAACTCGGCGTCATTTAACTCGCCTTGCAACCAATGGCGTGATGCCTGGCCGAAGATAGTGCGGCCGACAGCAAAACCTTTAACCCATGGTGCTTTTGCCGCGGCGGCAAAGCCCGCTTTTAATATAGCTTCTGGGGAATCCAACCCAAGAATCAATACACCTCGGCAATAGGGGTCTTGAGTTTCAATCAATTCACCTACTTTCTGCCAGTTCTCAGCGCTTAGCGGCGGCAGTTTCCACCAATCTGGTTGAATCCCTAGCGCATAGAAATGTGCCATGGTTTCAATATAATAACGTTCATCTTTGTCTTTATTGTCTTCGGGTAAAATCACTTCCAACAGTAATTCATGCCCCGACTTACAGCATCCACGGTAAACATCCAAAATCAGCTCATCCTGCTGTTGGCGCAGTTCCGCACTGTCTTTGGGATGATAAAACACCAGGCACTTCACGACATGTTCCAGCGGCCAATCAATGAGTTGGGAGCCAATATTGCCATGTTCAAGACGTAGTGGCCTTGAGCTGGGTAGCTCAATGGGGCGGCCTATCCACCACCCTTGGCCGGTAATGGTGTTGAGCGCTTCCTGGCCGTAAGTAGTATCTGCCAGAATGCCACTCTTATGCTCCAGCCCGGACTCTTGAGCTGCCTGTTGTGCGGCCTGTAGTAATAATGTTTTGAGTTTGGGGATGCGCCCTTCGCTCACACCCGCTTCTCGCGCCATATCAGCCAATTGTTTGCGGTGATCAAACGCAAACACGCAAAGCTCCGGCCACTGCTGTTTACGGGTGGTTACCCGATGCAAATGGTTAAGGTGAGCATCACGATCTGGGCGCGGAACTGAGTGCTCGCGACTGAGGTAATCGTCTAATTCAATTTTGGTTGGCATGGCAGGTGCGCAGCCGTGACGCGAAACAACCAGTGCACCGCAGGCGTTGGCGTAACGGCAAGCCTGTTCCCAACTCTCATCATTAAGATAGCCGCGTAGTAAACCAGACATAAAGGCATCACCGGCCCCCAATACATTGAGAACTTCAACGCGAACACCAGAATGGAGTTTGACTTGTTCCCAATTGGAGGGAATCGCCCCCTCGAATACTGAACAACCTTGTGCCCCGCGCTTGCAGACCAGTGTTGCCTGAGTGGCTTTACGCACATTTTGCAGCGCGACCAGGGTATCTGTACTGCCCCCCGCGATATGGAACTCTTCTTCAGTACCGACAATTAAATTGAAATGATGTAGAACTTCTTGCAGTTGCTGAGTCACTTTTTCTGATTCAATGAAACGTGTTTCACCGTCGCCAAGTGAGGTCAGGCCCCATAATACTGGGCGATAATCAATATCCAGAGCCGTTCGTAGCCCATGCTTATGCGCATATTCCAGCGCCTTCAATACAGCAGCGCGTGTATTTGGGTGTGAAAGATGTGTGCCAGTGATAGCCAATGCTCGTGATGATGCAATATAAGACTCATCGATATCATCTGGCGTCAGGGCCATATCAGCGCAGTTTTCACGGTAAAAAATCAGAGGGAAAGTTTCTTGATCTTTAATACCGAGAATAACCAGAGCAGTTAGGCGCTGCTTGTCAGTAATAAGAAAACGGGTATCAGCCCCAACACGTTGTAATTCCTCGCGCAGGAAGCGGCCCATATGTTCATCACCAACACGTGCCAACATACCTGACTTCAAGCCTTGAATTGCTGTGCCGTAGGCGACATTACCTGATGAACCGCCCAAATATTTGGCAAATGTACTGGTATCTTCCAGCCGGGAACCAATCTGTTGCCCATAAAAATCGACGGCAATTCGGCCGATACATATGACATCCAGCACTTTGTGTTGTGTACCCATCCCCATTTCCTTCTTTTAAAACCTCGACAATGACCGATGAAATAAACCCGTAGTAATGTTTCTGAAATCAGTATGAGGAATAAATATTTCAATTTCAAGATTAAATGAAATTTATACCCCAATTATGTGACCTGACTAAAAGCCTTATATCACGCACGAGAATGGGGCTTACACTAAAGGATTGTGCCAGTTATTGATGGTTTTATGAGTAGGAAATAGGAAGTATTGATGAGTGATATTAAGTTAATAATATCAATTTATTAGATTCATTTACTGCTGGTTTGTAATGCCACTATTTCACATGAGTTAATGCGGGTGTGATGGTTTCAGTGTTTACCTGATTATTTGATCTTCATCGCAAAATGAAATGTTTCTTCTGTAATGTGATTTTATGAAAAAAATATTTGTTTATAATCCCTGCTATGTTTCACCTCACTGTTGTATCGCGCAAACAGAGCAAAGGATGAATAAATGAATAAGATTCGGCTAACCACTGCACAGGCATTAGTCCGGTTTTTGGACAATCAATACCTGCAAGTTGATGGTCAGGAAATCAAATTTATCAAAGGGATTTTTGCTATTTTTGGTCATGGTAACGTACTGGGCGTCGGGCAGGCACTGGAACAAGACTGTGGCGAGCTAGTGGTTCATCAAGGGCGAAATGAGCAAGGAATGGCTCATGCAGCGACCGGTTTCGCCAAACAAAAGTTGCGTCAGCAAATCTATGCTTGTACTTCATCTGTTGGGCCGGGCAGTGCCAACATGGTGACCGCCGCCGCAACTGCAACAGCTAACCGTATCCCCTTACTATTGCTTCCTGGTGATGTATTTGCCTCACGCCAACCCGATCCCGTGCTCCAGCAAATTGAACAATCTCATGATCTGAGTATCAGCACTAATGATGCCTTCAAACCTGTCAGTAAATACTGGGATCGCATTACGCGGCCAGAGCAACTGATGAGCGCGTGTATTAATGCCATGCGGGTACTGACTGACCCGGCAGAGACTGGTGCTGTAACGCTATGTTTGCCGCAAGATGTACAGGCTGAAGCCTATGATTATCCTGATTACTTCTTCCAAAAACGTGTTCATCGCCTTGACCGGCGGCCTGCCAGCGCAGCAATGCTGGCTGATGCTATCGCTTTATTGACCTCAAAACGTAAACCGATTTTGGTCTGTGGCGGCGGCGTAAAATACTCACAGGCCGGTCAGGCATTGCAACGATTTGCTGAATGTTTCGGTTTACCATGGGTCGAGACACAGGCGGGCAAAGGCACAATTAGCTCCGAACATGAGCTCAATCTCGGCGGTATTGGTGAAACAGGTTGCCTGGCGGCGAACACCTTGGCGAAGCAGGCTGATTTGGTGATTGGTGTTGGCACCCGCTATACCGACTTTACGACATCATCGAAATGGTTATTTCAGAACCCGGATGTTTCATTCCTCAATATTAATGTCAGTGCTTTTGATGCTGGTAAATTGGATGGTTTGCAATTGCTGGCGGATGCGCGTGAGGCATTGTCTGCATTGCATCAACAACTTGGCAATAGTGGTTATCAGGCGGGTTGGGGCGGGGAAATTGCCCGAATGCGTGCTGAACAATTAGCCGAGACAAAACGGGTCTATCAGGTGGAATACCATGCCGAGGATTTCACCCCTGAAATTAATGACCATTTAGACCGTGAGCAGGTCTTTGGTGAGTTTATTAATAAAACCGGTTCTTTCCTGACACAAAGCCAGGTGCTGGGTGTTCTGAATAATCAATTACCTCAAGATGCTGTCATTGTTGCGGCTGCTGGCAGCTTACCCGGTGATTTACAGCGGGTATGGCGCACAAAAGGCAATAATGGCTATCACGTCGAATATGGTTACTCGTGCATGGGCTATGAAGTCAACGCTGCATTGGGTGTGAAGTTGGCCGAACCTAACCGCGAGGTCTACTCGCTGGTGGGTGATGGTGCCTTCATGATGCTGCATTCTGAGCTGGTTACTTCCATTCAAGAACGCTGCAAAATCAACGTCATATTGTTCGATAACATGACAAATGGCTGCATCAATAATCTCCAGATGGAACATGGCATGGACAGCTATGCCACTGAATTCCGTTTCCGTAATCAAGAAACGGGCCAATTAGACGGCGATTTTGTTCCGGTAGATTTCGCCATGTTGGCTGCTGCTTATGGCTGTAAGACATATCGCGTTGCTACAGAACAGCAACTACTTGATGCATTGACCGATGCTCGCTTGCAGACAGTTTCCACCTTAATAGACATAAAAGTTCTGCCAAAAACCATGGTTCATAAATACCTGAGTTGGTGGCGGGTCGGGGTTGCTCAGGTTTCTGATAGTGAAAAAACGGACGCAGTGGTACGGGAGCTGGAAAAGAATATCGCCAAAGCCCGTGATTATTAATGCTAATTAAATGATCTGGATGTGAAGTCATAAAATGAGCAGGGATCACCTGCAAACCAAACTTCATGAGGGAAATAATATGTCATTAAATATTGGTGTGATCGGAACCGGTGCTATTGGTCAGGATCACATTCGCCGGTGTAGCAAGGTGTTGCAGGGTAGCCGTATCGTTGCCGTGACCGATATTAATCGCGAAAGTGCCACTAAAGTTATTCGTGACCTGGGTATTGAAGCGAATGTTTATGCTGATGGTTATGAAGTTATTAATGCCAAAGAAGTCGAGGCGGTGCTGGTCACGTCGTGGGGGCCAAGCCACGAAGAGTTTGTATTGGCAGCAGTTGCTGCGGGCAAATATGTATTCTGCGAAAAGCCTTTGGCTGTAACTGCTGAAGGGTGTAAACGCATTGTAGAGGCTGAAGCGGCACAAGGTAAGCGCTTGGTTCAAGTTGGGTTTATGCGACCTTACGACCAAGGTTATCGCGCACTGAAAGATGTGATTACCAGCGGGAAAATTGGTGACCCATTAATGCTGCATTGCGCCCATCGCAACCCCAGAGTTGGTAATAACTACACCACAAGTATGGCTATCACTGACACTTTAATTCATGAAATTGATGTGCTGCGCTGGTTGCTTGATGATGATTATGTCTCGGTTCAGGTTGTTTTCCCGCGTAAAGCTAAACATGCTAAAGCTCACCTGAGAGACCCGCAAGTCGTGCTATTTGAAACGGCAAAAGGCACGCGTATTGATGTTGAAATCTTTGTGAACTGTCAATATGGCTATGATATTCAATGCGAAGTAGTGGGTGATAGCGGTATTGCAAAATTACCGGAACCTTCTTCAGTATTGCTGCGTAGTGAAGCGCGGCTATCAAATGAGATTCTCACCGACTGGAAAGATCGTTTTATCGATGCCTACGATGTTGAGTTGCAAGCCTTTATCAACGATGTGTTAGCTGAAAAGCTCACTGGGCCTTCTGCCTGGGACGGCTTCGCGGCGGCGGTTACTGCTGATGCTTGTATTGCCGCGCAGGAAAGTGGTCAGATTGTCCCAATAAGCTTGCCGCAACGACCCGATTTTTATGACAAATAATATCAATATCTATTGTCTGTGCGTCAGCCGATAACTTGTCGCATAGCGCTATTTTTTACATCAAAGGGTGGGAAATTAATCATTTTTAATTGTACTCATCTGTATAAATTAGATGTATCGCAGAGGTTTATTATGAATAAAGATCGTGTGAAGTTGGCAATCGCTCCTATTGGTTGGACAAACGATGATATGCCAGATTTGGGCAAAGAAAATACCTTCCAACAATGTATCAGTGAAATGGCACTGGCCGGGTTTATCGGTAGTGAAGTTGGCAGTAAATATCCACGAGACCCTAATGTATTGAAACCTATGCTTGAACTACGCGGTATGCAGATTTGCAATGCCTGGTTCAGCACTTTCTTTGCTGATGGTCAACGCGCTAAAACTATTGATGAATTTACTAATCACATGAATTTCCTCCATGCGATGGGGGCTAAAGTTATAGGCTGTTCTGAACAAAGTAAAAGTATTCAGGGAACCACAAAAGCTATCTTTGAAGAGAAACCTTACTTTACTGACACTGAATGGCAACGTGTTGCAGAGGGTTATAACGAGTTAGCCAAGATCGCGGCAACGAAAGGGATGCAGGTATGCTTACACCATCATATGGGGACTGGCATCCAAACCACGGAAGAAATTGATCGTTATATGAGTATGGTTAACGACGATGTTTATCTGCTATTTGATACTGGGCATGCCTATTATTCCGAAGGTAGTCAGGAAGCGATGTTAGCTATTTTAGAAAAATACTTACCGCGTATTAATCATGTTCATCTAAAAGATGTTCGTGATGAGGTGGTCGCGGAAGTTAAAGCGAAAAAACTCAGTTTCCTTGATGGTGTGAAAAAAGGCACATTCACTGTTCCCGGTGATGGTGTTATTGATTTCCGCCCAGTGTTTAAATTGTTGGATGAAAAAGGCTATCAAGGATGGATGGTGGTGGAGGCAGAGCAAGACCCTGCGATTGCGA
The DNA here is from genome assembly GCF_902726545.1 of Yersinia artesiana. Lineage (GTDB taxonomy): Bacteria > Pseudomonadota > Gammaproteobacteria > Enterobacterales > Enterobacteriaceae > Yersinia > Yersinia artesiana. The sequence goes on along the minus strand of NZ_CACVAD010000036.1, from coordinate 27,340 downwards.
ATCCATTGGAATATGCAGTAAAGGCACGGCGTTATATTAAAGAAACCGCGGGTATTTAGTTATTTTTGTCGCCAGCCTGCATTCATCACATCAGGGAATAAGTTATATCTCTTATCCCCTGATGGTTAGTTTGGTAAATTTATTCGTCCCATATGGTGAGCATCAATAAATTGGCCGTCACGAAAAGCATAACGCGGGCTGGTACCTTCAATTTCAAAGCCAAATTTACGATAAAGGGCAATTGCCGCCAGATTATCGACAAAAACAGTTAGTTCAATACGTTGTATATTCAGCCAGTTATCACATAAATCAATCATGGCTGCCATCAATGCACTGCCGACACCTTTCCTGCAAGAGTTAACATCAACAGCAATACCAAAAGTTGCCACATGACGGCGGCGTGCACGCTGATTTGCTTCAACAGTCAGTTGACCAACGATCTCTTCATCAATACATGCCACTAAATTATGCATCCCAGTGGGTATTTCTTTGATCTTTTTAGCCCACATCTCAAGCGAAGGTAGGGGAAGTTGTAACGTGTCACGATAAACCTGTGGATGTGAAAATAGCTGCTGCAAGGCGGGATAATCGCTGAATTCCACATGGCGTATCTGCACATTTTCCATAAACATACCCTTACTCTTACTGTTTGAATTACCTACTAAAATATCGTTTTATTCACCGGAGTCAATAATATTGCGAGTGGCTAAAAAAAACACTTTACAAGTGAGAGTGATAATGATTATCATTGTCGTGCTTTCAGATGAGACCATCAAAGTTTAGGTGTTCACATTACGAAGGCACGACATTGCTCACATTGCTTCCAGTGTTTACTTAGCCAGCCGGGTGCTGGCTTTTTTTTTGCCTGTTTTTCCGCTAATCGCTTCAAATTCAAATCATTTGTCCCTTAACTTATGAATCAGTCGAATTTTTTGAACAGAGGAGTGAGTTTTTTGCGCTTTCATATTCTCCCGCGACATCTAGACTAAAGAAAACGTTGAGGAGAACTGAACATGATTTATTTACGCAAAGCAGAAGAACGTGGACATGCTAATCACGGTTGGCTGGACAGCTGGCATACCTTCTCATTCGCCGATTATTACGATCCAGAATTTATGGGTTTTTCAGCACTACGTGTAATTAACGAAGATGTTATCGACGCCGGTCAGGGTTTTGGTACCCATCCGCATAAAGATATGGAAATTCTGACTTATGTGTTGTCCGGTACGGTTGAGCACCAGGATAGCATGGGTAACAAAGAGCAAATCCATGCGGGTGAATTTCAGATAATGAGTGCTGGCACGGGGATTCGCCATTCAGAATATAATGGCCGCGATGACCAACCGCTGCATTTGTACCAGATTTGGATTATCCCGAATAAGACCGGTTTGGAGCCACGTTACGAACAGCAAATGTTCGATATCCCGCAAGGGCGGCAGTTGGTGTTATCACCGGATGCCCGCGATGGCTCGCTAAAAGTGTTCCAGGACATGACGTTATGGCGCTGGGCATTGAAACGTGAAGAGCAGTCAATTTATCAGATTCAGGCAGAGCGCCGTATCTGGATACAAGTTGTGCGAGGTAATGTGTCTATCAATGGTCACCGTGCGGGCACCAGCGATGCATTCGCTATCTGGGATGAAGCTGCTCTTTCTATTCATGCCGATGAAGACAGTGAAATCTTGCTGTTTGATTTACCGCCAGTTTAAGTTTGATCATCCTGAGTAAAAAAGGGTATGTGCATCGCGCCATACCCTTTTCTTTGCTAGAATGGCACCCCGTTTACTCTGCCTCAGTTCATTGATAATGAAGAAAAAAAGGCCAGTGCTACAAGACGTTGCCGATATGGTTGGGGTCACTAAAATGACGATCAGCCGTTATTTGCGCAATCCGGAGCAAGTTTCCGTCGTTTTGCGGGAAAAAATTGCACTGGCGCTAGACGAACTTGGCTATATCCCCAATCGTGCCCCCGATATCCTTTCCAACGCTACCAGCCACGCTATTGGCGTATTACTGCCATCATTAACCAACCAGGTTTTTGCCGAGGTGTTGCGAGGTATTGAAAGTGTGACAGATGCGCATGGCTACCAAACCATGTTGGCACATTACGGTTATCAGAAAGAACGGGAAGAGCAGCGGTTGACCTCGCTGCTTTCTTACAATATTGATGGATTGATTCTTTCTGAGCGGCACCATACGGCGCGTACTTTGAAAATGATTGAGGTTGCGGGCATTCCTGTTATTGAACTGATGGATTGTTCATCACCTTGCATTGATTTAGCCGTGGGTTTTAATAACTTTGAAGCCGCAAGACAGATGACTCAGCAGATTATCGCTAAAGGCCACCGTTACGTGGTGTATTTTGGTGCGCGTCAGGATGAGCGAACGGTGATTAAGCAGCAAGGTTATGAGCAGGCGATGCGTGAGTCCGGCCTGACGCCGATGAGTGTGATGACCAGCCGTTCCTCATCTTATTCTGCTGGAGCGGAGCTATTGCGCGAAGCTCAGGTGAATTATCCGCAGATTGACAGTATTTTTTGCACCAATGATGACCTGGCCATTGGCGCGGTATTTGAATGTCAGCGCCAGGGGCTTTCTATTCCGCATGATATGGCGATAGCCGGTTTCCACGGGCATGATATTGGTCAGTCAATGGTCCCGAAACTCGCCAGTGTACTGACTCCGCGCGAAAGAATGGGGCAAATTGGAGCAGAGCGCTTACTGGCCCGGCTACGCGGAGAGGTGGTTACACCCAAGATGGTTGATGTGGGCTTCACCATCCTCCCCGGCGGCAGTATCTAAATCGCGGTAGTTATATACTAATGCTATATAACTAATGCTATATCACCATTGCTAATAACAGACAGCCGACCAATCCGCAGACGGATATAATGGTTTCCAGCACTGACCATGATTTGAAGGTCTCGACGATAGTCAGGTTGAAGTATTCTTTAAATAGCCAGAAACCCGGGTCGTTGACGTGAGAGAAAATCACACTACCTGAACCCACCGCGATAACCATCAATTCAGGGCTGGCACCGGTGGTGGCAATGAGAGGGGCCACAATCCCCCCAGCTGTAATGGCGGCCACCGTCGCAGAACCCAGCGCAATGCGTAGCACGGCTGCAATCGACCATGCCATTAGAATTGGTGATAGCCCGCTGCTGTTCATCATGCTGGCGATGTAATGGTCAACGCCGCTGTCGACTAAAACCTGTTTGAAAGCCCCGCCACCGCCGATAACCAATAGCATCATCGCAATGATTTTGATGGAGTCGGTCACAGTATCCATCACCGATTCCATGGAGCGACCACGGTTTAAGCCAAAGGTGAAAATTGCGATTAACACGGCGATCAATGTGGCGATAACCGGGTCACCGAAGAATTCGGCATAGGAGAGCACCGGATGCCCTTTGGGCAAGATCATCTCTGCCACCGCCCGCAATGCCATTAAAATAACCGGCACCAGCGCAGTGCTGACACTGACGCCAAAACTTGGCATCTCTTCATCGGTAAACGTTTTTGGGTTATACAGCCCTTCTGGCACCGGTTTATCAATACCTTTCAGGAAGCGAGCGAATACCGGGCCAGCCAGAATGACGGTTGGGATAGCCAGCAACGTTCCATATAACAGGGTCTTACCCATATCGGCGTGGAAAATGGTGGCAATAGCGGTTGGGCCGGGGTGAGGGGGTAAAAAGCCGTGAGTCACTGACAGCGCTGCGGCCATCGGGACACCCACATATAACAATGGAATGCGGGCTGAAGCGGCGATACTGAATACCAGCGGCAGCAACAACACAAAGCCGACTTCATAGAATAGGGCGAAACCGACAGTAAAACCGGTGAGTACCACCGCCCACTGAATGTGTTTTTTACCAAATTTATCAATCAGAGTAGTGGCGATTCGTTGAGCGCCGCCGCAGTCCGCCAGTAATTTACCGAGCATGGCACCGAAGCCCATAATCAGCGCCAGGCTGCCCAGTGTGCCACCGACCCCTGCTTTGATTGAACCGACGACCTTATCGACCGGCATCCCTTGCATGACACCTACCGCCAGCGCGACCAGTATCAGCGAGATAAATCCGTTGAGTTTGAAACGGATCATCAGTAACAGCAGCATGGCAACGCCAACCGCGACAATGACTAATGGCATAGTATTTCTCCATTTATTTTAGAGTATATGTATCGCTTTTTATTATGGTTACAGTCAGTTGGAGCCAGTGTGATTGTGCGATTGAGTCCAATGACGATGTTCTATCAGGTGTGATAAAAGTCACATCTCCATTTGTTACCGGTATCATGATACCGGTAACATGATAAAATACGAAACCATAGCGAGCGGTAAAATTCCTATTCTGAGATAGAGATCAACATTATGGCAGGACGTAGCATTATCGTGATGGGTGTATCGGGTAGCGGTAAAACTACCGTGGGAGAAGCGGTGGCCCGCCGGATTCACGCCAAATTTATTGACGGTGATGACCTGCATCCCCGTGCCAATATTCAGAAAATGGGCAGTGGGCATCCTCTTAATGATGAGGATCGTATGCCGTGGTTGGAGCGCCTGAGCGATGCGGCTTATAGCCTGCACCATAAGAATGAAACCGGTATTATTGTCTGTTCGGCCCTGAAACGGCGCTATCGCGATCGGCTGCGAGAAGGTAATCCGGAAATGGTGTTTTTATACCTGAAAGGCAGTTTTGATGTGATTATGGAGCGGCTAAAAGCTCGATCCGGTCATTTTATGCCTACCGATTTACTAAAAAGTCAGTTTGAAGCATTGGAAGAACCGGGGTCAGCAGAGCCGGATGTTATCTGTGTGGATATTGATGCAGATATTGATGAAGTTGTGCAGCGCTGTGTGTTGGCGCTGGAAAAACAGAACTAATCATCGCGTGATGGAAACTGTTAGCAAAGTTGAATGAAGGGACATCGCCCCTTGGGTGCGGTAAACCCTTCACTCACCGAGCTATCGATAACTTTGCTGTTAACCGGCGCGTAAATTCACTTTGTCAGATACGCGCGCACGCCATCCAAAAACATCTGCGTTGATAACATCACCAAAATTAATCCCATCAGGCGCTCCAATGCGCTAACACCTTTGCTGCCCAACAAGCGCAGAAACAGATTCGACATCAACAAAATAGCCGCCGACAAGCCCCAGGCGATCATCAACGCCAGCACCAAATGGCTAAGCTGATTAGGATATTGATGGGATAGCAGCATCAGGGTCGCCAGAATAGACGGGCCTGCCACTAATGGGATGGCGAGCGGAACCAAGAAAGGCTCTTCCCCGGCCGATAGCCCGGTAACACTGCTCTCGGGAGAGGGGAAAATCATCTTAATAGCGATTAAAAACAAAATAATACCGCCGGATATTGATACTGTTTCCGTACGCAAATTCAAGAACGCCAAAATCTTCTCGCCGGCGAACAGGAAAATTAGCATCAATATGAGTGCGATCAGCAATTCACGGATCAACACCACTCGCCGCCGTTTAGGTTCCAGATGTTTAAGCACCGACATAAAAATCGGCAAATTACCCAGCGGATCCATAATCAAAAACAGCAACACCGTTGCCGCAATCATCTCTGTCATTATTACCTCAAAAAAATCAAAACGACTGGCGTTTCCCGCCAGTCAAAGTCACATATTAGGAAGATTGCTTTGAATCATTCTGGTATCGAATAATTTAACTTGCCACTTTGTCCATATTTTGTAAGGTGGTATCAGGTCTGTCCTCGTCAGTTTGCCGTATGCATCAGCAGCGATGCGAGACAGACATCCATTAATCGGTGTCACCTTCCAAGGCAGGACAGTAAACATGAAAAACGTTGGTTTTATCGGCTGGCGCGGTATGGTCGGCTCAGTACTCATGCAACGCATGATTGAAGAACGCGACTTTGACGGGATCCGCCCGGTCTTTTTCTCTACCTCTCAACACGGCCAGGCCGCTCCGTCTTTCACGGGTCAGCAAGGTACGTTGCAAGACGCTTATGATATTGATGCGCTGAGTGCATTGGATATTATCATTACTTGTCAGGGGGGAGATTATACCAACGAAATTTATCCAAAGCTGCGAGAAACTGGCTGGCAAGGTTATTGGATTGACGCGGCTTCATCTCTACGTATGCGCGATGATGCGATTATCATTCTGGACCCGGTGAACCACGGAGTCATTCAACAAGGGCTGGATAAGGGCATCAAGACCTTTGCCGGTGGCAACTGTACCGTCAGCCTGATGCTGATGTCATTGGGCGGTTTGTTTGCTAATGATTTGGTTGAGTGGGCATCTGTTGCGACTTATCAGGCAGCCTCTGGTGGCGGTGCACGTCATATGCGCGAATTGCTGACCCAAATGGGCATGTTGCACGCTGATGTGGCAAAAGAGCTGCAAGATCCGGCCTCAGCTATTTTGGATATCGAACGTAAAGTGACTGCGGCCACTCGCAGCGGCAAATTGCCGACCGATAACTTTGGCGTGCCATTGGCGGGCAGTTTGATTCCATGGATCGACAAAGCGCTGGATAACGGTCAGAGCCGTGAAGAGTGGAAAGGGCAGGCCGAAACCAACAAAATTTTGAATACCGGCAGTGTTATCCCGGTTGATGGCCTGTGTGTTCGTATCGGCGCGCTGCGTTGCCACAGCCAGGCCTTTACACTGAAGCTGAAAAAAGATGTGCCACTACCAGAAATCGAGCAATTACTGGCAACTCACAATGACTGGGTTCGTGTTATCCCGAATGATCGCGAGTTGAGCATGCGCGAACTCACCCCTGCGGCGGTGACCGGTACGTTGAATACGCCAGTGGGCCGTCTGCGTAAACTGAATATGGGGCCAGAATATCTTTCCGCCTTCACCGTTGGGGACCAGCTACTGTGGGGGGCTGCGGAGCCACTGCGCCGTATGCTGCGGATTTTGCTGTAATTTAATATCTAATCATGATGAAAAGCCCTGATCTTATAGTCAGGGCTTTTTTATTACTGCACTTTTGCTGGGGGTAACGCATTAATAAAGACTGCCACAATTACAACAACTGGCTGATATTCAGTTCTTCCATCAAGCGGTAGTTATCCGAATAATCTACCGGAATGGCGATGACGGTCGGGCCTTGAGTATCCATAGCCTGATGTAATTTAATCGTTAATTCAGCAGCAGATTCAACAGCAAAGCCTTTTGCGCCAAAGGATTCCGCGTACATTTTAAAATCTATCGGGCCAAAACTGACACCAGATGAGCGCCGGTATTTCTTCTGCTCCTGAATTTCCACCATGTTATAACCGTTATCCACCCAGATGATATGCAGCAGGTTACTTTTAAGCCGCACCGCAGTTTCCAACTCCATGCTGGATTGCATAAAACCCCCATCCCCAGAGACAGAAACCACTTTTTGCTGCGGATTGACCAGTGCAGCCGCAATGGCCCACGGCAGGGCGACGCCCATGGTCTGCTGACCATTTGACATTAAAATTTGCCGGCTACGAAAGCTGTAGAGATAGCGGGCAATCCAAATATGGAAGCTCCCCATATCGACACAAAGCGTCACATCACTGTTGACTATATCCTGCATTGCTCGCACCAGCCGCAGGGGATGGATGGCGAAACCACTCATTTTATCCGCACGATTGGCCAGGTCGCGCCGTTGACGACAGCGATCTTCCAGTATTGCCTGTGTTTGGGAGGTTAAGACTACCGGGCCATGTATCTGCTGATTGAGGGCCTCCAATGTGGCGGCGATATCACCTAATAGCTCTTTTTCCGGCTGATAAGCTGCGTCTATCTCGGCGGGTAAAATATCGATATGTATCAGTGTTGCCTGGCCGTTGTTCCATAGTGTGGGGTCATACTCCACCGGGCTATAACCGATAGTGATAATCAAATCAGCTTGTTGCAGTAGCTTATCGCCCGCCTGATTATTAAATAACCCTACCCGGCCAGCAAAATGGTCGAAATGTGCCTGGTCAACGACACCGGCGGCCTGATAGGTGCTAGTGACCGGTATTTTGCTGTGATGAAGTAAGCGCCGAATCGCTTGTGCGTTGGCCGGTTGACTCGCCATTAACCCCAGTAACAAGATAGGATTTTTCGCCTGATTAACTAATTTAGCGACAGCAATAATTTCATTGAGTGGTGCGCTACCGCTTTGTGGACAAACTTGATGAATTAGCGCCTGCCCGGTGATGGGTTTATTGAGAATATCTTGTGGCAAGCTGACAAAGGCGGCGCCCTGTCTGCCAAACTCAGCACTTCTGAAGGCATTCCCCAGCACTTCGCCAAGTGCCGCAGAAGCCGTCACTTCTGCGCTAAATTTGGTTATCGGGCGGAAGATGCTCACGGTATCCATACTTTGATGCGTTATTTTCAGGCTATCGGAGCGTTTTACTGCACCCCCCAAGGCGACAACCGGATCCCCTTCGGAGGTCGCGGTAGCAAGGCCGGTAACCAGATTGGCGCAGCCCGGCCCGGAGGTGACCAGCGCGACACCGGCTTTACCGGTCAGTCGGCCAACGGCTGCGGCCATAAAGGCGGCATTCGCTTCGTGGCGCACCACAACGGTGTTGATGCTGGAATCTTCCAGTGAATCAAATACCCGATCAATTTTAGCGCCCGGAATGCCAAATACCTGCTTCACACCTTGCTGTTCTAAGTGATTAACCACCAGATCTGCGCCACATTTCCAGGTCAGAATATTGGGTTCATTTATCATGATATGTTGTCCTTTATCTATTCTTGCTGTGCTGCGGATTAACTCTCTACGGCACAAATCGCACTGTTGAGATTTTGTGGGGAAAGGTTTGCTGTAAGAAAATCAGGTTCCTGCGGCAGCTCGATAACCAATTTGGCGACAGTGCCAAAGGTCAGAATGCCGTTTTCCAGTTGGTAATCCAGTACGTGACCACCGCCGCTGCGGTCATTGGTAATAAAATGTTCGTGATAACCGGCAACATTAATGCCTTGGGTATAGTTTGGGCTGCGAAAACCAATGATCACGCCATTTTGATGCTCAAACTCAAAGATGGGTTGCTCGGCGATAGCTTCAAGCATGGGTTTATAGGGGCGCTGCTGGCGCGGCACGGTGCGGGTTTCAACATGACTGAACTTGCCTTCAATGCGCAGTGCGCAAAACAGATTATCTGTTGCAGCAACATCGTTAATCACCTTGTGAAGCTGCTCTCGGCTCATTTTGTGTTCGAATTGGCGTTTTTCAGTCGGTTGAAAAAAGGTCATCACGGCAAAGGGGGTTTTCTGCTGTGGTTGGGCGGAGCGGGCGCTACCATCGGATCGCAATTGATAAATTTTACTGTTTAATGCGACGAGTTCGCCATCAAGATTGTTAAATGTTCCTAATCCAAAATCGCCGTGTTTCAATAACTCAGCCATCGTAACCTGGCCTTCGTAAACCCCGCCAATCAACGCACTCATCAGTGATGTCTGGTAAATAATGCACTCAGGATGCTGGCTCTGATAGGCAATAACGCTTTCTGCCACCTCTTGAGCACATGAGCAATGTGATGCTATTGATTCAGTCATATTCTTCCTCGCCCTTATGTAACATAAATTATATTTATATATAAGGTTGACGCCGAAAGAGCATAAGTACCAATATAGGAATCCCACTTTTTCGATATCAAAAATATATGGAATTACGTTATCTACGTTATTTTGTGGCAGTGGCTTCGGCCCGGCACTTCACCCGAGCAGCCGAAACACTGGGTATTTCACAACCGCCATTGAGCCAACAGATTCAAAAATTGGAGCAGGAAATAGGCACACCGCTACTGCGCCGCTTGACACGAGGGGTCGAATTGACCAATGCGGGGAAGGTGTTCTATGAGGATGCTTGTCATATATTGACGTTGACGGATGAGGCGATAAAACGGGCTAAAAGTATTGCGCGGGGGGAAACGGGCAAACTGCGGGTAGGTTTTGCCAGCTCGACCGCATTTCAGCCCATCGTCTTACAACTGCTCCATGCTTATCGGGATAAATATCCAGAGGTGATCTTGTCGCCCAGTGAAGAAACCATGCCGGTGTTAATGAATGATTTGCATAACGAACATATTGATGTGGCTTTTATTCGCCAACCCTGTGATGCCAGTAATGAATTCACCTGCAAGGTGCTGGTGGAGGAAGATATGTTGTTGGTGCTACCACATAATCACCCATTGCACCGCTTGCCAACAATCAATCTGCACACACTACAGCATGAAAAACTGATTATTTTCCCACGGGAGGTCGGCCCCGGATTATATGATGCCATTATCACCGCTTGCTATCGCGCAGGGTTTCAACCCGAGTTAGGGCAGCAATCGCCACAGATGGTCTCGGCGATTGGCATGGTTTCTGCCGGTTTTGGTTTTACTCTGGTGCCCCGTTCACTCACAACTATTCAGGCAAATAATGTCACTTATCATGAGATTGATGACAGCTTATTAAAAACCAAGATTACTTTGGCATGGCGGCGGCATGAACATTCAGCAGCGGTACTTAATATGGTGAATATCATGACTCGCAAAAAGCTATCCGCCGGTTAGTTCTCACTTGCGGTGATAAACGGTAGTTTAATGATGATACGGGTGAATTCCTCAGCTTTATTTATTACGGTTACACCGTATTCACTGCCATAACGTACTTTAATCCGCCGATCCACAAGGTTCATACCCAGCCCATCACCATTTGGCCGCGGTTGATACAATCCGGCATTATCCTCGACTTCCAGCACCAGAACATGATCATCCAACTTGCCGTGCAAGGTGATACGACCATTGCTGAACATCTGTGAAATACCGTGTTTGATGGCATTTTCTACCACCGGTTGGAGCGAAAATGCCGGTAAACGCGCCTCCATCAACTCATCTGGTAATGAAATTTCAACACTCAGGCGATCTGCAAACCGCGCTTTTTCTATTTCCAGATAAGCATTTACATGTTCAATTTCATCACTCAGTGTGACCACATCATGACTGCGTTTGAGGTTTTTGCGGAAGAATGTCGACAGAGACAGCACCAGTTTACGGGCATGGTCTGGATTGCGCCGGATCACCACCGACAGAGTATTGAGCGCGTTAAACAGGAAGTGGGGATTCACTTGCGCGTGAAGCAGTTTGATTTCGGATTGTGCCAGCATCTGTTTTTGCTGCTCAAACTCACCGGCCAGAATTTGGGCCGATAGCAGGTGAGCAATGCCTTCACCTAATGTGCGGTTAATACTGGAAAATAGCTTACTTTTTGGCTCATACAGTTTGATGCTGCCAATCACCCGATGCTCTTCACCACGCAACGGGATAACCAAGGTAGAACCTAGCTTACAGGTCGGTGAAATTGAACAGGTATAGGGTACGGCGTTGCCGTCGGCGTAGACCACCTGATTCAGCTCAATCGCCCGGTGGGTATGGTCGGAAGTAATGGCTCCTCCCACTTTATGATGGTCTGAACCGGTGCCAATAAAGGCCAATAGCTTTTCACGGTCAGTGATTGCTACCGCGCCCACCCCCAGTTCTTCATACAAAATGCGCGCCACTCGCATGCTGTTTTGCTGATCAAAACCGTGACGTAATAACCCTTCCGCTCGTGCGGCAATTTGTAGCGCTTTGGCTGAGAATGCGGTGGTGTATTTTTCGAAAATAGCCCGCCTGTCCAATAAGATACGCATAAACATCGCGGCACCGATGGTGTTGGTTATCATCATCGGTAAGGCAATGTTCTCAACCAATTCGACCGCTTCGTGGAAGGGGCGCGCCACTGTCAGAATAATCAACATTTGCAGGACTTCGGCCACCAAGGTAATAGCAGCAACAACCAGCGGCTGGAACAACAAATCAAGACGATTTTTGCGGATCAGATAGCTATGCAGCAGCCCGCCTAACAACCCTTCGGTGATGGTAGATAACATGCAGGCGGTGGCGGTCATTCCTCCCATGGAGTAGCGATGTAAGCCGCCGGTTAGCCCTACCAGAAAACCAACTGATGGCCCCCCCAGTACGCCACCCAATACGGCACCGATAGCGCGGGTATTGGCGATGGAGTCATCAATATGCAAACCAAAATAGGTTCCCATGATGCAAAACATGGAAAACGTGAGGTAGCACACCAGTTTATGGGGCAACCTAATGGTAACCTGCATTAAGGGGATAAATAGCGGTGTTTTACTCAACAGATAGGCGATGACCAGATAGACACACATCTGTTGTAAAAGGGAAAAAATCAGTTCGACCTGGCTAACGCCCATGTTGGATGACCATTGTTATTGCTACGATTATTTATTGCTGCCGCTATTGTAGCCAGATTCCTCGACCGAGATGTTAGCCCGCCCCTTGTTTTAACAAAAAAGCCCTATGGGGCCAAAAATCGTATCAGCTTGTTGTTTTGCACATTTCACCTGTCGACTATCACATTATTTTTATCTGACTCATTACGGCATTTACATCACGCATCTGCCTCATGCACAGCTTAACCTCCTTTTTTTTCACTTATTTGCGTGAGAAAAAATTTCATTAATCATAAGCCGATTTTTTTAGCACTCATTGACTATGCTTATTGTTTGGGTGAGAAAAATTTGATGGCTGGGCGCTATTCTCAGAACAACGGATTAAGGCATTAAGTCTGTTTATTGACCTTGATCATGCCTAATACATTAAATGGATTGCATGATTACCGTGCAGATTTTTGACTGTATTTTTCAAATTTCTTTATAAAATCATGCTATTAATCAAAGGAAGAAGATATGCCAGTACTTCCCGACCGTAAGGTGATTAATCAAATTATTTCCGGCCATTATGCCGATCCTTTTTCCGTTTTGGGTATGCACCAAACTGAGCGGGGATTACAGGTATGTGCGTTGTTGCCGGATGCCAAAGAGGTGTGGTTGGTTGACACAGAAAGCGGGCGTAATATTGTTCAATTAAAGAGTGAAGATCCGCGTGGTTTCTTCATCGCCAAAATTCCTCGCCGTAAAAAACCTTTCCGTTATCAGTTAGCCGTTACGTGGCAAGAAAGTACACAAATCATCGAAGATCCCTACCGTTTCGGCACATTATTACAGGATATCGATACCTGGTTACTGGCCGAAGGGACTCATTTACGCCCTTATGAACGCTTAGGCGCGCATTTGATGAGTCTGGATGGCGTGCCGGGGGTCAGTTTTGCGGTTTGGGCGCCGAATGCTCAACGTGTTTCTGTGGTGGGGGAATTTAACTTTTGGGATGGTCGCCGCCATCCTATGCGGTTACGGCGAGAAAATGGTATTTGGGAGCTATTCCTGCCCGGCGTGCAAGCGGGGCAGTTGTATAAGTTTGAGATAATTGATTGCCACGGTCAGGTGCGGTTAAAAGCCGATCCCTACGCCTTTAAAGCCCAGATGCGGCCAGAAACAGCTTCATTGGTTAGCCCGTTACCCGATGTGGTCGAAAATACTCCCGCCCGACAAAAAGCCAATGACTTGCGTTCACCTATTTCTATTTATGAAGTCCATCTTGGTTCGTGGCGACGCCATACCGACAATAACTTTTGGCTCAGTTATGGTGAATTAGCCGATCAACTGGTCGAGTACGTCAAATACATGGGATTCACCCATGTGGAATTATTGCCCATTAATGAGCATCCGTTTGATGGCAGTTGGGGCTATCAACCGCTGGGGTTATACGCACCGACTCGCCGGTTTGGTACACCACAAGATTTCAAAGATTTTGTCGCCAAATTCCATGAGGCAGGGATTAACGTCATTCTTGACTGGGTTCCGGGTCATTTCCCCAGTGATGAGCATGGGTTATCGACGTTCGATGGCACCGCCCTATATGAATATGCCGATCCGCGTGAAGGCTACCATCAAGACTGGAATACCCTGATTTATAACTATGGTCGCAATGAAGTTCGCAACTATTTAGCGGGAAATGCGTTCTACTGGATGGAGCGTTTTGGCATCGATGCATTACGTATTGATGCTGTTGCTTCAATGATTTACCGCGATTACAGCCGTGCCGAAGGGCAATGGGTGCCCAATTATTACGGCGGGCGCGAAAATCTGGAGGCGATAGCCTTTCTGCGTTACACCAACCATACCATCGGTGTTGAGCGCTCCGGCGGTGTCACTATGGCTGAGGAGTCCACTGACTTCCCAGGGGTGACATTACCTCCTGATGCGGGTGGATTGGGCTTTAACTACAAGTGGAATATGGGCTGGATGCATGACACGCTCAATTACATGCAATGTGACCCTGTTCACCGCAAATACCATCATAATCTAATGACTTTCGGTATGTTATACGCCTATACCGAGAACTTTATTTTACCGATCTCTCACGATGAAGTGGTGCATGGCAAACGTTCAATCCTTGATCGTATGCCAGGTGATGCATGGCAGAAATTCGCCAACTTGCGGGCTTATTATGGGTTTATGTGGGCGCATCCGGGCAAAAAATTACTGTTTATGGGATGTGAATTCGCCCAAGGGCGTGAGTGGAATTTTGATACCAGTTTGGACTGGCATTTGCTGGATGACGAGAATGGTTGGCATAAGGGTGTGCAGCGTTGGGTTCGCGACCTTAACCATTGTTATCAACAGCATGCGCCACTTTATGAGTTGGATTACCAACCGGATGGCTTTGAGTGGCTGGTGGTGGATGATCATGAAAACTCGGTATTTGCGTTCCTGCGCCGTGATGCTGATGGTAACGAATTGATTGTCATTAGTAATTTTACGCCAGTACCACGTTATAACTACCGCGTAGGTGTCCCGCAGAGTGGGCATTATCGTGAAGTGTTGAACTCTGATTCAGCGTTCTATCGCGGCAGCAATATGGGTAATCAGGGCGGTATTCATAGCCACCAGGTTAGCAGCCATAATCACAGTCACTCTTTGCTGCTAACTCTCCCGCCGTTGTCGACCATTTATCTGGCGCGGGAGGGGTAGGATGACGACGCTGACGAGTGGCTCCCCGACACCAATGGGTGCTCATTTTGATGGCTCTGGGATCAATTTCACTCTGTTTTCGGCCCATGCAGAACAGGTTGAATTGTGCCTGTTCGATGATAATAACCAGGAGCTGCGGATACCGTTACCGGCCCGCAGTGGGGATATCTGGCATGGTTATCTCCCCGGCGGAAAGCCGGGGCAGCGTTATGGTTACCGTGCCAGTGGGCCATTTAACCCGCAACAAGGCCACCGTTTTAATCCCCACAAGCTATTGATAGACCCTTGTGCTCGTGCGCTGGATGGTAAAGTGGGTGATGACCTCAGCTTACAAGGTGGGGTGAGTCAGCCCGACTCTCGCGACAGTGCTGCTGTAGCTCCAAAGTGTATTGTGGTTCATGAAGAATATGATTGGCAGGGGGATCGCCGACCAACCATTCCTTGGGGCAATACCGTCATTTATGAAGCTCATGTCCGCGGCTTAACTCAATTACACCCGGATATTCCGGCAGATCTGCGTGGCACGTACGCCGGTTTGGCTCATCCCGCCATGATTCAATACCTGAAAAAGCTGGGTATAACGACGTTGGAGTTGTTGCCGGTGCAATTCCATATCGATGAGCCACGTTTGCAGAAGATGGGGCTGAGTAATTACTGGGGTTATAACGTACTCGCACCCTATGCAGTTGACTCGGATTATGCTTCTGGTCGTGAGGGGATATCCCCGCTGCAAGAGCTACGTGATGCGGTGAAAGCACTGCACAAAGCCGGTATAGAAGTGATTCTGGATGTGGTGTTCAACCACAGCGCAGAGCTGGATGTGTTTGGCCCCACTCTGTGCCAGCGTGGGATCGACAATGCCAGCTACTACTGGCTCACCCCTGAGGGTGAATATGACAACATGACCGGTTGTGGCAATACATTGAACCTTAGCCAACCTTATGTGATGCAGTGGGTGCTTGATTGCCTGCGTTACTGGGTTGATAGCTGCCACATTGACGGTTTCCGCTTTGATTTGGGTACGGTTTTGGGGCGCTCACCGGCTTTCGACCAACATGCCCCTTTGTTTGCCGCACTGGCGGCGGATAAACAGCTCTGTAGTTGCAAGATGATTGCGGAGCCTTGGGATATCGGCTTGGGGGGTTATCAATTGGGTAACTTCCCGGCCGGTTTTAGTGAATGGAATGACCAATATCGCGATGCCATGCGCCGCTTCTGGTTACGCGGCGATTTACCTTTGGGGCAATTCGCCCAGCACTTTGCAGCATCCAGCAATTTATTCAAACATCGGGAGCGTTTGCCTTCCGCCAGTATCAATCAAATCACCGCCCATGATGGTTTTACCCTGCAAGATTTGCTGTGTTTTAACCAAAAACACAACCAAATCAACGGAGAAGAAAACCGTGATGGCAGTGATAACAATCTGAGCAATAATTTTGGTAGTGAAGGTTTGGTGGCGGATGAGGCTATCTGGCAACGGCGCAAAGCGTGCCAGCGCGCATTGCTGACCACCTTGCTGCTTTCACAGGGAACACCGATGTTGCTGGCTGGCGATGAGCACGGCCATAGTCAGCAAGGCAACAACAATGCGTATTGTCAGAACAACATTCTCACCTGGCTCGATTGGGGAAGCGCAGATCGAGAATTAACGGCATTTACTGCCGAACTTATTCGATTACGCCAGCAGATTCCGGCTCTGATTCAAGATTCATGGTGGGAAGACGGCGATGGCAATGTGCAATGGCTGGATAGTCAGGGGCAAGTGCTGAGTGATGGGGCTTGGGAGCAGGGTTGCCAGAAACAACTACAAATACGGTTATCTCAGCGCTGGCTGGTGGTGATTAATGCCACTGATCAAGCGTGTGAAATGCATTTACCTGTGGGGGAATGGGTGGTGATTCCTCCTTTTGAGCCGTCAGAGCATACGGAACCATTAACCGTATGGAATGGGTCTGCACATACCGTTTGCGTGCTCACACAGAAATTTTAAGGAGTCTTCATGGTTAAGTTTGAGAACAAAGACCCACTGATGTTAGCTCGATTATTACCGAATAAATCTGTCGCGCTGATTCTGGCGGGTGGCCGTGGTTCGCGGCTGAAAGATTTAACGGCGACCCGTGCTAAACCCGCAGTTCATTTTGGCGGCAAGTTTCGTATTATTGATTTTGCCCTTTCCAACTGTCTGAATTCGGGTATCCGGCGTATCGGCGTGATAACGCAATATCAGTCACATAGCTTGGTTCAGCATATTCAACGGGGTTGGTCATTCCTCAATGAGGAAATGAACGAATTTGTCGATTTATTGCCAGCCCAACAGCGCCTGAGCACTGAGCAGTGGTACAAAGGCACCGCAGATGCGGTTTACCAGAATCTGGATATTATCCGTCGCTACAAAGCGGAACATATCGTCATTCTGGCGGGTGACCATATTTACAAGATGGATTATTCCCGCATGCTGCTCGACCACGCTGAGAAAGGGGCTGAGTGTACTGTGGCGTGTATTCCCGTCCCCATTACCGAGGCCACTGAATTTGGTGTCATGGAGGTTGCCGAGGATTATCAGATAACCGCTTTCTATGAAAAACCGGCTAACCCACCTGCGATGCCTGGCCGCCCGGATATGGCCCTCGCCAGCATGGGTATCTACATTTTCAATACTGATTATCTGTTTAAATTATTAGAAGAAGATCAGAAAACCCCCGGCTCCAGCCATGATTTTGGTAAAGATATCATCCCAAAATTAACCGAACAAAGAGTGGCCTGGGCACATCCATTCGACCTTTCCTGTGTGACTTCTAATGCTGAACTGCCGCCTTACTGGCGTGACGTTGGGACGCTGGATGCCTACTGGCGCGCCAACCTCGACCTGGCATCGGTGACGCCAGAGCTGGATATGTATGACCGCGATTGGCCGATTCGGACACATATGGAGCCGCTGCCGCCTGCCAAGTTTGTGCAGGACCGCTCCGGTAGCCACGGTATGACCATGAACTCGTTGGTCTCCGGTGGCTGTATTGTTTCCGGTTCGGTGGTGGTGCATTCGGTGCTATTCCCTCGGGTGCGGGTGAACTCATTTTGCACCATTGATTCCACATTGCTGCTGCCGGATGTCAATGTGGGCCGCTCGTGCCGCCTGCGTCGCTGCATAATTGACCGCGCCTGTCATATACCGGAGGGGACGGTTATTGGCGAAAACGCCGAAGAAGACAGCAAGCGTTTTTATCGCTCTGAGGGCGGGGTGGTGTTAGTGACCCGTTCGATGCTGGCCAAGCTGGCGGCGAAATAGGGCTATCGGATTTTATCATTTATTAAGTGAGTATCTTATACCCAAATTAATTGGAGTGGCAGGTAGGCAGCAAACGAGGGTATCCCGATGAGCTGACTCAGGTCAGTGATTCGGGTGCGTGAGAGCAGCTAACAACCCTGCCGCTTCAAGTAAGAAGGGTATAAATAGGAGTGATGATGCGGGTTCTACACGTATGTTCTGAGTTATTCCCGTTGTTAAAAACCGGGGGATTGGCTGACGTTGTTGGTGCTTTACCTGCCGCTCAAATTGCTGAGGGGGCCGATGTCAGGGTTATGCTGCCGGGGTTCCCAGACTTGCGCCGTGGCATCCCAGACACGGTTTTGGTCAGGGAGATTGATACCTTTGCTGGCCGTGTTTCATTACGTTATGGCCACTATCAGGGGATTGGTATTTACCTGATTGATGCTCCGGGCCTCTATGATCGGGCCGGCAGCCCGTATCACGACCAATCTTTGCATGCTTATGCTGATAACTATCGCCGTTTTGCATTGCTGGGATGGATGGCTTGCGAACTGGCATGTGGATTAGATGGTTATTGGCGTCCGGAGGTGGTGCATGCTCATGATTGGCATGCCGGGTTAGCTTGTGCTTATCTCGCGGCACGTGGCCG
This sequence comes from Yersinia artesiana, assembly GCF_902726545.1. GTDB lineage: Bacteria > Pseudomonadota > Gammaproteobacteria > Enterobacterales > Enterobacteriaceae > Yersinia > Yersinia artesiana. The sequence continues at coordinate 8,511 of NZ_CACVAD010000036.1, read as the reverse complement.
CCCGGCACGTTCAGTATTTACCGTCCATAATTTGGCTTATCAAGGGCTTTTTTCTGGGAAGCATTTGGCTGAAATACAACTGCCAGCCGCATTTTTCCAAATGTATGGATTGGAATTCTATGGACAGATTTCCTATCTGAAAGCTGGATTGTTCTTTGCTGACCATGTTACCACCGTCAGTCCAACTTATGCCAAGGAAATCACCCAACCTGCCTTTGGCTACGGCATGGAGGGGCTGCTACAAGAGCGGGCCAGTCAGGGGCGATTGACCGGGATACTCAATGGGGTGGACAGTGATATCTGGGACCCACAAACGGATGTTTTGCTCCATGCCCGCTATGATGCAGAAGATCTGCAAAAGAAAGCGGTCAATAAAACACACCTGCAAACCACGATGGGGTTGGAGGTGACGGAGAAGAAACCTATTTTTGCCGTTGTCAGCAGGTTGACAGAGCAAAAAGGGTTAGATTTGGTGCTGGAAGCGTTGCCCGATCTACTGCAATTGGGAGGGCAACTGGTTGTTCTGGGCGCGGGTGATGCCATTTTACAAGAGGCATTCCTGGCAGCAGCGGCAGACTATTCCGGTCAGGTTGGGGTGCAAATAGGCTATCACGAGGCATTCTCACACCGAATCATTGCCGGTGCGGATGTGATTCTGGTGCCCAGCCGTTTTGAACCCTGTGGGCTAACACAGTTGTATGGTTTGAAGTATGGCACTTTGCCACTGGTCCGGCATACGGGCGGGTTGGCAGATACCGTGGTGGATTGCGCGCTGGAAAATCTGGCAGACGGCAGTGCCTCGGGATTTGTGTTTGATGAATGCGATGCACAAGCATTGGTGCGGGCGATTCGCCGTGCTTTTGTTCTGTGGAGCCGACCAAAACATTGGCGTCATGTTCAGCGCCACGCGATGGGGCTGGACTTTGGTTGGCAAGTAGCAGCGGCAGACTATCTGTCACTTTATCGGCGTCTGTGATTTCTCGTTGCCGATTTGTTGTAACCACTAATTGGGAAAACCGCTATGACATCACCGTTCAGTTATACCTCACCTGTTGTCAGTGTGGACGCGCTGAAACACTCGATTGCCTACAAACTAATGTTTATTGTGGGCAAAGATCCCTCTATTGCGACTCAGCACGATTGGCTGAATGCGACTTTATTTGCCGTGCGTGACCGGATGGTTGAACGCTGGCTGCGCTCTAATCGTGCACAATTATCACAAGACGTTCGGCAGGTTTATTATCTGTCGATGGAGTTTCTCTTGGGACGAACGCTTTCTAATGCACTGTTATCGATGGGTATTTATGAAGATATCGAACAGGCTTTGGATGAAATGGGCCTTAATCTGTCTGAGCTGCTGCAAGAAGAGAATGACCCTGGTTTAGGTAATGGTGGCTTAGGGCGTTTGGCGGCCTGTTTTCTGGATTCACTGGCGACATTGGCACTTCCCGGTCGCGGTTACGGCATTCGCTACGAATATGGCATGTTCAGCCAGAAAATCGTCAATGGTCAACAGATGGAGTCGCCAGATAACTGGCTGGAATATGGCAATGCCTGGGAGTTTCCACGGCACAATACTCGCTATAAAGTGCGTTTTGGTGGCCGTATTCAGCAGGAAGGTAGCAAAACTCGCTGGCTGGAAACGGAAGAAATCCTCGCTTGTGCCTATGATCAAATCATTCCTGGTTTTGATACAGATGCGACTAATACTCTGCGCTTATGGTCTGCACAGGCCAGTAATGAGATCAATCTGGGTAAATTCAACCAAGGTGATTATTTCGCAGCGGTAGAAGATAAAAACCATTCAGAAAACGTATCTCGCGTGCTTTATCCTGATGATTCGACCTACTCCGGACGCGAACTGCGCCTGAGGCAAGAGTATTTTTTAGTCTCCGCCACGGTGCAGGATATTCTCAATCGCCATTGGACGATGCACCAAACATTCGAGAATTTGGCTGATAAGATTGCTATTCACCTGAATGATACCCACCCAGTGCTTTCTATCCCTGAAATGATGCGTCTGCTGATTGATGAGCATAAATTTAGCTGGATGGATGCTTGGGATGTGGTGCAGCAAGTGTTCTCCTACACCAACCATACCCTGATGAGTGAAGCGCTGGAGACCTGGCCTATCGACATGATTGGTAAGATCCTGCCGCGCCATCTGCAAATCATCTTTGATATCAATGACCATTTCCTCAAACTGGTGCAGGAACAGTATCCGAATGAACCGGAGTTGCTGCCACGGGTATCGATTATTGATGAAAACCATGGGCGACAGGTGCGTATGGCCTGGCTGGCGGTGATTGCCAGCCACAAAGTGAACGGCGTGTCGGCGCTACATTCAGAGTTGATGGTGCAATCGCTGTTTGCTGATTTTGCCCGTATCTTCCCGAACCGCTTCTGCAATAAAACCAATGGAGTTACACCACGGCGTTGGCTGGGTCTGGCTAACCGGCCATTGGCCGCAGTATTGGATGACAGTATCGGCCATAACTGGCGCACCGATTTGAGCCAACTCAGTGAGCTGGAAAAGAATATTGATTATGTGAGCTTCTTGCGGGCAGTGCAAAAAGCCAAGCTAGAGAATAAGAAGCGACTGGCTATCTATATTGCGCAAAAGCTGAATATTGTGGTGAATCCAGCGGCGCTATTTGATGTGCAAATCAAGCGTATTCATGAGTACAAACGGCAACTGTTGAATGTCCTGCATGTAATAACCCGCTATAACCGCATTCTTGAGGCCCCTGATGAGAAGTGGGTACCACGAGTGGTGATTTTTGCCGGTAAAGCCGCATCGGCTTATTATAATGCGAAGCAAATCATTAGGTTGATCAATGATGTGGCGAAGGTGATCAATAACGATCCGCGCATTAATAACCTGCTAAAAGTGGTGTTTATCCCGAACTACAGTGTCAGTTTGGCGCAGTTGATCATTCCAGCGGCTGATCTTTCCGAACAGATCTCGCTGGCGGGTACTGAAGCCTCGGGAACCAGTAATATGAAATTTGCGCTGAATGGGGCGCTGACTATTGGCACACTGGATGGGGCGAATGTCGAGATACGCGAACATGTGGGTGAGGATAATATCTTTATCTTTGGTAATACGACCGAGCAGGTTGAGGCGCTGCGTAATAATGGTTATAACCCACGGAAATATTATGACGAAGATCCGGAACTGCATTTGGCATTGACGCAAATTGCCACCGGTGTTTTCAGCCCGGAAGAGCCTAATCGTTACACCAGTTTGTTTGATTCACTGGTCAATCTTGGCGATCACTATCAGTTGCTGGCAGATTATCGCAGCTATGTGGATACCCAAGATCAAGTCGATGCGCTCTATCGTCATCCAGACGAATGGACACGTAAAAGCTTACTCAATATTGCCAATATGGGGTATTTCTCTTCGGATCGAACTATTCAAGAGTATGCCGATGATATTTGGCATATTAAGCCGATAAGGCTTTAAGCATTCACTGAGCGAATAAAAAAACCCTCTTCAGCAGTTAGTAATGAAGAGGGTTTTTTATATCTATCAAATAATTAAATACTTTTATTGGTCATCAGGAGACTAAAGAGAGTGTCTGCTGTTTCTCTGCTTGCACGGCTGCCAGCCATTCGGCAACACGCTGTTTCTGCTTAGCATCCAGAGTCATACCTAACTTGGTACGACGCCAGATGGCATCATCGAGTTCAACAACCCACTCTTTCTCAACCAGATAGCGCAATTCTGCTTCATACAGGCCGTGGCCGAAGTGTTCGCCCAGGCTTTCGATGCTGCTGGCATCAGCCAAAATCAGCTCACTGTGGCTACCATAAGTACGGGTATAGCGGCGCGCCAATCCTTCAGGGAGCCAGTTATAGCGATGGCGCAGTTGTACCGTATAGTTATCACGATTGCCGCCAATATCCCCGCCCGGTAATGAACCGGTTTTCGTCCATGCCGGGCCGACATTTGGATAGTAGCCGGACAGTTTTTCCAGCGCATGTTCTGCCAGTTTGCGGTAGGTGGTCAGTTTGCCACCAAATACTGACAGCAGAGGTGCTTTACCGCCTTCATCGGCGACATCCAGTGTGTAATCGCGGGTAACCGCTTGCGGTGAATCTGATTCATCATCGCACAGCGGACGCACGCCAGAGTAAGTCCAGACAATATCGTCGCGACCCAGTTGCTTTTTAAAGTGGTCGTTATACACCTTCAGCAGATAATCAATTTCCTGATCGTCGATCTTCACATCTTTCGGATCGCCGTGGAATTCCACATCAGTTGTACCGATGATGGAATATTCATCCAACCATGGAATGACGAAGACAATACGGTGGTCTTCGTTTTGCAGAATATAGGCTTGCGGCTGGTTATGCACGCGTGGCACCACAATATGGCTGCCTTTGATCAGGCGGATGCCATAAGGTGATTTCAGTTTCAGACCATCATCGAAGAACTGTTTAACCCACGGGCCGGTAGCATTCACTAACCCTTTGGCGCGCCAGGTAAAGGTTTTGCCGGTGTTGATATCGACCGCTTCCACCATCCATAGCCCTTGTTCACGCCAGGCGCGAGTCACTTTGGTGCGGGTACGTACTTCGCCACCACGTTCGACCACTTCCTGCGCATTCAACACGACCAAACGAGCATCATCGACCCAGCAGTCAGAATATTCGAAACCGCGCACTAACTCAGGCTTTAATACTGACTCTGGCCCAAAACGCAGCCCTTTACTGGCTGGCAGGCTGGTACGTTTGCCCAAATGATCGTACAAGAATAAGCCGGTACGAATCATCCACGCCGGGCGCAGATGGGGCTGATGGGGCAGGCGAAAGCGCATTGGGAAAGCGATATGAGGAGCCAGTTTCAGCAAAACCTCACGTTCGGCCAATGCTTCACTGACCAAGCGGAATTCATAGTGTTCCAGGTAACGTAAGCCACCGTGGATAAGTTTGGAGCTGGCAGAAGATGTAGCACAGGCCAAATCTTGTGCTTCCAGCAGCAGAACGGACAGGCCACGCCCTGCAGCGTCCGCAGCGATACCGGCACCATTAATGCCGCCACCGATCACGATCAAGTCTTTGGTTTCCATGCTTACTCCCTCCGGATGTTCGAAACAGCTCTTTAATGTTCGTTTTCGCTCATGATTGTAATCAAAAACCAACAAACAAGCCAAGACTTAACCAAAAAAAAACATTTATGCGTGATGGAAGTAACAGTTTTGTTATCAGGATGTGGGAGGAAGGACTGGATTTGGATTTGGTGAATAGGTTTGGTTCGGTTGTTAGAACAGATTGGATTAGGTTTCGGTTGATATTTGTTCGGTTACCATCTCACCTCTGTGGCCTCAACCGAGCAGGAGGGCAGGCCGGCCCTCCTGCTCAAGCGCGCTTTTCACCGCCGTCCATGGCGGCCCACTCGGGCCATCGTCTTTGTCGGTAATATCCCTAATTGCGCTCAAGGTCAAAAGAGAAAGTCAAAACCCTGCCTTTAGATTTTGATGTTAAAAGCACATTTGAGCAGCCGAGTGAAGAGTGTAGCAAGGGAAATCCGCCATGGACGGCGGATTTAGGCGTCATGAGCAGGGACGCGAATAAAGCCGTCCCGCCAGCGAAATGATGAGTGAGGGCACCCACGCAGTGGGCTAGCGATACGTGCGAAAGCGCGGGATTCCACAAGGGGGCCGCCGCCCCCTTTGGCGGTTGGTTCATCGGAGGTTAAGTGAGCCGTGAAGTTCTGACAACCGAACTGGAGCATCAACCGAAACCTGGTCCGATCTACTCTTGATTTCTGAAGTTCTGACAACCGAATCAAATCACTGAACCAAATCACCAAAACAAACGGCTAACACAACTCCAGTTGAACTTCATGCTGTTCAATAATCTTCATCACACTGGCGGGTGGCATCTGATCGGTAAACAAATAATCGATCAGATTCATATTCCCCAGATTCACCATCGCATTACGGCCAAACTTGGAATGGTCGGTTACCAGCATCACACAACGGGAGTTTTCGATAATTGCCCGCTTGGTGCGCACTTCATGGTAATCAAACTCCAACAGAGAGCCATCCATATCAATGCCGCTAATACCGAGGATGCCGTAATCAAGGCGGAACTGAGAAATGAAATCCAATGTGGCTTCACCAATAATTCCACCATCACGGGTACGCACTTCGCCGCCCGCCAGAATCAGACGGAAATCCTCTTTAGCGGTCAGCAATGTGGCTACGTTGAGATTGTTGGTGACTACGCGCAAACCTTTATGATTCATCAAGGCGTGAGCCACTGCCTCCGGTGTGGTGCCGATATCAATAAACAGGGTCGCGCCATCGGGGATCTGGCTGGCAACTCGCTGGGCAATACGCGCCTTTTCTTCCGACCACATCACTTTACGGTCGTTATAAGCCGCATTGACTGAGCTGGAGGGTAACGCCGCACCGCCATGATGACGGTGAATCTTGTTTTGATCCGCCAAGTCATTCAAATCGCGTCGGATGGTTTGCGGACTCACGGCAAAATGTTCCACTAGCTCTTCAGTACTGACGTAGCCCTGTTGGCGAACCAATTCAATAATCGCATCATGCCGCTGCGTTTGCTTCACGATAATCCCCTAATATGCCTGGTTGTTCCAGACAGTTATTGTGCAGTTTTTGCGCTGTTGCGCGTATCCCAAAATGCCATCAGCAACCCAATAATCAAGCCTGAAACATGCGCTGCATTGGCAATCGACAACCCTAAAATATCGAAATATCCAGCAACCAGCCAGAGAACCGAGAAAGCCATCAAACCACGAGGCAGTGAGATACCCCGCTCGGGTGCGCGTTCGCCGGTCAGCCAGACATAGCCCATCAGGGCATAAACCACACCAGAAAGACCGCCAAAATTCACACCGCTAAACAGCGATTGCCCCCAGCCACTGAATAAGGCTGAAACAATAGTTAATACCAGCAATTTGCCGGTGCCAAGCCGTTTTTCCATCTGCCCGGCCAGATACCACCACCACATGAGGTTAAACAGGATATGCAGCAGCGAAAAATGTAAAAAAGCATGGCTGACCCAACGCCAGATTTGCAGATACTGGCTGTTATCGCGCGGCCAGGCCAGCCAGGACATCACTGCGCCATCACCGACGATTTGCATCAGGATATAGATGGCAATACACAGCACCATGACACTGAGTGTCAGCGGCCCGGCCTGACTGCGCAGAGTCTGGAGATAAGAGAACCGTTGGTAAGGCAGATTAGAATGCAGATTGCCCGATTGCCAACTGGCGGCTTGGTAGCGCGGATTGAGGGGATCGAGTAAAAACTGTTCCAGCTCATGCTGAACCAGGGGTAATTGCTCATCATCGGCAAGCCAAATCTCCGCACCCTGAGAATCTGGCTTCACTTCCAATGCCACATTGCGAGTGGCCATATAATCAACGAAGGCCTGTGCCAGACGGAGATTAGAAATTGCTATTACACGAACCATTTTGTCTATCACCGTCTAACGAGATTTTAATTAAAGTGCTTAAAAATATCACAATCGGGTGAGTATTAGCTAACTGGCCTGTACCACGTCTTGTGGATAGCTTCTTGCCCATGCTTCAAAACCACCATCAATACTGTAAACCGCCTCAAAACCCTGTTGGAGCAGATACTGCGCTGCACCTTTGCTACTGTTGCCGTGATAGCACATTACCATCACCGGTTGTTCAAAATCAGTCTGTTGCATAAAAGTATGCAAGCTGCTGTTGGTCAGATGAAACGCCTCAGATGCGTGGCCTGCTTCAAAACTTTGCGGATCGCGGATATCAACTAAAACTGCTTGGTGTTCTTTTAGGCGGTTATAGGCCTGTTCAACACTGATTGTTTCAAACTGTTCCATTCTACTTTTTGCCTTGATGCAGATGAGTGATGTTAACGTGGCATTATAAGCGATTTTGGGTGTTCAGATATCAACAAGTTAGTTAGGGTTATAACCCCTATTTTAAAAGTACATACCTTATAAATTAAGCAGGTTTGTAAAAGAGTTTTTTATGACAAGGGGTAAGCTTGTATGGAACTGAATAGGGATTTTTATGGCGATATTGCGGAATGGTTTTTTTAGTCATTAATTAATTGAAAAATACCACCATAAATAATGTTAAAAATATTTTTGATGAAAGGACGGAGAAGTATATTATGGCCGATAATTGTGTGTCAGCACCATTGGTTATCCATGCTGGCAATAATATAGAATATATCAAGTCTGAAGGTCAAGGTGATGTTAATCAGTTGACATCATGGCAAGTTTTTATTAGGGAATTGAAACATATTTTCAGATTGGATATTTTAGATAATAAACTTGATAGTATTTACAACTCAAAAAATCATGGAGCAGACTCATTCATAAAGGCTGCATCAGAGTTGAAAGAGATAACCAAACCTGAGTTTCAGCGAAACTATAGTGTGTGTTTTATTCTCGATGCTAGTACCAATAAGTACCAAAGCGTTATGTTGATGTATGACCAATATAATGTTTTAGAATACAAGAATATTT
>NZ_CACVAD010000035.1 GCF_902726545.1 Yersinia artesiana | reverse complement strand
ATTATATATTGATGCTTTTAATGCCAAAAATATTGTAGCTCTTGCAAACATGATGTCAGATACCATCAAGCTTATAGACCCAGATGTTGATATAACTGGCAAGGATAGTGTCATTGAAATGCTTAAGGTATTATTTGATAAATATGAAAGTCTTCAGTTTGAATCTAAAGATATCTTTGTTGATGGAAATACTACAATTGTAGAGTTTACCCTGAAGTTAAATGATGATTTAGTGAGTGGCGTGGATATTATCGAATGGGACCAGGAGAAGCGAATTGCGTCTTTAAAAGCCTATCTGTATTGAATAGCTGTCTTTGTGGGCAATAATGAATGGTTAGGTGATTTTATGCTCATTTCTGGCTGGTACATCATTTTGTTTCGGCTAGACAGAAAACCCTGACAAACGTGCGCGAACAGCAACTGGTCAGTTGTGCTATCTATCGCACCAATCACTACCCAGCTGACATAATCCTGAGTTAACATGTTTCCCACAGCAAAAACCTGTTGGCTTCAAGGCTGATAACAGGTGTCATCTCTCAGACAGGAGTTTTTTTAATGTCCAAACAACAGATTGGCGTTGTCGGTATGGCGGTGATGGGCCGTAACCTGGCGCTCAACATCGAAAGCCGTGGTTATTCCGTTTCTATTTTTAACCGTTCATCAGACAAAACTGACGAAGTCGTTGCCGAAAATCCAGGTAAAAATCTGGTGCCGAGCTATACCGTGGAAGAATTTGTTGATTCACTAGAAAAGCCGCGTCGTATCCTGCTGATGGTGAAAGCGGGTGAAGCTACTGATAAGACCATCGCTTCACTAACGCCGCACCTTGATAAAGGTGACATTCTGATTGATGGTGGTAATACATATTACAAAGACACCATCCGCCGTAACCGCGAACTTTCTGCGCAAGGCTTCAACTTTATCGGTACCGGTGTTTCTGGTGGTGAAGAGGGGGCATTGAAAGGCCCATCTATCATGCCTGGTGGGCAGAAAGAAGCCTACGAGCTGGTTGCACCTATTCTTGAAAAAATTGCCGCCCGCGCTGACGATGGTGATGCTTGTGTTGCTTATATCGGTGCAGATGGTGCTGGTCATTACGTTAAAATGGTTCATAACGGCATCGAATACGGCGACATGCAGTTGATCGCAGAAGCGTACTCTCTGTTGAAACAGTCTTTGGGCTTGAGCAACGAAGAGCTGGCAAGCACCTTTGCTGAGTGGAACAAAGGCGAGCTGAATAGCTACCTGATTGATATCACAAAGGATATCTTCACCAAAAAAGACGAAGCCGGTAAATATCTGGTTGACGTAATTTTGGATGAAGCAGCGAACAAAGGCACCGGTAAATGGACTAGCCAAAGTTCTCTGGACTTAGGCGAGCCATTAACACTGATCACTGAATCTGTGTTTGCCCGTTACTTGTCCTCCCTGAAAGATCAACGCGTTGCGGCCTCTAAAGTGTTGACTGGCCCTACAGTGAAACCTTTCGAGGGTGATAAAGCTGAGTTTATCGAGAAAATCCGTCGCGCATTGTACTTGGGTAAAATCGTGTCCTATGCGCAAGGCTTCTCTCAGTTGAAAGCCGCTTCTGAAGAAAATAACTGGGATCTGCATTACGGTGAAATCGCTAAGATTTTCCGTGCTGGTTGCATCATCCGCGCTCAGTTCCTGCAAAAAATCACTGATGCGTATGCCGAAAATGCGGATATTGCGAACCTGCTGTTAGCACCTTACTTCAAGCAAATCGCTGATGAATACCAACAAGCATTGCGTGATGTGGTGTCTTACGCTGTTCAAAACGGTATCCCAACACCAACATTCTCTGCGGCGATTAACTACTACGATAGCTACCGCTCAGCTGTGCTGCCAGCCAACCTGATTCAGGCGCAGCGCGATTATTTTGGTGCGCATACTTACAAACGTACTGATAAAGAAGGCGTGTTCCACACCGAGTGGATGGAGTAATCCTTTTAACAGATTACGCTTTGTCTTAATTTTTTTGGCAAAGAGGATTCGATGACTTAAAACAGGTGGAATGCTCAGAAGAGTAAAGCGTCCGCGCCAGGACGGCGCGGCTCGAGCCTCCAGGGATGGATTAATGGCGTCTTTACGATCTGAGTGTTTCTCCTGTCTTACTGCGGGCAAGCAAAACTTCAGTATTTGATATTTGCCTTAATAAAAACGCCCTCGATGCTGAGTCGAGGGCGTTTTTTTGCTGATAAGAAAGGCAATCAGGTAATTACTTCTCGTGACGTTCGCGCAGGCGGCCTATCACTTTACTCAGATCCAAGTCCTGATCCTGCAATAACACCAGCAAGTGATACATCAGATCTGATGCTTCATTTGTTAGCTCTTCGCGGTCATTCACTGTTGCAGCGAGGGCAGTTTCTACCCCTTCTTCACCCACCTTCTGCGCGATACGTTTAGTCCCGCTGGCATACAGTTTTGCGGTGTAAGAACTGGCTGGATCTGCTGATTTACGTGAGGCTAACAACTGTTCCAGTTGATACAAGAAGCCCCAGTCGCTGGCAGCCGGTGCAAAGCAACTATTATTGCCTAAATGACAGCTTGGGCCGATAGGATTGACCAGAATCAGCAGGGTATCATTGTCGCAGTCTGGGTAGATATTAACGACATTGAGGAAATGGCCAGAGCTTTCGCCTTTGGTCCATAAACGCTGTTTAGTGCGAGAGAAAAAAGTGACTTTGCCGGTTTCTTCTGTCACCGCCAGCGCTTCTTGGTTCATGTACCCCATCATCAGAACTTCGCCAGATACGGCATGCTGAACGATGGCTGGCATCAGATTGTCGACTTTTTCCCAATCCAGTTGGTTAATTTGTTGTTCGCTTAACACACTCTTATCTCCACGCCTTGTTCAGACAAATACTTTTTCAATTCGCCGATATTAATGATTTGCTTATGGAATACAGAGGCGGCTAGCGCACCATCGACATCCGCATCACGGAATGCTTCCTGGAAGTGCTCTGGTGTTCCGGCACCGCCAGAGGCGATAAGCGGAACATGGCAGATGGCCCGCATCTGTTTCAATTGGCGCAAATCATAGCCGTTACGCACGCCATCTTGATTCATCATATTCAGCACAATCTCACCGGCTCCGCGTAACTGGACTTCTTTTATCCAATCTTCAGTCTGCCAGGTGGTGGCTTTGGTCCGCTTCTCATCGCCGGTAAATTGATAAACCTGATAGCTGTCACTTTCCTCGTCATACCAGGTATCAATACCCACCACTATGCATTGTACGCCATAGCGATCGGCCAGGCGGGTAATTAACGTCGGATCAGCCAGTGCGGGTGAGTTGATAGAGATTTTATCCGCGCCGAAAGTCAGGATTTGACCGGCATCTTCCACACTCTTAATGCCACCTGCGACGCAGAACGGAATATCAATCACTTCCGCAACTCGTGATACCCAACTTTTATCAACCACCCGTCCATCAGAGGAGGCAGTGATATCGTAAAATACCAGCTCATCAGCGCCTTCCTGCGCGTAGCGCTGTGCCAACGGCACGATATCGCCAATGATCTCATGATTGCGGAACTGGACGCCTTTAACTACTTGGCCGTCTTTTACATCCAGACAAGGAATTATACGTTTTGCCAGCATGCAATCGCCTCCTTCACGTTAAATTTGCCGTCCAACAGTGCACGGCCGACGATCACACCTTGCACACCGCTGCTGCGCAAACGGGCAATATCATCCAGACAACCAATGCCGCCAGAGGCCTGGAATGCCACTTGTGGGTAACGTTGGCACACTTCCTGATACAGTTCGACATTCGAGCCACTTAAGGTGCCATCGCGGGAGATATCTGTGCATAGCACATGCTTTAGGCCGAAAGGCAGATATTGTTCGACAATTTGCTCCAGTGTGGTGTCGGAGTTCTCCTGCCAGCCACTGATCGCCACTTCTTTGCGGCCCGCATCATTAATGCGCACATCCAGTGCCAATACAATGGCTTCAGCACCGTAGCGCTCAAACCATTGTTGCACCATTTCCGGCTGTTTAACGGCGGTTGAGCCAACGACAACACGTGTTGCGCCAGCTTCCAGCAGTGCGACAACATCTTGCTCATTACGAATACCGCCGCCAACTTGCACCGGGACATCAACACCGGCCAGTAGCTCACGCAATAACGGGATCTGGCGGGCGGCGGGATCTTTAGCACCGGTCAAATCGACCAGATGTAATACTTGAGCACCTTGCTGCTGATAATCCTGCAAGCGCGGCAAAGGGTGATTGCCATAGTCGCGCTGTTGGCCGTAATCGCCTTGATGCAAACGCACCACCTTGCCTTCGATCAAATCCAAAGCGGGAATAATCATGGTGCTTACATCTCCAGAAAGTTTTTCAGCAATTGGGCTCCAGCCGCTCCGGAGCGTTCCGGATGAAACTGCACGCCAAAGAAGTTGTCTTTTTCGACTGCGGCGGTAAACGGCTCGCCGTAATTGGCTTGGGCGATGGTATTTGGGCATATTGGCATTGCATATCCGTGCACAAAGTAGAAATAAGTTCCGTCTGGGATACCACGGAACAGATGATTGCCCGCTTGCGCAGTAATCTGATTCCAACCCATATGCGGCAGTGGCAAACCGAAGTCCATCATCTGTTTTACCGGTGTATCAATAATACCGAGCGTTTCAATACCGCCGCTCTCTTCACTGCTGGTTGCCAGTAATTGCATTCCGAGGCAGATACCCAGCACCGGTTGGGTGCAACTCTTGATAAGCTCAATAAGATCGCGTTGCTTCAACTGATCCATCGCCGCGTGAGCGGTGCCCACACCGGGTAAAAACAGCTTATCGGCGCGCAGAACGATTTCCGGGTCACGGCTGATAACCGGTGCATAACCTAAACGCTGCACCGCGTAGGTGACAGAGGAGAGGTTGGCGCAACCCGTATCCAGAATCACCACATCCATCAAAGCACCCCTTTGGAACTTGGCAGGGTATTACCCTCAACACGGATGGCCTGGCGTAAGGTTCGGCCAAACACTTTAAACAGACTTTCTACCCGGTGGTGATCATTACGGCCTTTGGTTTTCAGGTGCAAGGTGCAGGCCATAGCATAAGAGAGGGAGCGGAAGAAGTGCTCGACCATCTCGGTACTCAGGTCGCCAACGCGCTGATAGTTAAACTCCGCTTTGTATTCCAAATGTGGTCGACCAGAAATATCCAGTGCACAGCGAGCCAGGCATTCATCCATTGGCAGTACAAAACCAAAACGGCCAATACCTCGTTTGTCGCCCAAGGCGTTGTTAATCGCCTCGCCTAAGGCCAGTGCGGTATCTTCTACGGTGTGGTGATCATCGATATACAGATCGCCACTGACCTGGATATCCATGCGGAAGCCGCCGTGAGTGGCGATTTGGTCCAGCATATGGTCGAAGAAGCCGACGCCAGTTTTTATCTTGCTACCGCCTTCGCGATCCAGCCAGACATCGACATCAATGGCAGTTTCTTTGGTGACGCGGTTAACGTGAGCATGGCGATCACGCTGGGTCAGTTGCTTAGCAATTTGTGACCAATTCAAGCCATCGCGCTGATAGCGCAAGCCACTGATGCCCATATTTTGCGCCAGTTGCAGGTCAGTCTCGCGGTCGCCGATAACATAGCTGTTGGCACTATTCATTACGCCTTCGGCCAAATAGCTTTCAACTAAGGCGGTTTTAGGTTTGCGGCAAGCGCAGTTGTCCGCCGGTAAGTGTGGGCAAATCAAGACCTGCTCAAAATTGATCCCCTGAGAGCTGAAAATCTGCATCATCAGGTTGTGTGGTGGATCAAAGGTTTCTTGCGGGAAACTGGCGGTACCCAAGCCATCCTGATTAGTGATCATGACCAAACGGTAATCCGCTTTTTGCAGCGCTAATAATGCCGGTATCACATCTGGCTCCAGCGCCAGTTTATCCAGCCGGTCAACCTGATAGTCTTCCGGCGGCTCGGCAATTAGGGTGCCGTCTCTGTCAATAAAAAGAAATTTCTGGCTCATATCGTTTCCTTACGGAGGCTGGCGGTATTGGTGTTATTCGGACTATCAACGCCTGGCAGGGGAGCAAGGGCGGTAATCACACGCTCACATTCCTGACGGGTACCTATTGTGATACGCAGACAATTGGACAAACCTGGTTGCTTGTTCTGATCGCGTAAAATAATGCCCTGATCCCACAGTGTTTTGAATACGCTACTGGAAGCGGTGAAGCGCGCTAGTAAATAGTTACTCTCACTGGTAAATACTTGCTCAACACAGGCGCACTTTTGCAGTTCATTTTGCAGCCATGCACGATTGGCTGTTACTTCGCTGACTCTCTGGCGCATTTGCTCAAGACCCTGCGGGCTGAGTGCTTGCGCGGCGATATCCGACACCGGTGTCGATAATGGATAAGGTGCAATCACTTTAAGCAGCAATTGGATGATATCGCTGTTCGCCAGGGTAAAGCCACAACGTAACCCAGCTAATGCAAAGGCTTTCGATAAGGTGCGCAAAATAACTAAATTCGGATAATCTTTTAGCCAGCCGCTCACTGAGGCCTGTGGGCAGAACTCAATATAGGCTTCGTCGATAGCCACAATAGCGCGGCCTTGTGCCAACTCCAGTACTTCGCGCAAATCAGCCGGGTTGATCAAATTACCGGTTGGGTTATTCGGGCTGCAAATATAGATCAGTTTCACTCGATCCAGACTGGCTTTAATCGCCGGTAAATCTAGCTGCCAATCCGCTTTCGTTTGTACGGTGCGCAATTCAACACCAAAGGTTTCGGCGCTGACGGCATACATACCATAGGTCGGTGGGCAGAACAGAATGGCATCCTGACCCGGCTCGCAGAAGGCGCGGATGAGCAGCTCAATCCCTTCATCAGCTCCACGGCTGACCAAGACTTGTTCCGTTGCTAAACCGGCATAAGCAGCGTAACGCTCGATAACCAATTTAGGCTGGCATTCAGGGTAGCGGTTGAAGGTCTGCGCCGTTAGTTGATATTCCGTCGCTAATGGGTATTCATTGGCATTGAGCCATACATCGCCATTACCGCCCAGACGGCGGGCAGACATATATGGGGTTAGGGCGCGGACGTTGGCGCGGGCCAGCTCAGTGACATTGGTAGATTGGCTCATGCTTGCTCCTTTTGGGCGGCTGTCAGGGCAGCGACGCGTAGGGTAACGGCGTTTTTATGGGCGGTCAGTTGTTCAGCCTGAGCCAGCGTTTCAATGGTTGATGCCAGACCCAGTAAGCCCTGCGGGGTTAATTGCTGCACGGTCATGCGCTTAACAAAATCAGCCAGTCCCAAACTGGAATAGGTTGAGGTGTAACCATAAGTCGGTAATACGTGGTTGGTGCCGGAGGCATAATCACCCGCTGATTCTGGCGACCAGTCCCCCATAAACACTGAACCAGCATTATCAATCTTATCGATAATATCTTCCGGCTGGCGTATTTGCAGAATCAAGTGCTCTGGCCCGTATTGATTACTGATATCAATACATTGCTGCAAGTCTTTGGTGATGATCAACCGGCTACTTTCCAGTGCCTGACGGGCAATGTCAGCGCGCGACAACTGCTTAAGTTGTTGCTCAACTTCGACTGCAACGGCCTGAGCTATCGCGGCATCGGGTGTCAGTAACACCACTTGTGAGTCGGGGCCGTGCTCGGCCTGAGACAGCAAGTCTGAGGCGATAAACGCCGGTGTCGCGCCGCTGTCAGCGATCACCAATACTTCAGATGGGCCTGCTGGCATATCTATTGCGGCACCGTCCAAACGTTGGCTGACTTGACGTTTTGCTTCTGTAACGTAAGCATTGCCCGGCCCGAAGATTTTATTCACTTTCGGCACTGATTCGCTACCAAATGCCATGGCAGCAATCGCCTGCGCTCCGCCAATTTGGAACACTTCCTGGATACCGCACAATTGCGCGGCATACAGAATTTCATCAGCAATAGGCGGAGGAGAACATAAAATAACGCGCTGGCAACCGGCAATGCGCGCCGGGGTGCCGAGCATCAACACGGTAGACAGTAGCGGAGCAGAGCCACCGGGAATATACAGGCCGACGGAGGCAATCGGGCGGGTGATTTGCTGGCAACGCACGCCCGGTTGAGTTTCAACATCCACCACGGGCATTTTTTGCGCGTGGTGGAAGATTTCAATATTACGTACCGCTTGCGCCATAGCTTGCTTGATGTCGTCACTCAAGCGCCCGGCAGCAGCGGCTATTTCATCGCGACTGATGCGAATATCAGCCACCTGCACGGTATCAAAGCGTTGGCTAAAATCACGCAAGGCGCTGTCACCCTCAGCTTTTACCCGGTCAAGGATTTCACTGACGGTCGCGGTGATCCGCTCAGAAGCATTAATAGCCGGGCGGCTCAGCAGCGCTTTTTGCTGCTCTTCGCTGCATTGCTGCCAGTCGATTAAGGTATTGAAATTCGTCGGCTGCATTACTTACTCCATCATCTTTTCAATCGGTAATACCAGAATAGAGCTGGCACCCAGCGCCTTCAGTTTTTCCATGGTTTCCCAGAACAGAGTTTCGCTACTCACCATGTGCATCGCTACGCGGCTCTTGTCACCGGCTAATGGCAGAATGGTAGGGCGCTCGGCACCCGGTAGCAGCGTGATGATTTCGTCCAGACGTTCACTTGGCGCGTGCATCATGATGTATTTGGATTCGCGCGCTTGAATCACACCTTGAATTCGGGTCATCAGGCGGTCAATCAGCTCTTGCTTCGCGGCTGGCATTTCGCCATCGCGCTGAATCAGGCAGGCTTTAGAGCGGTAAATCACTTCGACTTCGCGCAGGCCGTTAGCTTCCAGCGTGGCACCGGTTGACACCAGATCACAGATGACGTCGGCCAAACCGGCACGTGGTGCCACTTCAACTGAACCGTTCAGCAAACAGGATTTAAAAGTCACACCTTGTTTATCAAGGTATTGCTTTAAAATGTGCGGGTAAGAGGTAGCGATACGTTTATTTTGTAAACATTGTGGGCCGGTATATTCGGTATCCAGCGACGCGGCCAGTGACAGGCGGCAACCACCGAAATCCAGACGGCGCAAGGTGAAGTAACGTGGGTCTTCGCCTTGAGCACGGCGGCTCAGTAACTCTTCTTCCAGTACGTTTTCGCCAATGATCCCTAAATCAACCACACCATCCATCACCAGCCCTGGGATATCGTCATCACGTACACGCAGGATATCGATTGGCATATTTTCAGCAAAGGCAATCAGGCGTTGTTGTTGTAAATTGATTTTAATCCCGCAGCGCGACAACAGCTCATGGCAATCGTCACTGAGGCGACCTGATTTCTGCATCGCAATGCGTAAACGTGTTTTATCCAGCATGGTAATCCTCTTCTCTTTTAACTTTATAAAATGGTGAGCAACAAAAAAGCCCTCGGAAGATTATCTTCCGAGGGCTTTCTCTATTGCGTTCTACCGCCACCTGGAAGATTCGTTAACCGTCTTCCAGCACACATCGGCCTGCAAGACTAGTCAGGATGATGGTGATGATGGTGATTAAATTGAACGCGATTCATAGTTGCTTCTCTGTTTGGGCTTTCTGACATAATCAAAATAGCCATAATTGTGACGTGCCATAATTTCTGTCAATCAACGTAAACCATCCAGCGGGTAGCACGCAACCTTTTTTTCACCCGATGGCTTTATTCCTCGGTAGTAAGTTGCGGTTTATCGGCCAGTAATTGTTTTCTTTTCAGCGGTTATCTCTTATTTTTCTGTCAGTTTAAGCAGGAAATTGTTACGTATAGTCATTACGCCGACAAATAAAAATACGCGCATAATATCGAGCAATTGTTAGGTGACATTGGTTGGCGTAGGTTATTAGTATGGAGTGGGTTGTCGGTATGAACCGGTCGAGGGTAATTGAGATGAAGAAAGTAGCCATTATTGGTTTGGGCTGGCTGGGTATGCCACTGGCACAATCATTGGTCCGCCGTGGCGTGCAGGTTGTTGGAAGTAAAACCACGCCAGATGGCGTTGAAGCCGCCAGAATGAGCGGAATTAATTGCTATCAACTGCAACTGACGCCGGAGCTGATTTGCGACCCGGATGACTTAGAACAGTTAATGACGGTGGATGCACTGGTTATCACCTTGCCGGCTAGCCGTACAGCGGATGGGGGCGAACAGTATTTTCAAGCGGTGCAGATGGTGGTCGACAGCGCGTTGGCGTTCGGTGTACCGCGCATTATTTTTACCAGTTCTACTTCGGTTTATGGCGAAACTCGTGGCCGAATCAAAGAAAATTCTCCCCTGCAACCGGTGACCACTGCGGGCAAAACGCTGGCAGAACTCGAGCTCTGGTTGCACAAATTACCCAATACCTCAGTGGATATTTTGCGTCTGGCGGGGCTGGTGGGGACAGACCGCCATCCGGGCCGTTTCCTTGCAGGTAAAACCAATGTGAAAGGCGGTTCGCAGGGCGTTAATTTGGTGCATCAGGAAGATGTCATCTCCGCCATCGAATTGCTGCTCAATCTGCCCAGAGGCGGTCATATTTACAACCTGTGCGCACCAGCCCATCCGCGCAAACGCGATTTTTACCCTGAATGCGCACGTGCGTTACAACTGACACCCCCTGAGTTTGCACCAGAAGCGGCAGAGGAAGCACCACGCGAGATTGATGGCAGTAAGATTTGCAGTGAGTTGGGGTTTGAATATCAATATCCAGACCCAAATCGAATGCCTTTGAATTAATTATAATGAAAGGGCTGCACATTACGTACAGCCTTTCACTTATCTGTATATCACCGCTTCTGATGAATATAGGTCAGTGCCAGCGCCAGCGCCAGAACCAATCCTTTGATGATATCCATCGCGTAATAAGGCACTGACAGCATCACCAGCCCGTTTTGCAGCACACCAAGGATAATCGCGCCAATTAAGGTACCGAAAGCATTGGGTTTGCCGGAACCAGCGAGTGAAAAGCCAATATAGGCTGCTGCCACGGCATCCATCAGATAGCCGCCGCCAGCATTGACTTGTGATGAGCCAATCCTCGATGCCAGCAAAATTCCACCCAGTGCCGCCAGCAGAGATGACAATACATAAGCCAGCACCCGATAACGCACCGTTCGAATACCAGCCAAACGTGCCGCTTCCGGATTCCCGCCGATGGCATACATCCGACGGCCATGTTTGGTCAGCGACAAATACAACTGCACGACAATCGTTACCGCCAACATAATAAGCACTATCACCGGCACTTGACCCAGCGCTGAAAACATCTCAGGAATAACGCCTTCCGCCATATCGCCGCTGGGTAGCAGCATATTCTGCGTGATAGAGCCGCCATAGCTGTACGTCATGGCCACGCCCTGAATCACAAACAGGCTGGCCAGGGTTGCCAGCATATCGGGGATTTTCAGCACCACAATCAGAAAAGCATTAAACAGCCCCACCAGAGTACAAATAAGCAAGGTCAGGATGATGGCTCCGGTAGTGCCAAACCCGTACCAGACAAACAGCGATACCACGATGGCATTCGCCAGCGACGCGGTGGAGCCAACTGATAAGTCAAAGCCGCCAATCGACAGGGAGATCGACACGCCGATGGCAATCACCGTCACAATAGCAATGGAGCGCAGAATGTTGATGATATTGTTAGGATCAAGAAAATTGTCTGAGGCCAGGCCAAATAACGCGATTAGCGCCACAACGGTGAGTAACATCCCCCATTTGTAGAGAAAATCAAACAACTGGTGACGCCACGGCTGCGCGTCTGGCAGGGGTATTTCTTTACTCACTGAGGGGTTCCTCCGGTTGAAAATAGTAATAATGTTTCTTCATCGACATCGGCGGCATTCAATTCGGCCACAATCCGCCCATCCCACAACACACAGATACGAGAGCATAAACCGACCAATTCTGAGAATTCACCGGAAGCATAAATAATGCCTTTTCCCTGCTGCGCTAACCCATCAATCAGATTGAACAGATCTTGTTTAGCTTTGATGTCCACCCCTTTGGTTGGCTCATCAAAAATCAACACTTGGGCATTCCCGCGCAGCCACTTGCCTATCGCCACTTTTTGCTGATTCCCGCCAGATAAACGGGCCAGTTTTTGTTGTGGTGATGAGGTGCGTACTCCCAGTCGCGCAATCAGCTCTTTGGCCCAACTCAACTCCTGACGGCGGCTAAAAATACTCCAGCGGGAAAAACTGTCATCAGCGGCCACACTCAGGTTCATCGGGATACCTTCGTGGATAAAAATGCCTTCTTTACGTCGCTCTTCTGGCACCAAAGCCAACCCCTGCGCGACGGAGCGGTCTGGCGAACGTGGTTTCCACGGTTTGCCCTGTAATTCACCCTGATCAACACGGCTCGGTGTGGCACCAAACAAGGCTTTGCACAATTCGGTTTTACCCGCGCCAGCTAACCCGGCAATCCCTAATATTTCCCCTTCATGTAATGTCAGGGAGATATCGCGTAACTTGTGTTGGTCATGTAACCCCTTAACGGACAATAAGATTTTGTCACTAAAAGCGGTGCGTCGAGGGGGGTAAATATCATCCAAGGTATGGCCGAGCATCTTTTCGACAATTTGTTCACCACTCAAATCACCCATTGCATCATGGCTGACCTTGCGACCATCGCGTAATACGGTCAATTGATCACAAACCTCCCGCAATTCATGAATGCGGTGCGAAATGAAAACGATGGCTATCCCTTCGGATTGCAGACGGCGAACCACTCTAAACAGACGCGCACTCTCTTCTTGATCCAGTGGCGCGGTGGGCTCATCCAGAATCAGAAAACGGCATTGATGAGAAAGAGCGCGGGCCAGTAGCACCTGCTGTTTTTCGGCTAATGTGCAGGATTCCAGGTGCTGGCGCACATTCAATTTGAGATCGAGTTGCCCTAGCAGGGCCTCTGCCTGACGGTACAGTTGTGGCCAGTTAAACAGGTGCCCCTGTTCAGCCAGCGTATCCAGCATAATATTTTCTGCTACCGACAGAGTTGGAACCAGCGCAACATCAACTTCTTGCTGAACCACATGAATACCATGCTGTTTTGCCTGACGGGGTGAGTGAATATCTACCTGCTGACCATCAATAAAGATCTCACCGCGATAGTGATTGTGAGCACCGGAAAGGATCGCCATTAAGGTCGATTTACCCGCACCATTAGCACCGACTAAGGCATGAGTCGAACCACCTTCCAGTGTGAAATCAACTTGTTGCAGGGCATGAAATCCAGAAAACGAGATAGAGATATTCCGCATCTCAAGGCGGGCGGGTGTGATGGTAGACATAATTTCGATGACTGCCCTATAAAAGATTGTGACGAAACAGGCAGTCAATAATGCTGCTGATATCATTCTTTTTTAACACATTTTCTATTATTCGCAACAAACTAAAATAGTTAAGGTATATCAAAAAATTATTAAACAATGATAAGTATGCCCTTAAGATGGGAAAACGCAGATGACATCACAACTTAAAATAAATAATGATTTAAAAGGAACAGGGGCATGAGCACGAATGCAATCCGAGTGCAGGTGGGGCCTGCTAACTATTTTTCTTTTCCGGACGCTATCGACAAACTGAGTGAGTTTTATCCTCAGGCGGCACTGGAAAATGCGCTGTGGATCTATGGTGAGCGCGCTTTGGCCGCGGCCATTGATTATCTGCCAGCAGAATTTAACAACCCTCGGGCGGTGCGCGCTTCATTTTCGACCCATTGCAGTGAATCTACGGTTGCTGATTTGGTGAGTGCGGCGGGCAGTGATCGCCAAGTCGTGATAGGCATTGGCGGTGGGGCGGTATTAGATACGGCAAAGGTGGTGGCGCGTAAACTTGGCTTGCCATTGGTGGCAATCCCGACTATTGCCGCGACCTGTGCGGCCTGGACACCGCTTTCAGTGTGGTATAGCGATGCCGGACAAGCACTGAATTTTGAAATTTTCAAAGATGCCAATCACTTAGTATTAGTCGAGCCGCGCATTATTTTGCAAGCGCCAGTGGAATATCTGCTGGCCGGGATTGGCGATACCCTGGCGAAATGGTACGAAGCGGTGGTTCTGAGTCCGCAACCAGAAACGTTATCTTTGACAGTTCGTTTGGGGTTACAGGCTGCTTTGGAGATTCGCAATGTGCTGCTCAAACAGAGTGAAGCCGCATTGCAAGCGGTGCAACAGGGTGAGTTGACACAAGATTTCCTGGATGTGGTCGATGCCATTATTGCCGGTGGCGGCATGGTCGGTGGGCTGGGTGAGCGCTATACCCGAGTGGCGGCTGCACATGCGGTACATAACGGTTTGACACTATTGCCACAAACTGAACATTTCCTGCATGGCACTAAAGTCGCCTATGGGATATTGGTTCAGACTGCCTTGTTGGAGCAGGATGAAGCCTTGCAATCACTGATTGTGGCATTTAATCAATTGGGCTTACCGACACATCTGGCGGCACTGGATGTTGATATTAATGACCGCGATGCCATTGAGCGGGTGATTAGCCGAATTCTGAAGCCGAGTGAGTCAATTCATTATCTGCCTGTTGAGCTGAATTCAGACAAAATGTGGGCAGCGATTGAGCGGGTAGAAATTGCCGCTCAGCGCTGATAGCACGCGGGAATAGCTGTTTAGATCAAACTGCCATAAGAATATTGTTTCAAGCGGTTTAACATCTTGTTTTTTGCTCCCAAGTTAGGGCAAAATACGCGCCATGCAATAACCGACGTTTAAACGCGTCGGTTATTTTTTTGCATTCGTGTTTTCACAAATCAAGAGGCCGGACAACGATCCGGATAGATAAACAGGTCCGCGAGCGATTATTCACATACGAAAATCGCCGTTATGAGGAAAGAAAGATGGGGCAATTATTCACACTGGCACCGGTGCCCACCGGTATGCGCTGCACATGCAGCGATTATGGCGCAACAGGTATGGCACATACCCGTTTCACCGCTCTCGTTTCCCCACTTACGTATCCCAGGCAGATACGAAGTTTCCCCGTCACCTCTGACCTGCGAGCGACACTTGCAAATTGGGTTAAAGGTATGGGGAGGCTGAATCATGACGCATAATGCAACCGTTGCAGTCGGCACCAATCAAACTGGCGCTAATAACCGCGTTCAACTTAGAAAAACACTGACGCTGGTGCAAGTTGTGATGATGGGTCTGGCTTATTTACAGCCAATGACCATTTTCGATACTTTTGGCATTGTTTCCGGCTTGACCGATGGTCACGTCGCGACGTCTTACGCCATTGCGTTGATAGCGGTGCTGTTCACTGCCATCAGCTATGGCAAATTGGTTAAACGCTTCCCGTCTGCGGGATCGGCCTATACCTATGCCCAGAAATCCATTAGCCCAAATGTCGGCTTTATGGTGGGTTGGTCATCATTGCTGGACTATCTGTTCATGCCGATGATTAACATTCTGTTGGCAAAAATTTATCTCGAAGCGATTTTCCCTGGTGTGCCATCGTGGATTTTTGTTGGCGCGCTGGTCAGCCTGATGACGCTGTTCAACCTGCGCGGCATCAATGTGGTAGCTAACCTGAACTCGATTATTGTTGTGGTTCAGGTCGCTATCATGGTGGTCTTTATGGGGCTGCTGATTCATGGTGTTTATCAGGGTGAAGGCGCGGGCACATTGGTTAGTCCACGTCCATTCTATTCTGAAAACGCCCATTTGGTGCCGATGATAACCGGGGCCACGATACTGTGCTTCTCATTCCTTGGCTTCGATGGCATTAGTTCTCTGTCTGAAGAAACACCGAATGCAGGCAAAGTGATCCCGAAAGCGATCTTCCTGACGGCATTGATTGGCGGCGTGATCTTTATTGTGGTGTCTTATTTCCTGCAACTCTATTTCCCGGATATTTCACGCTTCACTGATCCTGATGCGTCGCAGCCGGAAATCATGTTGTTTGTTGCGGGCAAGTTCTTCCAGTCAGTTATTCTGTGTTTCTCCTGTGTCACGGTTCTGGCATCAGGTATGGCCGCACACGCCGGCGTTTCACGTTTACTGTATGTGATGGGGCGCGACGGAGTATTTCCCGAGAAAGTGTTTGGTTACGTGCATCCGAAATGGCGTACCCCGGCAATCAACGTACTGCTGGTGGGCGGCGTAGCATTGTCTGCTATCTCGTTTGACTTGGTGACCGCAACAGCATTGATTAACTTCGGCGCGCTGGTGGCCTTTACCTTCGTTAACCTGTCAGTGATTTCACAGTTCTATATCCGTGAACGCCGTAACAAAACGTTCAAGGATCATTTCAGCTACCTGATTCTGCCTATGATTGGCGCAGGAACAGTCGGCGTACTGTGGATGAACCTGGAAAGCAGTTCAATGACGTTGGGTTTGGTATGGGGTGCAATTGGCCTGCTTTATATGGTCTGGAAAACTCGTGCATTCCGTCAGGCACTGCCACAGTTTAATGGCGAACTGGCACAGTAACTGTGTTGCTATTAAGTGATAGTTGACTAGAACGGAGCCTGAAAATAGCTCCGTTCAGACTGCTGACAAACCCTGAGGACTCGATCTTGCAAGGTGAAGGCAGGTAGAAGAGTAAAGCGTCCGCGCCAGGGAAGGCGCGGGTCGAGCCCCCAGGGAAGGGTTTACGGCGTCTTTACGATCTGCCTGCTTTCACCACTACAAGCACTTTGTTATTAACCTCAAACGGAGCCTGAAAATGGCTCCGTTTTTTATTGGCTACTTATCACCGCTGAGGCTAGCTCACCAGATCTCTGGCGTAATCAAACAGGGCTTTCAGCAGTGCCAGCTTCTCTTTATCATCCTCATGCTGGTTATATAACTCCTCCAGTTGCAGCACATAGTCTTGCACTTTTTCTGGGCTTAGCGCTTCGCGACGATGCTCTAACCAGCGCTGTTGTTCGCTGTCAGTCAACGTATTTGGATAATTACGCGCGCGGAAGCGGAATAACAATGCTTCCAACCGTGGGTCTTGAAAGGTCAGATCGAGTGCTGGCAGATTTTTCGGTTCAGTTTGTAAGATGATTTTCATGGTAGCGCGGTCAGCATCACTGAAAAAACCGTTATACAACTGGGCGTCCACATCATCAGAAACGGCAAAAGGCTCGGCCTCTGCAAACAGGGCAACCACTTTTTCACGTACTTGCGGATTTTGCCGCAATAATTGCAAATTTTGCAGGCAGCGTTGGCGATCAATGCCCAAACGATCGGCATTTTCCGGTAACAGGGTTTTCGCGGGGGCGAGTACCGGGCATTTATTGATATGCACCAGTTTCAGTGGCACGGCGGCATCTTGGGCACTGAGTTTATCGCGGCGGGTATAGAGCCGCTCACGCAGTGTATCGCTGTCCAACTCTAGCAAGGGCGACATATCACCCGCCAGATCGCACATAATCACCGCATTTTTATTCTCAGGATGCCATGCCAACGGCGCAACCCAACTGGTATTACCCCGTGCTGCACCAAACATGCCAGATACATGAACCAGTGGTGTCATATCTGCAATATCAATCAATGCGTTGATTTTGTGTTTACTGCGGTGCTGATAGAGGTAATCAAATAGTCGCGGTTGAGCCTGTTTTACCCGCTTTGCCATGGCGATAGTGGCATACACATCAGACATCGCATCATGGGCATGCAAGTGCTCAACACCGTTGGCTTTGGTCAAATGCTCCAATTTGAAACTGGGTAAACCCTCTTCGTTTTCCGGCCAAACAATACCCTCTGGGCGCAGGGCGTAACAGGCGCGCATCACATCAAGCAAATCCCAGCGAGAATTGCCCCCCTGCCAACTGTAGGCATAGGGATCATAGAAATTGCGGTAGAAAATATTGCGGCTAACTTCATCATCAAAACGAATATTGTTGTAACCAAGAATACAGGTGCCGGGCACATTAAAAGCCTGATGGATTTGACGGGCAAACTCGGCTTCATTCACCCCCTTGGCTAAGGCATGTTGCGGGGTGATGCCGGTTATCATCACGGCTTCCGGCTGCGGCAGGTAGTCATCTGCGGGGGTGCAGTAAACCACCAGCGGTTCTTCGATGATATTGAAATCCAAATCGGTACGTACCCCGGCAAACTGTGCCGGGCGATCTAATGCAGGGCGCTGACCGAAGGTTTCGTAATCATGAATGTAGAATGTTGGTTGCTTGTTGTTATCTGACATTATGCGGTTTAACCCTTAATTCTTATGGTCATTCTTTATGATGGGGCACTGCCCGCGGTAAGTCGCAGTGCCCCACGGCATTAGCACTAGAATATCATTTCAGGCGGGGCGGGACGTCAGGATTTATTTTGAAATAATTATGTTTCAGCCAAAATGTGTCGATCCAACTAATATTTACCTGCCGTTTACTCAGCTATTCATACAATCCGCCTACTGAATATAATAAGTAGGACTCATGGTGAAAACACTTCTGTTAACCGGTGCCACTGGTTTTCTTGGCGGAGCTGTGCTCGAAAAGCTATTGTTGGAAAACTCAGATTTTAATTATTTATTATTAGTCCGGGCCAATACACCGGAACAGGGGCTGACTCGTATTCGAGAGAATATGGCGAAGTTTTATCTCCCTAATGGGCGACTGAATAAAATTAATGTTAGCCATATTTTATTAGGAGATTTAGCTGAACCGGACAGTTTTATTAATGACCCGCGTATTGATGGGGTGACGCATGTTATTAATTGTGCTGCTGTCGCGTCCTTCGGTAATAACCCGCTAATCTGGAAAGTGAATGTCGATGGCACATTAGCCTTTGGCAAAAGAATGTCGCAGGTTGCTGGTTTACAAAGATTCATCCATGTGGGAACCGCCATGTCTTGCACGCCTGATGCTGATTCTGTGGTGAGCGAGCAGGTTTTATCCGCAAAGGACGACGCGCATTTGGTGGAATACACTAAATCTAAATCAGCAATTGAGCGCTTATTAGCTGAAGAATGCCCTGGGCTACCCTTGGTATTTGCCCGACCATCGATTGTGGTTGGTCATACCCGGCTGGGCTGTCAGCCATCCAGCAGCATTTTTTGGGTATTTCGCATGGCATTAATGCTACGCAAGTTCATGTGCTCTCTGGATGATTATATCGATGTTATTCCCGTCGATTATTGTGCGGATGCTTTAGTGTGTATTTTACTGCATCCAAACTTACCCGAAAATATCTATCATATTTCAGCCGGAGAGAAGGGCAGTGTCAGTTTTGCCCAGATTGATCAGGCGATGTCAACTGCTGCCCGGCAGAAACCTATGGGGGCGGATTATTGCCAGGTAGAATACGGTGCATTGGTACAAATGCGTAACCAACTGAAAGGGATTTTTGGCCCCTGTAATGAGCGTTTAATGCTCAAAGCCATGCGCTTATATGGTGCATTTGCCCTGCTTAACGTGCGGTTCAGTAATGAACGTTTGCTCCGCTTGGGAATGCCGCCGTCGCCACGCTTCACCGATTATATTGCTTGTTGTGTCGAGTCCAGCTTGGGCATGTCTATTGTGCAACAAATGGCGGTTGACTTTAAATAAGCTTATTTCCCAACTGGCAACCGGGGAATACTTATTCCCCCCATTTATTCCTGCTACTTTTGGTAACGGTTAATCCGATGCCAGCGGGTAATAACTCAGCTAAACTTAGATTTTGGTATCTTATTGGAAGTAGGTATGTGTGCGCCTGAATAAAAAAATATCGCCATTGGATAACTTGATCTACACCCATTACCGCATCACTCACGCTTTACGTATTACATTAGCGTTTATCTTAACATTTCTGATTATTCGCTTACTGGCTATTCCGGAAGGTACCTGGCCGCTGATCACATTAGTGGTGGTGATGGGGCCGATATCCTATTGGGGCAATGTGCTGACCAGAGCGATGCAGCGTATTGGCGGTACTGTTTTTGGTGCGATATCCGGCTTGATTGCTCTGTATCTGGAGTCTTATTCCTTAACACTTATGCTGGCTTGGTGTGGGGTTGTGATGTTTTTGTGCGGCTACCTAACGTTGGGCAAGCGCCCCTATATGGCTTTGCTCATCGGTATTACCTTGGCGGTGGTTTGTGGGTCAGCGCCGGGGGATATGACCACCGCCCTGTGGCGCAGCGGTGATGTTATTTTTGGTTCATTATTGGCATTGGTCTTCACCAGTATCTATCCACAACGTGCCTTCACCCATTGGCGTATGCAGATGAGTGATAATCTGCGGGCCATCAGCCAAATCTATGCGGCATATTTATCGCCCAATGTTATCGAGCGTCCACGGTTAGAACCTAAATTAAAAGCTGCACTCAGTCAGTCGGTTAAAATGCGTACTTTTATTGCGCCTGCCAGTAAAGAATCCCATATTAATAAAGACGTTTTTGAGGCTATTCAGACACTGAGCCGCAACCTGATCTGCACGCTGGAATTGCTGGTGGATGCTTATTGGTCATCGCGGGAAAGCCATTTTATTATGCTCAATGCCAAAGGCTTGCGCAGTACTCAGTTGATGACGATCCGCACTTTGAATACATTAAGTGACAGCTTGCGTGATGGATCTCCTGCCCGTGAACGGGAGGTGGCCGCTGAGTTGAGTGAAATCTCTACTGAGCTGAAATCATTGATGTTGGCCGTGACACAAGAGCAGCAGATAGAAACGCCGATTTATGGCTATGTTTGGTTGAGTATGGAGTTAACCAAACAGCTTGAGGAGTTGGACGATCTGATTAATATGACCTTAAGCAGGTAATCAGTCGAGCTATAAGGCAGATGATATTTCTGTCTGGCGGGTAAAGCAGGTAAGATAAGCTTAGCCAATGAATCTTGTCATCAGGCATAACAAAGCGGTATGGTTCACCTAGCCTGGTCACCAGCAATTGAATTTGTGTAAAACTTAAGTGAAGGTGTGAAAATGGATAATGCAAGTAAGCCAACTTTCCAGGACGTTTTGGAGTTTGTGCGTATGTTCCGTCGCAAAAACAAGTTGCAGCGTGAAATCGTTGATAACGAAAAGAAAATTCGTGATAACCAAAAACGCGTTCTGTTGCTCGATAACCTGAGTGAATACATCAAGCCAGGGATGAGCATCGAAGAGGTTCAAGCCATTATCGCTAACATGCGTGTTGACTACGAAGATCGTGTCGATGAATACATCATCAAAAACGCAGATCTGTCTAAAGAACGCCGTGAATTGTCGAAAAAACTGAAAGCGATGGGCGAAGTTAAGTAACTTTAGCGCAACGTGAAATAGCGTATTTTACCGCTATTAATAGAAAGGCTGGCATTAATCGCCAGCCTTTTCTTTTGGCTAAATTGTGTTTAGTTTGACGGTTTATTTTGCCGTAAGAAACGAAACGCTGGGATCTTCGCACCTTTGACAAAGATAAATGCCAACAGTAATGAACCCCACAGGGCCATGGTGATATAACTACTCACGCCCATGATATTCAGCCCACTCTCCAGCATTTGCAGCAGGAACAGCGCTAACACAATGCCGACAATCTTACCAAACCCGCCATCAGGGTTAACCCCACCTAACACCGTTGCCAGGATAGTGATAAGTAACAGTGACTCGCCATAGGAGGCTTTAGCGGAGTTGAGCTTGGACATCATCAATAAGGCCGCGACGGCGCACAGTAATGATGAAATCACGTACACCCAAATCAACGTGCGGCGAGTATTAATTCCGGAGAAGAAAGTGGCTTTTTCATTGGAGCCGGACAGGTATACCTGGCGGCCAAGCGGGGTCTTGGCCAAAATAAGCCAGATAAGCAACGCCACCGCAGCAAACAGATAAAGTGGTACCGGAACCCCGAGAAAATAGCTACGATCCAACGCCAGCACATAGTTAGGGAAATTAGAAATCGCCGATCCTTTGGAAATAAGCACATTCACGCCTTTGAGCAAGGTCATGATGCCCAGTGTCGCCAAAATAGGGGAGACCCGCACCACCGAGATAAGCACCCCATTGATAAGCCCCACCACCAAAGCGACCGAAGCTCCTGCCAGCAACATCAATACCATTGAGCTGAATGTGGGTTCCAGATGGGTACACACCCAGGCCATTACCAGTGCACTGGCATTCGCAGTCGCAATAATTGACAGGTTGATACCGCCGGTCAGCATGGTAATCGCCATCGCCAGTGTTAATACTCCGGCGACCGGGATTTGTGAAGCGATAGATTGAAAGTTAGCCGTCGACCAGAACACGTAAGGAATAAACAGGCTAAACCCGATAGAAACCAGCACCAATAAAGCCAGTAACCAGTGCTCGGTATGATCACGTTGAGTTGTTTTCGACATGGTTATATCCCTACCTTATGACGTTGGCCCCAGGCGGTCACACTGATACTGATGACAATCACCAGACCGATAACCACGGTATGCCAGTACGACGAAATACCCAGTAAATTCAAACCATTTTGCAATATTGCCAGCAAAATCACCCCCAGCAGAGTGCCGGTTAGGGTGCCGCGTCCGCCAACAATACTGGTGCCACCCAGCACCACGGCGGCCAGCACGGTGAGTTCATAACCGAGCAATGAGTCGGGCGCTACCGTCAAGACGGTATAGGATTGCACCACACCGGCGATGCCGGATAGAAAGCCCATATAGCCATAAACAAACAGTTGCAGCTTGAGGATGCTGAACCCCATACGGGAAGCTGCTTCCTGATTACCGCCTAATGCATAAATTTGCCGACCAATACTGGTGCGTGTCATCAGCAGAGCCGTGACAATAATGGTCGCCAGCAATGTCAATATGGGTAACGAAAGACCATAGTCATAGCCATCGGCGGCGGTGAAGGAGAACAGCATCGGCCCATGTTCGAACCATTCCGGGTAGGTATATAGCCAGACACCACGACTGAGATACAGCAGTAATCCGTAGAATATATTCAGCGTGGAAATGGTGATAATGATAGACGGTACGCGCAGGCGATTAACCAACAGCGCATTAATTAACCCTAATAATAAGCCGATACCACCGGCTAGTGCGAAAGCCACCGGGAAGTTGCCACCAAACTTCACAATTAATGTCACCATGACATATTGCGAGATAATGGTCATCGCCGGGAATGAAATATCAATACCGCCAGAAATCAATACGATAAATAAACCACAGGCCAAGATGGTCAACATGGCATAGTTATTTATCAAGTCATAAATATTGGCGAGCGTCAGAAAATCTGGGCTGGTGAAAGCAAGATAAGTCGAAATAATCAATATAGTGAAAGCCAGCATCACTTCATGGCGTTTCAGATGTTCTTTATTGAATAAACTTTTTTTACCGACATCAGGTTTATTAAGTGCATGGGGATTAGCCATTTACTACCTCCGCAATGGCTGCTTCGCTGCTGTTACCTGGCAAGAACTCCTGCACCAGCCGCCCAGACCGCATTACTAAAATACGGTGGCTGTTAAAGTAGGCTTCATCAATTTCATCGCAAACCATTAATACCGCAATTCCCCGTGCTGCCAGTGCATTGATAATATTATAAATACCGGCTTTATTGGCGATATCTACTCCAACGGTTGGTGAGTCGAGAATCAATATTTGTGGGTCGGTTGCCAGCCATTTGGCAATAGCAATACGCTGTGCATTACCGCCAGATAAGGTATTGACCGGCAAATCGCTATTACCAATTTTGATAGACAGGTGCTTAACCATGTCTTCGACCAATGTATCGACTCGCTCGGTACGCATCAGGTGGAAAGTGTTTTTAAGCCGATGTAAAACAGTGGCGCTGATATTGTCACGGATTGATTGCTCCATAATCAGTCCGGTACTCATGCGATCTTCTGAGACATAACCCACGCCAGCGGCAATAGCATCGCGGTTACTGGTAAAATACATCGGTTTATCATTGATACGAATGGTGCCTGACTCTGGTGTAGTCAAACCAAATAGGCTAAGGCACAATTCTGTGCGGCCAGAACCCAGTAAGCCAACCAGTGAGACAATTTCACCGGGATGCAATGTCAGTGAGATATCGTGATATTCATTGCCACGGGAAAGTTCTTCCACTGCCAGCACGGGTGCAAGTGAGGCGCTATAGGGTGGCAGCACCTGAAAATCAAACTTCATACCGGTCATCAGCCAGGCCAGCCGTGCATTATCAACTTCAGCGGCAGGGTAAGTTCCGACCCAATGACCATCTTTGAGCACGGTAATACGGTCTGAAATTTCCAGCACTTCGCTCAACCGGTGGCTGACAAATACCACGCAGATATTGCGTGATTTCAGTTCATGCACCACCCGCAGCAAGCCGTTAACCTCTTGCCGGGTTAGAGATGCGGTGGGTTCATCCATCACAATCAGCCGGGCATCCTGCGCCAGCGCACGGCAGATGGCGACTAACTGTTTCTGGGCGATGGGGAGGTCTTCAACCAATTCATCCAGATTAAGATGGGCACCAATGCTCTTGATGACACGCTCGGCAGTTTCCCGCATCTGGCGTTTGTTCACCCACAGATGATGGTGATAATGGTTCATGGCGATATTCTCAGCCACGGTCAAATTGGGGAATAACGATAAGTCTTGATAAATCACCTGAATCCCCAACCGGACAGATTCAATGGGAGTCAGGGTGGAATAGGTTTTGCCATCGATAGTCATCGTGGCGTCGGTATCGGGTTGATAAACACCGGAGATAATCTTGATCAGTGTGGATTTGCCGCAACCGTTTTGTCCTGCAAGGCAATGCACCTCACCGGGTAACAGGGTCATAGCCACCTTATCCAGCGCTTTGACGCCATAGAAGGTTTTACTGATATTTTCCAGGGTAATAAATGGCTGCATAGATCCTCTGGATACAAATAGATACTACCTAAACCATAAAAACCAGACAAGGCACTGCAGCAATGAGGCTGTAGCAATATTAATTGAAGGGGAAGCGTTCCGTTGGGGTCGTAGCGGCGTAAGCCGCCGGAGTGCCCCTGGGAGCGTTAACCCCTTCTATCTTCTAAACTTATTGGCTGGTTTTTTTATTAATTGCAGAGCCAAACTGGAGCCAGGCTCTGCAATAACTCAGTGAATCAATACAGCGAATCCACGTTATCTTTGGTAACTCGCAACACATTGTGGAACTGAATCAGGTGCTTAGCTTGATCAACTTCCGCTTTACCTACTCCAGGGATCTCCATGCCTGTTTCGATTTTCTCGCCTTTCAGTACCTTGTCAGCCACGGCAGTCATGGCATAACCAGCAGAACCTGGGTCATAAGTTACGCCCATGGCGATATCGCCACTTTTAACCAGCGATGCAGCCTGAGATGGGATCATCATGCCGAACACATGGACATTATTTTTCGCCCGTTTTTCTTTCACTGCACGGCCTGCACCAATCGGGCCTTGTGAACCGAAAGCCACAATACCTTTCAAATCACTATGCGCTTTCATCAAATCCAGTGTGGTGCGGCGTGAGTCATCAATGCTCTCGGCAACAGGCATACGGCTGGTCACTTCAAACATTTCCGGGTAATGCTCTTTCTGGTATTTAACAAACAAATCGGCCCACAGGTTATGTTGCGGCACGGTCAGGCTACCGACATAAATCACATAGCCGCCTTTACCACCCATAGCTTTTGCCATTTCTTCCACGTTGTCGGCAGCGAATTTGGCGTTATCAATGATTTCGATATCCCAGTTAGCGCTAGGCTGCCCCGGAGATTCGTTGGTTAATACCACGATGCCAGCATCGCGCGCTTTCTTGAATACTGGTTCCAGCACATCAGCATCGTTTGGCACGATACTGATGGCGCTGACTTTCTTGGCGATTAAATCTTCAATGATTTTCACTTGTTGTGGGGCATCGGTGCTGGATGGGCCGACTTGATAGGCTTTGATCCCGAGATCTTTACCGGCACGTTCTACCCCTTCGCCCATACGGTTGAACCAAGGCATTCCGGCTATTTTCGAAATATTGACGACTTCGACTTCTTGCGCCAAAGCACTGCCTGAGCACACCATCATGCTAAACAGACTGGCCGCCAATAACGTTTTTACACTCAGTTTTTTCATCTAAGGCTCCCGGAGCTAATGTAGGTTGAGGTTATCGTAGTTAGGTGTTGGCGTAATATTCTGTATTAATTAAGTTTTATTTATGTTTTTAAAAAAGTGAAGATTTAGCGGGAAGCAAATTTCACATCTGCACTACATTTCCCGTAGGTGGACTCTACTGCCTCGATAGCCATTTTCCCCATATCTATAAATGCTATTTACATGGATAAAATAGCTGCTTTCCCTGTTTGTGACTGGCGTCATGATTCTGAGGGGAAAGACAACGAGAGTTGCATAAAAATGGTAGGGGAAAGGGTAATAACAGCGCTATTTACATGGACATTCTGGTTTGATGGTTTTCCGTGTTAAACGGCAGCCAAATGGGGTTACCGCACCCCGCCGGGCACCATAGTTAATAAGTGTTGGTTTGGGTAATTTTGTGTGATATTGCGCTGTTGTAATTGCCAATAAAGCTGTTCTACATCATGGAGTTGACGGTCTAATAATAACCCCACCACACTGCCGCTGTGTGCCACATTCAGTCCATATAAATCCAGCTCTTCGACTAATTCCAGCAGAGCGCAGAAGTTGGGTTTAACTAGCAGATGTTGGCTGGCCTGTGCGCTAAGTGTGGTGGACTGGCCTAGCAGGGCGCAATCATGGTGCTCAGCGGCCTGCGTAAACAGTTGCCATGCTTGTTCTAACGATGGGGCGCTTGCCAGTAGGGCTGTCTGGCGGTGTCGACGATGATAATCCTCGGTGTTGAGGCATTGTGGGCTTTCCAGCAGCAGAATATCCACGCTGGGTTGCCAATCATAAGCAATTTGTGTGGCGGCGGTTTGATGATCAAACAGGGTCAGCCGTTGAAACAGGGTGCTGTCAGTGGGTTCAAGGCTGACACACAGGGCAGCCAGTGCAGCTTCATCCAGTGTTTCCCCCAAGTGACGCGCGGTTGCCAGAGCAGTGGCGGCAATATCTGCGGTGCTGCTGGCTAACCCTTTTGCCACCGGAATGGTGGAATCAAAATTGATATGCAGGCCACGGGCCATCTCTGCTGGTTGGTCAAAATAAGCCAATACAGCTTTCAGCATTTGGCGCATCCGTGGCCGTTCGTGGCTGCCCGGCACACCATCGGTCACTGATACCGTGCTAAACCAGTTTATCGGGCAAGAAATGAGCTTCTCCCCACCCAGTATCCAGCCCTGAATCAACTCACCACAGGAGGCGGGGCAACGGGCCTCAGCCATGGCTAAAAACCTGTTGTAACGCGGTGACCAGTCGTTGATTGTCCGTTGCACTTTTGATGGCCACACGATAGTGGTCGCGGGTCAGTCCGGGGTAATTAGCGCAATGGCGAATCAGAATATGGTGCTGTAATAATGCCGGTTGTAGCGCTATTTCCGGCATCAAACAGCGCAGGAAAAGATAGTTGGCGCAACCTTGCCACACCTGCAATGTGGGAATGGTGCATAATTGCTGATATAGCCAATGCTGCTGCTGTGCCAACCATTCATGAGTGGCTTGAATATAAGGCTGGTCATCGAGAATAATCTCACCTGCCAGCGCGGCGAAGGCATTGATGGTCCAGGGTTCGCGCTGTTGTTTCATCTGCTCGATGCCCTTCAAATCGCCGCTAAGCAAATATCCCAACCGCAACCCCGGAATAGCGAAAAACTTGGTCAGTGAGCGCAATACATAAAGGTGCGGGAAATCAGCTAATTGTGGGATAAGTCCCGGCGCATCAGGAAGGAAATCAATAAAAGCTTCATCAACAATTAACGCAATTTGGTATTGATGGCAGCAGCGTACAATAGCTTGCAGCAGATCAGCATCTGGCATTAATCCAGTCGGGTTATTGGGGGTTGCCAGAAACAGGCAGTCAGGGCGCTGCTGTTCTAATACCGCCAGCAGCCGCTCATCGGGCTGATAGCCATCAGCTTCACTCATCTGATAATCATCAATCTGGCAACCGACCCGTTGCAGGGCGCGACGGTATTCAGCAAAACCCGGTGTCAGCAGCAGGGCCGTGCGTGGTTGCAGATAATGCACTACGGCATAAATGAGTTCGGTTGCACCATTGCCTGCCATGATATTTTCCGGCAAACAATGGTGAGCGCGGGCCAGTGCATCATGCAACTGGCGATATTCCACATCGGGGTAGCGCTCCGCGCGCACTAACTGTTCAACAATGGCGATTTTTAGGGAGTCTGGCATTCCCAACGGATTAATATTGGCACTGAAATCGATGATATTCTCTGCGTTTGTCCCAATTTTCAGTGCCATTTCCAGCACATTCCCGCCATGTTCGCTCATTGCTGCGTTATTCCCCTATTTAGGTTGTGCATTTAGATTACCATAAGCGAGGGAATTGAGTTTAGCGCCAACACTTCTGGTGTGAATGCCAGTAGGTCGCGCAGGCGCACCACATCACCAATAACAATCAGTGCCGGGGCTGATAATCCTTGCGCCGCAACTTGATCAGCTAACGTGGTCAGAGTGCCACTGGCCACTTGCTGCTGCTGGTGGCTGGCATACATCACCACCGCCGCAGGTGTGGTGGGCGCTTTGCCTCCAGCAATCAGTTGCTGGCAAATGGTGGTCAGTTGCGCCATGCCCATCAGAATAATCAATGTACCTTCCAGTTTTGCCAGTGTTGCCCAATCCTGTGGCTCATTGCCCTGACGTAAATGGCCGGTAACCACATGAAAACCGGAGGCATAATCACGATGGGTCACCGGGATACCCGCATAGGCCAATCCACCGATGGCGGAGCTGATTCCCGGCACCACTTCAAACGGAATATCCGCCAGAGCCAGTGCTTCGGCTTCTTCTCCGCCACGGCCGAAGACATAAGGGTCGCCGCCTTTTAGCCGCACTACATTCAAGCCGCGTTGAGCACAATCCACCAAAATTTCATTGATTTGCGGTTGTGGCACCAAATGATGGTTGGGGGTTTTGCCCACATTAATCATTTCACAACCCTCTGGTGCCTCGGCCAATAATTCCGCACAGACTAACCGGTCATAGACCAGCGCTTCAGCACGACGAATGGCCTGTAAGCCTTTTACTGTAATCAGCGCTGCATCCCCTGGCCCCGCTCCGACTAGCCAAACTTTTCCACTTTTCATATTGCCTCTCATTGTGTGGCGAGGGCCGGTTGTACCGGCAGGTTCAGTGCCACGCGCAGGACATCACGGGCGATCATTAATTCTTCATTGGTATTGACGATGGCAATTTGTACCGGTGCGGTGTCTTGCTGAATAAAGAACTGATTTCTCATGTTTTTCTCTTGATCCAGTTCAATCCCCAGGAATGCCAGCTCCCGGCATATCTGCTGGCGGGCGCTGCGTGAGTTTTCACCAATACCGCCGGTAAAGATCAGCGCATCAATTCCCCCCAATTGCACGATATAGCTGCCAATCACGGCGCGGATCCGCTCAGCGAACAGTTCAAGAGCCAATGCTGCACGGCGGTTGCCGTTATCGGCGGCTTGTTCTACATCACGATAATCATGAGAAATACCGGAGATACCCAGCAAACCGGATTGGTTATTGATCAGGTGGTTAATTTCAACCGCACTTTTGCCTTCTGTTTGCTGAATAAAAGGCAGGATTGACGGATCAATATCGCCGCTACGGGTGCCCATCATTACCCCTGCCTGGGGGGTAAATCCCATCGAGGTATTGACGGACTTCCCGTGGCCGATAGCGCAAATACTGGAACCATTGCCGAGATGGCAGGAGACAATACGTAACGCTGCCAAGGGCTGGCCCATCCGCTCAGCACAGACCGCACTGACATATTTATGACTGGTGCCGTGAAAGCCGTAACGACGAATGCCCAACTCTTCGTAATAGCGCCACGGCAGCGGGTATAGGTATGAGGTCTGACTCAATGTTTGATGGAATGCGGTATCAAATACTGCCACGGCGCTGGCATGGGGCAGGGCAAGCTGGAACACGCGAATACCTAATGCATTCACCGGGTTATGCAGCGGCGCTAATGTGCCAAGCTGTTCAATTTTATCCAGCACTTGCGGGGTAATCAGTACCGAATCGGCAAAGGTTTCACCACCGTGGGCGACACGATGACCGACGCCAATGATTTCGTCCAATGAGTCAATAATATTGTGCTCAATCAGCGCCCTAAGCAGGTATTCAGCGCCTTGACGGCAATCCGCTATGGGTAAGGTTTCTCGCCATTGTACATCACCGACTCGCAGGTTAAATATCGCATCATCCATCCCAATGCGTTCAATTAATCCCTGACATAGCACCTGCTCGTGATGTTGGCCGGTCTGTTCATTTAGCATGGAAAATAGCTGAAATTTCAACGAAGAACTGCCGGCGTTAATCGCCATAATCTTACCGGGCATGCGACGCTCCACAATGTTTTAAATAAGTCATAAGGTCAGTTAACCCCTCGCCGGTTTGCGCCGAGGTGATAAAAATATGTTGTGCGCCCGCTTGGGTCAGGCAATCCGCCGCCCAGCCCAGTTGCTCGGTGTGGCTGACGGTATCGGCTTTACTGATGATGCCAATCACCGGCTTGTTGAAAACCTGCGCCAGCATTGGCGCAAACCAGCTCTGCGTGGCATCGGCATTTTGTACCAACCCCACCACATCGGCTTCACAAGCGCTGGCTAATAACGCACTGTATAAACAGCGGTTTTCCAGATATTCACCCGGCGTATCTATGGCATTGTCCTGCCAGATAATGGACTGGGTTTTCTGGTAATTCAGCGTCTCGCCGCGTAAGCGCTGAATCAGCGAGGTTTTGCCGCACTGACTGGGGCCAATCAACATGATGCGTTGCATGGCATCAGGTCCGGGTCATCGGGCAGGCAGTGAATTTCATCATGTCACCCAAGGTGTGAATCACCTGTTTCAATGCGTATTCCACCGCGGAAACATCGCCGGTAAACACCACGGCACCGGTAAATCGGTCAATAAAACCAATCTCGACTGCGCCGGATTTGGTGGCGATATCACTGGCAATAATCGAGGCTTCACTGGGGGTAATGGTCAAAATGCCAATGGCGCTGCTGACATCGTTTAGCCCCAGTTTTTTATAAAGCGCCTTGTTAGGGTTGGCTATCAGGTGCGCCAGGGTTATCTGTTTACCGGGCACATATTCCTGGATCACGCGCTCGGGGGTGCTATTCGCTTCCATCATGCCTCCTGAACTAACTGACGCCACAGCGCCTCATGGGGCCGTGGGATAACTGAGCTGTATATCAATAATCCCTTTTCACCAGCACATTGGCTGGCGACCTCGACGGCGGTTTGCACATCGGCAATGTCACCGCTAAGCACTTGATAACATTTGCCACCGATACCAAAAGCCATATGAATACGTACCAGAGTGACATTGGCGGCTTTCACTGCACGGTCGGCGGCGGTAATGCAGGCCACAACACTCCAGGTCTCCACCACACCTGCCGCCTGACGGTTTTCCACCGGGTTCAGGCCGCTGATGGCGGGCAATACTGACGGATGAAGATTGGGCAAAACGATGCTGTCGACCAATAAGTGACCGCTGTGCCGTTCACCATTTTGTACCGACTGAGTTACCGCCCCGATATCACCTCCCACTATCAGCAAATACTTGCCGGGGCACAGGGTTTTGCTGACCAACAGGTCGACGTTGGCACTTTTTAGCATCAGGTCGCAGACTTCCATCCCTTTGGCAATACTGCTTAATTCAACAATTCCAATGGCTTGTGACATGCCGATTCCTCTTTAAAAAACACGGTCAGCCGCGACTTATCGTGATGGCACTGCCACTAATGGCAGTAACCACGCCGCTGATACTGGCATGCAGTGGTGCACCCAAGGCGTTATGCGGGATTTGCCCAATTAATTGGCCCTGTTCTACCTGATCACCCACTGCGACGATGGCCTCTGCGGCAGCGCCGATATGCTGGCGCAATGGCAATATCACCTGTTGTGGCTGATAGGGCTTCTCACTAAAGGGTGCCGCCTGATACCAGTCGGTTAAATTCAAGCGGGCGATCAGCCGAGCTGTTGGCACCATGCGGTATTTCGCCATCGGGTCAGCTGCGCGCAGCTCCCCTTGATAGCGGGCACCCTGCGCACGTAACTGAGTTTTCAGCAGGCGGTTAATGCGCATCGGCGAGATATCCACCGGGCAGGCATAGCTTTCACACAGACTGCATTCCGAGCAGGTCAGGGCGCTGAGCAAAATATCTGGCGTGGCGACTTGCTGGTAGATAATCGCCCGTACCAACAGGTGCGGCGGTAATTCATGGCCGATAAGGTGGCGCGGGCAGAGTTCGGTACACATGCGGCACTGTTCGCAGACGGTGCGGGCGATGGCAAGCACATCCTTATCACTGCGGGCGCGGCGGGTGATCAGCAGATGGTCAGCGGGTAACACTAGCAGGCCGCCAGTGGTTTTGGTGACGGGCTGATCAAGGTCATGCAGGGCATGGCCCATCATCGGGCCACCATTAATATAAGCAGGGTTATTAATGGTCTCGCCACCCGCCAAAGCCAACACTTCCCGCAGTGACGTGCCCAGTGGCACCGTCAAGGTCAATGGCCGGGCTACGGCACCATTCACTGTGAGCGTTCGGCGGGTGACCGACCACTGCTGTTCAACGGCGCGGGCCACGTTGAGCAGGGTTTGCACGTTATTCACCACCACCCCAATGCTGATGGGCAGCGCCGCAGGTGGAACCCGGCGACCGGTTGCCAGCCAGATGGTGATCACTTCATCTCCGGCGGGGTAAACATCGGGTAAAATATGCAGCCGAATCTGTGGTGGCAGCAGCGGCGTCAGCGCTGCAATGGCCTCCTCATATTTAGCTTTCAGCGCAATGATGCCTTCGCATGCGCCGGTGGCTTTCATGCCATACAGCACGCCGCGCACCAGCCGTGCCGCCTGACGTGGGATCAATTGCTGATCCACTTTCAACATCGGTTCACATTCAGCGGCATTGACCAGGAAAATCTCGGCCTGTGCCTGTAACTTCACCGCGGTGGGGAACCCGGCACCACCGGCTCCGACCACACCGGCGTCACGCACACGCTGTTGGATAGTCGCGGCATCACAGGGCGTCAGTTCGCCATAAGTGGGCGGCGAGCGCAGCATGTTGGCCTCTGGCATCTGCATATCACTCATAAAGCGCCTCGATAATCCCACGGATATCCTGGTCGCTGGCTGGGCGCGGGTTGGTGCGCAATGTCACGTCGGCAAGGGCTGCTGCAATCATGTCGGGGAGATGTTGCTGCAATTGGCGCTCATTAACTTTCATTGCCGCCAACGGCTGAGGTAACCCGCACTGGCGTTTTAGCTGCTCAATTTGGTGAACCAACTGATTGACTGCACTGCGATCATCGCCATTGGCCGGGCTGAAATGGCACAGCTTCGCCAATCTTGCATAGCGCTTACGCGCTCGCGCATCTGCGGCGTTAAAGCGAATCACCGGCACCAGCAACAGGGCATTCGCTAAGCCGTGAGCAATGTGGAATTGCCCCCCCAATTGGTGGGCGATGGCATGATTGATACCCAGACCCGCCTGACTGAATGCTATGCCGGCCAGCGTCGAGGCATTGTGCATTTTGCCGCGGGTTATCAGGCAGTCACCTTTACGGCAGGCGGTTGCCAGATGGCGAAATACCAGTTGCACCGCTTTTTCTGCCAGTGCATCGGTAAAATCACTGGCGCGCGGTGATACATAGGCCTCCAGCGCATGAGTCAACACATCCAATCCGGTATTGGCGGTAATGACGGCGGGCACACTCGCCACCAGTGCGGCATCCAAAATGGCGATATCAGGATAAATTTCATCGTCAAAGATGGGATATTTAATGCTTTTCTCCGGATCACTTATCACACAAGCGCTGGTGACCTCAGAGCCAGTGCCGCTGGTGGTCGGGATGGCGATACAGGTTTCTATCTCCAGCCCTTGTTTACGGCTAAACCAGACAATGGCTTTGGCGGCATCCAGTGCCGAAC
This sequence comes from Yersinia artesiana, assembly GCF_902726545.1. Lineage (GTDB taxonomy): Bacteria > Pseudomonadota > Gammaproteobacteria > Enterobacterales > Enterobacteriaceae > Yersinia > Yersinia artesiana. The sequence continues at coordinate 14,537 of NZ_CACVAD010000035.1, read as the reverse complement.
CACCACCAAAACCGATCACTATGTCGGGGCGCAGCGCTTGCATCTGCTCAATCCCCTTCACCACGGTGGCGATATTCGGATCCGGCGTGATATCGCTGAACAGGGTAATCTGGTTGTCGGCGGGCAAGGCTTGTCTCAGTTTATCCAGCAGCGGAGAGGTGGCTAAAAAGCCATCGCAAACTATCCAGATTTTGCGCTGATGAAAGCGTTGCAGCACCTTGAGGCTGCCTTCCCCGCTATAAATGCGTGTTTGCAGGAAAAAAGTTTTCATACATCCTCGCTCAGCGAATAGAGAAGCCATTAGTCAGTACACAGCGGCGTTGACGTGCAAAGGTACGCGCCGAGGTAGTACCCTCACCAGTCGGGGTGGCAATAGTAAAGGTGGTAAAGCCTTCACCGCCGACACCTATCCCGGCATAGGACGGGCCATTTTTGACAAAAATGGAGGTTTGCAACAAACGAGCAGCCAGATTCAAGCGCGAGACATTTTGCGAGTGCATGGTTGCGGTATGATGCAGGCCGCCCTCGACGTGCAGTGCCAATGTCAGGGCCGCATCGAAATCCTTTACCCGCACCACCGGTAACAGCGGCATCAATTGTTCGGTAGTGACCAGTGGATCATCACCAGCCACTTCGACCAACAACAGGCGCGGGGCTTTAGCCGGGCAGGTGATGCCAGCGGCTTTCAGCAGTTCAATGGGGCTTTTACCCACCAGATTTTTATTGGCATGACCCTGCGGCGTCAGGCAGGTTTTGCGTAAGCTGTCGACCTGTTGCGGATTGCTTATCAGTAATGCATCGAAGGCCTGCATCTGTTGCAATAAACGGTCGGCAACACTTTCCACCACGATCAGGCTTTTCTCGGCAATGCACGGCAGGTTGTAGTCAAATGAAGCGCCCGCCACGATATCCTGCGCCGCTTTAACTAACTCGGCGGTTTCATCCACCAGACAAGGTGGGTTACCCGCACCGGCACCAATCACTTTCTTACCGCTTTTCATGCCCATCGCCACAATGGCCGGGCCACCAGTAATAGCGAGTACGGCAATTTTGTCGTGTGCCATCATCTGTTGGGTGGCTGCGAAACTCGGTTCTTTTACTGTCACCACCAGATTGCGAATGCCGCAACTGTTGAAAATGATCGCTTCAATTTGGGCGATGAGATCCAATGACACGGCTTTAGCACCGGGGTGGGGGCTGAAATAGACGGCATTACCCGCTGCCAACATACTGATACTGTTATTAATAATGGTTTCGGTTGGATTAGTGCTGGGGGCGACTGAACCAATAACGCCGAAGGGTGAATATTCGAATAACACCATGCCGCCATCACCGGTCAGGGCGGTGGTAGATAAGTCTTCAATACCCGGAGTGTTTTCCAGTGCCGCTTTGTTTTTCAGGAATTTATCTTCTTTATTACCCATGCCGGTTTCACTGGCACCGCGCTCGGACAGAGAGACAAGTTGTGGCTTTAATTGCTCACGGATAGCGCGGATAATGGCGCTGCGGGTTTTCATCGGGCTTTGCTGATAGCGTAAAAACGCGCGGTGAGCGGCATTAATGGCTTCATCCACGCTGGCAAAAATGGCGCTGGAGGCAGGGGCCGTGACCGGCGTCAGTTGCTCGGTGAGGATAGTGCGAATGAGCGATTCAAGGTCATTGGTATTCATTATTCATTCCTCAGATGTAAAGCCGATATGGCCGCTTCTGCTATGTGCATATCTTGTTCGACGCTACCGCCGCTTATCCCTAAACCTCCCACCAATTGGCCGTCACGCCACAGTGGGTAGCCGCCACCAAAACTCACCACTTTGCCGCCGGTGCTGGCTTCTAACTGGAATAGGTCGGCACCCGGTTGAATGGCTGCACTGAGTTGGTGGGTAGCGGTTTTCATGGCGACAGCGGTCCAGGCCTTTTTCGGTGCCAGCTCGCTGCTGACCAGCAGGGTATCTGGCATACGGTAGGTCATAATCATGTTGCCGTGGCGGTCGACCAGTGCCACCACTACGGCAATTTGTAATTGCATGGCGGCTTCAACCGCTAACTTAACCAGTTGATGAACATCAGAAAATCCCAGTCCAGCGCGCGCGGGCTGAATGGCCGCTACGGGTTTCTCCGTGGTTGCGGCTAAATAGCGTGCCAGCACGGTTTGTGCTGTTTGTTGCAATGTCTGGCGTTGGTCTTCATCGCGGGCCAGGGCATACAAGCAGTCCGATAGCCGGTTGAGATACTGCAATAACACCGGACGCACCGGCACTTGCTCGGCCAGTTCGATTAACCGCCGCTCGCAGCGCCGCGCCAAGGTGCGGGCAAAATGTAAGCGGCTCCCAGCTTCAGTGTTACCGGGCAGGATAAAACCGTGCACCGGTGGCAGTTGCGCCATGCAGCGGTCCACCGCCTGTTCCAGTGCTTGAATATCGGTTTCACTAATACTTTTTCGCCCACTGGGTGGGGTTTCGCTGCCCTCACTGGCCAGTTCGGCGCTGAAATAAAACAGCTGATGTTGTACGGCATCGAGTAACTGAAGGTTTTCTTCACCTTGTGCCACGCGGGCACACAGGCTAAGTGCCGCATTCAGTTCATCCAGGGCGCCGTAGGTTTCCACCCGAGGATGACTTTTTTTGACGCGTTGACCGGTGAACAGGGCGGTAGTGCCCGCATCACCTGTTTTGGTATAGATGCTCATAAAATCACCGCGTAATCAGTAAGAGCATTCATCGACGATAGCGACAATCGCCAGGTCGATGGCATCATTCGGTTCGGCAAAAACGCGCCGCGCGCTGGAACCACCGGACAGCAGCACCAGTTCACCTTGACCTGCGCCAACAGAGTCGACCGCCACTTCATCCGGCGTGTTGCTGTCCGGAGGCAGTGAGCCATCACCGGCGACACGGCGCACCAACAGTAGTTTCTTACCGATCAGCGTCGGCGACTTTTGTGTTGAAACCACCGAACCTACCACTCGGGCCAGTTGCATGATTTACTCCTGCCTTAACAGTTGAATGTGACGGGCTGACAGTGTTTCCTGCGCCAGCGGTGTAACCAACGTAGAGCTGGCAATCAGCAACCAGCCGGGGTCAAGTGTGGCAATATCGCGATAACTCAATACTTTGCCTGTATGTAGCCGTACCGCCAGACCTTGGTTGTCACTGAAAGTTAGCGGCAACGGGCGCAGTGCCGTCATGGGCAGGGCGGGTAGCAGTTGACGGTGCAGGCTGATATGCACTTTCATGCCCCACGACCAGGCCTCGTTCAAGGCCAGCACCGCTGGACAGGTGGTATCGAACTGCGCCAGCTGATGGATAAACGCCAAATCCGGCAACATTAAATGCAGCGTGGCATGGTGCAGGAATACCGATGTATCCAGCCCGGCGCGTAGCTGAGGCAATAACAGGGCGTGAACCCGGCGTTCGCGCTCAGCCAACCGCGTGACAATCTGGCTGACCAGCTGTTCGGTTTGCGCCTGAGTCAGATTCATGGCTGCGTTGTCCGTGCAGGGGGGAGCAGCGTCGCAAAAGCCGCCGGGTCATCGGCTCCGGCGGCATTGGCCTCGTCGGTATCAATGTGCATTTCCAGTTTCATTTGGGGTGAAACGCGGATAGCAACATCATCCATGATCAACCGACGGCCACTGCCGTGGATGGCCACTTGCACCCGGTCGCCATGTTTGACCCGATAGATAAGGGCATCCAGTGGCGACATATGGATATGGCGCAATGCCACAATCACACCCTGTGGCAATTCCAGCTCACCATAGGGGCTGACCAGCCGGATAGCGGGCGTGTCGTCCAGATTGCCCGACATCCGCAAAGGGGCATTGATACCCAGTGTGCGGGCGTCGGTACGGGAGATCTCAACCTGGCTCTGGCTGCGCAGTGGCCCCAGAATACGGACATTCTTCAAGCTGCCTTTCGGCCCAACCAAGGTCACCGTCTGAGCTGCGGCGAACTGGCCGGGCTGGAGCAGTGCTTTTTTCTCAATCAGCGGCTGATCGGGGAACAATTGTTGGTAATCCTGCACCGCGAGGTGCAGGTGTCGATTGGAAACCCCAAGCGGGATCGGACGAAGACGCATTTCGTCGAGGATCTTACTGACAACGGGTTCCAGTAACGCTTTTTCCATCAGACTTTTCCTCGTTTACCCAAGTGAAGACAGCGAAAGCGAGGCTCACCTTTATGGCGTCGGCAAGCCGGGTCGAGGCAGAGATTGCAGCTCACACGAGGAGCTGGCGGGGCCTCACTTTCTGCACTTTGTCTTGCGACATCCAAATCCATTATTGCCACACCCAAGGCAATTTCTGGTTCATCGTCGGTGGCGGTAGCGGCAGGTCGTGGGGCTTCTGCTTCATCGCACTCGTCGATGGTGGGGCTTGCTGTCATAACCCTTTCGGCGACAACCTGTTGCGCAGGTTCGCTCAAGGTGGTGGTTTCAGTAGCGGCTGGCTCAATGTGTGGCGCTTGCCAATACGCCATTAGGGGATCTGCCGGACGGGCCAGCACCGCACTTGAGACCAGCCCTTGATGCAGTTGGGCAAAGGCGGCTCCGGTGCTGATTGCCGCCTGAACGGAAGCCACATCACCGGTCAGACGGATTAGCATCCAGCCGGAGCCGTTGGTTTTTTCTATGCCAATCAGGGTGACGGATGCCGCTTTTGCCATGACATCCGCTGCACCAATCGCCAGCGCCAGACCGCTAACTTCAAGTAAACCCAGTGACGTTTTCACGCGGTGCTCCTCTTCTTACCCTTAGGCAGAGGTCGGTAAAATGGCTTCTACATCGCTGTGTGGGCGTGGGATCACATGGCAAGATTTCACTTCACCCACTGCGCTGGCTGCCGCAGAACCGGCATCAACCGCCGCTTTAACTGCGCCAACATCGCCGCGAACCATGACCGTCACCAAGCCGGAGCCGATTTTTTCGTAGCCCACGAGCTGTACGTTGGCAGATTTGACCATGGCATCAGCCGCTTCGATGGCAGCGACCAGCCCTTTGGTTTCGATGAGTCCCAGTGCGTTGTTCATAGATATGAGTTCCTTATAATTAAGTTAGGGCTATCTTGTTTGCCATTTTGAACACGTGCAGTGCTCGCCATCCTCACGTACCTTGGCTTTTACAACACCAGGTGTACGCTCCGGTGGCTGTGCGCTGGCCGAGTCCAAACTGCCTGCACCGATAACGCCCTGCTATTTGAAAGTGCTTATTTAAACGGTAAGCCTTTGACTAATCGGGCGGCGTTGTTGCCTAGCCGCCGTAATGGGTCTCCGTCTTGTGCCAGTGGCTGCCGGAACAGCGGGCTGGCGGGGGGTAAATGACGAAAATGCACGATAACTTCGTCGGCAGAACACGCCAGCCCTACCAATAGTGGGGAGCGGGTCGCCGCCTGCCAGGCGCGGAGAATGGCATCCGTGTCATCGTCTTGCTGCCACTGCCAGGGAATGCCTTCTTCCTCAATCCCTAGTAACACTTGGTGCCAGACCGCCTCGGGTGTTGGCGAGGTCAGGCTGATAACAATGGCGGGTGCATCTTGGGTAAAGTTCATGCGTGATTCTCCCGTTGCCAGGACAGAATCAATCCGGTGGCGACCGCATTACGCGGGCCTTCACTGGCGCGGATATTGCCGCGACCGGCCACCAGCTTGTAGTGAGAAAGGGCGTCGGTGACCAATTGCGGGATTTCGAAGTCCAGCGACGAGCCGCCAACCAGCACCACGAAGGGGATATCGCGGATATTGCCGGTCGGACTGACTTGACGTAGCGCGCGAAGCGCATTGGTGACAAACACCCGCTCTTTCGCGCTGCGGCGGATATTGCGTACTTTTTCCAGTGCGTAATCTCCCGGCAGTGGCACCAACCCTTCCGGTTTAACCACCACTAATCGGGCAAAAACTTCAGGTGGTAGCGGTTGTGGGAAGAACTGAACGCTGCCGTCTTCGTGGCGCAGGTGGAACAGACTTTCCACTTTTGCTAAGGGATATTTTTTGATGTCTTCGGCTAAATAGCGGTCCTGGAGATCCAGCTCAGAGGCGATTATCATCGTGACCATATCGCCAGCACCCGCCAGATGGGTGGCAACAATTTGACCTTGTGCATTGATGATTGAGGCATCGGTAGAACCGGCCCCTAAATCGAGGATGGCGAGTGGCCGTCGCGTCCCTGGCGTGGTCAGCGCGCCGAGTATCGCCGCTTCGGCTTCCGCTCCCCCGACCTGTACATCAATATTCAGCGTCTTTTCGATTTCACTGGCGATATGTGCCATTTGTAAGCGGTCAGATTTCACCATCGAGGCAATACCCACCGCCTGTTCGAGCGAGAATTCACCCGCCAAGCCACCAATGACGTTGACCGGCACCGCAGTATCAACGGCCAGCAGATCCTGAATGAAGATCTCATTGGTCGGTTTGTTGGTCAGTTCCGCCATAGTGTGACGGACGTGTTCGAGCATGCCGCCGATATTCGTGCCCGCTTCGCCACTGACATTATCCAGATGTCGGAAGCTGTTGACGGCGGTCATGATGGCTTCAGCACCGGTGGCGACATCCACCCGTACTGTGCGGCCGTTAGCAAATAGCTCCAGATGCCCAGCCGGAATAGCGCGGGCTTTAACATCGCCTTCTGGGGTTTTCACCACCACCGCAGAGCGCGTGCCAATCAAAGCCCGTGCCACCGGAACGATGTTTTTGGTTTCTTCTGCACTCAGCCCGAACACCGTGGCAATGCCATAAGGATTAGAGAGGGTTTCAATCACCTGACCCGGCATGGCAACTTCAACCGCTGCCAACATCCCCATTGGGATACGGTCGATATGCAGCACCTCATCGACGATGGGCAGGGGGTGTGTGAGGCGGTTGCTGACCAGTACACCATCATCCCGTTGCAGGATAATCGCGGTAATGCGGTATCCAGCGCCGTTAGCCGCATTGACCACGGCCGCCACATCGGCAAAATCAACTGCAGAGGGCACCACCAGAATGTAAGGCTGGTTAGGGTCTCGCGTGACTAACTCATCAATCGTGATGGTCAGGCCAACACCTAACCCCAGTCCACCGGGAGTTTTAGGATTGTGACCGATCATGGTGGATTCAGTGATAATGGTTTCAGTTATGGTTTCCATCGCCACATCACCAATGACCGGGGTCGCCTCGTTGATGCGGATAAGATTGATATCGCTGAGTGCGATACCGGCCTTTTCCACCAACATATTCAGCGCCTTAGTGATGCCAAAGATGTTGCGCTGCGTCCCTTTGATACCGGTGGTTTCGGTTAGGGTACTGGTAACAAAGTGCAACTGACCCTCAGCCGCACATTGTGCCAATGCCACTTCCGTTGATGAGTTGCCGATGTCGACTCCGACGATGTAATCCATATCCCGTTCCTCTATACCCTTCATCTTTCAAGTTGCAGCGGTGTTGGCTGCGCTCAATTACCCCAGTCACTTACTTGAGTAAGCTCCTGGGGATGCTTTCCCTTGCCGCCTACCTGCAACACGAAATCTATTGGGTATAACAATTGGCCAATTGATTAATCCATACTGCTGACATATTCCGAGGCCTCGATCTGGAGCAGAGAGGATAGGCAGAAGAGTAAAGCGTCCGCGCCAGGACGGCGCGGCTCGAGCCCCCAGGAAAGGGTTTACGGCGTCTTTACGATCTGCCTGTTCTCTCTGCCATGGGCACATTGTGATAACCCTCTGAGAAATTGATTAATCGTCGCCTTTGAGCTTTTTGCGCTGGACATACAACACGGCGGCTTCGCGCACGAAGGCGGCACAAATGGTCGCTTTGTAGGTCTGTTCCAGATCATCGGCGATAGCATTCAGCTCTTCTTTACTTGAGCGGAATGGGCGCAAGGCGTTATAGATATCCAGTACCTTGTCATCCGGCACGGCGGTCAGTTCAGCTGCGCGTTCGAAATTCATTGCCAGCAGCGGGCGGCCTGCGTCTTTGGCAATAGATGCCTGAATACGCAGGATTTCCGGGGTAATACGTAAATCTTGTGAAGTCACACTGCCGTTTAAAACGTTCGCCAGCGTCAGATCATCCAGTGTTTTATTGGTGGCGGTTTTCACCCAGTCAGGGTGTTTATTCGCCAATGGATAATCAGAGACTTTGGCATCACTGCGCGAGCTGGCCGCTGGAGCGCAAGCGGTAGTTGGCGTTTGGCCTTGCAAGCTGTTCATCTTGCTCAGCACATCGCGAACCATGGATTCAATAGCTTCGGAATTCATTGTGTTTTCCTTTGTTAAAGCGCCACCCGGAGTTCCTGAGGATTCTTGCCGGTCACCACATATTTGGTTTCTTTAATGTGCAGAATCGCGGATTTGGCCTGATATTTCGGCCGTGCCATTTGATCATTCAGGGTCGGAACCGGTTGTGGTGATTCCCGTTTGGCGTAGCGAGCGGCGTTTTTACCAATCAACCGATAGGTTTCCAGCGTCAGTAGCGGGGCCTGTGGGAACAGCTCCAGGTTAGAAAGTGGCGGCAGGCCTTGCTGATGAATGACCGTGGTACCTTTTGACTGGATACCGATAGAGATCCCGGAGCCACTCAGGCGGTTGCCCTCGACGGCAACAAAAGCCACATCGGAGGATTTAAAGCAGCGGATAACCCGCGCTTTGATCCCTTCCTCTTCGATACCGGCAATCACTTCACGCAGAATGTTTTTGTGCGGAATGCCGACAATATTGGCTGTTTGCGACAAGCCAAATGCCGGGCCGACAGCAATAATCACTTCATCCTGATGGGTACCGGGGCGGGCTTCACCCACTTCAGTGAGAAAATCCCCTGACGCCACGGCAGCCGTTGCCGTAGGTTGGGTATCTTGCTTAAAGGAGACGGTATGGTTGTCTCCCTGCATTTCCTGCAATACGCCTTCAATAATTTGGCGTAACAGTTTTTCGTTAATATCCACCATTTCGTGAACCCCTTAGCCAAGCTCATTCGGATCAAGCGCGTTTGGAATATTTTTAATTTCTTCCCAACGTGCACCTTCCAGCCGGTAACCGGTAGCTGGCCCCGCGTAGTCATTGACGTCATTCACCGCTGACAGCACCTGGTTATCCCCTTTGATGATCGCCGAGGTATGCAGGTAGTCGCCGGCAATTTTGGCTTTCTGGATGTTGAGCATGTCCTGCGCCACATCTTCAAAGCCGCCTTGCGCCAAGGCTTTCACCACTTCCAGGCCGGTGCGGTTTTTGCTGATGATTTCCTGCGCGAACTTGATGTCTTCAACGATGTTGCGTTCCGGCATGTCTTTCGATCCGTGGGCGTAGGTCGCCGCAATCACTTCTTCGTCAGTAATTGGCGGCAGGCCCATTCCGGCGAATACTGCTTGCAGAGCGCGCGCAGCTTTATTGCGGATTGCCACGACGTCGGCTTCCAGCACCGGGCGCAGGCCGCCATCGACTTTCAGGTCGCGCTGCATAACGTTGTAATCGTCAAAGTCTTCGGCATCTTCGTTGGAGCCAGCGAACATGTTGTCGTAGTTCGGCACCGCGGAATAACCAGAGGAGATGAAGTCAGTGCCCGGCAGGAACTGCATCAGCAGGCGAGCGGTACGGCGCATATCCGAGTGGGTAAAGGTTTGGTCGTTACTGGATGCACATTCCAAATCCAGCGCGGAGCAAATCAGGTTTTCGGCCAAAATGGCGCGAATGCCCGATGGCACCGCAGACGGCACACCTACGCAACTGACGGAGCCGTTTTGCAGCCCCTGAACCCCGGCGGCTTTGGTGATATAAATACAGCGCGCTTCGAGATACAGCATGGATTTGCCTTCGGCATAGCCCATTTGTACTTCGGAGCCAGAACCGGAGGTGAAGCGCATTTTCAAACCGCGTGATGCATAGGATGAGGCGAGAAAACCTTTCGACCACGGAGTGTCATCACCGTCGGTAAACACCGGTTCAGTGCCATAAACCGAGATGGTTTCGGCATAACAGGTGTGGCCCAACATCCCCAGTTTCAGTTCAGTGGCCTCTTCCAGAGAACATTGAGTCAGCACCCCTGGGCGGCCAACTTGCGAACCGACCAACAGCGCAATGGCATTGAATGGCGCATAACGAGCCACCGCTACCGTAGTTTCTTGCTCATCGAAACCACGGAATGCGCCTTCCGCCGCGTCGGCGGCAATTTGCACCGGGTTATCTTTCACGTTGGTGACGTGAGCTTGTTGTGATGGTGTCCGACGAGCGCGCATTTTCTGCATCGACATCATCATTTCCACCACGTTCATGTGCGACACCACCTCGACGATTTTGGCCGGTGTCATGGCGGTCGTCAGCGGAACAATGGTGCGGCGCGACACATTTGGGTCACACAACATATTGGCCAGCTTGATGGAATCCATTTTCATCACTTCTTCCGCATGGGCCAGATTGATACCGTAGCGCGCGATAAAGTGGTCGATCAGGTCGAAACTGCTTTGTGGTTTACCGTCGAGTTCAGTCACCACACCATTCACAATTTTGATGGAAGGTTTCGGATCATTCGGGCTTTCCATGGCAATAAAGCCTTCCTCGATCCACTCTTTGACAAAGCCGTCCTGATTAACCGGGCGTTTCGCCAACGCTTCAAATCTTTTCGATTTCATGAAACAGCCTCACTGTGGCGTCAGATATAAGAAGGGCGGTCGTTTTTCGGTTCAGCACCTAACGTTGCTAATACCGTTTTGCCGATCTCACGGGCAGAAATCACTGCCTGACGGACTGCGCCAGAATCGCCGGAGATAACCAGAATCACTTCGTTACTAAAGCTGGTGCCCTGTGCGGGAGAGCTGTAAGCCACCACATCAACATTGGCGGATTTCACTGCGGTATCGGCCATCAGAACACCAATGGAAGCCGGTGCGCCGACAATTACGCCGCAAGAACGGCCCAGCGGTGCGCCGAATGCTTTTTCCAGTGCATGGCTGGCACGCGCGCTGTATTGCAATTCGATATGACCCGCTTCATTGGCGTAAACATCACCAAATGTGCGGTCTAACTCTTTCAGCGCCACTTCAACGGCACGTTTCACGTCGGAAACATCATCACCACCGAAGATAATCAGCGAGCCATGACCGGCACCGCCTTTGGTATCGCGCGGTAATTCAATGCTGACCACTTCGGTATTGGTGGCTTTTACTGCTTCATCGGCGGCCATAATGTGCGGGCCAGCACCGGTGCGAGCGCCCAAAATACCAATGGAGCGATAGCGTTTTTCTAGCTTCATTGCGTCCAATAGGGCGCTGTCGACGTTGGCGATCACCAGTCCGACCGTGTCACCGATCGCGGTTCCAACAAATTCCGTTAAACTGCAAGTTTTCTCAGCCATAGCCGTATCTCGTTGTTTATAGGATGGTTGTTTATAAGATGGTTGTGCGGAAGACGCCGGAGCGTGTTCACTGACTTTTGCTATCACCTGCGCCATGATTTGGTCGACCAGGTCATTGCTTTTCATTAGCTATTTCCCTTTGGTAAGTTTCCCTTGGGAAGAAAGGCCTCAACATCGGTATGTGGCCGTGGGATCACATGGGTTGATTTCACTTCACCGACGTTGGCAGCGGCGATAGCGCCTGCATCAGTGGCTGCCTTAACCGCTCCCACATCACCACGGACGATGACAGTGACCAGACCTGAGCCAATTTTTTCGTAGCCTACCAACGTCACATTGGCCGATTTCACCATGGTGTCAGCAGCTTCAATGGCTGCAACCAGCCCTTTGGTTTCCACCATTCCTAGTGCTTCTTGTTGCATAAGTACCTCGACAAATAGCATGTTCAAAAATAATGTTGTTATATTCAGTAATAACGTTGTCAGGTTCGTGCTGAGACTGAATATACAAACAAGCAATGAAAAAGAATGGCTGTATTGAATTTACTGGCGGGAATGGTTAGTGACGAAATAACAAAATATTGTCATGAAAACATTTAACTGATTATTTTATAAGCCTATTTATTAATGGATTGGTGATAATAATTGGTTTTTGCATATTCATAATTACAAATAAGTCGGTGACAACGCCTGTTTTATTTGCTACCCGCGCACACAAATATAAAGATGAAAGCTGGCTCACATTAAAATAGAAACTGCGAGCTTGATAACAATAACGGAAAGAATAAATGACAAGAAAGTCACATTAATTAATTAGACAATAAGTTGCTTATTTACCGGGTTTTGAGGGGGTTCTGGGCCAGGTAATAGCAATAATTTGCTATAGGAACTCTATTTTTTGTTTAATTAATGGCTAATCACGACAACACTTTCATTTTCCGTCTCTTTATAGTGATCAGGTCAAGGGCCGTGCAATACCATACCCGTCATACTTCAAGCTGCATATGCGTTGGCTGCTTTCGTTCACCCCAGTCACTTACTTATGTAAGTTCCTGGGGATTTACTCAATTGCCGCCTTCCTGCAACTCGAATTATTTAGGGTATATAACGTATTAATTTAACCGCAAGCAGGGTAACCCTATGAACGACTCACTTAAGGCTCAGTGTGTAGCAGAATTTCTCGGCACCGGGCTGTTTTTGTTTTTTGGTATTAGTTGCCTCGCGGCGATGAAAGTGGCAGGTGCCAGTTTTGGTTTGTGGGAAATCTGTATTGTGTGGGGGTTGGGGATTTCACTGGCAGTTTATCTGACCGCGGGTATTTCCGGTGCTCACCTCAATCCCGCGATTACCATTGCTTTATGGTTGTTTGCCTGTTTCCCCGCGCGCAAAGTCATTCCCTATAGCATTGCACAGATTGCCGGTGCTTTTGGTGGTGCGGCGCTGTCTTATATGTTGTATCACAACTTATTTACTGATTTTGAAACCGCCCATCAGATGGTACGTGGCAGTCTGGAAAGTCTGCAACTGGCCAGTATTTTCAGTACCTTCCCTTCACCGGCTATCAGTGTATGGCAAGCCGCATTTGTTGAAATCATTATTACCTCCATTCTGATGGGGCTGATTATGGCGTTGACGGATGATGGTAATGGGGTACCGCGTGGTGCATTAGGGCCGCTATTGATTGGTATCCTGGTGGCGGTGATAGGGGCTTCAACCGGGCCATTAACCGGTTTTGCCATGAATCCGGCGCGTGATTTTGGCCCTAAATTATTTACCTTCTTTGCCGGCTGGGGAAAAATCTCAATGACGGGTGGGCGTGATATCCCTTATTTCATTATCCCGATTGTCGCCCCTATTATTGGTGCTTGCCTCGGTGCGGCGGTTTATCGCTTCTTCATTGGCAAAAACCTGCCTTGCAATACCTGTAAATTAGAGGATGAAAAAGCCAGTTTATAAATCAATGTGAGTTTCCTCATCTTGAATCTATGAAACGAGATGAGGAAATTTCGTGATCTATTCTGGTTAATGGACGGATTATAGTCCCCTGTTGATTATGACTCTGGTAAGGTGAATTGTTATTTTCCTTCATTTTTTCCAGAGGCTAAACCTTCACAGGGAAATAGGTTTTCCACTTGCTGATAGGAATGTAAATATAACAAATTAGTAACATAGGGTTTATTGCAGGGATGATTTATAGCAACAAGCGAAATTTAATAACAATAAATTAAAATTAACTGAGAGGTTTTATCATGATTTCTGCCAGTTCTCTAAACTCAGAGCTCATAAATAAAATCGCGCAGGATTTTGCTCAGGCCACAGGGCTGGCCGTGGTGGTAGTGAATATTCACGGCGAAGAGATTTCTGATCTTTTTAACTTTACGCCATTTTGTCAGTTGATGCGCCAGGACCCGGTGAACCATCTTCGTTGCCGAATGAGTGATCGTTGCGGGGGCCTTGAAGCCTCAAAATCAAATGAGCCTTGCATTTATCGCTGTCATGCTGGGTTAACCGATTTCTCTATTCCGCTGGTTATTGCCGGTCATTTAGTGGGTTTTGTGTTATGCGGTCAGGTGCGGTTGCACTCAGATGTTTATCTGATTGATATACTTAATGTCGATAATCACTGGCAGCAGAACCCGGCACTGATGGATGAGTTCCATAATGTGCCGGTTATGGATTTTTCACGAGTGATTGCATCGGCAGATTTATTGAAGTTGATTGTTGAGAATTGCCTCAAAAAACATCTCAATTTTGTGGTGATCAACGACAATATGGGCAGCAAAGAACCGGGCAGAATACGGCCAGTTCACCCCCATGACAGCAAAATGAAAAAAGCATTGCGCTATATTGATACGCATTTATCGGAAGAACTACGGCTGGAAGAAGTGGCGGCCAAGGTGTATCTCAGCCCGTACTACTTCAGCAAATTGTTTAAAAAATATCAGGGCATCGGATTTAATGCCTGGGTCAATCAGCAGCGGATGGCCAATGCCAGAGAGATGTTACAACACAGCGATTGGAGCATTGCCAGCATTGCCAAGAATCTGGGTTTTTCCCAGACCAGCTATTTCTGCAAAGTGTTCCGTCAGACCTACAACGTGACACCGCAGGTATTTCGCTCACTTTCTTCTGAACGCAGCGAAATGGAATGACAGTTATTGATCTAATATCAATTGCTCATGCTGTTTATTCAAGTTTGTCTATTTTAATATCCAGCATGATATTAAAGA
>NZ_CACVAD010000034.1 GCF_902726545.1 Yersinia artesiana | reverse complement strand
CAAAAATCTTAAAATGACGAATATCGAATAAATATACTTTCGTTTTTTATTTTACCCCTTTACTCTTAGGCCCAGAAAAGTTCGTGGCGTAATAATAATGACCTCGCGATGCTCCGCAAATACGCATAAACATATAAGCTGATATACACATGTAGATATAAATACATGCAGGTGTGAATACAGTTAAAAAGACCAGGATAAATAACGTGGCTATTACAAGGAAAAATCTTTTCGGCAAACTGGATGCCACTCTTTTCAAAGGTATTGAAAGTGCCACGACGATTTGTAAATTGCGTGGCAACCCTTATGTCGAGTTGATTCATTGGGTGAACCAACTTTGGCATCAAGAAGATAACGATCTTAAACATATTGTTCGCTATTTTGCTGTCGACGTAGATGCTTTTGAACGTGGCCTGGCTCAAGCACTTGCCCGTTTGCCCGTCGGTGCGACCAGTATTTCAGATTTTTCATACCATATAGAATTAGCCATCGAACGGGCATGGGTCTACGCCAGCCTGGAGTGTTTAGATACCCGTATTCGCAGCGGACATTTATTGTTGGCAATGCTAACCAATATGGAATTGCGCCGGGCACTGTTGGCTATTGCTCCAGAAATGGAAAAAATTCCACTGGAACATTTGAGCAGCGATTTTAACTTTATTACACAGGCATCACCGGAAAGTAATGAAGCAGCCACCGATGGTAGCCCAATGTATGACGGCGCATTACCGGGCGAAGCCAGCCATGCCATTAACGGTAAAAGTACCGCGACACTGGCGCAGTACACCACGGATCTGACGGCATTAGCTCGTGAAGGCAAGATAGACCCGGTACTGGGGCGCAACCATGAAATCAGTACGATGGTGGATATTTTACTGCGCCGTCGACAAAACAACCCGTTGCTCACTGGTGAAGCTGGCGTAGGTAAAACAGCCGTAGTTGAAGGTTTGGCGCTGGCTATTGCAGCGGGTGAAATGCCACCTGCACTGAGTCAGGTGAGCCTGTTAACCCTCGATGTGGTGGCGCTTTCGGCGGGTGCCAGTATGAAAGGTGAGTTTGAAGCGCGTCTGAAGAATGTTTTAGATGAAGCCATGGCTTCACCAACGCCAGTCATCCTGTTTATTGATGAAGTACACACTCTGGTCGGCGCAGGGGGGAATGCAGGAACTGGTGATGCGGCTAACTTACTCAAACCAGCACTGGCGCGGGGTCAGTTGCGCACCATTGGTGCGACAACCTGGAGCGAATTTAAACGCCATATTGAAAAAGATCCGGCGCTAACTCGTCGTTTTCAGGTGCTTCAGGTCGATGAACCTGATGAAGAGACGGCCATTTCGATGCTGCGTGGATTGACTCCAGCGTTAGAAAAGCACCACGGGGTATGGATCATGGATGAAGCCTTGCAAGCTGCGGTGCGGTTATCGCATCGTTATATTCCTGCGCGCCAGTTGCCGGATAAAGCGATCAGCCTGCTTGACACCGCTTGTGCACGGGTTGCCGTCGCACAATTCTCACAACCGGCAGAATTGCAGAAATTGACTTTCCAGAGTGAAACCGCGCAAACCGAGTTGTCATCGCTGGAAAAAGCCCGATATTTCGGCAAAGGGCAGGACGAGCGCGCAGCACTGTTAGAAGCCACGATTACTCAGCACTCGGAAGCGGCAAACAAACTTGAACAACGTTGGCAGGCAGAGCGTGAATTGGTCGCTGCCATTACGGCTACGCGAACGGCGCTGTATGAACTGGTGTCGCAACCCACGCCTGATGAAGAAGAACGCCAGCAGTATCAGCAGCAACTGGCGCAACTGGAAGAGCAACTATTGCTTATTCGCAGTGCACAGCCATTGGTACAAGCTGAGGTCAATGCAACAGTAATCGCCAACATAGTTGCGGATTGGACCGGGATTCAAGTCGGGCAGATGCTCAAAGACGATATTCGTGCTGTGATGGAGCTGCCGCAACGTCTCGAAGAGCGAGTGATTGGTCAGCCGCATGCGTTAGTCCAGTTGAGCGAAAATATTATGACTGCGCGAGCGGGGATGGCAGACCCAAGAAAACCGCTGGGTGTCTTTATGTTGGTTGGCCCTTCCGGTGTGGGTAAAACAGAAACGGCATTGGCCATTGCGGAAAGTATGTATGGTGGTGAGCAAAACCTTATCACCATTAATATGAGTGAATACCAGGAGTCGCACACGGTTTCCTCATTAAAAGGCTCGCCTCCGGGCTACGTGGGGTATGGTGAAGGTGGTGTATTAACCGAAGCGGTACGGCGTAAACCTTATAGTGTCGTGCTATTAGATGAAATTGAAAAAGCACATTCAGATGTCCATGAACTGTTCTTCCAGGTATTTGATAAAGGCCAGATGGAAGATGGCGAAGGGCGGTTTATTGATTTTAAAAACACTATTTTGCTGTTAACCAGCAATGTGGGTAGCGAATTATTAAGTAACTTATTCGCTGATCCAGATACTGCTCCCGATCAAGATGGAATATTAGGTGCGCTGCAACCTGAATTGTTGAAAGTATTCCCTGCTGCATTTTTGGGACGCGTCACAGTGATCCCTTATTTGCCGCTACAACAGAGCGCATTGCAGCATATTGTTCGCTTACATTTAGATCGTATCGGCCAGCGTTTGCAGTCTCAGCATCAATTGACATTGCAATACAGTGATGTGGTCGTTGACGATGTAGTTAGCCGCTGCTCAGTAGCAGAAACCGGCGCCCGTATGCTTATTCGTTATATTGAACAGAATATTACACCTGAAATTGGCAAATTTATTTTACGTGACCACGACGCAATACCTAATCAGATTGTGTTCGTCGATAAAGTTGAAAATAAGTTTACGACTTCTGTGCAGAATGAAAAAGATAAATAACAAAAGACATCAAGTTTAATGTTGTCTGTTGGATAGTTTATCTCAAAAAGGAATTTGCTGTTTCTTGTCAAAATGAAAGGCAAAAAAGAATAGGGCGTATCTGCTTATGCGGATGTTAACTATGTATGTGCTTTATTTAAAAAATAATTTAATTGGAAAGTAAACTAAAGGATGAAAGTTATGCGTAAAGTAAATCTAGCGGTATGTGCACTGGCACTGTCTGTAGCTTCAGCAACTGCTTTTGCCGCGACTGACGGTACTGTGACCTTCAACGGTAAACTGATCAACGAAACTTGTGAAGTGACACCTGCGAGTAAAGATGTGCAAGTCACCTTGCCAACGCTTTCTACTCAGAACCTGAAGACCGCCGGTCAAGAAGCAGGCTCTACCAGCTTCGTTATTGATGTCATTAACTGCCCGACCGAAATTACTAAAGTTGCTGCTCACTTTGAAGCTATCAACAGCACCGGCGCAAACCCAGTTACTGGTAACCTGACCAACAACTCCAGCACTGCAACTCCAGCGGGCAAGGTTGAAGTTCGTCTGTATGACATTGCTGACAACGCTCAAATCCGTGTAGGTGATACCGGTTCTAAGTTTGATGTCATCCCAGGTACTGGCGCAGATCCTAAAGGTACCGTGAGCCTGTCATACGCCGGTGGTTACTACGCAACTGCGGCAACGACCCCAGGTGACGTGACTGCTCAGGTTCAATACGTACTGGCTTATAACTAAGTCCTGCATTGAACGATAGGTTTGTGATCGCGGTTGATTAGCGCCACATACCAGCAAGTGATAACAGCTTGCTGTACAGGCAGATAAGAGCACTGGCAGTAAGCTGTTATAAAGACAAGTTTGCTCATTCAAAGCATTATTATTTGGTAGCGTGATGTTCTATAAAACAATTATTTTAGTATCGTCATTGATAGCCAGCAGTATCCCGGCATATGCGTCTATGACGATTAGTGGCACTCGTGTGATATTTCCGGCAGCGCAAAAGGAAGTCAGCGTGCGTACTAACAATAAAGGCACGCAGCCAGCTTTAGTTCAAGTTTGGGTCGACGATGGAAAGAGTAATGCCAATATTAATAATGTCGCTATTCCTTTTATGGTCACACCACCCGTATTTCGTGTTGAGGCGGGAAAAGGGCAAAGTGTACGGATGATTTATAACGGCATGGCATTACCCCAGGATAAAGAATCCGTATTCTGGTTTAACATGCTGGAAATACCTAGTGTACAAAAAGACAGCAGCGATAAGAATAAACTTGAACTGGCTTTTCGTACCCGAATTAAGATTTTCTACCGCCCAACCGCGTTAGACAGCAGTAGTTCTGAACAAAGAGAAAAACTGCAATGGGAATTAGCGAGCGACAGCCAAAAAGGTCAGGGTGTGAAAGTCACAAACCCAACGCCTTATTATTTCTCCTTTGATAATGCCGTGGTAACGGCCAATGGGAAGAAAGTCGACCTAAATTCGGAAATGTTAGCGCCTTTATCAACCTTGACCTTTTATCCAAAAAATAAAATATCAGGGATCTCAGCGCTGAATTACAAAGTGTTAAATGATTATGGCGCACCCGTCGAAGAGAACGTGTTATTTACCCAAGGGAAAGGGGTGTTAGTTAAAAAGCAATGATAATTAAGTGGTCGCAGGGATATTAGTTTAGGACAGGATTAATCCTAGGCTTTCACCAAAAGGACGGTATTAAAGGGAGTTTCTGATCGTGAACCATTTATGTATAACGCGCAGCATAGAAAATAAAATTAATAGATTGGTTAATTTGCCCTGTAAAGCATCCTTGGGTTTCACGATTACCGTTATAAGTTCGGCTTTTTTAATAAATAAAAATGTGACAGCAGCATTACTAACGAACACAAACACAAATACGAATGCTGAAGCCACAGAAGTTGAGTTTAATCCGGCGTTTATTCGTGGTTCATCTGTTGATGTTTCACGGTATGTAAAAGAAAACCCCGTTGCGCCAGGCCGTTATGATGTCATGGTTATCGTTAACGGCAAGCTGAGCGGTAAACATAATATTCGCTTTGAGTTATATAACGGCGAGTCAACGGCTGAACCCTGTTTCACATTGGATCAGCTTGATGCTCTGGGGTTGAGAATTGAATTTAATGGCACGACTAAATTATCAGAAGGTGTCAAGGCGGCTGCAAAAGATCAATGCTACAGGTTAAGTGATTTAATTAAAGATAGTAGCACCCGTTATAATTCCGGTGACTTTGAACTTTCAATCACGGTGCCGCAGTTTAATTTAGTGCAGCATCCTCGCGGATATATTAACGCGAGTTTATGGGACTCCGGGAAGCCGGTCGGTTTCCTGGATTATAACAGCAATATTTATAGCGTTTTTAACGGACAGAATGATAACAATGCATCATCCAATTCTTACTATGGAAATATTGGCTTAATTACCGGTGTGAATATTGGAGAGTGGCGCTTACGAAAACGCTTGAATACCAGTTGGACGAATAGTGACGGTGCGCATACCCAAAACCTGTACGGTTATGCGGCAACGGATATTACTTCGTTGAAAAGTCAATTAACTGTGGGTGACAGCGATACCAACGGGAATTTATTCGACAGCTACGGGCTGCGCGGTGTGCAGTTGGCGTCAGATAACCGCATGTTAGCTGAAGGGGTACGAAACTACTCTCCTGTCGTGCGCGGGGTGGCAGAAACCAACGCCCGGGTGACGGTGACGCAGCGCGGTCAGACGGTGTATGAAACGGTGGTAACGCCGGGTGCTTTTGAATTGGCTGATATCGGTACTATGGCGTACGGCGGTGATTTGCAGATGACCGTCACGGAGTCTGATGGCCGAACCCGTACGCAAAGGATCCCATTTTCAGCGCCGCCGATGCTGCTTTATCGCGGGGTATCGCAGTTCAATATCGCAGCCGGGCAGCTTAATGACAGCATGGTAAGTGCCAATCCGACCATCGTACAGGGGGCCTATCACTATGGTTTAGGCAACACCTATACGCTATATAGCGGGGCGCAACTGGCAGAGAATTACAGTTCGGTGGGGATTGGGAATGCATTCAATACGCCAATCGGGGGCATCTCTATGGATGTCACCCACGCGAGAAGTGAATTGGAAGACGATCAACGCTCATCGGGTAACAGTTACAAAATTGACTATACCAAATACGTTGGAGAAACCGATACCAACCTGACCTTAGCGGCGTATCGATATTCTTCTCGTGGATTTTACACTTTCAGAGAAGCCAGCCTGGTTCACTATGGCGCTAAAAGTGAGAACGATTATTTTGATTTCAGAACGCGCAACCGTTTGTCGCTCAGTGTTTCCCAGCGTGTAGCTGACAATATGTCGCTTAACCTGAACAGCAGTTTTTATAGCTACTGGGGACAGCAGGACACATCAAAGCAGTATGCCGTCACATTTAACCATTCGTTACGCTACTTCTCTTATGCGGTAACGGCACTGCGCACCATGAATAGCAATGACAGTAATGACAGTGGTACTGGCTACAGCCGAGAGAATGAAAATAGTTACATGCTGGCCGTCAGTATCCCTCTTGGTCGCAGCGGGACAAATCGCCCCCTGTTTAGCTCGCTGTATTCCATGGTTAGTCATGATGATTCAGGGAACTCAATCATGCAGATGAATGCGAATGGCAGCAGGGGAGATCAGAGTGAGTTGACGTATGGTGTCGGGACATCGTATGCCAGCCGTAGTGAAAGCTCTGCAGCCAAAACGGTGACAGGTAATCTAAATTACCAGACCCCAGTTGGCCAATACGGTATGACGGCATCAGCCAATAATAATGCCTCGAAGCAACTTTCGGCTTCGGCAAACGGAAGTCTGGTGGCGCATCAGGGCGGCATCACTATCGGCCCACGACTTGGCGATGCTCCATTTGCCATCGTCCATGCTGATGGAGCGGAAGGGGCCAAGTTATTTAATGGTCGAGGGGCGAAAATTGATAGTCGTGGTTACGCCATCATGCCATCACTGACCCCGTATCGTGAAAACAGTATTGCGATTGATTATAACAACTTACCTGACTCGGTAGATGTACTTGAGAACCAGAAAACGGTGATACCGAGAACCGGGGCAATGATTCCGGTCAATATGAAGACCATCACCGGTGCAGCAATGATATTGATCGTCCGGGATGAAAATAAAGAATTTATTCCTATCGGTACGGAGTTATTGGATGCAGATGGGGTGAGTCAGGGAATTGTCGGACAGGGTGGAATGGCATTTGTTCGTGGTTGGGTTCCAGGACAACAACCACTGCATGCCACCCAGAATGGTGGCAAAGATAAATGCCAAATTCATTCAGGCACGGAAGCGAATGCGGTAGCGAAGACAGAAAGCACGCAAATAAAACAGTTGGAGGTGATATGTCTTCGTGGTTAAAAAGTAATGTTGTACTGAAACTTGTCTCGTTTGTGCTGTTACTGACCACCGTTTTTATCGTGCGCCAGCCTGCTCAAGCAGCCAGTTCATGTGCAGGAGCGACAGATTGTAAGGTTCAGGTTTCATTTATTGGCGAGTATCTGGAAGATACCTGTGAAGTCAGTATTAATGATGGTTCAGCTTCAGAGTCAGTTTTATTACCAACTTTGTCGACCAGCCTATTAAAAACAGATGGAGCAGAAGTCGGTAAACAGCAATTTCAAATTGCGCTGAAACTATGTCCGGTAAATAGGACAGTATCATTACGTTTTATTGGCGCAGGTGGCACGGTACCGGATGCAACAACCGGAAATTTACAAAATGAAGTGGCTGATGATTTTAGCCAAAATGCGCAAATAAGATTAAGTAAAGCTACAGGGCAACAAATGGTAGTTGGCGATGAAAATAGTGTTCAGGAATATGTTATTTCCAGTTCAGGTGAAGATGTCACCCACTATTTTTTAGCGGGTTATTATGCAAAAGGTACGAATACGGTAACCCCAGGGCAGGTTAGAACTACTGCCGGCATTGAATTGGTTTATAAATAGGGGAGCACGTTTAGTATTATTTTTTACATTTGATCTCTCCAATAGCGGTTCAGGAAGCTTATTTCCTGATGATTTTACAATACGTTTTGAATAAAAGGCATATATGGTTAGTAAAAGTAATTCCCAAAAATTTATCGCTCGAAATCGAGCGCCACGCGTACAAATTGAATACGATGTGGAAATATATGGTAGTGAGAAAAAGGTTGAATTGCCATTCGTTATGGGGGTGCTGGCTGATTTATCCGGTAAACCTCTGGAACCTTTACCTTCAGTAGCAGATAGAAAGCTACTGGATATCGACATCGATAATTTCGATGAGCGTATGAAAGCAATGAAACCACGTGTTGCATTTGCTGTGAAAAATACGCTGACGGGTGAAGGCCAGTTGATGGTGGATATTACTTTTGAGAGCCTGAATGACTTTTCTCCCGATGAAATTGCCAAGAAAGTCGATTCTCTGTCTCAATTGTTAGATGCCCGTACTCAATTGGCAAACTTGCAAACCTATATGGATGGCAAGGCAGGTGCAGAGGAATTAGTAATGAAACTTCTGAAAGACAAATCATTACTGGCAACACTGGCATCCGCACCGAAAACAAAGCAATCCGCTGCTGATGCTCCACAGTAAGATTGATTAAGAAGAGAAAAACCATGTCCACTTTAGAAGCAAAAAATAAACCAGTCGCTGCTGCTGCGACTGAATATAACGACTTTAATTCGTTATTGACCAAAGAATTCAAGGCTAAGTCTGAGCAGACCAAAGCGGCAGTAGAAGGTGCCGTTAAAACATTGGCTGAGCAGGCGCTGGCTAACTCGGTAACTGTATCTGACGATGCTTATAAGAGCATTGCCTCTATTATTGCGGAGATCGACAGTAAATTGTCTGAGCAGATCAATTTGATCTTGCATCATCAAGAGTTTCAGTCTCTGGAAAGTGCCTGGCGTGGCCTGCACTATTTAGTGAATAACACCGAGACTGATGAGAAGTTGAGATTGCGTTTTCTCGACATCTCTAAAGATGAATTACGCCGTAATATGAAGCGTTATAAAGGTGTGGCGTGGGATCAGAGCCCATTATTCAAAAAAGTTTATGAAGAAGAGTACGGCCAATTGGGCGGCGAACCTTATGGTTGCCTGGTGGCGGATTACTACTTTGACCATACTGCGCCTGACGTTGATCTGCTGGCTTCTATCGGTAAGGTTGCCGCTTCTGCACACGTACCTTTTATCACGGGTGCCGCGCCGTCAGTATTGCAGATGGAATCCTGGCAAGAGCTGTCAAATCCGCGTGATTTGACCAAGATCTTCACTCAGAATCTTGAGTATGCTGCCTGGAACTCACTGCGTCAGTCTGAAGATTCCCGCTATATTGGCCTGGCAATGCCGCGTTTCCTGGCGCGTCTGCCATACGGTATTCGCACTAATCCGGTAGATGCCTTCCACTTTGAAGAGACGACCGACGGTGCCGACCACGGCAAATATGTGTGGTCCAACGCGGCGTATGCTATGGCTGTTAACATCAACCGTTCATTTAAAGAATATGGCTGGTGTACCCTGATTCGCGGTGTGGAAAGCGGTGGTGTGGTGGAAGGCCTGCCATGTCATACCTTCCCAACTGATGATGGCGGCATTGATATGAAGTGCCCAACAGAAATCGCTATTTCTGACCGTCGTGAAGCGGAATTGGCTAAAAATGGCTTTATTCCACTGGTGCACAGAAAAAATACTGATTATGCGGCATTTATTGGCGCGCAATCATTGCAAAAACCTGCTGAATATTACGATTCAGATGCAACAGCTAACGCTAACTTATCGGCACGTTTGCCATACCTGTTCGCTTGTTCACGTTTTGCCCATTATCTGAAATGTATCGTGCGAGACAAGATCGGCTCATTCAAAGAGCGCGATGAGATGCAACGCTGGTTGAACGATTGGGTCATGAACTATGTAGACGGTGACCCGGCAAACTCTTCTATCGAGACGAAAGCACGTCGTCCGTTGGCCGCAGCTGAAGTTATTGTTGAAGATGTTGAAGGCAACCCAGGTTATTACCAGGCGAAATTCTTCCTGCGCCCACACTTCCAGTTGGAAGGTTTGACGGTATCACTGCGCATGGTTGCTAAATTACCTTCACTGAAAGATGTTGCGTAATTAAATAGATGACAACTGGGGCTGAGGAATAATATTTCTCTGTATCAGGTTAAAGAATATGGAAGTTACATCTATTTAATTATTATTTAGTGGAAAGTATGTGTTTTCGTGCAATGTATCGCGCGAGGCCTTACGTCATTCAAAGCATGATATTGAATGACGTTAAAAGAAGTGGTGTATAGGTAAAGTATTGTAATAGTCAATAATAAACTATTTGTAATGCTTATTTTCATAGGAAAGGGATGTGTTTTCGTAAGTTTATTACGTGGGCCTTCCTACGCTTGATGTTTTTCATCAGGTGAAATTAATAGAAGTGCGAGAGAGGATTATTATGTCGCAAGATATGTTTATTAAAATTGATGGTATCGAAGGTGAATCTTTAGATGCTAACCACAAAAACGAAATTCAGGTGCTGGCTTGGAAATGGGACGTTTCCCAGCACTCAAATATGCACAGTGGTTCAGGTGGCGGTTCAGGTAAAGCAACTGTTTCTGACTTCTGCTTCACGCATTATACCGATAAAGCAAGCCCGAACTTATTGAGCTATTGCTTGTTGGGTAAGCATATTAAGAATATCCAATTCGTTCTGCGTAAAGCGGGTGGCGATCCACTGGAATACCTGACTATTAAATTTACCGATGCAATCATCACTCGTGTTGATATGGCCGGTTCTCTTGAAGATGAAACCCGTCCGCGTGAAGAGATTCGTTTCTCATTCACCAAGATGACTCAAGACTACGTTATGCAGAATGCTGAAGGCCATAAATCTGGCGTTATTTCTGCTAACTACGATGTTAAAGCTAACCAGCAAAGCTAAGCAATGCTGTTTTAGACAAAACATTAAACTTGCCACTCTCGGGTGGCAAGTTTTCTCAGTGACGGAGCTTATCCGTAATCGATTTTTCACCCAGATATAGGTTTTATCCACAATAGATGTAACAGGCCTGATAGTAGCGTAGGTAATAGGAAAAGTGATGAGTCTGCCGGTCACTATATTATTGTGGATAAAACTTAATGTTTTTATTTGACTAGGTTAAGTATGAAAAAAGACATCCGTTGGTTTAATCGGATTACACAATACTTTTTCGTGGCATTGGTCACGCTGTTGGTCATGGCATGTAGCTCGAAGCCTCAACCCGAACCGGCTGATAAATTGGTGGTCGAGCTGACTACGGCAAAAAATATCAATCCAAATGACAAAGGTGTCGCTAATCCATTAAGGATCACCGTTTATACCCTGAAGAATACGGATGAATTTAAGTCGAGTGATTTCTTCACTATTACCGAAGAGGGCACACCATCTCTGAAAGAACAGATGGAGAAAGTGTCTGACGGGATCATGCTACCTAATGAGACAAAAACAATAGAACTGACGCTAAACAGTGGGGTCACTGCCATCGGCGTTGTTGCTGCTTACCGTGAAATTGAGCAAGCGGAGTGGAACGCGGTTGTTAGCCCGTTACCCAAGAAACGCGTGCAGCCCTGGTATAAAAAATGGTGGTCAGGGAAACAAAACGATCCGGTAGTCAAGGTGCGCGTTGAGCGTCTGTCAATATCAATCAAAGAAATGGACTAAGTCGTGAGAACTAACAAAGTCGTTTGGAGTGAGGGTCTTTTTCTTCGCCCGCAACTTTTTCAACAGCAAGAGCGTTATCTTGAATATTACGCTCATAAACGAGCCGCCACGATTACCCCATTTTTTTGGGGATTCGCGCAATATGAAATTGATCGCGAAGCGCTCTCTTATGGCAAGTTGGTACTGCGATCTGGCAAAGGGGTATTACCGGATGGAACGCCTTTTGATATTCCCGGTCATGCGGAACTGCCTGAGCCACTTACCATCACTCCGGATCATTTGGGCAAACTAATCTATCTGGCGGTTCCGTTGCGGCTGGATAACAGTGATGAAACTATTTTTGACGAATATGACATGAGTTCATTGGCGCGTTTTTATGCCTATGAAGCAGACCTCAGTGACACGAATGCTATTCGTCAGGGGCCGAAGCCGGTGCAGTTGTCGCGGCTGCGGCTTAAATTGGTTTCTGAAAGTGAAATGACCGAATCATGGATTGGGTTGCCACTGGCCAAAGTCAGAGCGATTCAGCCTGATGGTAGCGTATTGCTGCATCTGGAAGACTACATTCCTCCGGTGACGGGATACGCGGCGAGTTCACTGCTGTCAGAGTGGCTGACCCATCTTAATGGCTTGGTCAAAATGCGGGCTGATATGCTGGCTAAACGTCTGTCAAGCAGTGATGGTAAAGCCAGCGCCAGTGCTGAAATTGTCGACTACTTGCTGCTGCAAATTTTTAATAAATACGAGCCAAGTCTGGATCATCTGCGCAATATCCCTGAATTGCCGCCAATCGTGCTTTATCAAGAACTTGCCAAGTTTGCCGGTGAATTATCCACCTTTATTCGCACCAAAACGCGTCGGCCGCGCCCGGCGCCGGGATATGACCACGGGAAACTCTACCCGTCGATTCGCCCATTAGTGGACGATGTGCATGAATTGCTCAATCAGATTCTGGTGCGTGCAGGGCAGATGATCCCGCTGGATCCAAAAGGGAATGGCGTATGGTCTGCCTCTGTGCTGCCTAATGAATTACGTTCGTTTTCCCATTTGGTATTGGCCGTTCATGCACAACTACCAATGGACGTATTGCAGCATCAATTCTCAGTACAGACCAAAATCAGTGCGCCACAACAGTTGCATGAACTGGTGCGTTCACATTTACCGGGTCTCGAATTACAGCGGTTGCCGGTTCCACCGCGGCAAATTCCGTACAGTGCGGGATACGTTTATTTCGAATTGATGAAAAGCGGGCCATTTTGGGACAAAGTTTCCAATGCAGGGGCCATTGCACTCCACGTGGCTGGCGATTTCCCTGCATTGAAAATGGAGCTCTGGGGGATTAGAGATTCATGAGTGATAGCAGTGAATTGAACCCTGGGATACCGATGCCCTCCTTTGATCAAAGCAGAGATGCGGATACCAGTCCGCAGGCGTTAGGCCATTTCTTGCTTGATGAGCCGAGTGTCTACACCGAGAGCACACAATCTGGTGCGGCGTTCAGCCATGAGGCTACGCGCTCATCGGGTTTTCAGCCCTATGATACCGCCCAACTTCGAGGCGAAAGTGTCCAACAACGCGTGGCTAAAGCGGTCGCGTCGCCAACACCATTATTGGAGGCGGCACAGCCGTTATTACGCGCTTTAAGCGAAATGCCACAAGAGATAGCGGATGCCTCACAGGTTCAGATATTAAAAGAGAGCCTGAAGAATGAGATAACTCTGTTTAGCGTGGTGTGTGATGAAGCGGATATCTCGTGGAAGAAAATGGCGATTGTCCGCTATTGCTTGTGTACCGCGCTAGATGAAGCGGCTCACACCATGTCATGGGGCGTCATGTCGGGTTGGTCGCAAAGCAACCTGCTCAACCATTTTGAAGGTGATAACGACGGCGGGAATAAATTTTTCCTGTTAGTGGGCCGCCTCTCAA
This sequence comes from Yersinia artesiana, assembly GCF_902726545.1. Lineage (GTDB taxonomy): Bacteria > Pseudomonadota > Gammaproteobacteria > Enterobacterales > Enterobacteriaceae > Yersinia > Yersinia artesiana. Next base: position 35,474 of record NZ_CACVAD010000034.1, on the reverse strand, counting down.
TGAGTCCACATGAGTATGCGGATTGCCTGGAAGTATTGCTGAGGATCCTAGGGCTGGGTTTTGAAGGCCGCTACAGCATTATCGATGAGGGTGACCGGCAATTAACCAAAATCCGTCAGGGATTGTTAACGTTATTGCAGAGTACCCGCGATACCGTTCCTACCGCGCTTTCTCCGCATGGATTAATCGCGCATCAGCTCCGCAAACGGCGAGGGATCTTTGTTCCGGTTCGTGTGTCGATGCTGCTGTGTGGTTTCTTGATTGCGGGCACCTTTATTGGCAGTAAATATTTTCTCTCCGTCCCCGAAAGCGACTTGCTGAAGAGAATGGAAGCCTTGCAACGTCCGGTTATCGTGCCAACCGTTGCGGTACAAAAACTACGTCTGGCTATTTTGTTAAAAGATGAGATAGCGAAGCAGCTAGTGAGTGTTGATGAAACAAGCAGTCGCAGCAAAGTCATCTTCAAAGGCGACACCATGTTCCAGGTGGGTTCGGATAAAGTCCGCTCCGAAATCATGAGTGTCATCGAGCGTGTTGCGCAGGAAATTCATCGCGTACAAGGGGCGGTGCTGATTATTGGGCATACCGACTCTATGCCGATCAACAAACCAGGTTTCCCTAATAACCAGGTGCTTTCTGAGAAACGTGCCGCCAACGTTGCACGCTTTATGGAGAAAGCGGGTATCCCGACTGACAAAATCCGGTTTGAGGGGAAAGGGGATACGCAGCCAGTCAGTAGTAATGACGATGCAGCCGGGCGCTCACAAAACCGCCGTGTAGAAATCTTTGTTAATTATTGAGATATAGAATGTCTTATTTGAATCGATTGTTTTCTGGCTGGGCCATGAAACGAATATTGCTGGTGGGCTGCTTTCTGTTACTGGCTGCCGCAATATGGTTTTTGGGGCCTTTCCTCGGATTTGGCGAGGCGCGACCGCTTGAAGGTTATGAACCCAGAATTATTTTCTTACTGCTGGCTCTGGCTCTGTTATTGGGCTTTTGGTTTAACGTGCCGCGCTTTGTTATGTTGGCGGTGGTCACCTGCGCTGCGGTATGGGTTATCGCGCCCTTTATATTAGTCGGGGATAGCCATCCGCTGGAAGATCCATTGCGTCGTGGCGCAATCATCGCTTTTATTGCCTTTATCACCATTCTTTATGGTGTGTGGCGTTTTATGCGGGCTTTAGCGCTCAACCCTGCGCTATTGGATAATTTTATCAACCCGAAGAAAGGTCAATCTGAACTCGAACCTGACCTTTCTGAAATCAATGCGGTGATTCGCAATGGCATAAATTATGTCCGCCGTATTCACAGTGGCATTCCAACCTGGAAGCATTTTTTTGTTTCCAGCCGCTGGCGTAGCGAACTGCCTTGGTTCATGGTGCTGGGCACCAAGAGTGCGGGTAAAACCTCGCTGATCCTCTCATCAGGACAAGATTTCCCTCTGCCTGAGCAGTTGGATCGCATCGGTAAAGAAAATGTACCGACCCAGCATTGCGAATGTCTGTTCTCTAATGATGCCCTGTTTTTAGATACCGCCGGTAAGTACATTGATGACGGCAAAGCGCATCAAATTGAATGGAATGGCATCTTAAAGGCACTGAAAAAGTATCGTCCGGTCAAGGCGGTTAACGGCGTTATTGTGGCTATTTCAGTCACCGACATTTTGGGTAAAAGTAAAGCCGAGTTATTGACACTATCGGCCACACTGCGCGCGCGTTTAGATGATGTGCGTGGTGCGCTCGGTGTTCGTTTCCCGGTATATGTGACTATCACTAAACTGGATCAACTATCTGGTTTTGATGAGTATTTCCGTAATTTAACCGCCGAAGACCGCGAACAAATCTGGGGTGTGACTTTCCCTTATAACGAGGAGAAAGGGCGCGCGGATATGGAGCTTGAGCAGCGTATCAGCACTGAGTTGGCACTGCTTGAAAACCGCATCAGCAACAACATGCATGTGCGTCAGCAAGAAGAGTATTCCGTCACTGATCGTAAAGGCATGTATGCGTTACCGCAGGATTTCAGATTGTTGTCCCAACGGGTGACTGAAGTCTTGCAGAATGTATTTTTTGCCTCGCGTTTTGATGAGACAAAATTCCATACCACATTGCGTGGGATCTATTTTGTCAGCAGTTGCCAACCTGCAAATATTGGGTTGCTAAATAACAGCACCCTGGTCCAGAAATGGCGCAATGTTATTAGTCATATCAAGCCTGCATCCCCGGCCTCGCTTTCGCAAAGAAGTGATGATGAAGGTCAATTGATCAGCGAAACGGCTTATGGAAAACAATATTTCCTCAAGCAGCTATTCCGCGACGTCATCACCCAAGATGGGGATTTGGTGAGTTATAACCTTAAAGTGCAATCCAAATACCGTTTCCAGAATTTACTGGGGCACGTGGCTTGTATTGGGCTGGCGGTGTGGCTGGTATGGGCATTCCTTATCAGTTTTCAGCACAACGATGGCTATTTACAGGCGGTTGGCACCAAGCTCCAGCACTTAGAGAGCAGTGTTAGCAGTTATGTTAAAACCACCCATGAGCAGATGTTACCCACGCTGTTGAATGCTACTCAGCAGTTACCTGAGTACGGTACGCTCGATGTGGAAAACCCGAGTCTTGATTGGCGTTATGGTTTATACACTGGCGGGACGGTGTCGCGGGGCGCGAACAATTTGTATCATTTTTTCCTGCAAAAATACCTCTTCCCGATGGTGGAACGTGAGGCCGAACTCTCATTAAACAATGCGATCAATAGTGGCGATTCTGAAGCGGTCTATGTCGCGTTAAAACTCTATCTCATGCTGACCGATGAAGAGCATTTCGATCAGAATTATGTGGTCGATAAAGTCACTCAAGCTTGGCAGAAGAGCGGGAAAATCGAACCTTATGAAGAGAAAGGTATTTTCGCCTCCCATTTGAATACGCTTTTCAGCCAAAAAGCGTGGCGACAATATGGACAAGCGGCAGATAGCGAGCTGATCAAACAGGCCAGGGCCATGCTGGCAGAGAAAACTGAGACTGCCAGACTCTGGGGGCGCGTTCAATCTCATTTACAGGCACAAGCGCCCGCCAATCTGACATTACGTAAAATGGTGGGTGAGAATGCGACACAGGTTTTTACCCTATCGGATGACGAATTACTGCATGAAGGGGTTCCGGGGTTATATACCCACGCCGGGTATCATCAGGTGGTTAAAAAAAAGCTTACACCATTGCTGATGCAACTTCAGCAAGAGGATCGTTGGGTGATGGCTCAGCCGTTGACTGCTTCATTTGATCCTCTGGCGCTACAGCAAGATGTGCTAACCCTGTATTTGAAAGAATACACCGATTACTGGAAACGCTTCCTCTCCAGTGTGCGCCTGATTTCTGTTGATGCTGACAGTGGAGAGTATGCAGAAGGGTTATCTCTGGATATTGCGCTGTTGAGAACGCTGGTGTCAGAGAACTCGCCTTTGCTCAATTTGGCAAAGCAGTCAGTGAAAGAAACGACGTTAGTTGAAACCGTAAAAGAGAAAACACTACTCGACGATATAACAATAAGAAATCAGGGAAATTTAGTTAACCAGGCTAAAAAAGTGCAGGAAAAGATCGCTTTTCGTGAGAATAAACTGGTTCAGGAATTTGTTGATAGTCAATTTGACGGACTGCGCGCTTTTGTTAAGGGCGAACCGAGCGATGGGGAGAATAACAGTAACCTTGCTGTGATTCAGGGTACCCAGATGAGCCGGGTTATTGGTGCGTTGAACGATCAATATACCCGTCTGGTGGTGTTTAACAGCGCGTTTGAATATGGCGATATCCCGCCGATCTCTCATGGTGGGGAGCGTATCGTGATTGAGTCACAAACCTGGCCGGATCCGTTTAGCAATATCATTGCGCCACTTTTAACCAGTTCATCGCAAAAGTTTGAAAATAAAGTGATTACCCACACCTCGAAGGCCATTGATATGGGGGTCGGTGAGATATGCCGCAACACCTTACAGGGGCGTTATCCCTTTGCTGATAGTGAGAAAGTCGTCAGTTTAAGTGATTTTGAGCGCTTCTTCGGCGCGGGTGGCACGGTGGACAGTTACTTTAAGAAGAACCTGGAAAGCAAAGTCGACACTACCACCACGCCTTGGCGTTATAAAGGCAGTGCCAGCCGTGATGGTCTGGAATTTTTTGAACAGGCGGCGGTGATCCGCAATGCATTATTTAATGCCAGTGAAGGCCGCAAAGTGGCTTTGGACTTCTCGGTATCCGTGCGTTATTTAGCCCCTTCAATTACGCAATTAATCATGAATTTTGACGGGAATATTGTGCGCTATTCTCACGGCCCGGTGACGCCATCATTCTTCAAATGGCCGGGCGTTCGTCAAGGAACAATAGTGAGTTTAACCGCTCAGCGCCAACAAGCTTCAGCGATGCCAGACATCCTGCTGCGTGGCCCTTGGGCATTGCTGAAATGGGCTGATAAGGCTGATGAAGTGGCACAAGACGCCAGTGGCATGCAACTTCTGACCTATGTCATGGGCAAAGATCGCGTCGAGCTGGAAGTGTCCGGTTTGACTTACGGTAATGAGAGTATCAGTGAACTGCTTAGAGGCTTCCAATGCCCAAGTACGCTCAATGATGATATGCATGAAATTTGGTGATTTAACAGGAAGTTAAAGCTTACAAAACTATGGATTTGGAGGTGTGTAGGTATGGAAAATTAATGGAATAAACCGATTCATCATGATGCACCAACCATTAAAAGTGTAATGAACACTTTGCGATATTAACCGGATATTAGGTATTAGTATGTCAAGGACAATAAAGTTGAGCAGCCCGGCCATGCCCTATTTATTGGGTGAGCCTGCGCTGGTACTGTCGAAGTTAGAAGGAGAGGAAGCCTTTTCGACTTTGTATTCATATACCATCACGGCAAAAACGCCGGCTAACCCCTCCATTCCTTGGCAGACAGCCTCTAATGTCGATCTCAAAGCCTTAATTGGTAAAGAGATGACCATTGAAATGGAACTGGATGGTAACGGCCTTGATTATGTAAAAGGTGTCGGTAAAGGCACGCGTGAAATTTCAGGTTTGGTCGAAAAAGCCCGATTTATTGGTCGCGATGCCAATCAGGCGATGTTTGAAATTGTCCTTCGACCTTGGTTCTACCTCACAAATTTAACCTCTGACTTTAAAATTTTTCAGAATAAAAATGTAGTAGATATTATTGATGAAGTGCTCGCTGACTATAATTTCCCGTTTGAAAAACGGCTGGCAACTACTTATCCAATACTCGATTTCCAGGTGCAATACGGTGAAACCGACTTTAATTTCCTCCAGCGTTTAATGGAGGAGTGGGGTATTTATTGGTTTTTCGAACATGATGATCATAAACAAAAATTAATTCTGGTCGACCATGTTGGTGCTCACAAACGCTATTTCAGTGAAGCCTACCACACCATTGAATATCTCTCGGATGAGCCAAAGGCTGGGGAAGAATACATCTCCCAATTCCAGACGCAGGAAACGCTAACTACTGGGCGCTGGGTCTATAACGACTACGATTTCACCAAATCCCGTGCTGACATTTTGACCATGGACAGCAAGCCACGCAAAACCAGTTTTAGCGATCTCGAAATTTATCAATGGCCTGGGGATTATGACCAACCGGATATCGGGGAGCATCTGGCGCGAGTGCGTATTGAGGAGCGCGGCGCATTGGGTTCGCGTGCCGTCGGTTTCGGTGAGGTTCGTGGCATCGTTTGCGGCGCTAACTTCGAACTGCAAGGCTTCCCGGTTGATAAAGCCAACCGCGAATATATGGTTATCTCCAGCCGTTTGTTGGTTAGTGAAGTGGCGCAGCTATCCCGTGGGGATGAGTTTCACTATGAAACCACGTTTACGGTTCAGCCCACCACCAAGATCTATCGTCATCCACAACTTACACCCAAGCCAAAAACCAGTGGGCCACAGAATGCCATTGTGGTGGGGCCACCGGGCGAAGAGGTCTGGACGGATGAATATGGCCGGGTAAAAGTACGTTTTGTCTGGGACCGTTACGGCAAAAACGCAGAGTCGGACTCATGCTGGTTACGCGTGAGCCAGGCTTGGGCCGGGAACAGTTTTGGTGGCATTTATATTCCGCGTATTGGTCAGGAAGTGCTGGTGGACTGCATCAATGGCGACCCGGATCGCCCGCTGGTCAGCGGTAGTCTCTACAATAACGTGACTCGCCCACCGTGGGATTTACCTGCGAATGCCACACAAAGTGGCATGGTCAGCCGTACCATTGGCGGTGGGCTAACCAACTATAACGGCGTGCGTTTTGAGGATAAACCTGGCCTGGAGCAATACTGGGAGCAGGCCGAGCGCGATATGGCGCGTCTGACGAAAAATGATGAAACGCAAGTTATTGGCGCTAATGCTGATCTGAGTGTGGGGGCCAACCGCAGCGTGCTTGTAGGGGCTAATTCGACATCAACTGTTCTTGGTGCTTCCGCACAATCCGTCGCTTTAGCGTCTTCAATACAAGTTGGCTTGGCACGGAGTGTGGTGGTGGGCGCCACTCATGCTCTGAATGTCGCTTTAGCCAATGCCACCAACGTGGGTGGTGCCAACCTGACCAACGTCGGTGGTTACAACGCACTTTCTGTCGGTGGTGCTCATCAGGTAGCCGCTGGCGGTGCTGCGACACTGGTTGCCGGTGGTGCTGTGGCGATCGGGGCGGGTGGTGAGTTGGTGCTCAGTGCCGATACCATCAAGATTGTCGGTAAAAAGAAAGTCATTATTCAGGGGGGAGAGATCCACCTTAACTCTGATGATTGTTGTGGCGGGGGTGGCGGCGGTGCGGGTGGTGGCTTAGCCGCGCTTTCAAGCCTGGCGGGACTGAAGTTACTGGGGGGAGGTATCGGGCTGCCATTGCCATTACCACCATTGCCGATACCACCGATCATTCCACCGATACCGCCAATTGACCCGCCAGTACCGTCAATTGATCCACCGATACCGCCAATTGATCCATCAATACCGCCAATTGATCCGCCGGAGCCAACAATTGATCCGCCGGAACCAACGACGGATACCCCGGAGCCAACGACTGAGACACCGGAACCGACGATAACACCGGAGCCAACGACTGAGACACCAGAACCGACTGTGACACCGGAGCCAACGGTAACACCGGAGCCAACGGTAACACCGGAACCGACGGTAACACCGAAACCGACGGTAACGCCAGAGCCGACTGATACGCCGGAGCCGACCGAAACGCCGGAGCCGACCGAGACGCCGGAGCCGACCGATACGCCTGAGCCGACCGATACGCCTGAGCCGACCGATACGCCAGAGCCGACCGATACGCCAGAGCCGACTGAAACGCCGGAGCCGACCGAAACGCCGGAGCCGACCGAAACGCCGGAGCCGACTGAACCACCAGAGACGCCAGAACCAACGCCAACGGATGAACAGACACCTCCGCCTTGATTCTGATAAAAAGTGAACTCAGCATATTCGGTGTGAACCTGAACCGTCAGACATGCCGATATGCTGAGGAAAAAATTATTGAATGGTTATGCCGTTAAGAGAGATGAAATATGTTTTGTGCAGCAAGAATGGGCGACGCCACCAGTTGCGGTGCGATATGTAGCGGTTCACCCAATGTATCAATTAACGCAGTTCCGGCTGCAATTGCGGGCGGGAGCGCGGCATCGTCCTCGTTAGTCGGGATGACCAGTGTAGTCACAGGCTCCGGAACCGTTTTTATTAATAAGTTTCCAGCCGCGCGCGTAAGTGATGTGGCTGGAGATGGTGCCGCAATTGTCTGCGGATCGCCGAATGTCTTTATAGGCGGCTAATAGGCATGTTACTCGTATTAACCTGGCCACGGATGTCGCAACAGTTTCAGCTTAATGATGCGATTACGGAGCAGAATGCTGTCTGTTTTAGCATGGAAAAAGGGGAGTTTACTCCCCATTCTATGGGGGATAGACAAAATGAAGTCCGGTTTTACCGGCATTCGTCTGAATCAATGATCGTTAACCAAAGTAGTGATTTCATTTGTATTATCAATGGAAAAGAGTTAAATCCAGGTGAGCATCACCCAATATCATTCGGTGCGGAAATTAAATTTGGTCATTTTGTCATTACCGCCAAAAAAGCCTCTGGGCAAGCAGCAGGTAAGAGTTTTACTGACAACTTGTTAATGCTGGAACATCCCTCGATATGTGATACGACTGACTTACCGGAAATAGAAGATATTTTGTCTCATGGTGGTCATTACATCTCTTATTTCGATGATGTTAATGAGATACAAACTCATGGACAGCAGGGGCCAGATATCCTGAAAAGCCTGGAGTTGGAGTACAAACGCTTTCTAATGTGGGGTGAGCAAGGCCGGGAATTCTCCAAAAAAGATAAACAGCAGGTAACAAAATTATCTGCCAATGATGGTTTTTTAGAGAATATAAGGGAATGCGTAAAGGATAAAACGCTGACGGAATGTATTTTAGATTCCGGTGGACTTATCGAAAAAGTCACAAAGGAATTAAGTGTCATAGATTATCTGGACACATCCCATAATGACGAAAAAGTTGATTTATTAAAACTGTTGGCACCAGAACACCTCACTTCAAAAGAAAAAAACAGTGTGCCTGCGCTGGTATTCCAGGAACTCTATAAGTTAGGGCTAGATAGCCATTTATAAATTTAAATATGGAAATAACAACTTAATGAATACGACCAACTTAAATGAATTATTGAAAAGCAGCTCATTGGCCGAAATACAATCGGATGTTATTGCCAAGTTGAAAGCCAAACCGGCAGATACCTATGCACGCGAGCTATTATTTAAGCTCTATTGTCTGGCTGGATTATGGCAAAAAGCGTTATTGCAACTTGAAACTCTGACTAAGTTTGCCCCAGATATGACCAAGCAGGCAGAGCTGTATAAGAATCTGGTCTTGAGTGAGACGTTACGTGAAGATGTGCTGGCAGGGAAACGCGACCCTGGAACCTTGGGTAATCCTCTGCCTGAGTGGGCGGTATTGATGCAGCAAGCTAACCAACATTTGCATGAGGGTGATTACTCACAAAGCGAAGAACTGCGCGAGCAAGCATTGTCACAAGCCCCCGAAAGTGCTGGGGAAAATAGCTCAGCGACGCCCTTCTCATGGATAGCGGATAGTGATAGCCGTATCGGGCCGGTTTGTGAGTTTATCAGCGCAGGCGGTTATCGTTGGGTACCTTTCGCTGATGTGCAATTAATGACGGTTTCTAAGCCTAAAAATATTACAGACCTGGTTTGGGCGCCGGCACAATTGACGGTGAATAATAAAGTTTGGTACGGCTATATTCCGGCGCGTTATCCGTTATCTCTTGATGCTGATAATGATACTAAACTTGGTCTTAAAACCGAATGGAGCCAACCCGCAGACTCGCTCTATATTGGTTCAGGGCGGAAAATGTTTATTACCGACCAGGATGAGTATGCATTATTCGATATTGAAGAGTTTCGCTTTGATGTTGAAAAATTTGGGTTTAACGAACAGGTTAATTAATGGAAAAGAAGAGACAGTTTTTGCCTACTCTGCTTGAGCGTTTACTTGATGATGAGCCTAAAAAATTGTTAGAGCCTCATGATAAGTTTTTTTATGACTCACGGACTATGCGAAAACTGGTGCAACGGAATATTGCTGAAATATTAAATAATGCCAATATTGACGACCGGCTTGATGAACAGCGCCATAAATGGGTAGCAAAGTCGGTATTAAACTATGGTATTTCGCCACTGGTGGGGAGGCATTCGACTCCCCATAACTGGGCGACTATCGAGCGAATTATCCGTGAAGCCATCATCCGTTTTGAACCCCGGATCATCGCAGAGTCTCTGGCTGTCAATCAGCAGCATAATGCCAGAAATGGCATTGTTCAGTTTGAAATCAGAGGTCTGATTGAGTGGGACCCGTATCCTATTGATCTGTGTATCGGGGGAGCTTATGACGTTGAAACCAATCAGGCAGAACTCAGCGCACGTTAGTCAAAGAGGCGAGCTATGGCTATATAAACAAGGGGTTAATTTGGGGAGCCGAGAACGAATGGCTCCCCAGACAGTTGCCAGGTGGTCAATCAATGTACGTCAATTGAATACCTGAGCTGGGGGATAATTATTTGCTCTTATCCTGCAGGCCACGAGCGGTCAGATTATTATTATCCACCTGCGGCAAACCTACCTCTGCCGAAGCAGATAATAACCCAGTAGTGGCATAGCTAAAGAGCTTCTTACGTGTATCGGTGATATCGAGATTGCGCATAGTTAGCTGGCCGATACGGTCATCTGGTGAGAACACTGAATCACCTTTTTCCATCGTCAAGCGCTCTGGCTGATAAGTCAGGTTTTCAGAGACAGTATTCAGGATGGAATAATCATTACCACGACGCAGTTCCAGAGTGACTTCACCGGTAATTTCGCTGGCAACCCAACGCTGCGCCGAGTCACGTAACATCAGCGCTTGTGGATCGAACCAACGGCCCTGATACAGCAAGCGGCCCAGCACACGGCCATTAGCATGATATTGCTCAATGGTATCTTCGTTATGAATACCAGTCAGCAGGCGCTCATAAGCGATGTGCAGCAACGCCATTCCTGGGGCTTCGTAAATACCACGGCTTTTAGCTTCAATAATACGGTTTTCAATTTGGTCGCTCATGCCCAAACCATGACGGCCACCAATACGATTGGCTTCCATCATTAGCTCAACGCTATCGTCAAACACCACACCATTGAGTGCCACCGGGTAACCGCGCTCAAAACGGACCGAAACTTCTTCTGCTTTCACTACCACATTTTCGTCCCAGAACTTCACACCCATAATCGGGTTAACGATTTTGACGCTGGAGTTCAGGAACTCCAGATCTTTGGCTTCGTGAGTCGCGCCCAGCATGTTTGAGTCAGTGGAATAGGCTTTCTCGGTCGACATCTTGTAATCGAAACCGGATTGAATCATAAATTCGGACATTTCATGACGGCCGCCGAGTTCATCGATGAAATCAGTATCCAGCCAGGGTTTGTAAATTTTCAATTCAGCATTAGTCAACAGACCGTAACGATAGAAACGCTCGATATCATTACCTTTGTAAGTACTGCCATCACCCCAGATATTCACGCCATCTTCTTTCATGGCGGCAACCAGCATGGTGCCAGTGACCGCCCGGCCCAGTGGGGTGGTGTTAAAGTAAGTTACACCGGCGGTGGTGTTATGGAAGGCACCACATTGAATAGCGGCGATCCCTTCAGCAACCAATTGTTTACGACAATCAATCAGACGAGCTTTCTCTGCACCGTACTCCATCGCTTTGCGCGGAATGGCATCATAATCTTCTTCATCAGGTTGACCCAGATTAGCCGTGTAGGCATAAGGAATTGCCCCTTTTTTCTGCATCCATAACAGTGCTGCACTGGTGTCTAAACCACCGGAAAAAGCAATACCAACACGTTGATTTATAGGAAGGTGTTTGAGAATAGTTGTCATCAATTAAATCCTGTATGAATGAGTTCTGTCTGGCAAAGGTTTCAATGCCTACATTGATATCGCAAAACCGGTGTTCGAGTCAAAGATATTTTGCATATTTATGTGTGTTTCATTGCATAACTATTTCATTGTTGTTTGTGTGAAATGATGTTTCATTTAAATTAATTCGCCATTCTGTTATGATGTTCGCATCGACTTTTATCGAGTATATACCCTAAATAATTCGAGTATATTAAGTTGAAAATCTTTTGTGAAAATGCATGGTATAAAAAGCGGAAATCCTATCGGGTATTGTTTTGGCGTGAGATAACGCCGCTGGCGATCCCACTGTTTATTGAAGGGTCGTGTGTCTTACTAATGGGGGTGTTTAGCACTCTGTTGGTCAGCTGGTTGGGTAAAGAAGCCATGGCCGCAGTAGGGTTAGCCGACAGCTTCAATATGCTCATTGCGGCTTTTTTCACCTCTGTGGCGCTCGGCACGTCGGTGGTGGTGTCATTCAGTTTGGGGCAACGTAAGCGCAAACAGGCACAAACAGCGGCGCGCGAATCCATCTCTCTATTAGTCTTAATCTCGCTACTGTTGGTGTTGCTGGTGCATTTTGCCGGAGAAGCCATTATCAATCTGATGGCCAGCCAGGCTGATCCTGAAGTTAAAGCGATGGCGCTGACCTATCTGCGTTTAACGGCGTGGAACTATCCGGCGATGGCAATCACGTTGGTGGGATGTGGGGCATTACGCGGTGCCGGTAACACGCGACTGCCGATGTTTATTAATATCAGCATGAATATCCTTAATATTGCTATTAGTAGCGTGCTGATTTACGGCGTGGGGAATTGGCAGGGGCTGGGGTTTATCGGCGCGGGTATCGGCATCTCAATTACCCGTTATTTAGGCGCTCTGGTGGTGGTGTCAGTGCTGATTTTCGGGGCGAATAATACTTTACGCATTCCCTTTAAATCTTATTTTATGCCTTTTACCTCCGCCATTATGTTTGAGGTTTTGAGCATCGGTATTCCTGCCAGTGTTGAGTCAGTGATGTTTAATATTGGCAAGCTGATTACTCAGCGCTTTGTGGCGGGTATGGGAACAGAAGTGATTGCCGGTAACTTTATTGCGTTTTCCATTGTTGGGCTGATCAACCTGCCGGGCAATGCGCTGGGATATACCTCGACGATTATTATCGGCACCCGCTTGGGAAAAGGGCAGATTTTGCAGCCTATCCGTCAGATTAAACACATTTTCTGGTTATCAACCCTTGGGGTGTGCTTTATCGCCTTGCTGTCGATCCCCAGTGCTGGGTTTCTGGCGTCGTTGTATACCCATGAACCGGGGGTTATCGATGTCGTTAAGCACCTGATTTGGATCAATGCACTCTTTATGCCAATTTGGGCTGCGGCCTGGGTGTTGCCATCAGGGCTGAAAGGCGCGAAAGATGCCAGTTATACCATGTGGGTAGCGCTCGCAGGGATGTGGGGGTGCCGTATTGTCGCTGGTTATATTCTAGGGGTGACATTAGGGTTTGGTGTCACTGGCGTCTGGATGGGCATGTTCCTCGACTGGATAGTGCGCGGCGTGCTGTTCTATCGTCGTATGGCGAGTGGCCGTTGGTTGTGGCGTTATCGACCAACGGCTTGATAATGATGGCAGTCATGGCGGCTTATTAGCCGCTATCGATTATGTCTGCAATAAGCCATTCTGCATTCTTCTGTTTGATTCCTCTCTTTAAGTGACGATCGTCGCTAATATTTGAACTTCATCACGAAAACAACAAAACAAAATAAAACAACAAAATGCCACATTGTGGTTTTTAATGTTGACCTATCTTAATTTTAAAGGATATTGGTTTTAATTATTGAGAATTTTACTTTATTGATGAAGTTAATAGCTATTAAATTAATGGGGCTAATAAGTGATGCAATGTTGTTTTGTGTTGCTTTGAATTGTTGTTTCTGTGATTGTGAATTGCAGTTAAAAACATAATAACACTTTCTAACATTTCTTATCTTTTGAGGCCCGACATGAAAAATGTAGCAATACTCGGAAGCAGTGGGGGAAACCTGTTCAATCTCGGTGGTGCATACCCCGAAAGACTTCTACAAGAAATTTATACCCAACTCCATTCTGCGGGGCTAGGTGTCAGTGCGGTGCAATTTATTGCAGCAGAAGAATCGATGGATGTGGCAAAACCGACCACCGCCGCCGCAGTGTATTCAATAACCGCCGCAGAAAAGGATAAACCCCAGATTAGTTTCCAGGGAAAACTGTCAGAGGTGAATGACGCGGTAAAATCCTCGGATGCAGCCATTGCGGCACAAATCCGTGCTGGTGCTATTGATGGCATTATTATTATGAGTGCCGATCCCGACCGCAGTAATAAAGAAGCTATCCTGGCGGCGATCGAAAAGAAAGTTCCTATCGTGGGCACCGGCGGCACCTCAATGGCGATTATCACCTCCAAAGGCGCCAATGTCATTGCCACTTCTGGGACCACCGGCACCAATAGCCGTACCCGGGCTATCTCTTTTACCGCCTCGTTATGCAAATACTGGCAGATAAAATATACCCCGGTCTTGGGTAGTGGCGATGCCATGCTGCCGGGCAGCGATAAGAGTCTGCTAAAAAGAATCAATATTCGCAGCATCATGATCCCAGCCTTGCCCGGCTTTATCGCTATGGCCATTGTGTTAGCGCTCAGCCATATCCCAGGGCTGCAATCACTGAATGCCATCTTTGAACTGTTGCTCAAGGGGTTGCCGGTGATTGTCGCAGTTATTGCGGCTAAACAGGTCTCCGAGCTGGATGAAGTATCGATTGTGGCGGGTGTGGTTGCTGGTGTGCTGTCGGTTGAAGGGGGGTTAATTGGCGGTATTTTGGGCGGGATCGGCGCGGGTATTATGGTGCGTTATTTGTTCGGGTTGTGCCTGAAATGGCAATTCCCAATGACGACAATCAATATCGTGGCGGGTGGTTTGTCCGGCTTATTCTCTGGTCTGGTCATGTATTACCTACTCAGCCCATTGGCTTTGGCCGCCGGTGACTATATCAAATTGGCCATCGAAGCCACTTTGGCCTTCAGCCCAATATTAGCCGGATTACTGGCGGGATTGGTTATTTGGCCAGCTATTCTGGGTGGTGTTTATCACGCCGTTATATTGCCGCTGGTCTTACTGGAAATGGAAAAGTCCGGTGTTAGTTTCCTCGGTGCTGTCGATATGGTTGGGCTGGTGATGGTAGCGGCAGGTATTAATCTGGCAAACGTCATTGCGCCGCGAGAAAAAAGTGAGGCCGCTGTTGCTGCTCCGGGGTTGTTAATTAACTTAGGTTTCGGGACGTTTGTCGAATCGGCTTATCCGTTCATGTTCTCTAATAAAGTCGTCTTTGCAGGCGCGATATTCTCAGCCGGTGTCGGTGGAATGTTGTTGGGATTATTGAATATTAAAGGCGTGGCTTATGTCCCTGCTTTCGCCTCACCATTCTTATCAAATAACGCTTTCTATATGGCGATAGTGATGGCGGTAACGTTAGTGTTGACTTGTGTCATCACCCTATTAGCCAACAAATTTGTAGCAATTAAAAAGGCAGTACCCGAATCACCAACACCAGGGATTTCGGCTAAGAGTTAACAATTAAAAAAGCAGTTTTATATAAATCAAGTAGAGGTAAATATGTTCAACGCTGATATGAGTAAGAAACGGTCCGTCGCTATGGATAAAGTACGAAACGCAATTACGTTACATGGCGGTCAAACTATTCTGAGTACTGGAATAACCGGAGATGATGCTCGCTTAGCGAAAGCAGTATGCGATTCTGGTGTTAAATTGTTAGAGCCGAATCACCCGGCATTGGCATTAGCGCGTGGCCATAATGGTGTGACGAATATGCATGCCGCAGAGCGCATTCGCCATGAGATAACTATCGGGCAAATGGCGGAAGCAGTGCAGGGTGTACGTAATGTGGTGGCGGATGATATTTTTATTACTGTCGGGATTGCCGGGGGCTTTACAGAAACTGTACCTACGCCGGTAACTGAACAGGATATTTTATTGATTGCTCAATCAGGCGCTGATGGTTTACATACCCATAAATCCAGTTTTGAGGATTTAAAAGAACTGGTCGATTTAGCTCATAAATATGGTCTGACAGTGGATGCTTATATTGGTCACCCAAGCGATTTGCACACCTTCGGTATTGCGGCTGAAACTCCTGCTGATGTCGCTGAAGTGGCTAAAAAAATGGAAGAGTTAGGGGTTGATATGATTGGTTTAATGACCGGCATGAGCTACGAAGGGGTTGGTGCTGGCGATATTCCTGATGTTATCAAACAACGACTTTTGGCCTTGGTCGGTGCAGTTTCAGTACCCACATTAGCCGAAGGCGGTATTAATCTGGAAAATGCAAAAGCATTCAAAGATACCGGTGTCAATATTCTGGTGGTGGGCACCGCTATTGATAATGTTGTCTGTAATGCAGCTAAGGATGTTGTATCGCGGTTTATTACTCACTGATGGTATGGGGTTAATTAGCTCAGTGAGTGAAGGTTTGACCGCACCCAGGGGCGCTCCGGTGGCTTATGCGCTTATATTTTAAATAAGTGGGACACCAACGGCACATTTCCCCTTTATTTGATTTTATCAGCAGTCAGAGGGAGAAGGAATATTTTCTCCCTTTTTATTGGATTTAAAGTATGTACAAGTTACTGGCCCTTGATCTTGATGGTACTTTACTCAATCAGCAAAACAAAATATCAGCTCAGAATATTAACGCGATAAAGCGTGTTATTCATCAGCATGGCACAGTGGTTTTATGTTCAGCCCGACCAGTTAGGGCTATTGCAGCTGTTATCCGCAATACTGAATTAGAATATTTAATTCGTTACTTTATTTCGTTTAATGGTGCATGGATATATGATGCTGTTGAGAAGAAAGATATTCGTTTTATGCCATTGCGTCGCCTGGATGTGAGGGATGTGATAACTATGCTTGCTGAAAATGAGTTTCAATATCACTTTTTCACCCGCGATAATATGATATCCAGTTTAAATTATATCAGTGATTATACACGCTATGAGTCTCAACTCTTTGCGATGGAATTATCTTTTGTTGAACCTAAAGACATTATTAAACGAGATGATATCGTCAAAATCTCTATTGTTGGCTCGACTGATTTTATTGATAATGTCGCTAATAAAATAGACGAGAGATTTCATCGTCAATACTCACTCAGTAAGACCAGTCGTCATTATTACGAAATAATGAGACAGGGCATTACGAAGGGGGAAGCATTGCATTATTTATCACAGCATTTAAATATTGGCTCTCAATCGGTGGTCAGTATGGGCGATCAGGAAAATGATATCAGTATGTTTCAGTTTTCAGCCGTCGGTGTGGCAATGGGTAATGCCAGTGATTTTGTCAAATCTTGCGCGGACAAAGTGAGTCAGGATAACAATCACCATGGAGTTGCTTTTGCCATTAATCAACTCTGGCCACTGTGACGGAATCGCCTTTTGTTTCATAAAATTATTGCGTAGAATGGCAAGTAAAATAGCCTAATGAAATAGGCTCTAAATGTATCGTACAGCTTCGGGCCGCTATTCTTATGAATCAGATCAAACGTAAACAGTTTATTTTGGAAAAGCTGGATAGCCTTGGTGAGGTTTCTGTTATTGGTCTTTCCGAGGAGTTGGGTGTGACATCTGAAACGATCCGCAGAGATCTTTCCTATTTGGAAAAGAGTGGTGAGGTCACCAAAGTCCACGGCGGTGCAATAAAAGTTCAGAATATTCAAGAGGGCAGTTTTGCTCAAAGAATGGATTTAAATCGCCAGGAAAAAATGCTGATTGGTCAATATGCGGCTTCACTGGTAACTGAAAATGATAGTTTATTTATTGACTCTTGTACCACTACACTTATTTTTGCTTCATTTTTGCCGTTAGTGAAATTTACTGTTTTTACCAATTCATCTTTAATTGCCGATAAAATAAAAAGTAAAAATAATATGGCAATTGTGCATGTGTTGGGTGGTGAATATAACCATATTTATAAAGCTAATTTAGGTATTCAAACAATTGAACAAATGAATGACATTCACACCGATTTTAGTTTTGTGGGCGTTGGCGGTATAGACAGTGATTTTGGCGTGATGGTAAAGAATCTCGATGAAGGGCGTATTGCCAAGAAAATGCTGGCAATGGGCAGGCAGAAAGTGATTTTATGTGATACCAGTAAATTCGGTCAAAGTGGATTAATGAAAATAAGTGACATCAACGATATTGATATTATCGTCACCGATAAAAAGAAGAATCCTCATAAGCAAGCAATTGAAGCGCTTTATTCAGATAAAATCATCTACGCCAATTAAGATTATTTAAATCCCCCACTTATTATTCGCAGGGGGATTTGTGCTATTTTGCTATTCTTCTCGTTTTATCGGGAAGCATAAATTGCATCGCGCAGGTCATTGACAAATTGCCCGGACATCCCCTCATATGAAGTATTGGTGAGTGCCACCACAGTTAACTTCTGCAGCGGGTCGACAAACCATGAATGCCCATAAACCCCGCCCCAACTCCAGGTGCCGATAGATTCTGGTGAAGCCGCTTCAAGTGGATTTCGCAGTACGGAAAACCCTAAACCAAAACCGATGCCAGGCGCATCGGGTAGGGGAATGCCGCCCGTTTGATCTCGTCCCATTTCATCAACTAGTGCGGCAGGAAGTAGCGGTGCGCCACCTTGACGCAGTGTTTCTAATAAACGTAACAGGTCACTGGCGCTCCCCACCATGCCCGCACCACCCGAAGGGTACGATTGTGCATTGAGCGCGCGGGCGGGAGAAAACCGCACGCCAATTTCCTCGGGTGTAAAAGCAACGCATTCACCTTCTTGTAGCCGTCGCGGTGCAGGGAGGTCATTAACATAGGGCGTGGCTAAACGGCCGATATCGCGGGTGAAAAAATCAGTATCATTCATCTGCAATGGCCCGGTCACTAACGCACGAATGGCTTGATTCAACGGCTGCCCGCAGACTTGCTCGATAAGCGCGCCAATCACATCAATCGCCAGAGAATAACGCCAGGATGTTCCCGGAGCGAAGTGCAGTGGTACCGTCGCTAATCGACGCAAATTCTCATGCAAGGTTATTTCTGATTTATCCATACCATCGGATACCCCGGCGCGGGCATAGGGGCCATTGTCATCGGCTTCAGAAAAGCGATAGCCCAAACCGGCAGTATGACTGAGTAATTGACGCACAGTAATATCCGCTAATTCCCCCTGTGCGAGCCGTGGCTGAAAGTCCGGCAGCCAGCGACGAATATTGCCATCAAGCTCAAGTTTGCCTTGTGCAACCAAGACCATCGCCGCAGTGGAAACAATGGGTTTACTGATAGATGCCAGGCGGAATATCGTGTCAACCGTCATCGGGCGCGCAGTTTCGCGCTCAGCTAATCCTGCCGCGCGGCAGAAATGTATCTCACCGTTAAGGGCGATAATGACGACCGCGCCCACCAGACGTTGCTCAGCGAGCGCCTGATCAATGGCAGCATTAACTCTTCTCGGCAGATGCTCTGGGCGTATTGATCCAGGCGAACTCACGGACATAGTTGTTCCTTAATCGGGCTGAATAATAAAATCACTCTAGCCAGCAGCCTAACAGCAGATTGGCATCCAATAAATGGTTAAAGAATTATTCTTAAGCCGAATTATTAAGCATTCTCAGCCTATTGCCGATAATGATAAGGAGATAAGTTCCTCCATTGGCAAAAGGTATCGGGGAAGTATGGATAATTTTCAAAAAGAGATAGAGGAGAGAACAAATCTCACCTCCTCCAACAGATTTGAGCTGTTGCTGTTCCGTTTGGGGGAATCCCAAGAGGAGCAACAATCGGAGCTGTACGGCATTAACGTGTTTAAATTACGTGAAATAGTCCCGATGCCAACCTTAACCAAAGCGGCAGGCATGGCTTCGCCGATGATGGGCATGGCGAATATTCGTGGGGAAATCATTCCTGTGATTGATCTTCCGGCGATTGTCGGCTGTGTACCCAAAACTGGGTTGAATATTCTGTTGGTCACTGAATATGCCCGTAGCACACAGGCATTTGCGGTGGAATCTGTTGACGATATTGTCCGTTTGGAATGGAGTCAGGTACTGGCGGCTGATGCGGGTGTCAAGAGCCGTAATATTACCAGTATTGCGCGTCTCGACAACGATAAAGCCAGTAATCGCCTGGCGCTGGTCTTGGATGTTGAGCAGATTTTATATGACATTATTCCGGCTAACCGCAATGTTCAAATTGATAGTGAGAAGACCAAAGCCTTTGATTTGAAACCGGGGGCGGTTGCAATTGTGGCAGAAGACTCAAAAGTCGCGCGCTCCATGCTGGAACAAGCCTTGAAGATGATGGATATTCCTGCCGCTATGCATATCACCGGTTTGGAAGCGTGGAATAAAATCAAGAAGATAGCTGATGAAGCAAGAGCGGAAGGCCGTCCGGTTTCGGATAAAATTTCATTTGTATTAACCGATTTAGAAATGCCGGAGATGGATGGCTTTACTCTGACACTGAATATTAAGCGGGATGAATTCCTGAAGAATATTCCGGTGATTATCCACTCCTCATTATCGGGTAGCGCAAACGAAGACCACGTGCGTAAAGTGGGTGCTGACGCCTATGTAGCGAAATTTGAAGCTAACGAATTGGAAGCGGCTATTCACAGTGCGTTGGACTCAAAGAAAACCTTAAATCGGTAATACCGAGCATCATCTTCTTGTCGTAGCCTTTTCCGGTTAGTGAGTTTGGTCGGAAAGGGTTACCCGGTTGGTTTCATTAAGCATGCCGATATTTATCTTTCACATTATCAACAGTGGATCTTGCTGACAAAAATCTGCCAGATGCTCAATTAAAGCCCTCACTCTGGCAGGAACATAGCGTTGCTGCGACCATACGGCGTAAATTTCGCGCGAGGCACCTTGCCATTCGGGTAATACCTGAATCAGTTCGCCGCGCCGTAGTGAGTTATGACACAAACTGATTGGGCAAAACAGGATACCTAATCCTGCCTGTGCTGCTTGTAGCGCCAGATAAACGCCGTTAACACAAAATTTCCCCTGTGGCTGCCAGCGCACGGTTTCCCCGCTTTGGCGGTGTTGCAGTGCCCAGTTCGATAACGGTGCGCTGACTACCAAATCACATAATCGTAGTTCATCCAAGGATTCAGGTATGCCGCGCTTTGCGAGATAATCAGGCGAGGCGACCAACACTATTTCCTTACTTTGCCCCAGTTTCCGCATATTGAGTAATGAATCTGGCTGAGCACCTACGCGGATCGCTACATCAGCGCCACTACCAATCAAATCTTGTGTGTAATTGTTCAGTTCCAGCTCAAGCTGGACTTGTGGGTATCGCGTCAAAAATGACATCCAGGCGGGGGCCAGATTGTCATTAGCTAAATCTGCCGGTGCCAACACTCGGATCAGGCCGCTGACCTGATGAAGCGTAATATCGAGTTTCGCTGTTGCTTGCTGTAAAGAGTGCACCAGCGGGCGACACTGTTCGTAGTATTGCCAGCCTTCACTGGTCGGAGTCATGCGCCGTGCGCTGCGGTGCAGCAGGCGGCAACCCAGATGTTGTTCCAGCTTCTGCAAGCGGCGCGTTAGGGTCGACGGTGGAATCGCGGCTTTTTCCGCCGCCGCCCGCAAACTTCCCATTTCTACAATACTCACAAAAAGCGCTAATTCATCCAGCATAGTTTCATATTTGGAATTTAAGATTCAATTTATCAATCTAGTTTCATTAATCAGCCTTTTCTAGAATTTCTTAATCGTTGCTTTGCCGCTCTCTTCTACCGCAAGAGTGACCAGAAAACGCATCGCAATTTACCGTGCGTCCAGCATTACATTTATCACGATAGGAAATACCACTATGCAGAGTTATCGTTTCAAACAATTTGGTCATCTTGACCACTTAGCGCTTTGTCAGGAAGAGATGCCGGTACCAGAGGCGCGAGAAGTGTTAGTTCGAATACGCGCCACGTCACTCAATTATCGCGACCTGGCCATTATGAATGGGCAATACACCTTGCCGTCTCACCCTGGGCATATCCCACTATCCGATGCGGCCGGTGAGGTTATCCAAATTGGTCAGCGTGTCGAGCGCTTCAAGGTGGGCGATCGGGTAGTGAATACCTTTATGCCGCGCTGGTTTGGCGGTGCTTTTCAGGCTTCAGGGCGTGCTGAACTTTACGGCAGTGATCGCGATGGTTGGCTGACGGAATATAAAGTGGTTAGCGAAGAGTCACTGCTAGCGTTACCTGATTATCTCAGTTTTGAGCAGGGCGCAACGCTTCCCTGTGCCGCAGTCACTGCGTGGTCGGCACTTAATGGTGACCGGCCAGTTAAAGCGGGTGAGACCGTGTTAACTCTGGGGTCTGGTGGCGTTTCGCTGTTTGCTATCCAACTGGCAAAAGCCATGGGGGCGCGGGTCATTGCCACGACGTCCAGCGAAACTAAAGCTGCACAATTGAAAGCGCTGGGTGCCGATGAGGTTATCAGCTATGTTCAACACCCTGAATGGAGCCATGAAGTGCTGCGCCTGACGGCAGGGCTTGGGGTGAATCGAGTAGTCGAAGTCGGCGGGCCGGGCACGTTGAATCAGTCCATTCGCTCGATCTGTATTGGCGGCGAGCTGGCGCTGATCGGATTTGTAGCTCACGATGCCGTAGCAATCGATTTTTTCAGCTTGTTTAACAGTGCAGCACGCTTTCGGGTGATAAATGTCGGCTCACGTGAGGATTTTGAACAGATGAACCGCGTGCTGGTACAACATCAAATCATGCCAGTCATTGATAGTGCCTTCCCGTTTGCTGACGCTAAACAGGCCTGGCGGCACTTTGATTCACGCCAGCATGTGGGGAAAATCGTAATCAGCCATTAACCCATGAGCGCTGACAGGAACATGAGAGGTCCGTGTTCATCGTATCTGAAATGCAAAAAAATCGCTTTTGAGATACGGTTTCGCCGGTAGGAATACTGAGAAGGTATGCGGATCTCTTTGCCATCGAGGTAGAATCGGGGCACTTAATATTATTGAGTCAATATTTGAGCCAGCTTCTTGATACCCTCAACAATTTCTGATGGGGAATGTGCGGCAAAACCTAACAGCGCAGCGCCTTTATGACTGGATAGCAGAGAAACCTGGTGTTATAGAGTATAGGTTACCCTGCTAAGCTTCACTTACTGAGTATTTGATTAACGAGTCATTCATATAAATATGTGAGCGGAGGGGTATTCACGATACTTTTTCCGCAGCAGAAGTAAAAAGCCCGCTCAGGTTCCCCTGAGCCTTTGTGTGACTTATCTTGTGAATAGCTGGTGATACAGTCGTGGAATAACGAATAGCTATGCCTATAGTTGTCAGGGCAATACCGTTATCTTTCATCTTAATATATCTGTTTCTCGGCGAAACGTTACCGTTGAGAACAATGCGGCGTGCACGGTAATTGTCACCGGCGCACTGATGATGGGTTAATCAAATCAGGAGAATGTGAAATGTCTGACCATCCTACGATTGCTCTTATTGGTCCGGGGGCTATCGGTACCACCATCGCCGCTGTACTGCATGAAGTTGGCCGCACGCCAGTCCTTTGCGGGCGCACCGCACATTCGCAGTTGGTTCTGCGTCACGATGACGGTGAAATTGTAGTGCCAGGTCCGGTATTGAGTCATCCGGCGGCTATCAGCCATCCGTTCGATCTGGTGTTTCTGGCAGTGAAAACCACCCAGATCGCTGATAGCGCTAACTGGCTGGCCGCGCTGTGCGATGAAAACACGGTAGTATGTGCGCTGCAAAATGGCGTTGAACAGAAAGCGCGGTTGGAACCCTTGGTCAAGGGGGCAAAGGTACTACCTTCGGTCGTGTGGTTTCCGGCACAGCGTGAGCCGGATGCTTCAGTCTGGTTGCGCGCTAAACCCCGCCTGACACTGCCGGATGTGCCGCAGGCAAAACGGGTAGCTGATGTGCTCAGCGGCACTAGCTGCGCGGTTGAGCTGTCAGCTGATTTTCTCTCCATCGCCTGGCGCAAATTGTTGCAGAATGCGGTCGCAGGTCTGATGGTACTGGCTAATCGTCGTGCCGGGATGTTCTCACGTGTGGATATCACTGAATTGGCACTGGCATATCTGCGCGAGTGTTTGACGGTAGCGCGAGCGGAAGGTGCCGTATTGAGTGATAACGTTCCGCAGGAGATCGTTGACGGCTTTCATCATGCCCCTGCGGATCTGGGCACTTCCATTCTCGCCGACCGTCAGGCCAACCGCCCACTGGAGTGGGATATCCGTAACGGCGTGATACAGCGTTATGGTCGTTTACAAGGTATTCCTACGCCGATCAGCGACGTGGTGGTGCCACTGTTGGCAGCAGGGAGTGATGGGCCGGGTTGAAATCGTTAATGGTAACCGAACTTAACATGTCACTAAGCCTGCACTTAACCACTTATCAAAAAAACAAAAGCAAAAAACCCGCTTAGTTGCCTAAGCGGGTTTCTCTAATATGGCTCCTCTGACTGGACTCGAACCAGTGACATACGGATTAACAGTCCGCCGTTCTACCGACTGAACTACAGAGGAATCGTGTGAACGAGGCGAATAATAGCGGGGGTGGTGACGTTTGTCAAAGTAGAAAAACACTAAAAACGCGCGTTTGCTGAGAGAATGAGCTTATTGGCTTGTTTTTCAGCAAACTTGTTTGTTTTTTTCGCTATTTTTATCTGATTTTTATCCAGATTTATCACGATGTGTTACGGCGTCACTTTAACTAACTGGCTGTTTTTGACCTGATTACCGGCATCATCAAAATAAATATACTCCAAGGTCAGTTTGCCATTGAGTGAGGCGGGGGGATGTTCAAATTGATACTGTCGCTCTGCAAACGGGGTGATCATCATGTTCATCTGTTGCGCGATGATATGGTTTTGTTGCTGACTTTTGAGCTGTATCTGGCCGAATGAAACATGATATGGCGTAGGGTTATGAATGGTGAGAACGTATTCTTTATTTTGTTTTTGTAGCGTAAAACTGATCTTTTTCACCGCTTCATCTGGTTTGAGCGCTAATCCATTGGGCCGGTAAAAAATTTTCATCTGCGTGTTCATTGCCATCGCCACTTGAGCATGAGCATCGGCGTTGCGTCGTGTTTTAGGTGGAATTTCATAGAGATTAAGCCAATAAACGGACTCTCGATCGGTGGGTAGATTGTCACCTTTATTAATAATACGCAGCGCTTGCGCGGCACCGGGCTGCATTTTAAAGACCGCCGGTAATACCATAAACGGCGCTTCGGCCTGGTCCGGTGTGCTATCCACGTCGCCATCGTCAACCCAAGTCTGCACCACAACGGGGTAATCATTGGTATTCGCCAGTATCAATGTACGCTCGCGTGACTCGGGTTGATAAATCATCCGGGTTGAGCTTGCAACAAGGCCCGCGTGAGCAGCTTGATTGATGTTGAATATCAGTAGAAACAGGTAGAAGTATCTCATTGTATTTTCACCAAAACATAAGCCGTAGAGTCAATTTTACCGGCGGTTGGCGTGCCATTCGGTAGTTTTTTTAATGTGGCAGTGAAGTGGTGCGAATAGTTGTTGAAACCCGCAGCATTACTGCCATTAGCATTAGCCCCGGTGAGAACCGGATACCAACCTGCACTGGTCGTGGAAATACAGTTGCTGACACATCCCCCCCAGCCAACAAAATTCATCGCTCTGCCGCTGCTGTCACTAAGACTGATCCCAACACCAGTGGCAATACCTTTGTCTGTGCCATAGTGGTCGGAAAGCAAATAACTGACACCGCCCGCAGAATTGACCAATCCTAAGCCTTGAGCAATCAGATAGCCGGGTAGTGAGGTCTGAATGCCGAGCGCGGTTTGTCCACTATTAACGCCAGAGTCGGTGCCAGATTGGCATTCGATATCAACGGTAATATCTGCGCTACGTGTTTGATTATCATTGAGTTCATTCACAGTAATAATAGGAAAAATCACATACGGCGTTACGTTGCGCACCACGCAGGTGTTTTTGCGCGTCAGGACGGATACCGGTGAGGTATTCATACCAAACGCCATATAGCGGCCTGTTCCCCATGTCTGATAATTGGTCGCTGAATCATAGCCAGTTTCTGGTACTGGCATACCGGGGCCTTTGAACACCACATATCCATTAGGTTGATTACAGGTATAACTGCCGGAGTAACTCTCTGCCGCAGGCCCCGGACATCCCCAACTGGAAGGGCCGGGAGTGCGATCCACCGAACCGACCTTTTTCAGTTCGGCACGGATTTGGCTGAAATGTTTACCTTTAATCTGAATTTTATTGCCGACCACATCGTATTTTTTCAACGGAACCTGTTGCCAGATTCGGGTGAACTCAATGCCGCTATCAACATGGATCAGTTTTAACGCGGTATAAGGGAAAAAGGTCTGAAAATAGTTGTCGCCCATATTGGTATAGCCACCAACATTACTGTCGCCGTTAGTTGCAAAGACTTCAAATAAGCTGTCTTTATCGGCGATATCACACTCATAGATAACAGCCTCGGGATCTGACCAGAAGCGGGCAGGGACCAGGCTGATAATGCTGGAGGCCAGAATTGAATCGACAGGTTGAATGTAATTGCTGGTGATATTGATATTGCCTAGTTGCAATGAAGCACCGTAGTTATCACCACCGATATTCGCGCCTTTCCAAACACATTGGGCATAGCCGGGCAAGGCAAGACTCAATAAGACGAGTGAAAAAAACCAGCGCCAACGGTGTGAGAAAAGAGGTTTACCTTGGTTACAGTTGATTGCAAGGCGTGTCATAGAATTCATACTGTCTCTCTGATTCAATGCTGGGTAACGACACACAAGGCATCGAGTTTATACAGCTGTTTATCTTTATTGGGCGTGCCTAAATCGTAATCTAGCTGGCAACGCTCATTATCAGCATCGCCCCATACCAGCAGAAGTGATCCGCGGGCCTGTTCGGCCCGTAAATAAGCCTGACTGGCCTGACCGACCATGCCGATTTCCTCATCCTGGCGGTTATTATCGTCATGGCTGTTGGCTGGGGCTCGCATGGTGTAAACCACTGCGCCCATCGGCACTTGACTGCCATCGGCCAGTTTGACGGTAATTAAGAGTGGGTATCCGTTGAGGGTGCGGAATTTGATTTTCACTGCCGAGCCCGCATAAGGGGCAATTTGGCGCTCCCCGTCCTGAAGTTCAGTATTGAAATCCATACCATCGGGATCGAGGGTGATGGTGTTGTAGCGATATGGCGTTAGGGTCGGAACCAGGGCATAACCGAAGCGGTCAATTTTAGCCCCTTGCCCATACATCACTTTGGCTCCACTGGCCCCTTTTGCCTCAATCAACGCAAAGGTATCGCTCAGATATGGCCCCAGCGTGACCCCGCCGCGGTGAAAAGCAATAGCCCCACGCGTGCTGGCTGAACTTTGCCAGTAACCCGGACTGAGGGAGGCACTGCCACTCAGGCTGGTGACCGGCAATCGTTTTTGCAGGCTGCCACTAAAGGTATTTTCTTTGGATTGCTCACTGCGGGCGAAGTCCATGCTGTAACTGGCTGATTGATCGTCGCCCATCACACCGGCCAGCGAAGTTTGATAGCTGGCCCCACTGATTCGACTATTAACAGCACCGGCAGAGACATAGGGGGCCTGAGGGTTGCCACCTAATGGGAATGAAAGAGACATTTGCACCACGGTTTCATTGGTCGCGAGAAGATTCGCCCCGTTCGCCGCCGGCATACCGCTACCGGGGTCGACAAAGTAAGTTTCGTTGGTCCCCCCACCGGTTTTTTGTTGTGAAACGGCAAGGTTAAAACTGGTATTGCGCCATAGCGTATTGGCATAGCCCAATTGCAACTGGGTATCCCGCTTGTGCGAATTGCGATAATCCTGCGAGGATGCGGTCAGATACAGTGAACCGTAACTACTAAGATTCTGATTAAGCGAGATTTCAGCCCGGCTTCGCTGTTGGTAAGTCCCTGAACTCCATACTTTGCCGTTACTGGCAGCCCGTATGCCCAGCACATCACTTAAATCACGGTAACCTTCCGTTGAATAACGGTAGCCCGCCACTGATAACGTGGTGTCGGTGGTTGCAAAGGTACGGCTGAAAGACGCTCGTGCCATCCAGCCATTTTGCGATTTATTCTCTGATGAGCTGGTATCGCTCGGAAGGCTGGCATGGGAATAGGTGGCATCCAGCCCTAAGGCCCCGATGTAGTGGGTAAAAACGCCACCCAGCATCACGGCCTGATATCCCGAGGCCAGCCGCATCCCGCTATTGGCCGTAATAGCGTTACTCACTCCCTGTTGATAGGTCAGCTCACCGAACATTTCCTGACTGCCCAAATCTCGAACCTGACCTGCGGCGAAGCTATAGCGTGAATAACCGGGGCGTAATGATTCAGGCACCGAGGAGAACGGCACTTGGAAGGTGCTGAGAGTGCCATCGGCTTCTTGAATTTCAACAGTTAAGTCACCGCCAAAGTTTGTTGCGGTTAAGTCATTGAATTCAAAAGCTCCTGGCGAAACGGTGCTTTGATAAATTGGCCGATTATTTTGATATACCGTGACCTTGGCATTGGTTCTGGCAATCCCCCGAACAATAGGGGCATAGCCACGTTGTGATTCCGGTAGCATGCGGTCATCAGTGCTCAGTGCGATACCGCTAAACCCCAGACTGGAAAAAAACTGGCCGGAACTGAATGTCTCACCCACGGTCACTTCACTGCCAATGCTGGGCAGAGCACGTTGGCTGTATAAACGGTTAGATGTCCAGTTCATCCCTCGGGTTGGGTCATAGCGCAAAGAGCCTTGTTGACGAAAACGCCACATGCCAGCATTGATACCATTGTTTAGGCTGAGATAGGTCGAGTCGGTACTGCGTTTAATTCCATCTTTGTTATACCCGACATGATATTGGTTTAAGTTGTAATTACTAAAACCAATGGTTTCTCCTGCCGTGAGATTGCGTGGGTCAACATAGCCACGTGGGATATTCTTCACATACAGTTGTGGCATCGATAAATCAAAACGCAACTTGGCATAATCAAAGCGATAGTCACTGGCAGGCAGTAGGGTTTTGAAATCCAGACAGTTATCTTCCTGATTGGCGTTTTCCAGCACATCGTCATTCACGCCCGCTTGCAGCAGCTGTGACACTGACAAGCAGGGAACAACTGCGCCATCTTTGGTCATAAATATCAGTTCGATACGATCGACAAACTTGTTGTTCATATAGAGATCAACTTGGTATTTGCCTGCTTCATAACTATCTTTTTTATTAAAACGGGAGATAGAGCCCAAGCCAAGTGATGAACCGCGCAATAGGGCATCTTCAAACACATATTCGTCTGGTTGGCTCTCATCTGCCGCTGATACAACATGGCTGACCAACAGACCCTGTGTTAGCAGGTAGGGTAACCAGGGAGCCAACCTCACGTTTTTTCCCTGTAGCCCGGCACATTCACGATTCTCATCACGACAACATTACAAATGGTAATCGCAAGGGATGTTAGTGCCATAATCATTGACCACATTCAGTGTGAGCAATTCGCCTTTTTTGGCTTTAACCCCGGCGGGCAGCGCTAAATCAGTGGTCGAGTTAGGGGCAAACATCTCGCTGGTAGCAAATGAGATGGTTTTACCGTCACTGACCAGTTTGGCATCACGCAGGCTTATGTAATAAGCCGTTGGGTTATGTATCTTGATTTTGTCACCGTGGCTGCTCTCCAGTGTGACGCGGATCTTTTCACCCAAGGTATCGACGTTTTCTTTTAATGCAGCGGGACGATAAAAGACTTTCAGTCGATTATTAACGATCAAGACCAGCTTGTTTTCAGGTTGTGTATCTGCTTTTTTTAAAGCGGGAATTTGTAAAAAATTCAGATAGAAAACGGATTCACGATCTTTGGGTAAATTACGTTCAATATAGGACAGGCGAACCACTTGCCCACTGTTAGCTTCCATCCGGAATATTTGGGGAGTCAATGCGAAAGGGACATCACTTTTTGATGGCGAAGACTGATTATTGCCATCATCCATCCATAATTGGACCAGGTTAGGGTGCTCATCTTTATTACTGAGCTGTAACACCTTCTCCCGAGTACCTTCAGGATAAATGATACGTGTCCCGGTCATAACAACACTGGCTTGCGTCCATAAGGGTACGCCGCTAAGCAGTAACAATGTGCAGGCGATAATGTTGTGGGCAGTCAGTGTCATAGCGCTTACTTATCCTTGGTTTTTCTGGTTTGTATCGGCTCCGTTACCGGTTGGCCAGCATATTCATGAAACAGTTCGGATTTCACGAATAGTCAGGGATAGGTGATCGCATATTGAGCTGAAGCAATAACGCTCCCTGCGGTGGCACGACCTTCTTCTGTAATATATTGTGCTGCTAAATCCTGTGATGCTGATGTCGAACCGGCGACCAGCGTAATTCCAGGTACGGAAACGCTACCACCCGACATACGTATAGCTGCGCCATTAGCATCAAGTAACTGAATAGCAACATTTTGTGCTGTCCCCACATTACCCAGATTGCCTGCGGATGTGACGTTCATCCCTTGAAAAACAGAGCTGATTTTAGTGTCTTGTATGGCGATATTGCAGCCAGTGAGATTAATCGTGAAATTGGTTTTACCGGCGACGGCATTGACTTGATTCAAGTTACTGGTCGAGACGGTGGGTAACAGAACAACGGGGGTGTTGGCTGTGCCATTGATATCAACCATGCAAGTCTGTTCGGCAACTTCTCCCTGAAATTTGATTGTATTATTTGAGGTTGCCGCCAACGCTAGACCTGGTAGGGTCAGTAGCGCCAACGTCATTAGTATTTTTCCCATGTCATTCCCACTTAAATTTATATTTTCATTAACGGGAAGCTTCGACATTCAACAAAATGAGCGATCATTTAGCTGAATATGATCTTCCGTTATTTATATTGGCTATCTGGTTTCGCAACCGGTGGTAGTGTAAGGGGAAATCAGGGGGGACAAAATGAGAGGCGTCTTTGTTTTGTATGTGAAATTTCCTACAAAAACCGTAGGAACTTATACTGCCAAAATTGATGATTATTATAAAACCTATATATTACAATTAATTACGTATTATTTTTGTGCGTAATGATGCCCCTGTCATAAAATATAAATCATTAGTCCATAAAAAAACTCGTCAAAATGTCTGACGAGTTTCAGTGATAATATTAATTCAATCCCTATTCTATGGCGGCGAACTACCTATTTCAGCGTATGAGGCTATTAATTCGACTAATAATTGGTTCGTCTCAGTCAATAGTGCCAGATAGTTAACACCGTATGCCATGACGGCATATTTATCCTGTGCATGCAGTAGGGATTCGAATTTAATGCAACTGTCCACCAAAGGCAGGGCATCAATCAATTGTACGCCGCCCTTGATTCGATGAACCAGGCTGGCCATTTCTGTATAAATTTCATCAGAAATAGCAGTGTTATCATCGACGGTGAGGCGCGAATACTGCTGTGTTAGCACCGCAGTATCTTGCACATTACTCTCCAGCAATGATTGCAATAGCTGCAACTCCACTTCTGTGTTGCCTCCCGAGAGGTTTTTTAGCTTATTCTGCGCGGTAACAAGGGGGGTCGCGGGTTCATTGCTAACAACATTCGGCACGCTATCTTGTGCTGTGACATCACCAACAAGCGCGCGCGAGGGCATATTCGTATCACTGCTAATAATTTCCTGACGTAGCAGGGTGGTACGCAGTGTATCGATAGTGACAGGTTTAATCATACAGTCATTCATACCGGCGTCACTGCAACGGGTGGTACTCTCTTCTCGCGCATCTGCGGTGCAACCAATGATTATCATGTCTTTCATTGTGTCGCTATTGCGGATATGGGCGGCCAGTTCGTAGCCATTCATTAATGGCATATTGTAATCGGTGATGACGGCATCAAAACTATAATGCTGCAATATCTGCCAGGCTTCCGCGCCATTCTCGGCACTCATCACTTGTTCGATACCGATAAAGGCTAACTGCTGCTGAAGTAACTGACGGTTAGCGGCTAAATCATCTACCACCAGAATTCGCAAATTTTTCAATTGATTAAGTTGTGCTTCATCTGCGACGGCAATGGCTGATTCCTGCGGCAAATCACTGGCACTGGCAACTTCCAGCGGCAATGTAATAAACAGGCTGGTGCCTTTTCCGAGCTGGCTTTCTAAGGTAATTTCCCCACCCATCTTATGAATCAGTTGATGGCAGATCCATAACCCCAAACCGGAACCCCCGAAGCGCGGAGATTTACCCTCATTAGCCTGACTAAATGGCTGGAATAATGTGGCCTGCGCCGCAGGAGAAATGCCAATACCGGTATCAGTAATATCGATATTCAGTACACCGTGTTTGTCATCGATGGCTTCCCAGGTGATATCCACGGAAACCCCACCTTGCTCGGTAAACTTCAGTGCATTACCCAATAGATTGCCCATGACCTGCCGTACTCGCAGCATATCCACCATGACTAAATCAGGAATTTGATCATCCACCCAACCGGAGAACCTCAGATTACGTTCATCAGCAATCGGCTGATAAATCGTAAACATCCGCTCTATTTCCTGACGGAAATCGACAACAGCCGGGTGAACACTCAGTTGCCCGGCTTCGATTTTGGCCGAGTCGATGATGTCATCAAGCAACAACATCAGCGATTGAGCAGACTTGGAAACGGTGACCAGGGTATTTTTATCTACCGGCTGTTCACTGCGTATCTCCAGCTCCAGCAATCCCATAATGGCGTACATTGGTGTGCGCAACTCATGGCTAATGGTCGCCAGGAAGGTGCTCTTGGTGCGGTTGGCGCTTTCGGCTTCGACGCGGGCCGCTTCCAATTGCCGTTCAACCGTTTTGCGTTGGCTGATATCCAGCCAGCCACCGAGCAGGCTGCGCTCAGCATTATCCAGCGGAATAATCCACAGGAAGATATCGCGTAACTCACCGTTGATCTCAAGCGAAAGATCCACCATTTGCGGTTTTCGGTCGGTTAATACCAAGCGGCAATATTTATCTATTTCGCGATCTAACGGGCTGGTCATTGGCCAATTGGCTGGCTCATTATTGTGGTTGAGTAGATCGTTTAACTTATCCTGATGCGCGTCAGCAAAGTGGTTGTTATAAACGGCCAATTCACCAGCGGTAGTGCGAATAAATACCGCGAATGGCAGGGCATTAATAATCGACTCTTGTTGCAGCAAACGAGCATGTAACAACGCGGCTTGACGGCGTTTATTGAACACCAGATAACCAAGGTATAAACCGAACACTAACAGCAGGCCTGAACTGATTTTCAGCGTTAACATCAGCCATTCGTTGTCTTGTAGGCTTTCATCAAAGCTGACGGGTTTAGGTTTAAACGTGCTCCATTCACTGATGATATTGTCCAGTTCTTCTGGTGGGATTGATTCAATGACTTTATCAACGATGGCTTTTAATTCAGGAAGTTTCGGGCTGATGGCAAATGCCATCATCAGCGGCTCTTCGCCGGTGACAGCAACCGTTTTAATATTGGGGGTAAAGTTCTGTGCTGACAGATAGTTAGCGGTCATCATATTTTTGATAATCGCATCGACTTTCCCTTGTTGCAGCATGCGTACCAAGGTCATGGTATCGGGGGCTTCAACAAAGGTAATTTTTTGTGCCAAAAGAGTGTTGTTGATCACGCCACCGGAAGTGCTGCCCGACTGTATCCCCACTCGTTTTCCCGCCAGATCCGCGACATTGTTGATATCGTTGCGATCTTCTCGCGTTAAGATACCCCATAATGATTGGGCGACGGGGGAGGAATAAAGGCTGCTACCATATTGGCCATTGCGTACCGCGACAATCGGTAGCATATCTATCTTTCCGGCAGCAAAATCACGCACACCTTCGCCGCTGTCTTTGATATAAATCGGCTTAAATTTAATGCCGGTACGGCGTGAAATAATGTCGATGAGATCGACAGAGAAGCCGGCCATCTCACCGGTTTGGCGATCACGGAATATTAATGGAGCCAAATCCAATGGCGCAGCATAGGTCACCTCTGGATGATGCTGAATCCAATTAAGCTCTTGTTCTGTAAGAAGTAATTTGGCATCAATATTATAATGATGTTTGCTGCCAAACCAGCGCTGTTGAATATCACCCGTGGCACGGCTGGGCAGTAACTCCAGAATCTGATTAATGTAATTAATCAGTTTTTGATTTTTTTCCAGCGCCAGGAAAGTGTAAGGGGCTGGGTGATAAGGAGCAAAGTTACGAATTTGCAGTGTCAGCAGTTGTAATTGGTCAATCAAATAGTTAGCTGATGTGGCATTAGCGACAAACACATCGGCATTACCATAGGCAACGGCCAGTAACCCTTGTAGCTGGTTAGGATAGGCGACTATTTTATCCGCATGATAATTAAACAAAAATTCCGGTGAAAGTGGCTCGTTATTGACAATGGCTACCGTTTCCGGGTGGGTGCGTTTGGTGGGATCCCAATTCTTGCTGCGAACCTCGACATGCCGGTTAGTGAAGAATGCATGGGAAGCAATGAGTCCCGGTTGAGCGGGCATCGGGGTGCCTGCCATTAAATCAACCTGACCATTTTCCAGTGCATTCAATACTAAGCCGTAATCACAATAACCAATCATCTGGAAAGAGAGTTGGCTGGCATCACTGATGATTTTTAGATAATCCGCGACGATACCTTCGATGGCGTTGTCATCACGGTTCACAACAAAAGGGGTATTGGCATCAATAACCACGCCCACTTTTACTGTGCGCCGGCTCGATTGGCGGGCGTCGGTCGCTGGAGGGAGTAATAAGTCTTCACTGTAACTGTTCGCAATACTGTGTATCGTCAGCGGTTGACCGGTATCACACCCCTGACGACTGGTCATCAGGGCAGCATGAAGTTGCCCGCTCAGTAATACCAGGCAGCACAGTAAAATGCGTAAAGAAAACCAACGACGTAGAGATAATACTGTACGCGGTAAATCAGACCTGACGGGACTAGACCAAATTATGGGTATGCGCATAATCTGCCAGTTCAATTACAGAACTCAGTCCTAATTTAGTGAGGATTCGCGTTTTGTAGGTGCTGACAGTTTTGTTACTGATAAACATCTCGTCGGCAATCTGTTTATTTGACAGACCATTGACCAGATAACGTAAAACATTAATTTCTCGCTCTGACAACAAGCGAGCCCGATTGACGGGGTCATGACTTGAAGGCTGCCCGGCTAATTGGGTCAAGGTTTCAGATGGGAAGAAAGAATACCCGCGTAATACGTTCTGCGCGGCAAAAAGAATTTCGCTAATATCTTTATTTTTGCTAATAAAACCGTTAGCGCCAGCTTGTAATGCCCGAACAGCAAAAACCTGCTCATTCTTAGCTGACAAAAATAACGATTTACCGGTAAAACCACGCTGTTGTAGTTTTTTCAGTAATGAGAAACCATCAAAATTCGGCAGTTCAATATCAATAATAACCAAATCGACTGGATTGTTTTTTAATGTCTCTAAGGCTTCACTGCCATCAACTGATTCATAAATGGTTGAAAATTCGTTACTTTGTGACAGTAATGCACGAATGGCAACTCGAATTGCTGGGTGGTCATCAACTATCATCACTGATTTAGTCATGTTATCTCCGTAAACCGTTATATCTTGGGATTCGCAGAGTTAATTCACTGCTCCTCGCTCGCATCGATCGACTTCAAATGATTACCCAAGACGAGATAAACAAGAACCGCTACTGCCGATGCCCAAAGTAATAATTATGTAAGGTACTATTTCGGTGATTTTAATCTCTAATTATAGATTATCAAGAAAAGATTCTTACTGATGTCTGCATTACGTAGGTTAATTCATCTTATAGACATTATCCTGTTT
>NZ_CACVAD010000033.1 GCF_902726545.1 Yersinia artesiana | reverse complement strand
ATTTAGGTAGTGTTTTTTTTCGATTTCGATTTAGAATAATATCTGCTTATTTTTTCGTGATATATATTTATAATGTATCTTAAATTGGGTGATTGTTTATTTTTGTGAATGGTTTTATTGATTGTCATTGTTTTTCATATGAGCCATCTGGTGGCGATAGATAAGGTGGTTTTTATTTATTAAGGTGTTATTTTTTTTTGACTCGACAGGAGGTTATTTTATGGAAGATAAGAAAAGTAGTCCCACAGATAAGCCTGGTTTGACGGTTGATTCACTCAGTAAAATATCTCTCATTTCCATAATGGAAAAAGCCAGCATTCCTTGGGCGATAAAAGATAATAAATCCAAATTTGTTTATTTAAATGAATCGTGTATTGACTTGTTTGATATTCAGCCCGGCTTTGATTTTGAAGGGCGCTTAGATGAGGAGATGCCATGTTCATGGTCTGAATATAGTGATGATTTCAAAGCTCACGATAGAAAGGCGGAGCAAAGCAGAGATGGCGCGGAGATCATTGTGACCTCACCTTTTGGGCGTGAAAGGCTTCTTTCACCGTGGTACTTCCCAAAATTCCCGATTTATAACCCGGATGGGGATGTGTTAGGGACAGTTTTTTTTGGTAAAAAATTTAATTTTATTTCCGTGTGTGATTTTTTTAAAAGTTTAAAACCCTCCGTTATTACACTCACCCCGCCGGTAGATGACTTCTCAGAAAAAGAACTTGATATCATATTTTATGCAATTCAAAAAATGACAGCAAAAGAAATAGCAGAAAAACTATTCTTATCAAACAGAACCATTGAAAATCGGCTTAGATTTATTTATAACAAAGTGGGGTGTCACTCTTTAAAAGATTTAATTGAATATTGCCATGCATCAGGTTTGAGCAACTATGTACCTAAAAAAGTGCTACGTGAAGGGGTTAATTTCTTCTGGTGATTGAGCCGCTGATTCATAAAAATCACCAGCAGAACTCTAATATTATAGGCTTATCGGGAGGGAATGGTTTTTGCCTATACCTCGACATGTAAATGTAATCTGGGCACCAACAGCCGTAACGGTTTGGCATCTGGCTTATATTTATGTTTAATCTGATTGGCATCGTAATCAGTTAATTCGCCTAATTTAGGTAATTCGACGGCTGATTGGATCTGGCAAAAGGCAATCAAAGGCATAGGGCAGGGGTGTTGGACTTGCTTCTGCTGCTCCTGATACCAAACTCGTGCAATAGGTTGTACTTTAACTGGCCGTTTGATCTTGAGGCGCGCCTGTTCTGGCAACTGTTGAACATCGTTAATTTCCTGGCTAATTAACTCCGCCCACTGCTCACGGCTAAAAGGGGGAATGGCACGACCGGCATTTAGGCTTTTGTTTAACTGCGCCAGCACCTCTTCGCGGGTGACGTTCTTAATAATATGTTTATTAGCCCAACCAAAGCGAACCGAACTGGGGTTTATCAACGGCGTAATGGTGCGATAGGTATTTAGCGTGATCAACCCATGTAAGTGGGTGTGAACAAACTCGAAACGTTGCTCACTCGGCAAACCAGATTCAACGGTAATGATGTGTTCCAGCTCGGTTTTCAATTGATTTATATGTTGAATACTCTTTTGGCAAGCGGCGAGTTGGTGCTCGGTCACCGAAAAACAGAGAACCCCAGGGAGGCGGAGGGCGGCTTTGCTGCTGACATTCTGGCCCTGATGGTGAATAAATAGCCGCTGATAGTGCTGTATCGCCAAATCTCGTGCTTCTGCTCCCACTGTTGCACTCACAGGAATATGCATAATGGGCTGATGTTCGGTGCCTTTCTCTATTTCAGGCAAGGAAAAGACGCGTGCAGCGAGCAGCGGTAAATCCTCAAGTTGCTGGTGGAGTTCCTGCAATCCGACTTCCAACGCGGTAAAGCGGTTATTGAGACGCTCGATCAAATC
Organism: Yersinia artesiana; assembly: GCF_902726545.1. GTDB lineage: Bacteria > Pseudomonadota > Gammaproteobacteria > Enterobacterales > Enterobacteriaceae > Yersinia > Yersinia artesiana. The sequence goes on along the minus strand of NZ_CACVAD010000033.1, from coordinate 53,428 downwards.
ATATTTAGTCATCGTATTTTTAGCTGACCTTATTTTAGTTACAACATACACTATGTTATATCAGTTAAAAGAGCACTATGACAGCCCGAAGTGCCATTAACCATTGGAGTATCTGCCAGAATGACAAAAGCGTCTATCGCGGTTAAAAGGCGGGTGACACTACCCACACCGGAAATCAGGATATTTGCGACCAAATTATTTTGGTCGCGGAGGCCAATACATCGCGGCGTGGCTTCGCGTCTTTTTCACGTTGCGTAAAATACACGACTAAAACAATCGGCGCGCCTTTAGGCGGCCAGATAACCGCAATATCATTAGTGGTTCCGTAATCGCCACTGCCGGTTTTATCACCCACAATCCAATCAGCAGGGGCACCTGCACGAATGGTGGCATCCCCGGTGGTGTTTCCTTTCAACCATACCGCGAGTTGACTGCGTTGGGCAGGGAGCAATGCATCACCCAGCACCAATTTATTCATACTCGCTGCCATAGCCGCAGGAGTGGTGGTATCACGCGGGTCATTAGGAAGCGCGCTGTTTAAATCCGGCTCCCAGCGGTCTAACCTAAACATCTGATCGCCAATACTGCGCGCAAACTGATTAACAGCGGCTAAACCACCCAGTTCTTTAATTAATAAATTCGCAGCTGTGTTATCACTATATTGAATGGTAGCCGCACATAACTCAGAAACTGTCATGCCATGCGCCAGATTTTTACGCGTGATGGGGGCATAAGAGAGCAAATCACTCTCATGGTAATTGATATGCTTATTGAGCAAATTCGGTTGAGATTGGCTTTGACCTAATACCGCAGCGGCCAGCATAAACTTAAAAGTGCTACAGAATGGAAAACGTTGAGATCCGCGATACAGAATTTTACTGCCATTGGCGGTATTAATCATCGCAATACCTAAACGACCATGCGCACTTTGCTCAAGTTCCGCCAGTTGCTTGTCTAATGATCCGGGAATCGCGGCCGCCCAGGATGGCAGTGCAAAATTGACTAACGGCAGGGTAATACCGGCTAATAACAGCGAACGCCGTAGCGAAGAGTGCTTCATTCCTGAATCTCGCTAATAATAAGCATAGGGGAGGATTATAAGTGGTGAGGTGACGTAGCACCACACCCTATTATTTTTATCGTTTTAATGCAGAAATAAAAAGGCCAAATGGCAGGATAGGTGACATTTGGCCTTGAGTGATAAATCAAAATATCAGGACAGTGCTTTCGCTTTTAATTGCTGATATTCACTTTCTGTAATAGTCCCTTCATCTAATAATTTTTTCGCGTCAGCAATCTGCTCTGCTGGCGATTTACCCGCAACGTGGCGGATATACTCATTGGTTTCGGATACTGATTTTTGTACCGAGGCTCGATAGCGCTGAGCCATACCTTTACCTCGCGTGATGAGGTATACCAGAGACGTTAGCAGTGGAATGAAGAGTAAAAACAGAATCCAAATCGCTTTATAAAACCCACTTAATTCATGGTCTCTGAAAAGATCAGAAATGACCTGAAACAGAATCAGCAAGTATGCGATAAAAAAGAAAATGGAAAATGTTGTCGCGAGTATGTCCCAAAGCGTGAGGAAGTGGTTTGTCATATTTTCTCCTGACCTTACATAAATTAAGGAAATATCCCGTAATAAATCCCTTAATACACTAGATACTTAATTTATATCTCAAGCAACAATCACTTAGGGTCGTTAAGCTCCCCTTAATAATAGGTACATAGCAGAGAGGACGTCAAATTGTAATTTGGCGTCCGATCAGCTTTACCTCATCTAAGATTAGATTCTGGCCGCTTCAGGCAATTTACGTAACTGTTGCCCAACGTATAATGCCAGCAACAAAAGGGTGGCGATAAATACCACAACACCTGTCCAACCTAAATTTAGCCAGAAAATACCGCCTAATGTCCCCGCCACACTAGATCCGGCATAATAACAAAATAGATACAATGACGAAGCCTGTGCTTTAGCCCGGCGCGCTCGACGACCAATCCAACTGCTGGCGACCGAATGTGCAGCAAAAAAACCGGCAGTAAATATCATCATGCCAATAAATATGGTAATCACAGGAGAGAAGCTGGTAATAATGACCCCCATTAGCATCATGCCTATCGATGCCATTAATATCGGCCCTCGACCATAACGGCTGGTTAACGCGCCAGCTTTGGGCGAACTATAAGAACCGGTCAGATAGACTATCGATAATAAACCCACCACTGCCTGGCTGAGATAATAAGGCTGTGCCAGCAAACGATAACCGATGTAATTAAACAAAGTGACAAAGCTGCCCATGATTAAAAAGCCTTCGGCGAACAGCAGTGGTAAACCCGAATCGCGCCAGTGTAATTTGAAATTAATCACCAGAGTCCTGGGGCGCAATGATGTAGGGCGGAAATGTTTAGAGGCCGGAAGAATACGCCAGAACATGCAGGCTGCGGCCAACGCGAATAAACCAATCACGGCTAACGCAACACGCCAGGAGAAGAAATCACTCAGCACCCCAGTGACCAGGCGACCACTCATCCCACCAATCGAGTTGCCACTGATATATAACCCCATGGAAAGCGCAACAAAGCTGGGATGGATCTCTTCACTGAGGTAGGTCATTGCTACGGCAGCCACACCGCTAAGGGATAAGCCAATCAAAGCCCTCATCAGCAAAATCCCATGCCAACTGGTCATAAAAGAACAAATCAAGGTGCAGATAGCGGCCAGCATCAAGGCCACCACCATCACGGATTTACGGCCAATAGCATCCGATAATGGCCCGGTAAACATCAAACCAAACGCCAACATTCCGGTCGCGGCTGATAGCGATAAGCTACTGCCGGCAGGGGAAATATTAAAATCTTGCGATAACAACGGTAGGATAGGTTGCACACAATAAAGCAGAGCAAAGGTGGCTAATCCGGCCGAAAAGAAAGCCAGAGTGACACGAATAAACTCCGGTGTACCGCGTTGAATATAAGGGCGTTTAGTTAAACGAGTGACTTGGGGGGCTGCCATTAAAGCAGTAGCATCGTCATTTGCGGCGAGGGTCGACACTGCGGTATCCGTAGTGCGCAAAGAGGTGGTCACGGTATTTCCTTATCATTAGCACAATAAAAACAAGCACAATCAAAACAGTTTGTTCACCGCAACAGAGCAGGCTCAATCGTTGTTCGGTGTAATAACAAGATCATAGAAATAGCAGAGTTTTTTGTCTAATATATTAATTATTCACAATAAGACTTTAAACGTATTAATGGGGTTGGATGAGTATTGAACTCAGGCACTTACGTTATTTCATCGCGGTAGCAGAAGAGCTACATTTCGGACGAGCAGCAGAGCGTTTGCGTATTTCGCAACCCCCGCTAAGCCAACAAATTCAGATATTGGAAGAGCAAATCGGGGCCAGACTATTGGCCCGCAATAACCGCAATGTCAGTTTGACCCAAGCGGGTACGCTATTCTTAAAAGAGGCTTACCAAATTTTGGCACAGGTCAACTCGGCAACGGAGAAAGCCGCGCGCCTGCATCGTGGGGAATCGGGGGAGTTAACCATTGGCTTTACCTCGTCGGCTCCTTTTATCAGCACCGTATCTAAGAGTTTGCGCGCTTTTCGCCAATTACATCCACATGTTCATATTAAAATGCAGGAAGTGAATACCAAGCAGCAAATTGAACCCTTGCTGGATGGGCGACTTGATATTGGCGTAATGCGTAATACCCGCTTGCCGGATGCGCTGCAATATCGCTTGTTGTTGCGTGAGCCTTTAGTGGCCGTCGTCCATGAAGAAAGTCCGTTAGCCGCTTTACCTCAGGGCAGTGTCAAATTTAGTTCGCTGGCCGAGCAACCTTTTGTTTTCTTTGCGCGCGAGGTGGGTACCGCGCTTTATGATGAGATCCTCACGCTGCTGGCCCGTGCCGGGATCACGCCCTATATCACGCAAGAAGTCGGGGAGGCGATGACCATTGTCGGGCTGGTATCCTCAGGTTTAGGCGTTTCTATCTTGCCGGCGTCATTCACTCGGATAAAAGTGGATGGGGTGAAATACTTGCCGTTAGCTGAAGACAGTGCAACAACTGAGGTGTGGTTGGTGAATCACAAACATCGCCCGGTGACGGCGCCAGCGGAAGCATTGATCCGCCTGATGGTGGCGGATATCCCGACAGGTAAACCCTAAGAGGCATTTTTGAGTGCCAGGGTTAAATGACATTGGTGGATATTTTTCGCTCTCAATTCGTATAAATAATCAGCGCAGAGTCAAAGGATAGCGGTGATTATGTGCAGTAAATCACATAACTAATCAAATAGTTGACGCCATATGCCAAAAGCCCCAACATAGCCGATAATCTTTATTTAGAAGCGCGAAAAATACTCGGTGACAGAGAAGGGGCCGGTTTAGTGATAACGGATGGACAGCCTGGACATATTGATCAAATCAAGCAGACCAATGCAGGGGCCGTTTATCGGCTGATTGATTTGTTCGGCCCGATATCCCGCATTGAACTGTCTAAGAAGGCGCAACTGGCCCCCGCCAGTATCACTAAGATTGTGCGGGAATTAGTTGAAGCTCATTTGGTAAAAGAAACCGAATATCAAGATGTTGGGAGCCGTGGGCGGCCAGCAATTGGTTTGGTTCTGGATACCGAGGCCTGGCACTATGTCTCTGGGCGGATTAGCCGAGGTTCTATTACTCTCGCGCTGCGCGATCTCAGCAGTAAACTGGTGGTTGAAGATCAAATTCCCTTACCAGATAGCCACTCAGAACCCTTACTCAATCGCATTCTTAGTGAAGTCGATCAATTCTTTATCCGCCATCAGGAAAAGCTTGAAAGACTGACGGCTATCGCCATTACCATGCCCGGCATCATCGATGCACCGGCGGGCATTGTGCATAAAATGCCATTCTATAAAGTAGATGAAATGCTACTTGGCCCGGCGTTGGAGCAGCGCACGGGGTTACCGGTTTATCTGCAACATGATATTTGCGCCTGGACGATGGCAGAGGCCTTGTATGGCGCTTCGCGTGGCTGTGAAAATGTTATTCAAGTGGTGATTGACCATAATGTCGGAGCAGGGGTCATTACTGCGGGCAGAGTATTACATGCTGGCAGTCGTAGTGTGGTTGAAATTGGTCATACTCAAGTTGATCCTTATGGCAAACGCTGTTATTGCGGTAATCATGGTTGCCTTGAGACAGTTGCCAGTATTGAGAATATGTTGGAAATTGCCCAACAACGATTAAATGGCTCAATGAGTTCGTTATTACATGGTTCACCACTGACGGTCGAATCTTTATGTGATGCGGCTTTGGCCGGCGATCAATTAGCCAAAGATATTATTTTGGGCGTGGGTCACAGTGTTGGGCGGATTATTGCCATTATGGTCAATTTATTTAATCCAGAAAAAATTCTGGTCGGGTCGCCATTAAATAAAGCGGCTTCTATTTTACATCCCGCCATTGCATCCTGTATTCGCCAACAAGCACTACCCGCTTATAGCGAGAATATTCTGGTTGAACCAACGGCATTTTTTAATCAGGGGACAATGCCTGGTGCTGCACTGGTAAAAGAAGCGTTATATAACGGCTCATTGTTAGTGAAATTACTGCAAGGATAGGGCGTAACTAATAATTAAGAGTTAATTATTAGTGGGTATATTGGGTGTATTCCCTATATTATCGGCTGATATCCGTTAAAAAATGCACTCAGTTCGGCAAAACATTGCGCTAACGCAAGCTGTCTGTGGTCGGCATCGCCTAGACTTTTATCCATGTTACCAATTTCGCTAATATTAGGCGGAAAGACGTGAGTCGAAGTGGCCAGATTGCGGAGTATTGTTATGTTAACGCGTGTTTTTGTGACGGGTACCGACACAGCGGTCGGTAAAACTGTTGTGTCACGGGCCTTACTTCAGGCCTTAAGCCAAGGTGACAGAAAAGCTGTTGGTTATAAGCCAGTGGCGACAGAGAGTAAAGAAACTCCCGATGGATTACGCAACCAAGATGCACTGATTTTACAGGCTTCATCCTCTATTGCATTGGATTATCAGGAAGTTAACCCATATCCACTGGCTGGGGATGTTATCCATGCCTGCTCCGACACCCTGATTAATTACAATAAAATGACGGAAGGATTGCAGCAATTATCAACGAAAGCCGATACCGTGGTCGTTGAAGGATGTGGCGGCTGGAAAGTGATGATGAATGACCAGCGTTTTTATTCTGAGTGGGTAATTCAAGAACAATTACCGGTCATTATGGTGGTTGGGATTAAATTAGGTTGTATTAATCATGCCTTATTAACCGCTCAGGCGATTATCAATGATGGGTTGCCATTATTAGGTTGGGTTGCCAATCGTATTAATCCGGGACTGGCACATTATGCGGAAACAATTGCCATGTTGCGTGAGCGTTTACCGGCTCCGCAATTAGGGCAACTGCCTTATCTGCCGCATCCGGAACAAAAGCCGTTAGCACAATATTTAGATCTCACCGCAATAGCCAAGTAATATATCCATAAAACTTTAATTTACCGCGAGTGATATACCGAAATAGGGCGTAACCAACGGGCTATTGTTGTCGAAATAACACAAGATAATAGTAGCCCTGGCAGCAGGGTATAGGCTCCTGTCATTTCGCATACCATTAGCGCCGCCATAATAGGGGCATGAGTGGTCGCTGCCAGCAATGTCGCCATGCCCGTCAATGCCATTAATAACGCAATATTGTCACCCAACACGGGCCACCAGGCAAATATCTGGCCGCATAACATCCCTAACGCCGCACCAACAAACAGTGTTGGCGTAAATACCCCTCCGGGTGCGCCCGAACCACTACTGGCCAGTACCGCCAACAGCTTACAAACTAAAATACCGCCAATTAATAAAATTCCTGGCGGGGCGGTCAATAATGATTGCACCACACTGTAACCATTGCCCCAGACTTCAGGGAAAATAAGCGATAACAGCCCAACAATCATTCCCCCCAGTGCCAATTGCAGCGGCGGTGATAGATTCAGGGAACGAAAAGCATGCCCACTGGCTGTCATACCTTTAAGGAACAGTGGCCCGCAAAAACCAGCGAATAAGCCCAATAATGCCATCAGGAGATATTGTATCGGCCACGGGGACGGCAGCACCTGTACTTGATACAGCGTTTCTTGCCCGCCATGCAACAGGTTGGTGGTCAGTAATGCGCTGACAGCCGCAATCACCACCGGCCCGAGGGAAGCCAGCATCAATGTGCCAAACAGAATTTCTGCAATAAACAGGCTACCCGCTAATGGCGCATGATAGGCGCTGGCCATACCGGCGGCGGCACCACAGGCGACCCAAAGTTTCCATTCCTTAGGTTTTGCGTAGCGCTGAGCAAATACAGAAGCAAACAGTGCCGCCAATAGCACCATGGCACCTTCGCGGCCAATGGCACTGCCGCTGGATACCACTAACAACGAAGCCAGAGATTTGATCACACTGGCGGAAACATCTAGCCGTCCATCGCCAGTCTCAATGGCTTCCATATAATCGGTAGGGGCGCTGGGTTTTCGATGTTGATAGCGCTGATATCCCCACAATAGCGAGCCTGCTGCCAATCCTCCTAATGCGGGGGTTAAGGCACGTCGCCAGCCACTAATAGAAGAGGCTGCCGCGACCAGACTGCCGTCGGTGCGCGCAAATAATAACCACTCAATCCCCAACATCGCTTGATGGAACAACCAAACAATGAGGGCAGAAATGATGCCCAGCATGATGGCAATCATCAACCGGCGCAGCATGGCGCGATAGTAATACCAATGGGCAGGCCGTTTCATATAAAGCAACTAGTGGCAAGTTTAGGGAAAACCATTGTTAATGGTGAGTAAGAGAATAGCTAGCAAATATTGACTCATTTTATCAAGGCACTAACTCGGGGGTGTTGCTGTTAAAGATTATTCAGAATGATGATTTAAATATCCACAAATGAGCATAAAAAACCTTTATTGATAGATCGTTGCTTATTTCATAAGAACTGCTTGGTACAGAGCGTAGTATTTAAAACTGAGTTGAGGGCGTTCCTTTATATAAATAATTGGCTCGAGGTTCATATGAAATACAGAATGTTAATGTTATTCGTTCTCTTACCACTTACCGCTCCTGCATTTGCCTGTATGCACCAAGGCTCTGCTTGTTATAAGAACTGTCGGGCAGCATTTCCTGATAACCCGGTCGGAGAGTTTTTTTGTGATTTAGGTGGAACACCACCGCTACCGCACTCAGTAGCATACCTGCAACATAAAGAATTAACGGGATATGAGATGGAAAAGGTCGTGGATAACTTCACCAAAACACAACCAGTGTTGCAGACGATGGATCTCTGGAGTGATAGATTAACAAATCAATCATAGAATAACCCTCAAGTACGGTTATGCCAGATGAAGGTGTATAAATTTTAGGGTGTACTGGAAAGTACACCCTAAAGAAAACAAAAGATTATTCGCTGTCAGTTATACGCGTATAAACAATCTTCTGAGTATCATTTTCACAATGCCCAACCACTTGTCCACCCGCATTTTGTACCTGATCGTTAGGGACAATATCCAGTTTAAAACCAGATTCAGGCACGCCATTACTGATAATCTTTTGCGTGATCTCTGCTTTGACACTTTCACAAGATGCCAACGCAGCTAAAGGCGCCAGAGACAATAACAATGTGCTGATAATAAGCGTTTTTTTCATCATAAAATCCTTATGTGGATGAATAGCTTGCCTAACGTAAGGATAGCTCTGGTTGACATAACCTCAAGTCAATCCGAGCCATTACCGTCAATTACGGATTAATCTGGCGACCGGTTAAACGATCCAGGCAACGTTCAGTGTTTGGTTCCCAATAGGCATTGAAGTTTGCGCTACGATCGCAATTGTCTTTTGCGTCTTCGGCGCGGTCGTATTTATCAAAATTCTTTTCGACCCGGCTATTCACTTTATTACGCAGGCGGTGGGTATCATCCCACTGTTGCTGGCTTTGGCGTGCTTGCTCTTTTGACATGGGATCATTATTCCCGCCAACAGAAACACAAGTGCTACCCTGAGTACAAGTTGCTGATTGCGCTAGCGCAGGGGCTTGCCATGCCAGTGGTAAAGCCAGCACGGCGAGCGGTAGAACAGCGCGCAGCAAGCGTGCCAGATTAGTTATTGTCATCGTCTTAAGTCCTTTATGAGTCGGTGATGCGAAATCATCATATAATTTACTGGCACAGTATCTGCGAGAGAGAATTATATCATTGGTCACGGTATATAAACCAGTCAACGACAACTGACGCGCTTTCAGGCGAAATCGACCAGCAAGAAGAGAGGTTTAAGATGAAAACACGACGTGAGTTTCTGACTATGGTGGCAGGGCTGGGAGTGGTACTCAAATTCAGTGCACCGGCTTTTGCGGCAAGTGCCAATAAAACCAGCGCCAAACAATCGCCAACTGTGGTCGATGGGACGGCGATTACTCAGGTTTATGGTGACGGTGTCCGGCTTACCGGCGTCGCGGTGCAATACAATCAGCCGGTTGATGGTAAAGCGCTTAAGCCAACGGATTTCACGGTTGAAAGCCGTACTATTACCGCTGTATTTACCAGCCATTCAGCAGATCCGGCAGACAAAGCGCCAACGGGAGAATATGTCATCATCACGCTATCGCCGGAAGATAAAAACGCCGCTTTAGCTGAAAAATTGCCACAACCCAAAAAAGATAAAAGTGCGAGTCCTGGGCAAGGTGGGCAAGGTGGGCCAGGTAAAGCAGGGGACATACCGGTTTATGACACGATTTATCCGGCGGCGACTGCATCATTTAGCCAACAGTCTGAACTTCATACTGTTTCCGGTCAGGCTATTGTGCCGGAACAAAAAGCGCTGACGACTGATAAGGTGAAAAACCTGATTGTAGATGATTTTAAACAACTGGAATACCGCGATCCAAAAACAGGGAAAACACTGAAATATAATTTATATATTCCAAAGGGTTACAACAAAGAACACGCATGGCCACTGGTGCTGTTTATGCACGATGCCGGGGCAACCAGTGATGTCACCCAGACCACATTGTTTCAGGGGTTAGGGGCTATCTCTTGGGCATCGCCAGCAGATCAAGCCCAGCGCCCCTGTTTTATTCTGGCACCGCAGTATGCTGAAATCATTGCCGACGATAATTCGCAGACGTCAGATATGCTGGATACCACCGTCGATCTGATTAATGCCCTGTGTCAGCAGTATAATATTGATCGCAATCGTCTTTATGTGACCGGGCAATCCGGCGGCTGCATGATGTCAATTGCTATGAATATCAAGTACCCAGACCTTTTTGCGGCATCATTGTTGGTGGCTGGGCAGTGGGATCCCGCACTGGTCAAGTCGCTGGCAGGCCAGAAACTGTGGATTATTGTTTCCCAGGATGATGACAAGGCCTGGCCGGGTCAAAATGCCATTATTGAGGTGTTGAAAAAAGAGGGCGCAAAAGTTGCCGAGGCCGTCTGGGATGGAACCTGGGATGCGGAACAGTTTCGTCGTGCATTCGAAAAAATTGATGCTGAAAATGCCTCGATTAACTATGTTACTTTTCGCACAGGAACCGTGGTACCCGCAGACGAATCGATGGCCGGGGCTTCCGGGCATCGAAATACCTGGCGTATTGCCTACAACATCGAACCGGTGCGCGAGTGGATATTCAGACAACACAAGTAAATCAGGCATACCAGGTGTGTCCAATTGCTGACAAAACCCAACGACTCGATCTTGCAAGGTGAGGACAGGGAGAAGAGTAAAGCGTCCGCGCCAGGGATGGCGCGGCTCGAGCCCCCAGGGAAGGGTTTACGGCGTCTTTACGATCTGCCTGTTTTCACCGATACGAGCACTTTGTCATTAACCTCTCGCACTATGTGTGGGTTGTTTTTAAAAACAGAATCAAAAGGGATGTGTGCATGTTAAAGACGTCGTTACTGTTTTTTGTCACTGCATTGGCTGAAATTATTGGCTGTTTCTTGCCTTACTTATGGCTGCGCAAAGGCGCAAGCATCTGGTTATTACTGCCCGCCGCCGCCAGTCTGGCGCTGTTTGTCTGGTTACTAACCTTGCATCCTGCCGCCAGTGGCCGGGTCTATGCGGCTTACGGCGGTGTTTATGTGGCAACGGCGTTAATTTGGCTGAGAGTGGTTGATGGTGTGAAACTCTCGCTATTTGATTGGGTGGGTGCGGGAGTGGCGCTGATCGGGATGTTGATTATTGTCGCGGGCTGGCGCGTTAATTAAGGGGGCAGTTTGGCTATCGAAAATTATTGTACGTTAAGGTGATTATTTGTATTTCATCTTTCCAACCCATTCCAGACAAAAGTCCAGATAAGCCCGTACCAGTGCTGAAGGATATTTCTGACGGGCATAGACAAGGTGTAACGGAATAATTTTTTGGGTTGTCCAGGGGATAAGTTGTATCAACTCACCACTTTCCAGCCAGGGGCGGACTGAAAAATCCAGTAGCTGTGAGGCGCCCATGCCATTCAGGGCATAATGAATTAATACCTGTGTATTATTGGTGGAAAAGAATGGCTCGTATTTAACTTTTTCTGAGCCAGATTCCCATTCAAAAAAACCATGATTCAGATTTTCCCAGGCAGCGATGGGAAGCCGCCCCATTTCAGCCAGAGTCTGTGGTGTGCCGTAACGCGCTAATAATTTGGGACTTGCCACAAACAAGGCTTCCCCTGTCATTATGGGTTTAGCAATCACATCATCAGTATTTAAGTTGCCCATTCTGAGCGCAACATCGATCCCATCCTCAAACAAATCAACGACTCTTTCACTTGAATGACAAAATACTCTTATATCAGGGTAACGTTGCTGAAATTCGAGCAGTAAATCCCACCATAGGGTGAAATTAGGCGGGACAGACAGACGTAATTTGCCCTGTAATTTGTGGACTGAGGTTACCGATCTTTGTGCATCCTCTAGCAGCTCGACACCGAGACGAGCCTGTTCAAAGAACTGTTGTCCTTTATAGGTTGGCTTAACCCCATGCCTTGATCGAACCAAGAGCTGTGCATTTAACGCCTGCTCAAGTTCATTAATCTTACGACTCAACGTTGAGATCGGCATACCCATTTTTTCACTGGCCGCAGAAAAACTGCCGGCATTCACCACCGAGATGAACAATTTCGTTGCGTTGAAATCCATTTTTACTTTCCATATTTGGGCATTAGATGTTTATTTTTGGTTATTAAATTCCATTTTGCAAATGTTAAAATCCTACCTATCTGAACTTTACCAGGATTGAAAAATGCATAACCGCATCACTGAGCTCTTACATATTCGTTATCCACTCATACAGGCACCCTTGTATTTTCTTACCAATGCTGAACTTGTCGCTGCCGTTTCGAACGCTGGCGGCCTGGGCACTCTGGGGCCACACGCGGGGCAAGACAGCCTGCCGGACTCGCGTTTTATGGCTCTGGATCGCATGCGAGAGGAGATTAGAAAAGTAAAAAAACTGACGGATAATCCTTTTGCCGTAACGTTAATAAACGGACCTGATTTGAGCTTCTGGCGACCAACCGCAGAAATGTTTGCAGAAGAAGGCGTGGAAGTGGTACTTATCAATGAAGTGCTGGACCCTGAAATATATGCTTTTTTTAAAAGCAACCGCATAAAAATACTTTACCGTGCCCTGACTCCCACTGTCGCCAATTCGAAAGAAGCTGAGAAATTAGGGGCCGACATCATCATTGCTACAGGTTTTGACGAAGGCGGCACCGTTCCGTCCCGCGTGATTGGTACGTTCAGTATCGTGCCAATGATAGTGGATAGTGTAAAAATCCCGATAATTGCCGCTGGCGGCATATGTGATGTGCGGGGCGTGCGCGCCGCAATGGCGTTGGGGGCGGAAGGGGTATTTGCTGGCAGCCTCTTTTTGACGGCTCTTGAAAACCCCGCAGATGAAAAAGTCAAACGCCTGATTGTAGAATCAAGCGCTGAAGATCTGCTACTTTTCCGTACGCTGCCTGCGTATTACCGCACGTTACCCACCGATCTGAGTCCAAAGCTGGCAGAATTAGAGGCACAGGACACTGATCGCGAAACCATGTTTAAGGCGATGAACGGATACCACTCTTTATGGCAGGCCATGAGGCTTGGCAATTTTGACCAAGGGATAGTGTCCACCGGTACGGGTATTTCAGTCATTAAATCAGTCCGTCCGGCCGCAGAAATCGTTGCCGACCTTATGCAAGACTTTTAAATGTCGCGGGCTGGGGACAATTAAGGGTGGGGCGGTGAACGCCCCAAACCTTGATCTATGACTAAAAGCTATCTATTAACCTTCGCGGTGAATGCTCAAGCCGGCAAAGGATTGGCTGACCGGCATCATTTCCAGCGTATTGATATTGACGCGCGCAGGCAATGTGGCCACCCAATACACCGCTTCGGCAACATCTTCTGGTGTTAATGGATTCGCGCCATCGTAGGTCTTATTCACTTTCTCGCCGTCACCTTTAAAACGCACCGCTGAAAATTCCGTGCCACCCACCATCCCCGGCTCAATATCCGTGACGCGAATATGTGTGCCATGCAAGTCGGCGCGCAGACCCAAACTGAATTGCTTCACAAAGGCTTTGGTTGCACCATATACATTACCGCCAGCGTAAGGCCAGTTAGCAGCAGTAGAACCAATATTAATAATATGGCCGACATCGCGTGCCACCATGGCGGGAAGCAATGCACGCGTCATATTCACCAAACCTTTGGTATTGGTATCAATCATCGTGTCCCAATCTTCAACATTGGCTTTATGAGCCGGTTCCAAGCCTAAAGCTAAACCGGCATTATTCACCAGCACATCGATGTTTTTCAGCTCGGCGGGGAGTTCGTCAATAACATGTTGAATCGCCGCGCGATTACGGACATCTAATGGCACAATATGCAGTTGCTCACCCAGCTCGGTTTTCAATTCGTCCAACCGCTCCTGACGACGCCCAGTGGCAATAACCTGATGACCGTGGCTGATAAATTTGCGAGCGATAGCCTCACCAAACCCGGAAGTCGCGCCTGTGACGAAAACGATCATATTCATTCCTTATCTTTCGTTGCCAAAAATATAATTAACATACTGTTAAGCACGGCTTCAGCTCAACGCCTTGACGGTTTCTTACGCACTTCATCACCGGCATCACGGCTCAGTGTTAATGTATCCACTATCGATAATAATGCGACCACACCAATAACCACAAATGCTATCTGGAAGTTTTCCAACGGGATAACGCCCGCACGATACGGGTGGAACCATTCAGCGACACGCAGCGCCAGTGCGCCGATAGCAATACCCAATCCCATCGCCAACTGCTGAATCATATTGGAAAAGGTATTAGCGCCCCCCATTTTGGGCGCTGGAATTTCAGAATATGCCAAGGTATTGAGTGCGGTAAACTGCATTGAACGCGTTAATCCGCTGATAAACAGCAGCAATATAATCAATATATGAGGTGTTTCTGGGGTGATAAGCGCACAAGCGAAAATAGTGACCGCATTAAGCACACCATTAACCAGCAAGGTAGAGCGGAAACGGAAGCGATATAAGATGGCTGAAGTAAAAGGCTTCATCATCAAGTTACCGGCAAAAACGGCCAAGACCAATAAACCGGCATCAAATGCGCTCATGCCAAACCCAAGCTGAAACAGCAACGGCAGTAAGAAGGGCACGGCACCGATCGCGATGCGGTACAAACTTCCGCTCCAAATGGTGACGCTGTAACTTTTTATGCGCAATGCCCACAGATCAACCAGTGGCGAAATCTGCCGTCTGGCGTGATAAACCGCCAACACACCTAATAGTAAGCTAACGCTGATACACAGCAACGGAACCCAGCGTGATAAAGTTTGGTGATTAAACAGTTCCAACCCAAACATCAGGCTAAAACACGCTGAGCCGGTTAACAAGAAACCCAGCATATCGAAAGGCGTCTCTTTTTGTGGTGGTTCCTGTGGGATAAGCCGCCATGCCAGCCATAATCCGAGGATACCCAGCGGAACATTTAGGATAAAAATCCAATGCCAGGAAGCATAAGTGGTCAGAAAACCGCCTACCGGCGGCCCGAGGATCGGGGCCACCAATCCCGGCCAGGTAATGGTGGCAATGGCTTTAATCAAATCCGCTTTTGCGGTATTACGTAATACAATTAATCGACCCACCGGCACCATCATCGCGCCGCCAAATCCCTGTAAAATTCTGGCGGCGGTGAATGTTGCAAGATCAGAGCTTAAGGCGCACAGCACTGATGCCAAGGTAAAAATAACCATCGCGGCGGTAAAAACATTGCGCGCACCAAAGCGATTGGCAATCCAGCCACTGGCAGGGATAAACACCGTCAGCGTGAGAATATAAGCAGAAATACCAATATTCATATCAATGGGATGCACCGCAAATGCCGAGGCCATCTGCGGCATGGCGGTAACAATCACCGTCCCATCCAGATTTTCCATAAAGAAAGCGCCGGCGACCAATAAGGGCAGAGCAGGGCCAGGCACTTTTGACGGGGTGACAGCGTTAGATTGGCTCATGCCACAAGCCGGAATAGCGATGGATAACTCACTGATCTGGCGTAAAACAGACGTGCTGATTTAAACAATGAAATCACGTTTCAAATCCGGACTATATACTGACATATTTCGAGCATACCGGATTCAAACAGGATTAAAAAGGGGGATTTATTACGTCACGTAGCGCTTGCGGTACTGGAAGACAAAGCTGGCTGTGAATAGACCAGCCAGCTTTAACGTTAATATTTGAATCATCGTGACTACTTTTTCTTATACACATCAGCCGTGGCGTGAATCTTATTATCTGTGTTTGCTGAGGTAATGACATAATAATCGCCGCCCAATTCATCAGCCTTTTTGGATAACTCAGCTTTAGCATCCATGGTGGCTAACTCATTGGCAGTCACGATATTGCCAATTTTTTCATACTGCTGCGGGTTATTATTAAGCTCCTCCTTGGTTAGCAGTTCGGCGGATATAACAGCGGAAGAGAATGTACCCAGAACAACCAACATTGCCATTGTTTTCAATATTTTCATAATATTCCTCTGCAAAGATAATGAACAACATGTGAAACCATACTAAGTATTGTTCTCATGTCCTGTTTTATCCAGTCGAACTGATATTCTTTCGAATAGTTGTACATTCCTGATGGTGTTTGGGACAGATGTTAGCCAGATAAACCAGACCTAATTCAGCAACCAACTCCCTGGATTCTGCCTATTCTTATCTTGGTGCGCATAATGTATATTATGTTAAATTGCATTTATGATATAGCAAACCCTATCCCGCATCACTACCAATAGTTAAAACGGCCCATTAAAGTCCCTCCCCTTATTTCAACCGGTGACGCTACGTGAAATCTGTAGCACTGGCAGTATGATTGTCCGTCAGATTTCACCAAACGACAGGCACAAAAAAGCCCGCACTTATGCGGGCCTATCATTCGGTAAGTTCTCGTAACTGTTTCACTATCTGTTCAATACCGATTTTCCCTTGTGCGGCTTCGACGGTTAATTCTTCCAGTTGATGACTTGCACGTAAGTCTACGCCATTGATACCAAGAAATAACGCCATGCTTTGAAATGCAGTGCGCTTGTTCCCATCAAGAAAAATGTGACCCCGACCAATTGCAATTAAATAGATAGCCGCCAACTGATACACATCATTCACGCTATCATAATGATGTGCGTTTAATACACGACTTGCTATAGCCTCAATCTTACTATTATCTGGCCTGCCGTTAGGGATAATCTCGGCGTTAAACTCTGCGATATCATTCGCCGTTAAAAATATCATCTATCCGCAAGCGCTTTGATGGTTTCAGCGTGCTTAAATTGAATATGCGCCTTTACCTTTGCTTTCATCAGCTCTTCATAATCAGCTTTGCTGATAATATAGACCTCACTCTGCCCACGGCGCGTGACTTCTACTGGCTGCTTCTGAGCTTCTAATAATACCTTGGCTAAATTATTTCTAGCTGCTGTATAACTGATACTAGTCATCTTAACCACCTGTACATGTACATATCTCGTAACGTTGTACCATACTCAACAGGTAAAAAAAAGTCCGCTGCGTGCGGGTTGATATTTATGCATTGTGATACACGGATACTTTTTATCCTGCAATGCTGGCTTTTACCTTGGACACATTATCAAGCTGCCTAATCGCTGGAGTAAAACTGGCTGCGATGGTTGCTATTACTACAGCAACAGCGGCGGCCAACAAAACCGTTGAATTACCGTAATGCATAGCCAGCGGCCCTGCTGCCAGTTCTCCCACCGGGATCGCCACAAATGACCCCATCGCATCATAGGCATAAACGCGCGCGAGTTTATCGGCGGGAATATGCGTTTGTAGCGAATTGGCCCAAACTACGCCGAATTGTCCAAAACCCAGCCCTGCAACAAAAAATCCCCCCATCAAGATGAATGTCGAGGAAACCAGACTAAGAAGAAGGATTGGCACAGCGCAAAGTGAAACCAAGATGACACCAATAAAGAGGTCGCGCCGTGGACGCCAGCGCAGAGCAATAAATGATCCTACAATCAAACCCACGCTTTGTGCGGCAACGATAACGCCCCAACCTGCCCTGCCAAATGAAGTATCGGCAATGATCGGGCCAAGGATCATCACTACACCACTGAAAGCCGCATTGATAATAGTGAACTGGGCGACGATAGCCCAAACCCATGAACGTGCAATGAACTCTTTCCAACCATCACGCAGATCTTGCAAGATGTTGGTGTTCGATGCCAGAGACAAGGTTGAATTAACACGAATGAAGAAATATAGCGGTGCGGCGGCGGCAAATCCCAAAGCATCAACCGCCAGGCCCCATCCCGGCCCGATAGTGCTGGTCAGAATGCCGCCCAATGAAGCGCCAATTATCGTGCCGGCATAGATACCCACTTGAATAAAAGCGTTCGCCGCCCTGAGGTGAAATGCAGGGACCGTTTGTGGAACCATAGCCGAAGAGGCGGGTAATGCGATGCCCGCCGCCGCGCCATTAATCGTTCCCAGTACAGCTAATCCTATGATGGTTGCGCTGCCATCCAGTACCAACCAGGCAACCACCGCCTGAGATAAGGCCGCAATGGTAGAGGAAGATAACAACACAAGACTTCGGGAATAGCGATCCGCCAGTACTCCACCAATCAATAAGAAAGCCACATTGAAAATAGATCGCGCTGCAACAACTAAACCTAAATCGGTGGCGGAGCCGCCAATATCCAAGACAGCAAAAGCCAATGCAATAGGGGCAATGCCATTACCTAATACCGTGAGCAGTCGGGCAAAAAATAAGTTCCTAAAGGGGGCGTAATGAAACAGATGTCGGGAAGATGGGTCCGCGCTACTACACTCTTTTCGATTATTCATCTTGGCAACTTTTAGCCATTGTATAATTTTAGTTAACTCAATGCTGGATCTTACTTTTTTTAAAACGCTATTTCAATATTTCCGCAAATCTGGCTTTGTCACCACGCCATTGAATGTGATTTATCGCACAGGCCCACTCAACTATCTGAGCATCCAGACCAAATCACGCCTCATTCATCTGGAACAATGTGGAGCCGTTGTTTAGTATGTAGCTATTCTGTCTAGGCGATCAGCAAATCCTATATTTATGAAAAAACTCATTAAACGGCTGGAGATCATCAAAAGCGCTATTGAGCTTGAAGATGACGACATTATTCGTAACCAACTCCCTTATCTAAAAGGTGAGACTCAGGATGCCGTACTGGTTTTTATCGTCAGCGCGCTGGAACAGGGAAAATTCACTCAAGCTCTGGAGGCTATTGCCGCATGGTTGAGTAGCAAGCACGGGGTGACGCAGTGGCAAGATGTTGAATTGGCGGCTTGCAAACTCGAACTAAAAGCCCTGGAGGAGCAGCTAAGCGAGTTAATTGATAAACGTAATGAGCGTATTCAGTTACTGGATGATTTCAACGATCTCTATCTGGTGCGTCTCGGCCCATTGACCAAGCAAATCCTTAATCTGCGCAAGCAGTTGGCGGAAAGCGTCTTGCGTAAAGCGGAGGCAGAAGCCCGTCGCCGAGAACGCGATTATCGCAACTGTCAGCAATACATATCTCAGGCGATAGATGAACTTGCTGCATTAAAACTACGTTGGCTGGCGCTCCCTTCTGTTTCCAGCGAATCTATTGAGATAAGAAACCGAATTCAGCAACAGGCTGAATTAATTAGCGCATTACTGGCTGAAATTAAAGAGTTGGAAAACACCTTTTGTACCCGCAATACCGAATCAACGCGCAAGGCACGCGAAGACGCTAAAGAGAAATATGAAAGTTATCAAGAAAAACAAACGGATGCCGAGCAGCGACTTGATAATGATAGCAAACACTCTGCTGAGCAACGGCAGGAACTTAACCGCTTGTGGCGGCAAGCCAGCCGGCTCTGCCACCCGGATTTGGTGGCTGATGAGTTAAAAGAAAAAGCTCATCAATTAATGGTTCAGCTCAATCAAGCCCGCCAACGCGGTGACTTCCCCGCTATTCATGCGCTGCTGGAGAGTTTAAAACAAGGGCTGGAGCCATTGATGGCCAGCGATCTTATTGATGATCTTGAGCGGTTGCGGCGTAAAATAGATGAAGTTAGAAAACAAATTGATGCGATATTACATGAACTGAAAACACTGGAAAGTGAAGAGTCATGGCGGTTGGCCACTTCTCTGCCTGACAAAGATAAGTGGTTCAAAGAGCAAGAAAATGTATTATCCAAGACACTTAATATCCTTGAACGGCAAGTCAAAGAAGCATCAAAAGTGCTGTATGAAGCATGATACTCAAGAGTAAAAGCCCGCTCTATACGGGCTTGTCAGGAAGAATTGAGTCAGCTACTGGCTCAATAACTCTTTTACATCCAACAGGATAAACTCATTATCATCCGCCTCATTAGGCTGACGGCTGGAGGAGAATGGGAAATTATTATCGTTACCAACAATGATATGGTTCGCATCTACCACATCAACGTTTTCAATGGTAAAGAATGGGAATGTCAGCACACCATTATTTAGCGGTTTACGTGCCAGGTTCTGTGGATCTTTAATATTGAGCAGATCAATATATGAAACTTTTTCTACTGGTTTGCCGACGTTTTCATCAGAAAAGGCGATTTTGTAGACACGCTTGAACTTGGCTATCTGGCTAAAACACTTATCGGTCGCAGCCCCTGCTGCACAGGCTTTATCCGCTGTCCCTTCACCGTTGTCGCGTTCAATCACTAATCCATGCTTCGCATCAATCATATTGAAATCACCAATGGCATTTTGGTTATCTTCCAGCACATATTGCCAACTGCGCCCTGTCCACGCCTGATTTTTAACATCAAACTCCAACACGCGCAGGTAGCGTTTGCCATCAATATCTTCAAATTTTTCACCATTCCACAGCGCACCTTCTAACATGGGATACAGCTTGCTGCCATCCGCTGACACCGCCATCCCTTCAAATCCTTTTGAGCGCGCCACTTGAAAATTCTGTTTACCATCCGGAGCGCCTGGCAACGTAACTGTTGGATTATCAGGTGATTTTACTACTTTACCATCAACCTGAGTTTCAAATACCGCTAACACTTTTCCGTTCAAATCGGCCTTAATCAGATAAGGACCGAATTCATCACCAATCCATAGTGCATCATCGGCAAACTGGAAGCTTTCGGGGTCAAAATCACTACCGGTCAGATAGCGTTTATCAGTACTTTCATTGGTGATATGGAAAGGTACTTTTTTATCAGGATCGTGCAAGAACAGGGTTTGCAGTGGCGTGACACTGCCATTTTTGAAATCAATATCATAGTGATTGAGATACAGCATGGCGTCCGGTGAGTTAGCTTTGCTACCAAATCCATTGTCGGTCAGCACCCAATAGGTGCCATCGGGCATGTGTTTTATTCCAGAATGGCCTTGCAGTGGCTGGCCGGTGATTGGCAAACCGATTCCTGTTGGGCGATCGGCAGATTTACCGGCGACTGCGCCCAATGTACTTACGCGTTGACTACTGGTGTATTTGCCACTTTGTTGTAAATCAGTCGGCGCATCAGCAGGCGCTGCAACCGTTGATTTCACTGGCAAAACCGCATGCCCGGCCAGTGTTGCTGGCACTTCAACGGCCTGTGCCCACAACGAGGTACTGAACGCGATGCTACTGGCCAGCAATGCCAATCTGAATTTTTTCATCTGCATGTTAAGTTCCCTAATTATTTTTATTGCCCAAAGGTAAAAAGCAACTTCACTATAGGGAGCCGGAATGACAGAAATATTATCCCTGTTATTCTTTATGATTGAGGCATAATCATTATGAGTATTATTAAGTTCGTCTTCATTCTCAAATAAGGTCATTCACGATGAAAGATAACGAATATCAACCACCCAAAGTCTGGACAGAAAACAATGCCAGCGGTGGTGTATGGTCGAAAATCAATCGCCCGACTGCCGGTGCCCGATATGAAGCTGACCTGCCGGTGGGCAAACACCCATTGCAGTTGTATTCCATGGGCACGCCGAATGGTCAGAAGGTCACCATTTTGTTGGAAGAGTTGTTGGCTTTAGGTGAGAAAGGTGCGGAATATGATGCCCATCTGATTCGTATCGGTGAAGGTGATCAGTTCTCAAGTGGTTTTGTTGCCGTCAATCCAAATTCAAAAATTCCGGCCTTGATGGACTATTCAACCACCCCGCCAATCAGGGTTTTTGAGTCTGGTGCTATTCTGCTGTATTTGGCGGATAAATTCGGTCATTTCTTGCCAAAATCCCCTGCTGCCAGAACCGAAGCGCTCAATTGGCTATTCTGGCTGCAAGGTGCGGCCCCTTATTTGGGCGGCGGTTTCGGCCATTTTTATCACTATGCGCCAGTGAAAATTGAATACGCCATCGACAGATTCACCATGGAAGCCAAACGCCAGCTCGATTTGCTCAATACACAGCTCGCAACCCATGAATATATCGCCGGTGATGAGTATTCCATTGCGGATATTGCTATCTGGCCGTGGTACGGCAATCTGGTGCTGGGCTTGCAATATGAAGCGGGTGAATTCCTGGATGTGAAATCCTATACTCACCTGATACGTTGGACCGAAACCATTGGTCAGCGCCCTGCTGTTCAGCGCGGCCGTATCGTCAATAAAACCTGGGGAGCGCCAGAAGAGCAGTTAGCTGAACGCCATGATGCTTCAGATTTTGACCGACTGATAAAGTAATATACATCGCCCTCAAGCCTGATCTCCCAAGTATTGAGGGCGCTTATTTATCCAACTGCGATCTGTTTTTTGGTGCGGTAATAGAGCAGTGTCACCACTGACGCAATCGCGGTCAAAAAGATCAGATAGGCACCATAGGTTGGCAGCATCTGCGCCAGCGTTTGCCCGCGCATGGCAAAGTCACGATAAAATCGATATTGCCACACCAGCGGGAAAGCATAGCTGATGTAGTAAGCCCAGAGCGGCAAAAAACCCACCGCCATCGTCGCTCCGCCGAGAATAAAACCCGGCGGCACCAGAAATGTCATCAAACTGGCCCCTTCTCCCGGATTTTGCGTTGACCACGATAGAATCAATGCCAGCCAACCAAAGGCTAATCCGGTCATAAATATGGTGGGCAGATAGGCAAAATAATTACCCTCAAATCTGAGTTGACCAAAAGTCACCAGCAGCGCACTCACCACAGTAATGCCGGTGGTATAAAAGAAGGCATAAGGCACCATGCGGCACATCAGCGCTAACGGCCCCCGGTTAAACACCGCTTGATCCCAGGCTCCGGTCACTTTCAATCGACCAACCACCATCAGTGTCGCCAGCCCATAAAACAGTGACGAGAAAAAATAGACAAAAGCGATACTGGTTGAGTTAGTGGCGGTATTAGTCGGGTTAAACAGATGGCGGTTTTTAAGCTGCATCGGGCTTAACACCGCCTCTGTTCCCGCGCGCCCCAATCCTAACGCGGCGATGTGCTCTGCGCCAATTTCCGCACCCAGTTCTGGAATATATTCATTCAGATTTTGCAGTACCTCCGCATTTTGTGCCGAGTTGCTATGATCGGCAAAGTAGCCTAGGCGTACTGTTCTGTCACCGGTTTTCAGACTTTTTTCCAGTCCTTTGGGAATATAGAGCACCCCAATATTCCGATCATGTGCAGTCAATATTTCCGGATTCATCGGAGAGCGTAATACTTGTGTGACTTCAATATAGGGCGATGTATTTATCTTTTGAATGAGCGCCGTCGAATAATTAGAAGCATCCAGATCAATCACCGCAATCTTGCCTTCAAATACGGTCGAGTGAGAAAACACCAGTGAGAAAAGTAATGCAATAACCGCCGCAACCACAATAGCGACTTTGTGGTAAGGGATAACATGACCGGACATCATGGCACCGACTTCATCCAGCATAGACTTAACGATGTTCTGCATCATCTACCTCAAGTGTCATCCCGCTCAGTAACTGTGGTTTATCTTCGGTATAGATACGTACTTGATAAGAGGTTAAATCCGCCTGGCCCCGTTCCCGCGTCATGCGCAGATCAGCGAACGAGGGTGCTGCGCTGGCAAATCGCACCACGCCACTAACCTGACTATCAAGCGCCGGAACCTGTGCGGTGACGGTGGTTCCGGGCTGATAGGCGGTAACCATATTTTCATTAACGTAGATATCCACGTATTTGCGATCGGTTTCTAACAACACCGCCGGTGCGCCTGCCGGGATCATTTCACCGGATTGATAAAGGAGTTTTAAAACTTTACCTCTCTCAGGTGCCGTCAGTGTCAGCCGTTGACGATTGACTTCAAGTTGCCTGAGTTCTGCATGAGATTGATCTAATTGAGCCAGCAACTGATCGAGAATGTTTTGGCGGTTTTTGATAGATTCGCGTGAGTTGGCAATTGACTGTAGCGTCATGCCCTGCGCACTCTCTTTTTCTGACAGATTTTTCATTTGTGCTGGTGTCGTGCCAATCATCGCTGAAGCCAATTGGCGCTCGGCTTGTATCACTGCAGCATGGGTTGTGGTTAAACTGCTGTTAGCATTATCCAGCATCGATTGCGAAACACTGCCGCTAGTATGCAACTTGGCAATGCGATTAAAATCCGTGCGCGCCAGATTTTCACTGGCACGGGCCGCGCTCAATGTCGCCTGAATTTCTTCAATTTTACGCCAGGATGAAACCTCGGTTAATGTGGTTTCATTGCTGGCGATACGAATAGCCGACTCCTCCTGACGAATCAATGCTTCCTGAGAACGAATAACTGCCTTAAGACGCTCAATGGCAATGTCGGTATCGACTCCATCCAGCACCATCAGGACGTCCCCCTTTTTCACCTGCTGAGATTCCTGAACCTGACGGCTGATGAGTTTTCCGCCTACATTTTCAAATGCAATATTGATTTCATCAGCCGTTAATACCCCTGATTTGATACTTTTCGCCACCGAGACGGCATCATTTCTTGAGCCGAAATAGATGAGACTGGATCCCACAAGCAGTAGTCCCAAAAAGATCACTGCTGTTTTTACCATAGGTTTGAATGCGTTATTTTGTGGTGAATTCAATTTATTTAGCCGACTAAGTATGTGGTTAAAAAAAAGGTTTATGCCTATAAACCTAAAGGTCAATGACAAAGCTGTTGATAGCACGGTGAATGAAGGGTTTACCGCACCTCGGGGCACTCCGGTGGCTTACGCCCTTGTATTTGAAACAAAGAGAGACCCCAACGGCACTATTCCCCTTCAGTTAACTTTGTCATCAGTCTGAAGGCTTACATCTTAAGCCCGGATAGTTATGGTTTTTTACGTAACAATTTTTGCAGCATAAGAATCAGAGACTCGCGCTCCTGGTCATTCAGAACGTCGGCAAAAGAGTTAATAGCATTTAAGTGACCGGGTAACGCCTGTTTAATTACTCGGCGGCCAGCGGGGCTTAAGGCGATCAAGCGGGAGCGACCATCGGCATGGGTTCGCGTCATGGTGATTAAAGGTTCGGCGGCTGACAGCATCCGCTTGACCATCACCGAAACGGTGGCGGGAGCAACCCCAATCCGCGACGCCAGTTCACTGGCGGCAGTCTCACCTTCACCATAAAGTGACATCAATAAAATGAATTTACCTTCAGAAATGTCATAGTCTTGCGCCAGCCGATCATAAATATTTGAACGTATTAAATCGGCTGTGGTGATCAGATTGAGGACTAAATCTACACCAGAAACATCGGTTCCGAGGTTCTCTTGCTGCTGCACGCGGGCCATAGCTTCACGGGTCGGCAGGACTCTTGCATTATAATTCATCGGGTTCGCATCATTTTATTTAGCCGGCTAAATTATAACGAACCCGCCAAAAAATACAATCGAGAAAATATGTTCCGATTTCGGCATCAGCTCATTCAATTTTTACCCTCTCTTCTGCCCTAGCCAGCAGATCGCTGATAAACGTTTAGCGGGATGAATATCTTCCTCATTGTTGCTATAAGCATTAATGACAATAAGGAACGGTAATTAACAGTGTGCTGCTTTCGCAAGTGTCTCACTGATCCACTGATTGGTACTTTTCCCTGAAACTTCCGCAGCAATATTGATTGCTGAATGAATTTCTGGCGGTATGCGTAAGCTAATTTTGCCACTGGCTGGGCGCTGCGGTTCACGGCCTTGCTCAGCGCAATAGCTCAGATAGTCATCTACAGCTTCTTCAAAGGCGATACGTAAATCAGCTACATTATCTGCATGAAAACCGATAACGTCGCGAATACCAGCAATATGACCAATCAAACATTGATCTTCATCGCTGTATTCAATTTTTGCGGCATAATTTTTGTATGTCATTGTATTCATGGTACCACTCCTACAGCTTCAAGAAATGTTTTGGCATCACGCACTTGGTAGGCTTTCGCTTCCTTGTCGGGATGTGGCCGATGAAATGAAGCAACTATCTTATTAATTTCAAAGCGAACTCGTGAACCACTCCCTTCTGTAGCTATTGCGCCCAACGCTATGAATAGAGATTCAATTTTGCGCCACTCTAAATTTGTTGATGTCGGTGTGGCAAAAATAGTTCGTAGCGTTTTGTAATGCTTAGCGTTCAATTTAATCACATTATTGTCCTTAATTTATGCCTTTTTTGCTCGCCAAAGCCCCGCCATGATATCATAAAGTGATATCATGGCAAGCATTGTGATTTATCAAATTACAGATAGGTTCACCGTCAATAAATCCGTTCCAGTAGTGACCTATTGTTGTTTTATGAGGTCCAGGCCACTTCGAGCGGCTCCTCACTATCCCGCAGATAAGTACTGCGTAATGCCTCAATTTGTTGCCACAAAACACAAAATAAGAGAAAGAACCTCTTTAGCATCGGCGCGATCTAGGGTGACAATGGCGTAAATCAGCGCACGACAGTGGTCAATAAGTTCTTCTACGTCGCAGGGGTGTCATCGTACATAGCGCACCTCCGGCAGCAGAGGGGCTGGTAGTGATATTAGTGGGTAAAAAATGAAGTTATTACAGATAGATAGTGGAAGGCACTTAGTCGTCGAATCCATGATGACTACCTCTTTGGTAGGGGGACTAATCACCACCTTGAGGTTCCAATCTCTTTATGGGTGGTGAACTGAGCGAGGTTGGAACTACCGGTTACCAAAGAACCCAGCGCATCTTGCGATGCCCCCACCCAGTTCACCGTTTCTTGCATATTACAGGTGTAACTGTGCCCGCACATAATAGCCGTGTCTACGGTCGTGCGCTTTGGTAATTTCCGAGGTTCCAAACCCGACAGCGGATTTTGCCGCTGCGGCGTGACTATAGCCCAACGAAGTTCTGCTGTGCAATCAACCAGCATCATTTTAGGACAAACATTTTTTCTGTAAAAATAGAGGGTTATCGTAGTGATGCGTTAATGATGGATGAGGTAACAAAGAGTAAGAAATAAAAAGGGAAAGGGGTAATCAACAGCGCAAACAGACGACATTTAAGGCAACATCGCCTGTTAAAAGTAGGGATTTAGCTAGCAACTTAATGGCAAATTTGTGCCAGTTCTTTATCGCTTAGACCGGTCATTTTCATTACTGTGGCACGGTCAAGACCATTGGCTAACATAGTTCGGGCAATTTTCAGAGTGGCATTCTTCTCGCCCCTGGCTTCACCTCTGGCTTCACCTCTGGCTTCGCCTTTTTGTTTCGCCAACCTGTATGATGTAATTTATCGCCGCTTTTAGCTGATCTTCTGTAGTGTAACCGCTTGCTATCAGCATGACCAGTTGATCCAATAATTCAGCCAAATCACGCTGGCGAATATGTTTTTGCAACAGTTCCAGCAGAGCAATGCGTCGATGGGTCATGATTTCGTTATCGGGGATAACGGTCACATCAATCAACGGAAAGTTACCGCCATATAGCTGTCCGGCAAGTGTGGGTACGCTGAACGCTTGTAACCAACTCATGGGATACGGATACGGCGTGACCATGCCATGATAGAACAACATGGGAATGACCAGCGGCAACTGGTCGTTTCCCGCTTCCAAGTGGCTCTGCATGGCGGCAATAGCGTAGCGCATCAGGCGAAAAGCCATATGCTTGTCAGGGGAACTTTGATGTTCAATGAGAGCATAAACATAGCCGTCCCCCGCAGTCGTTTTGAGCGAGTAGATTTGTGGTCAGTGAAGAACATACCCAACAGGCATTTTCGCTGCTACGCGAGTTAAGCCTGTAACACTTAGGACGCTAACCCTCCGCCACCTGCGTAGGGGGTTTTCCCGGCAATTTTCATCACTTCAGCCCCCAAGGTCACAAACGGAGCACGCCTGCTGGCATAGATAATCCCGCCTGCTTTGGCTCGCACCGCTTTAACCGTATCAGTAATCGGATCAATTATTTCAGCGACAACTTCATCCTTTGTCACCCATTCGCCCGGCTGACGCAATAGCAATAGCAAACCACTGGCGGGCGCATTGACGATTTCCCCGGCGGAAAAAGGCAACATCACCACCTCTCGCTGCGGAATTTCAGGAACAACCCCCGCAATCGCGCCACGATGTTGTAAATATTGATAAATACGCTCGGCATCCGCGCTGGCCAGCGGGTGACTGACATCCTGTTGCCCACGTAATTCCACCGTCACGGCCATACAGGCCGGGGCCAGGTTAGGATAATGTGCAGCTAGCCGATGCCACGGCAAGCCACAGGCTTCATCAAACGAACCGCCACCGCTGTCTTGTGACAGTAGCACGGTGTCGATATGCAAAAACCGCGCGAGCACACCCACTGCTGCTCGCCAGGCCGGATCGGCATACAGATGTAAAATAGCGCGGTCATCGCAATGCAAATCCAGCACCAAATCCGCGTCACAGGCCAGCATGAGCAAATGTTGGCGCAAAGCATCCACTTCACTGAGCGCGGGCAAATCCTGTAATGCATCAACCATCGCGCGGCGTATCTGTTGCGGCGTCGTCTCTTTTTCGCTTAATGCCGCCGCCGCCAGCCGCTGCTGTACTAATTTAGCCAAATCAGGGAAATCACGATTAAAATTGCGGCCACTGACCAAATCAAAACGGCCTATTCCACTGTTTAACAGCACTTGTGCCATACCTGGCGGGTTGGCTATTGGCACAATAATTATTTCACTCTGAATTTCTCCGCGCCGTTCCGCCTGACTCAGCAATCTTTTAAGATAATGTAATACCAGCATTCCGGGCAGTTCATCGGCATGTAGGCCCGCCTGTAGGTAGATTTTCTCGCCCACACCCGGCTGGCCGAAATGAAAACTGGTTAATTGACGCTGCCCACTCAGGGCATGTTCAGGTAACTTATGGTTATTGATTTTCATTGGACGTCCTATCTGTGGAAAAGAAACCCCGGCTTGACCGAATTGACAAAAAAATCCTTGAAATCCTGAGCCAGGATGGCCGCATCTCTTATCAGAAGTTGTCCGAGCAGGTCAATTTGACCGCCCGCCCCTGTCTGGAGCGCGTTCGGCTGTTGGAGCGCGCCGGTATTATCCGGGGTTACAGTGCGATTATTGAGCTACCGGAACCTGAGCATGCTTTTGTTATCCAGGCACAAATCGCCTTAGCTGACCATGGGCACTCTCAAGCAGCCTTCGAGCAAGAAGTGCGTAAAACGCCAGAAGTGCTGGATTGCTGGCTGGTCGGCGGCAGTTTTGATTTTCTGGTGCGCATTGGTTGCCGCAACATGGAACACTACCGACTCCTGGCCGACACCTGGCTCACCAGCAAAAAATTCCGCGTCGATAAAATCGTCACTATCACCGAGTTACAAGCCATCAAACGTGCTTAAAGCTGTTAAAAATACTTAAAGCTGGATTGCCCGCTGGATTTAATCGTGGCGGGCAAAGGCCAACCAGCGCCGTTCCGCGCGTGAAAACAAGAAAATCAACATAAAGGTACACAGCAAATACAGCGCAGCCGCCATCAGAAATGGAATAAACGGCGAATAAGTGGCGGCATAGAAAGCTCGTGCCACGCCGGTGATATCAAGCAATGTGACGGTACTGGCCAGAGAGGTGGCATGCAGCAAGAACACCATTTCGTTATTCAACGCCGGAATACCACGGCGTAATGTCGCCGGTAATACCAAACGGCGAATGATTTGCCACTGACTCATCCCAAAGGCTTCGCCAGCCACCCACTCCTGACGCGGGAAAGTCACCATCATGCCCGCCAATAGCTCCGCAACATAAGCGCTGGTATTGAGCACCAACGCCAGTGTGGCGCAGAAAGTGGCATCCCGGAACAGCAGCCAAAAGGGTTGGTCGTCCTGCCAGCCCAACTGCACCATGTCAAACTGCGACAGGCCATAGTAGATGAGCATGAGTTGCAGATAGAGTGGCGTGCTACGAAAGAAATAAGTCACACTGCGAATCAACCAGGCCAGCGGGCGTGGGCCGAATGTTTGCCCGACAGCCATCAGCAGCGCCAGCAGTAAACCGGGCACGACTGACAGCAAAAATAACTTGGCCGTCACCGCCAGACCGGTCATATCCGAACCGTCGCTATAGAGGAATGTCGGCACTGCTTCCATGATGGTTTGCAGATTCATGAGCGCGCCCTCGCCGCCGTTGAGGTTGACAGTGCATAGCGCCGCGCCAACAGGCTAAAGCCCCAACTGGATAGCGCGGTAATCACCATATAAATCATCGCCACCAGGAAGTAGAACAGGAAAGGTTTTTGTGTTGCGCGCCCTGCCTGCTCGGCCAGCCATACCATATCTTCCAGGCCCAAAATCGAGATCAAAGCCGAGGCTTTCATCAAACCGAGCCAGTTATTATTGATACCGGGAATAGCAAAGCTGAGCATTTGCGGCAGCATAATCCGCCGAAACACTTGTCCGGGACGCATGCCGTAAGCCACCGCGGCTTCCAACTGACCGCGATCCACGGTTTGAAAAGCACCACGGAAGGTTTCGGTATAATACGCACCAAATACAATGCCGATTGCCAGCACACCGGAAACAAAAGTATTGAAGCGAACCGGCCCCAATCCCAGCAGGCCAAGAAAACCATTCACCAGCATTTCGCCACCAAAAAACAGCAGCAGCATAATCACCAGTTCGGGAATACCGCGTACTAATGTGGTGTAACCGGTAGAGATCCAACGTAGCCAGCGCGGGCCAAACAGCTTGATAACCGCATTGATCAGGCCGAGTGCCAGTGCCACGGCCAGTGACAACAGCATCACGCACAGTGATAAGCCCGCCCCCTGTGCCAGTAACGGCAAATAGTCTGCGACCATTAGCGACCTCCCAAAGCTAACAAACCACCACCGGGCCGGTGGTGGTAAAAGTCACGGCAAAAAATCACTCGCCGTAAATATCGAAACTAAAATACTTTTTCTGAATGGCGTCGTAAGTGCCATCAGCACGAATCGCTGTTATGGCCCGATTCAGTGCATCGCGCAACGCCGGGTTATCTTTACCGACGGCGATACCCACATCAGATGAGATGGTTTCGTCTTGAATAACCGGCCCGGCAAAAGCAAATTTCTGCCCGCGTGGCGTATCAATAAAGCTGCTGGCGGCCTGAATATTATCTTGCAACGAGGCGTTGATCCGCCCTGACATCAGATCCAGATAGACATTATCCTGATTGGCGTAAGAGACAATTTTGACCCCTTGCCCACCCCAATGTTTTTTGGCGTAAGTTTCATGAATGGATCCGGTCTGCACCCCAACTGTTTTCCCTTTCAGGCTGGCAACATCAGGTGACAATGGGCTGCCTTTACGTGCCACTAATTGCGCCGCACTGCGGTAATAGCGATCGGTGAAATCGACTTCTTTTTTGCGCTCATCAGTAATACTCAGCGAGGCAATAATGGCGTCGAACTTGCGCGCATTCAGCGCCGCAATCATGCTTTCAAAAGGTTGTTTGACGAACACACATTTGGCATGCAGGTTGTCACATAATGCATTGGCGATATCAATATCAAAGCCGGTGATCTCGCCGCTGGGGGCCAGCACATCAAACGGTGGGTATCCGCCGTCCACACCAAAGCTGATCGTTTCTATCGTCTGAGCCGCTACGGGAGCGGAAAGTATCAAGCCAGTCAATAATGCAGCGAATGTCTTTTTCATTATTAAAATCCCGATGTTGGCAAAGATCAGAAACGAAGTGAGAGGCAGGTCAAGCCGCCATCCATTTTTTTAAATTCACTGGTATCAAGCTGGATAATAGGCATCCCCAGCTTTTCAATTTGCGCCAAGGTAGCAGGATAACCTTGCGGAGTAATCAGTGTATCGTTGATCCATAAGGTATTACCGGCGTAAGACTCCGCGTCGCTAATCACAATAGTGTTAAAGCCAGCAAAGGCCGGATGGTGTTGGTAATCTTCGGTTAGCAACAAGGTGTTGCGGCCCACGTAGTTCACAATGGATTTCAGGTGCAGACCGGCGCTCACTTCAATGGCGGTCACTTGATAACCATAGCGCCCGACCGCAGCAGTGAACTCGCTAATGCCCGCTTTATCGGTGCGCGACGTCAGCCCGATAAAGAACTGTTTATCGACTAATAACACATCACCGCCATCAAGATGCCCCTGATGACTCATGCGAAAAACCGGGCGATCGGTAAACAGTGGCTCAATGGTGTCCACTTCGCCCTGGCGACTTGGCGCGCCGGGGTGAGTTATCACTGCCAGTTCCGGCATTACCACCGCCGTATCTTCGACAAAATGCGCATCCGGGAAGGCCGGAGCCGCCGGTAAGATGGTCACTTTCAGGCCAAGTCGCAGCAAAGTATCGACATAAGCCAGAAATTGTTGCCCGGTGGCGGCAATATCTGGCGCGCCCAATTGGGATGTTGTCTGACCGCTACCACAGGTGTCAGCAGGAAGTCTGGCAATGGCTTGAGTAAAGTGCATAAGCGATTCTCTTGATTGGGAGCGAAACTATTGATCTGATTATTAAACAGATACTGTCACCAATCAGGTTGAATCAGCCCGTTACGACTATACATTTCCGCTGTTTATAATTTCCCGCACGACCTATTCCGCTGTCAGCAAAATGAAACCACCGATTCCCATACGCTTTAGTTATATACTGAATGATATGATGCAAGCTGAGATTAATGACATAGTTACGAGTTGCTGATAGCTCGGTGAGTGAAGGGTTTACCGCACCTAGGGGCACTCCGGTGGCTTACGCCACTACGACCCCAACGGCACGATTCCCCTTCAGTTGGCTTTGTCAGCAGTCTGAATTGCTAATATTTATCTAACCAAGGGCTGCAAATGAAAACATTAACCCTCGTGATGCTCACGCTATTACTGGTCGCCTGTGCCAATACTGGCCATGTTGGGGTGAGTGGCGGCTCAAGCGGCATCTCGAGTATCAGTATTGGTACTGGCGTCCGCCGGTAGGCTGGTTTCCCTGCCCCTGCTGTTGGCGAATTTATGGTTTTTTCACGTCAGGAATGTCAGTGGAAAAACGGGCTGAAATGGCATCCCGCTCATAACCTTGCCGTTGAGTTAAAATAGAATACATTTCGGGCCGACGGCCATAAATCCAGCGCCGCCCCGTGCTAAGTGGGATTAACGACAGATCTAATTCAGCACTGACCATCACATCGGCGGCTTGCCAGGTTTCATTGATGATACGGCCATAGGGGTCCAGTATCATGGCATTACCGGTACGAACTTCATCATCATCCGCGCCAATCCCATTACTGAATAGAATAAACAGGCCATTATCATGTGCACGGGCCGGTAACCAACGCATTAACCATTCCCGACCATTTACACCGCGAATAGCCGCCGTCATTTCCGCTGTCCTTTCCGCGCGTTGCTGCCAGAGATCGAGTGGAATGGGCTTCATACCATATGGGCTGCGTGAATGTGTTCCACCGGTTTGATGCGGTGCTAGTAATATATCAGCGCCAAGCAAGGTGGTTGCGCGCACATTTTCCACCAAATTGTTATCCCAGCAGATAAGAATGCCGACTTTGACGCCCCATGGCGTATCAAAAACCGTATAAGAATCACCGCTGCTGATAGCTGGGTGTTCAAAAGCATGCAGTTTGCGGTGCGTGTGCAGCGACCCATCAGGCATGCAGGCAACATAAGCATTATAGAGTCGCCCGTCGTTCCCCTGCTCTATCAGGCCGACACCAATCAGCATCTGATGTTTCAGCGCCAAAGCCCGCACCAAGGCAAGCGATGGGCTGCTTTCAATCGGCTCAGCCAAAGCGGTCACTTGCGCTGCCGTCAATTTAGGCACATGCCAATATCCCGTAATGCACATCTCTGGGAAAGCCAATATTTTGATGTTTTTCAGCGCCGCCTGCTCAATAAATCGTTCAATAACCAATAGGTTGTATTGCTTATTGTTGGCCTGATGCTGGAATTGTACCGTTGCTGCGGTGATTAATGGTAATTCAGTCACATTATCCTCCAAGGATATCTATTGCTGATTTTCATGACTGGTATTACAGCAGCGCTATTGATAACTTTATAATGAATGATTTTCCTTTTTTGATTACCAACAGGAATGAATAAGTGAATATAAAGTTGCTGAAAGCCTTTGTGATGCTCGCGCAAAAAGGCAACTATGGCGATGCCGCCCAAGCCCTGTGCGTGACGCAACCGGCACTGACCAAGCAGATTAACCTGTTGGAATCAATGCTGAATATTCACTTATTCAGCCGCGGGCGACATGGCGCGGCGTTGACACGCAGTGGGCAACAATTACTCGCACAGGCGGAGAAAACGGTCAGTCAATCCGAGTTCTTTTTGCAGTCTGCCGCCCGCGTTGCTCAGGGTATTGAAGGGTTTATTGCGATAGGGTTTGGCTTATCAACTTTCTATACCGCGCCACAGTGTATCGCCCAATTCCGCCAGCGATTCCCCGCTATTTCTATCACTCTGGAAGATATTCCCTCGGCGCAACAATATGCGTTATTAGCGCGTGGTGAACTGCAAATAGGCTTTGTGCGTGCTCCCCCCACCGCGGTATTGGATTTTTATCCTTTATTTGAAGACCGCCTGGTGCTGGTGACGCCACAAAATAAAACACACGCCCCCGATGAGTGGCTAAAATACCTGCCACTGCTGCGTTTATATACGGAGCGTGGGCATGGACTCAATGCACAAACCGATCTATTTTTGCAATCAAACCAATGGTATGCGCCCACGATGCAAGAAGTTGAAGATATTCAGACCATACTGGCGCTGGTGATTGCTGGTATCGGCGTTGCATTATTACCGCAAAGTGTGGTGCATATTGCGCCGCCTGGCATGAATATCATGTCACTCAGTGGCAATAATCTCAGTTGGCAAGTGGGCATCGCCTGGAATAGTGCTATTGCGGATCTGGCGCGAGATAACTTTATTAAGATGGTGGCGAGTGAATAACGAGCAAAATATCGCAAGATATCTTGCCCGCGATTTAGGGGATATTAACGGAACGGTGGCTCGTTAAAGGTGCGTAATTTGCGCGAATGCAGTTGGTCACCCTCCGCGCGCAGCAAATCTATGGCCCGAATACCAATCTGCAAGTGCTCGGAAATAGCACCTTCATAGAAATGATTCGCCTGCCCCGGCAGCTTGATCTCACCATGCAACGGTTTATCTGACACACACAGTAATGTGCCGTAAGGCACCCTGAATCGGTACCCTTGCGCCGCAATCGTGGCACTTTCCATATCAACCGCCACCGCACGACTTAAGCTAAAACGCAGTGCAGAGGCCGAGAAACGCAGCTCCCAGTTACGATCGTCGGAAGTGACCACCGTTCCGGTACGCAGCCGTTGTTTGACTTCAACTCCCGGCATACCACTCACCGCTTTGGTGGCGTCATATAATGCCCGTTGAACTTCAGCAATACTGGGGATCGGAATATCCGGTGGCAGCACCGCATCCAGCACATGGTCATCACGCAAATAAGCATGAGCCAATACATAATCGCCAATCGCCTGGCTTTCACGTAAACCGCCGCAATGCCCGATCATCAGCCATGCGTGTGGCCGCATTACCGCCAGATGGTCACAAATGGTTTTGGCATTCGAGGGGCCGACGCCAATATTCACCAACGTGATGCCATGCCCGCTTTCTGCGATTAAATGATAGGCCGGCATTTGGTATTTTTTCCATGCCAAATCGGATGTTGTCTTCTCTGGCTCGGCAGTTTCAGCGGTGATGTAACTGCCACCGGCGCAAGATAGCGCCTTATAAGGGCTGGAGGGATCCAGGATCTGCTGACAGGCCCAACTGACAAACTCATCAACATAACGGCTGTAATTGGTAAATAGAATATAGGGCTGAATATGTTCTGCCGGTGTACCGGTGTAATGCTTGAGTCGTGCCAGGGAAAAGTCTGTCCGTAGCGCATCAAAATGCGATAGCGGGAAATCTGCGCCAGCAATATCAATACCGTCAGTGATGCCATCACCGATTTTAGCTAAATCGGTGGTCGGGAAATGCTGGGCCAGCCCTGCGGTCATCGAGCGGTCGAGAATCAGGTCAGAGCCATCGATAACAAAGGGATACGGCATCTCTTGTTGTGACGGTGTCACTTCAAACACCGCATGGTACTCATTTTCGAGTAATGTTAGCTGTTCAGTCAGATATTCTTTGAATAGTGTTGGCCGGGTGATTGTGGTGCTGTATTGACCGGTGCGCGAAAAACGGCCATAAGCCCTGGTGCGTTGATGATCGCGGAATTGGCCATCCCAACTGACACTCAACTGTGGATATGAAAATAAGCCCTTCGCCCGGTCACCCACATCAGGCAAAGCCCCATCGCGAATATAGGCGCTGATAGCATCACGCAATGCGCTCAGCGCCGCTTCGTATAATGTCTCCAGCCTCTCTATTGCCTCAACGGCCGAGAGATGAGTTGTCGCTTGTGATTGATTCACGGTATTTCCTTCCGTTGGCTGTGTCAGCAATCTGATTTACTGTTTTGATAATCTAAATGTCTTAGCGTGAAAATACTAATGATTCAACATCGACAGAAACGTATACTTGCCGCAAGCGCCCACCGCAAAACAATACCGAGCCAGTAAGATGAGCGAAGCAAAAAACAGTTGGGTTACTGCCAGTGATGTTGCCAGGCTGGCGGGTGTGTCTCGTTCCGCGGTTTCACGCACCTTTACGCCCGGAGCCTCTGTTTCAGAAAAAACACGCCAGCGGGTTCAGGCGGCGGCAACAGAACTTGGCTATCAGGTCAATATTATTGCGCGCTCAATGATAACCGGCAGCAGTAATTTTATCGGATTAGTGACGGCGGGTTTTGATAACCCATTCCGCAGTAAATTGCTGGCGCCATTGGCCCATCATCTGGCGATTCAAGGGTTTATGCCGCTGTTGATGAATGCCGATGACCCCAGGCAATTGGAACCTCAGCTACGAGAGTTACTGAGTTACCATGTGGCCGGGGTGATCCTGACCTCTGGCGCTCCACCCCTCTCGTTAGCCGAAGAGTATCTTGCCAGAAAAATCCCTGTCACCTTGATCAATCGCCAGACCGAACTGGATGGAGCAGACCAGGTTTGCAGTGATAATACGCAAGGTGCGACCCTGGCGGCCCATCATCTGTTAGCTCAGGGGGTGACGGCCGTCGGGTTTATTGGTGAAAATGCCCACAACTTCAGTACCCGCCAGCGCCATCAGGGGTTTGAGCAAGCATTAACCGCCCATGGGCGGCAACTCAGCACCGTTTTCTGTGGCAGCGGCGGTTATCAGGCTGGATGGGATGCGGCGGCCACTTTGCTGGCACAATGCCCTCACCTCGACGGATTATTTTGCGCCACCGATATGCTGGCAATGGGTGCAATGGATTATTTACACCGCCATCGGCCCCAGCAACCGGTGCGAGTTATCGGTTTCGATGATATCCCACAGGCAACCTACGCCGCCTACCAATTAACGACTATCCGGCAAGATACCGACTGTTTGGCGCAAACTGCGGTAAATTTACTGGTAAATCGCATTCGTCGCTTTGAACAACCCTCGGTACAAAAGACCATTCCAGTGGAATTGGTTGTTCGACAATCCGCATAAAATGAATGATTTGTTTTATGTGCAAGTGATCACGGAATAATATTTTCATTATCGCCATTATCATGTAGCAGAGTTGTTACCGGCTATCTGAGTTTCTTGATTTGCACACGAGTGCAAAAATTAACAAGGAGTATTTGATATGACCCGATTAAGCGCGGCGGACATTGATTCCCGCTATCAATTTGCCTGTGATGTGGCGAAAGCGGCTGGCTTTATGGCATTCGGTTTTTACCAGCAACGGCAAGAGTTAGAGATACAACACAAAGGCAATGATTTGCAGGATGTGGTCAGTATGGCTGACCGTGAAGTCGAAGCATTGACCCGCAATATGATTGCACAGCGCTTCCCAATGGATGATTTCTTGGGGGAAGAAACCGGCGGCGGCCATGCCAATGCTGCTTGTACCTGGGTGGTCGATCCGATAGATGGTACCGCCTGCTTCCTGAACGGGCTGCATACCTGGTGCGTTTCGGTCGGTGTGATTGTCGATGGCGAACCGGTTATTGGTGTGGTTTACGATCCCAATCATCAGGAACTGTTTCATGCTCAGCGTGGTGGCGGTGCATTTCTCAATGGCAAATCTATCCAGGTTCATCCGGGCAAAGATGTGCGCGATGGAGTGATGGGGGTTGGCACCTCACACCGTGTCACGCCAGCGGATTTCCTGCCCTTTCTCAACCACCTGCTGCATGCCGGAGGCATGTTTATGCGCAGTGGATCCGGCGCATTGATGACCGCGCAGGTGGCTGCCGGGCGGCTGATTGGCTACTACGAGCCGCATATGAATGCGTGGGACAGCCTGCCAGGGATCGTGCTGGTACGTGAAGCCGGCGGCATAACCAATAACTTTTTGGCTGATGGCGGGCTGCAAAAAGGCAATGTGGTCTTGATGGCCAACCCACAGGTTTATCAGCAACTAACTGAATTTGTTAAGCAACCACTGAAGTCATAGCTGATCGAAGTCGTGGGCGGTGCCTACTACTACTTATTACTTACTACTAACTTACTGTCTGGAACAGCAACATCATTCTGATTATGTACCCTACACACTCACCACAAGATTAAGGACGAATCGCTCCCCTTACGGAATCTCGGGAGAATGCTTAATCAGCGTGCATTTTGCTTATCCGCTATCTGGAGTGAAATTATGTCTGGTATTTTCGCTTTCTTTAAAGCTGCACCGGCGATAGCCCCGCAAGGGGTGTTTAATGAGAAGCAGTTTATCACCCTGCGCTGGGGCACGTTTTTGTCGATGACGGTGGCGTATGTGATGTTTTATGTTTGCCGTCTCTCGTTTACCGTCGCCAAAAGTGCATTGGTGGAAATTGGCATCACCCCAACCGAGTTGGGCATGATTGGTTCGGCGCTGTTTTTCTGTTACGCCATCGGTAAGTTAGTTAATGGTTTTATTGCTGACCATGCCAATGTCGTGCGCTTTATGAGTTTGGGGCTGCTGCTCAGTGCCGGTATGAACTTTATGATGGGCACCACCACCAATGCCCTGCTGCTGACACTCTTTTGGGGGATTAATGGCTGGGCGCAATCAATGGGAGTCGGCCCTTGTGTGGTTTCATTGGCCCGTTGGTATGGCGATAAAGAACGGGGAACCTTTTACTCCATTTGGTCAACGGCACACAATATCGGCGAGGCGGTGACCTATATGGTGATTGCGGCGGTGATTGCCGGTTTTGGCTGGCAGTTTGGTTATTTCACCACCGCCATGCTGGGCGTGGTGG
The DNA here is from genome assembly GCF_902726545.1 of Yersinia artesiana. Taxonomy (GTDB): domain Bacteria; phylum Pseudomonadota; class Gammaproteobacteria; order Enterobacterales; family Enterobacteriaceae; genus Yersinia; species Yersinia artesiana. Next base: position 14,155 of record NZ_CACVAD010000033.1, on the reverse strand, counting down.
GGATTGTCCTGATTTTACTGTTTATGACTGACTCACCACAAAGTGCCAGTTACCCGCCTATCAGTGTGATTCGCAATGAACCAGAAAGTGTCACTGAAGAGAAAACCTCGGTATTAAAAAGCCAACTGTGGTCACTGCGTAATCCGGCATTATGGACACTCGCATTAGCGTCAGCATTTATGTATATCGACCGCTATGCGGTGAATTCTTGGGGTATTTTCTTCCTGCAACAAGCGAAACAATATACCACGCTGGAAGCCTCTGGCATCATCGGGGTAAATGCGATTGCCGGTATATTTGGCACTATTATCGCCGGTATTTTATCCGACAAATTCTTTCCGCGTAATCGCAGTGTTATGGCCGGAATAATAGGTTTATTAAATACCTTGGGCTTTGCTTTAATGATATTTATGCCGCGAAATCATTATACCGATATATTAGCGATGATTATTTTTGGTGCCACCATCGGCGCATTAACCTGTTTTCTGGGCGGCTTGATTGCCGTTGATATCTCATCCAAGAAGGCCGCGGGCGCGGCACTGGGCACGATTGGCATTGCCAGCTATGCCGGTGCCGGGTTAGGTGAGTTTATTACCGGGGTTATTATTGATAAAACCTCGGTGATAGAAGCAGGCAAAACACTTTATAATTTCCATACCTTATCCATATTTTGGATTGCCACCGGATTGCTCTCTGCCCTGCTCACTTTTATTACCGCAGGTATTGTGGCCAGAAGACAAACAACAAAACAGGTTGAGAGTCTGACATAATAATTTATTGATAGAATAGCTTATTTATTTTAAAAAATAGCTGACTTAACGCGGCGTTCCAATCTATTTTACTGTGCTGATATTGATTAAATGTTGCTATTGCAACAGGTGTTGTCACGTCGGTTGTCGTTGGGTCAGTCAATAATACCCTGTAACGGAAAAACCAGTTTCGTTGCAGGGTAAATCCCGAGAACCCACTTTACTGGTAAACAACGCCCCATTTTGCCACTTATTCTCACGTTTGATTCCCCTTCGCTGACCTTAAAATAGTCGCTGTCGCAGATAACACTTTATTTTCTGCTTTGAAAAGGTCTCTTTTGCGTGGCGAAATCATTTTTACGCAGTGGTAGTTTGGACGATATTCTGGCGTTGGGCGAAAACGGACAACCGGTTTATGCTGCTGCACTTCAGATTAGAGAGGCATTGCGTCTCAAGAAACAGCAGCCGATTGCCGATTGTCTGGCGATCCCGCAGCTCAATGAGCAAGGTGACCGTATTGACTGGTATGCGCCAATTGACGGTAAAGTCACCTCATGGGGTGCGGCCAGCACCACAGAGCGAAAATCCGCGATAAAACAACTGTCTGCCTGCCTCTCCAGTGCCAATGATTTATGTCAGCGTGCGCAAAAATCAGATAAGGCCGCCCAACGGTTATTCGGGGTACTGCTGGCCAAAACCCTGCAATTTCCCGATCAGAATCATGTTTATCTGGTGGCAGGCAAACCGGTACTGACTTTTTGGGGATTTGTCAGTCAGGATCAGAAAACACGAACTGACCCACTTGATTGCTTACGACAAACGGCTGAAGCTATTGAGCCGACGTTCTCACCACTGAGCGCTGCACCACTCACACCGGTAACGCCGCCGGTTACCGCGATAAGCGAACCAGCGCCGCCAGCCGCCATTACGCCAGTCATCGAGCCACCACCAGAACCTGTCCCGCCCTCGCTGCCAGAGAAAAAAACACCTCGCTGGCTGCGCTTTAGCTGGGCATTGCCCGTTGTGGCATTAATTATCGCCTTAATCGTGCAATTCAGTGGCGGAATACCGGAAAGGGCTTTGGCGGCGCCTGAGGTTAAGCCAGCGGTTGTCGTGACAGATAAAGCCGAGCCTGAAGCCAGCGCACCGGTTATCAAGATGACTGCGCCGCTGCTGGAGCCAAAACTTCCGCTGGAACATGCCACCATTGTTCCGCCAGCACCGGTGGTAGTAGAACCACCGGTTGCTGCGCCGGAATTAACTGCTGCGCAGAGCAAAAATGCGCTGGTACTCCCGTTCGATGCGGTCAAGGTGGGTTCGACCGCCTTCCTTAATGGCAACTGGCGCGTCAGTCCCGATATTAAAGCCGCCCAGACCGGTAGAGCACCGAGCCTGAAATATCAGATTAAAAATGGTAAAGGCACGGTAAAAATTACCCACGGTGACAACGTCACCTGCCAGGCCAATATAACCGCCGGACTGATGAAGTCGGGGAATTTGGTGATTAACAGCCGCTATAGGGCGCAGTGTAGTGATGGTTCAAAATATCAAATGCCTGAGATCGTCTGTAAGCAAGGTCTGACCGGTATTGCTGATTGCAAAGGCCGTTATGACGCCAATACCACACTTCCAATGACGATGAAGCGCGAGACTAAATAATATTATGCTGGCAACGATCACTGACTATAAACAGAAAATTTCGCTGATTCAGAATAGTGGCATCCAGTTTTTGGACTTCGCATTAAAACCTGAATTTGATAGCGAATTGCCGAATAAATTTGTGCGCAAAAGTGCCAATGGCCCGCTATTACGGTTGAATTACCATGAACATAATGGCAAATATTCACTGATGGTGCCGGGTGCGGCCCCTGAAATTGTCAAACCGGAATTTAGCTTCCCGCTGGAACAGTCACTCAAGCTGCTGAATAAAATTTGGCTCCCCCTGCCGTTCTTGCGTTTTAATCCGCCGCGCAGCTTCGTTAATGGGCCGGATAATTGGGCCAGAGTACAAATTTTAGTGCTGGATAAGCCGGATCAAGATGGTAATACCTTACGGGTTACCCTGGCTTTTGATACCAAGGTTTACGCTGAAGGCCATGCTAACGAATATCTCGCGCCCAATGAAAACGATATCAAAACCGGCTTAAGTTTCGCGCTGGCGTACCATAATGAAGAATTAGCTGAATTTCTTGATTTGACCTGGGTGGATGGCTGGTTGCGCGAAGTCTTTATTCAGCAAGCCTCTGAGCAGGAAGAACGCACCGCTCGCCATATTAGTGCATCATTGCGCGAGTTTGAATATCAAGCCCACTACCTTAATTTGCTGGAATTACTCGGCAGTCAAATGGGTGTGCCAGAGATCAAAATCAATACCAGCACCCTGCAAGAACCCGCGGTGAATGTTGACCTTATTCTTGATGTCGGTAACTCCCACACCTGCGGTATTTTGGTGGAAGACAGTAGCGACGAAAGTCATGGTCTGAAACAAACCTATGAATTGCAAATCCGCGATTTGAGTGAGCCACACCACCTCTATAATGAGTTGTTTGAGAGCCGGGTTGAGTTTGCCCAAGCTAAATTCGGCAAGCAGAATTTTTCAGTTGAAAGTGGCCGTGATGATGCCTTTGTCTGGCCGTCGATTACCCGTGTTGGTAATGAAGCCAGCCGTATGGCGCTACAGCGATTGGGTACCGAAGGTTCTACCGGTATTTCCAGCCCACGCCGCTACCTGTGGGATGAAGAAACCTATACCCCAGGCTGGCGCTTCAATGAAACGCAAACTGCGCAACTACATGAACCCCTAGCCACCGCATTGCCGCTGACCCATCTGGTGAATGATGACGGCCAACCCTTGTACAGCGTGCCAGTTGATGAGCGGCTGCCAGTATTCTCGCCCCATTATAGCCGCAGCTCATTGATGACCTTTATGTTATCGGAGTTACTGGCGCAGGCGCTGATGCAAATCAACAGTGCAGCACAGCGCTTGAAAATGACGCATGCTAACGCCCCGCGCCAGCTACGGGCCATTATTCTTACTCTGCCGTCAGCCATGCCCAAACCCGAACGGGAGATTTTCCGCCGCCGGATGAATGAAGCTATTGCTCTGGTGTGGAAATCCATGGGGTGGCATCCGGCAGATGATGATTTTATCTTTGAACAAAAACAGGTCCCTGAGCAAGACCGCGCCAAAAGCCAGGTCTTGGTGCCAACGGTTCAGATGGAATGGGATGAAGCCACCTGTGGTCAGATGGTTTATCTGTATAACGAAACTCAGGTTAACTTCGGTGGCCGTACTGCCGCCTTTTTTGCCAGTATGGCACGGCCAGACAAGCAACTGGAGTCGGGCGAAACCGCAGGGAAAACCCTACGCATCGCCTCCATTGATATTGGTGGCGGCACCACGGATCTGGCCATTACGCAATACTGGCTGGATGATGGCATGGGCAATAATGTCAAAATCAGCCCGCGTTTATTGTTCCGTGAAGGGTTTAAAGTCGCCGGTGACGATATTCTGTTAGATGTCATTCAACTCTATATTTTGCCAGCGCTACAGGCTCGGCTGAAGAAAGTTGCCATCGCCAATACTGATGCACTGATGGATAAACTGTTCGGTAATGATGGCCGAATGGATGGGCAATCGGCGTTACGTCAGCAAGCCACCTTACAGATATTTATGCCCGTGGGCCGGGCTATTCTGGAAGCTTATGAAAGCTTTGACCCACTGGATACCAATGCAGAAATCGATGCCAGCTTTGGTGAGCTATTATCGCAGCAACCAACAGCGAAAGTGTTGGAATACATTAACAGCGAAGTTCAGCGCGAACTGGCCGCCGATGCAGGGGTATTTGATATCCTGCAGGTGCCGCTGGTATTGAAATTAAGCAAACTGCACGGCGAGTTCTTATCTAACCGGATGAGTATTACGCAAAACCTGCGTTCGCTGTCCGAAGTGGTGTCGCTCTACAGTTGCGATGTGTTGTTATTGACGGGACGCCCTTCGCGCTTCCCCGGCATTCAGGCGCTATTCCGTCACTTACAGCCGTTGCCGAATAATCGTATTCTTTCGCTGGATGGATACCATACCAACGATTGGTATCCATTTAACAAACAGGGCCGCATCGATAATCCTAAATCCACTGCTGCGGTGGGGGCGATGCTGTGTTTGTTGTCACTTGATTTACGGCTGGCCGGTTTTTACTTCAAAGCCGGTGACTTCCAGCCTTATTCGACCATCCGCTATCTTGGTATGCTGGGCAGTAACGATGCCCTGACCGATGAAAATGTCTACTATCGCGATATCGATCTCGATAGTACGGATTTTACCCTGCCATCTGACGCGCGCTTTCAGGTCAGAGGCACGTCGTGTCTGGGGTTCCGCCAGCTTGATAATGACCGCTGGCCAGCATCCCCGCTCTATACCTTGTCGATTGTCGATCAAGAACTGGCGCGTAAAGTTGCCGGAGACGGTGCCTTGTACGTTAGATTGAAACTCGCTAAAGGTGCCGTTGATAAAAACAGCAGCCCGGAGCGTTTTGAGATAGCCGACGCGGTACTGCAAGACGGCAGCCGTGTGCCACCGCATCATCTGCGTCTTAAGCTAAACACACTCGCCAGCAATGGTTCAGCATCAACCCATTATTGGATTGATAGTGGGAGCGTATTTAAAAAATGAAATCATTAACCAGCCGACAGCTCAATAGCCAGTTGCAACAGGTTACCCAAGGCATTGATCAGGCAATTGATTGGATTAACACGACGCGCCAACATGCCATTCGTTTGGATATTGAAGCGGATCAACTGACCGTCAAACTGCGTCGCCAGCGTAATAAAGCCCGCCATCTGGCTGAAATGTCATTAACGCCAATGAGTATTGGCTTTTTTGGGCAATCTCCTGCCGGAAAACAGCATTTGATTTCAGCGCTGATTGCCGATGAAAACGGTCAGTTGGCAACCACTCTGGCAGGAAAGACACTTAACTTTTGGCAGCAAATCAAACCCGGCTATCAGGCCAGTGGTCTGGTGACGCGCTTTAGTCATCAGGTAGCGATCAATCATGAAACTCATCCGGTACAACTTTCGCTACTGAATGAAATTGAGCTGGCAAAAATAGTGCTGGGTGCCTATCTGCACGATAGTCAACAAGAGGTGGTACAGCACTCACTGAGTGAGCAACATATTACCGATCATCTCCGGCAATTGACGATGCGCAAGCAACAGAGCGCGATTGCCGGGATAACCGCTGATGATGTCATTAGCCTGTGGGATTATCTGCTTCGCCATGACGCGCCACGCCAAAAGAGATTAGAAGCGCATTTCTGGCCGGTCGCCATTGAATTGGCACCTTATTTACGAATTGATGATCGGGCTATGTTATTCTCGCTGCTGTGGGCCGAATCACAGCCATTGACTGATGCTTATCGCCATTTTGCCTATACCTTACAGCATCTGGATAGCGCGCCACAGTTGCTGGCCCCGCTCAGTGTGTTAGTTGATGACATGTTGTTGCCCGCCAACGGCATCATGAATGTCGCCACACTCAATGACCTGAACACCCCTGCTGATACTCAGATTCAAGTGCTGCCAGTGAAAGACACTATCATCGGTCAATCGGTGACGTTGTCACTGGCTGAGTTAACGTTTTTAGCGGTAGAGCTACAGATCCCATTACGGATGTCTGCCATTGAAAGTGTATTCGAATCGGTAGAATTATTAGATTTCCCCGATTTTGGTGATGAATTCGATACGCCAACACAGGTATCGCATGCGCCCTATGCACTGGCGGCGGCGTTATCATGGGCAAAAAACGCCTATCTCCTTGAGCGTTATACCGATAAGCAACAGATCAATATGCTGTTGGTCTGTAATGCAGTGAGCCACCGTAGTGACGTTAAAGCTGTGGGTAAGTCACTGGATTATTGGGTTAAACAGTCTCAGGGTGAAAATACCCAAGTGCGCTCACGCCGTAATCCGGGGCTTATCTGGGCGTTAACACCGTTTGACCAGCGTATTGCTGCAGAGGGTACGAAAAACCATGATGAAGCGGTACAGCGCTATGTTGGTCAGCCCGGTGATAGCAGTTGGGGGACTCTGCTAGCATTGGATACTCGCGGTATTGAGCGGATGGTGAGCTATCTGACCAAAGAAATTCACCGTGATATTAAGGCCGAACGCATCACCGAGCAGCTTAATGAACTGCAACGGGAACTGACCGAAAACATGCTGGCCAGTTGGTGTCAGCCTGTTACCCATGAATCACAACAAAAACAGCGCATCGCAGAGACATTGCTTAAAGCACTGCAAACGCGAACCGGCCTGCATGGCGAGTTGCTGGAGCGATTATTGCCTGCGCGGGATGAGTTGCGAGCGCTGTATTTGCAACAACAAAATCGGGTTACTGAGCTGATGACTTCGGGTGACAGTCATCACGATCCGTTCAGCATTGGCATTGATATCGACTTGTTCAGCGACGCATCTTTATCAGTTGAACAGCCAACGCCAACGGCGATGCTATCTGGTGGGGATAATGACGCGCAATACGCCACAAATGTGCAACGCTACTGGGTTAATCACCTGCGGCAGTTACCTGATAATGGGCCGCTGATTGAGTTATTGGGGATCACCAAACCGACTATTGAGCTGCTGGTCGCTGAGTTAATAACCGCCAGCATCCGATTAGATGTTACCGGGCAATTGGTTAACATACTGGCTGACAATGAACACGTTAGTTTGCATCGTGATGCTAAGGCTGATCGTCAAGTCTCACGCGCCCTGACGGTGTTGGGTGATTTCGTGGCCTGGCTGGGATTCCTGCAAATCAGTGAAACTCAGCGGCCAGATAGCCGCATTAACCGGGGTTATAAGATTTTTGCGCGCATTCCGACATCATTATCAGCGCCAAGCGCAGCGCAAAGGCTGACCAAATTGGCCCCCACCCCGATCAATAACACGGCTTTTTATATTTATGACTGGTTAGTTGGCTTAGGTGAAATGATTATTCACAATGAGGGTTATTCCGCCAGCAGTGAAATCAGCGAGCAGCATCAAGCGCAATTAGCGGCCATATTAAAACCCATCCAGCCGATAGCGGTGTCATAACCTCTTTTTCACCCTTCCCGGTGCCATACTGGGAAGGATGTTTTCCTGCGTTAAATTCCCTTTAATTTTCAATTAATTAACTAATCATTCACTTGATATCATCTTGCATCACTTTGTGATCAATCTTCAATTTTTGCATTCTTGCTGTTCGGCGCGCTTGTACCTTTTATGAAAGCGTGTTTATCTCTTAAGGCTTACAACACTTATTTTACTTATTACACTAACCACACTTATTGATGAGATACCCCGTGAACTATTCCACTACCCATTTCGCTCTACTAAACGCCGCGCATGTTGACGCGGTAGTCGTCGTGCGCGTGGTGGTGGTAGTGGTCGGCAGCGCGCCGTAACGGGTACCGAATCCAGAAAGATTCCCAAACCCCGCCGGCGCCAGCCGAGCGGGGTTTCTTTTTAGCCCCACTCTGTTAGCTACCGGCCCTGATGAAGGATATAACCATGCGTTATACAGGCGCCCAATTAATCGTTCGTTTGCTGGAACAGCAAGGCATTACCACTGTTGCGGGCATTCCCGGTGGAGCCGCGCTTCCGCTGTATGATGCTCTGGGGCAAAGTCGTATTATTCGCCATGTGCTGGCGCGGCATGAGCAAGGTGCCGGCTTTATGGCTCAGGGCATGGCGCGAGCCACGGGACAAACTGCGGTCTGTTTGGCATCCAGTGGCCCTGGTGCCACCAATTTGGTCACCGCAATCGCCGATGCCAAACTCGATTCGATTCCACTGGTTTGCATCACCGGACAAGTCTCATCTTCCATGATTGGTACTGACGCATTCCAGGAAGTCGATACCTACGGCATATCGATCCCTATTACCAAACACAACTATCTGGTGCGCGATATCAGCGAATTGACACGGGTGATCCCGGCGGCATTTCGCATTGCACAATCGGGTCGCCCCGGCCCGGTATGGATTGATATTCCCAAAGATGTACAAACGGCGGAAATCGAACTTGATAACTTGCCGGAGCCAGGCTTCGCCGATAAGCCCTGCCCGCTTGACCCGATTGCCATTGCAACCGTCGCGCAAATGATCAACAGCGCTGCGCGACCGGTGCTCTATCTCGGCGGCGGAATCGTCAGTTCCGAGGCTCATGAGCAAGCGATACAACTGGCCGAACAAGCCGGTTTGCCCACCACCATGACACTAATGGCATTAGGCACCATGCCGGTTGACCACCCATTATCATTAGGCATGTTGGGTATGCATGCTGCGCGATCCACCAATTTCATCATGCAGCAAGCGGATTTATTGATTGTATTGGGGGCGCGATTTGATGATCGGGCTATCGGAAAAGCCGAACAGTTCTGCCCTGATGCCAGTATCATTCATATTGATATCGACCCGGCTGAACTGGGTAAAATTCGCCGGCCACATGTGGCGATGAATGCGGATATCAAGCAGGTATTAACCCACTTGCTGCCCTTGATCGAAACACAAGCGCGCAGTGAATGGCGTAGCACAGTTAGCGACATACAACGCGAATTCCCATTCAATCAGCCCAACAGCGAAAATCCATTGTGTCACTATGGTTTGATTCGTGCCGCCGCCGCTGCATTGGATGATGAAACCATCATTACCACCGATGTCGGCCAGCACCAGATGTGGGTGGCTCAGGCCTATCCTCTGCATCGCCCGCGCCAATGGTTAACCTCCGGTGGGTTGGGCACCATGGGGTTTGGCCTGCCCGCGGCAATTGGCGCCGCACTGGCCAAACCGCAAGCAAAAGTGGTGTGTTTTTCCGGTGATGGTAGCCTGATGATGAATATTCAAGAGATGGCAACGGCTGCGGAAGAGCAACTTAACGTTAAGATTATTTTGATGAATAACCAGTCACTCGGGTTAGTTCATCAGCAGCAAGACCTGTTTTTCGGTAAGCGAATTTTTGCCGCCGACTACCCTTATCGCACTAATTTTATTCATATTGCGGAAGGATTTGGTTTCTCAACCTGTGATCTCAATACCGCCAGTGATCCTTATAGCGCATTGCATGAGGCATTAAATCGTCCTGGCCCGGTACTTATTCATGCTCTGATTGATGTGGATGAAAAAGTATATCCCATGGTGCCGCCGGGTGCGGCAAATATCGATATGATTGGAGGTGAATAATATGACTGGTCAACTCGTCTCTTCTGCACGTGTCACCCTATTGTTAACAGTGCGCAACCACCCTGGGGTTATGTCGCATATTTGTGGTTTATTCGCCCGCCGCGCCTTTAACGTCGAAGGAATATTATGTATGCCGTTGGCCGGTGGTGAAGAGAGCCGTATTTGGTTGCAAGTATTAGATGATCAGCGCTTGCAGCAAATGATAAGCCAACTGGAAAAACTCGAAGATGTACTTCAGGTATGCCGCTTTGACTCTGAAATGCCTATTTTTGATCAAGTTGAAGATTTAGTCGCCAATCAGCGGTGACACTATTTGCAGTGGCGATATTGTCACAACAGTTTACCGACACTGCTGTCAATAAATGGCCGTGTCGGTAAAAACGTCATTCAGTATAAGATGCCAGATTCTTCATTAAATTTATCACGCACACATTACATTACCCATCGTCAATATCAATTACATTTGAATATACAAATATGCAACATATAGCACCCGTAGCTAAATAGACGCCGTGGTAGAGGCATACGCTTATAGGGTATCTCCCCCGACAGTTATTCGCCTGAGTGAGAAGATTCTGCCTGCGGGCAGACCATGAATTTACTACTCAATAAGCCGGTATCTTATGAACACTCAAATCAAATATGCATTCGCCATTGCCATCGTTGCTTTAGCGAGCATGAATATCGCCCGCGCTGCTGACCCGCAAATTCCGTGGGCTGACAATAGCGGCGGAACTGAAACCACCCATATTGCCGCCGTTGGGCAAGACTTGAATACTCAGCACCAAGCCGTGACGAAAACACAAGAAGGTGTTTGGGCGGCCAATAGCGGAAGTATCAGTCAGGATGAGCAGGCCCTACAAAGCAATAAGCCGGCTTTTGCCGGAACGCCCTCATTAATGCCGCATCAGGGATAATAACCCGATGTTCTTTACTGAAAATAATTAAAAGTAAAAAGGCCGCTATGGATAATATATCGCTAGCGGCCTTTTCATAGAATGAACTGAATTATGCCAGTAATAACTTTTGTAACTCGGCCAATGAACTGACTTGATAACGCGGTGCAATATTATCATCCGCCACTGCGCCACTGGTATTAAGCCAGCAAGTATCAATACCCGCATTGATCCCCCCCTGAATATCCGAATGGAGGTTATCTCCCACCATCAAAATATTTTCTTTCGCAGGGTTATTCATTAAATTAAATGCATGCTCAAATATCGCCACATCGGGTTTAGCCGCTCCGACTTGTTCCGAGATAATCAACGGAGAAAACACATTTTTTAACCCGGTGCGTTCTAATCGGATAGTCTGCAATTCGGTGAAACCATTCGTAATGATGCCCATATTCACTTTACCGCTCAAGGCATCAACTAACTCACGCGCGCCAGGCAACAGTGAACAGATATCAGCCATAGCAATTAAAAACTCACTGTTGAGGCGAGTTGCCGTCACACCCAGCTTTTCAGCCCACATTGCAAAACGCGTACTTTGCAATTCGGCTGCTGATATCTTACCGTCTTGATAATCAACCCAGAGCGGTTTGTTAACCAACTGATAATGGTCGAAATCTTGTACGGAGAAATCTACATTAAAGCGTGAGAACATCAGCTTTAACCCTTGATAAGCATCAAAGTGAAATAGAGTTTCATCCGCATCGAACAGTATCCATTGGTATTTCATTACTTTGTCTCTCTGACTTTTGGCATTATTAGGCGCGCTATGGTAGCGAGTATTGCGGTTGGTGTATAGATACTGTTCATAGCAGCAGCGCAGCGGATATATCGCGATCTATGGTAATAGTGGCATCACCGGTAATTAACGGAGTATCAAACACAGCTAATACCTTACGGTTAATTTCAACCAGCGCATCCTCTAGTTTAATTTCCATATCAGCAGCAATATCCACCAATTTTTCACGTTCCCAAGCATCACGTGAAATCAGTAATTTCAAGAATGTCACCACACCATCAGATAAATGAGCGGTAATTGCTGCCATCGAACGCGGATTAATTTCTTCTGTGGTTTGCACCGCAGCCGTTGGTGCAACAAACAGCCCCTCAAGTAATGTCACTAACTCCTGGCTTTCTTTTTTCAACAGATTAACGCGATCAACATCCGTCACCACATCAATAGTCGCCGACGGTAGGCTCAATGTCATTGGCGTGGCGCGGCTATCAAGATCGGTATAAACCCATTTACTGTCCAGACCAAAACGTTTATATACTCGCTCAAGGAACTTCACTTCGGGTGGCGTAATAGTACCTTCTACCTGAATCAGGTGAGCCAGGAAGCGCGCGATAATTCGGCGATTTTCCAGTGAGAGCGGCTCTAAGTTATTTTTCAGCGCCAGCAGTGTATTACTCTTCCGAATACCCGGTTGCAAATAGGCCTTTAGCCGCATCCGTTGACCGGGACTCAAAAAGCCCCAGGCATCAATATGCCGGGTCAATATTAGCGATTCAGGTTCACCGATACTTCCATCAAACATCACCGCAGCGCAAGCAAGTTCAACCGTCAGCATCGTGACACGGTAGGTATCAAAGGTTGCTGACTCCGCAGCCAGCGATTCAATTGGAAATAGTGCAACAGTATCTTGCAATACCGGGGTGCGGTTATCGGCCCGAACATCAGGCTCAATACCCACTTGCAAAGAAGCTAATGCATAAGTTAATGCCATTACATGGCTGCGCGATAAGCGCTCTAATGGCTTGGTGCCACAGGCGGCACTGAGTTGCAGAAACAACTCACCCAATGTGACCATCAATAACCCGTAACCGACCCGGGCTTTGATACTCTCTAATTCGGTTTTTAAGGCCACAGACCACAATGCCTCTGGCATTAATAACTGCCCTTCCAGTGACATTTTTTTCTTCGGATTAACACTGGCAAAGCGGTTATAAATAGCAAGCTCTTGTTGGCATACTTCAAATAGTGCTCGCAGCTTATCGCGATGCGCTTTACACACCGCAACATTGGGTAGGTCGGCAATTTGTTGGAAGAATTCTTGTCCCATCAAACCCGCTGACGCTGGGCGATAGAATATTTGCAGCTTGGTTTTATTAACCGGTAATAAAAATCCGTCGCCATATCGCTCCTGGTAGCGCCGACAGAACAGAGTGGCAAAAACATTCGCACAATGCGCCATGGAGATATTTTGGTTAATTGCCGGATCAGCCTCTCCCCAGGCGAGAGCCCATGGGGCCGGTAGTGGTTTCTGATCAAGGGCTAATTGCCCCAATCCAACCAATAACGCTAACGGCAGTTCAGTTGAAGATTCGCGCGTAGCAGGAGGAGCAGAGAGATAGAGCTTCTCATCTATATTCACTCGGGAGATATAAACTAATAAATTCTGCGCATAATGATTAAATGCGTTATTTTTTCCATAAATATTTAGCAAGCGATTAATTTCAGCTTCAATGATAGGGAGTTCTTTTTTAGCTATCGGGTCGATGGCCGCATCAATCAGTACCCGATGCTCTAAGCCATAGAAAAATAAGAAAACATAACCAATATCTGCGGTGGGTGATTTACGCCCTTCGGCTAACCACTGTAAATACCCTTTTCTTGCTTCAGGCGAACAAGTTGAGTAATCCGGGGCACTATCAATAAGCGGCAATGATATATCTATTTCTTCTGTCGCCACATCCATTGACGGGTTAATAAATGCTGGCTCTGCACCGGTACGATTACTTTTGTATTTATTACCAATATAAATCATACCATCGGGTAAGTTTATTCCGGCAACCACCGCCAACTCTCCCGGACGGAGCCAGGATGCGCGAGCCAAAGAACCCCGCGATACATCAGGTTGTTTTGCCTTGGTTTTCTTCTCTTCATCAACCGTGGGTTTCTTATTGACTTCATCTGGGGCGCTGGTTTGTTCTGATTCTAATTGCGAAGAGGCGACTTGATAATCACCCAAATCAGGAACCGCTGCCGTTTTTTGCATATCCGTATTAATCGCCGGGATTGCGGGCCGCTTGGTGCCTTTGAGATTCTGCCAGACAAAGTACATGCATAAGATAGCCGCACTCAGTGCAATCCACGCCTCTCTTGGGATCCCAGTCATCAGCCCTAAAGCAACAATCAGTAGGACAACCCAGATGGTACCAGTAGATTTTCTCTTAGCCACGATGGTTTATATGCCCCTATCTTAAAATAATAATTTTTATTCTGCCTTTAAG
>NZ_CACVAD010000032.1 GCF_902726545.1 Yersinia artesiana | reverse complement strand
GACAAACTTGTATGCATTTCAATTGATAGCTATTAATTTTTAATTAGTTATTGATTAACTCACTGCATAAAATATGCATAAGGGTTTTCTCACCTCAACTTTTAAAATAAAAAAATTATAAAATTTAATTTAGAGAATTTTTTTCATGCCGATGTATTTAATATGCGAACGAAATACGCATTACATATTGCAAAGTGATTGCATTATTATCCATCAATACATGAGGAAGAAATTTCATGGCACAAGTCATTAATACCAACTCCCTGAGCCTGGTAGCGCAGAATAACCTGAATAAATCTCAGTCTGCACTGGGTACTGCAATTGAGCGTCTGTCTTCAGGTGTTCGTATTAACAGCGCTAAAGATGATGCCGCTGGTCAGGCAATCAGCAACCGCTTCACCGCGAACATCACCGGCCTGACTCAGGCTTCACGTAACGCCAATGACGGTATCTCCATTGCGCAGACCACTGAAGGTGCTCTGAACGAAGTTAATGATAACTTGCAGAATATCCGTCGCTTGACCGTGCAGGCGCAGAATGGCACTAACTCCGAATCTGACCGTCAGTCGATTCAGGATGAGATCGACGCACGTCTGGCAGAGATCAACCGTATCTCTGAACAGACCGAGTTTAACGGCGTAAAAGTACTGAGCAAAGAGCAGACGTTGAGCATTCAGGTGGGTTCTAACGATGGCCAGACCATTGATATCAACCTGAGCCAGATGAATGCTGAAACGCTGGGGATGCTGGATTTTGCAGTTGTCGGCGGGGAAGGCGCTGAGGTCGTGACGGTGAAACAAGTCGCTGCCGGTATGACGCTAAGCGGTACAGACAGTGGTGACGACGTTGATGTCGTACTAACCGCTGCAGACATTACCGCTATGGAAACTGAAGCATTTGGCGCTGGTGGCTCCGGTAAAGTGCATATGATTACTGCCGAGGATGGCACGACCTCATTTGTGGCTATCGGTAAAAAGGCTGATGGCACTGAAGTCAGCAATGTCTTAACTGCTGCTTTCACTGCTGAAGATACAGGTGCAGGTGATCCAGCCGAAGTCGCATTTACATTGGGTGGCGCAGCATCTGACACGCAACTGGAGCAAATAAATGGTGCAGCTGGTCAGTTGGGTACGGTTGATGACGCATTAGCTATGGTTGATAAACTGCGTTCCAGCCTGGGTGCTTCGCAGAACCGTTTTGACTCGGTTATCAGCAACCTGAACAGCACAGTCAACAACCTGACTGAATCCCGTTCACGTATTCTGGATGCCGACTTCGCTTCTGAAGTGTCTAACATGAGCCGTGCAAACATCCTGCAATCAGCCGGTATCACCGTGTTGGCTCAGGCGAACCAGGTACCACAGAACGTACTGTCTCTGCTGCGCTAATTAGCCTTAATACCCTCCAGGTTCTGTGTATGTAGTGAACCTTTTAATCCCCCCAACCTTTATCGGCTGGGGGGATTTTTATTTTGTCGGTGACCATCAAGCTAATCTCTTACTCTATTTCATAACGCCATGCGACTTGCCTATTATTTATTAATAATACTGTATAACCCTCGCTATTAAATGTATAATTTTTACACGCAGATGCTGTAAAATGATATTAATCCATTTTTATGACTAAGGTATTAAAACAACCATCGGTCTATTTACATCAAAGATAAATACAGTCTGGCGGCCAAACTCTCGCTATTGATAAAATAAGCAGCAGTGACTTATGTCACCCACCCCCTATCTCGGTAGGGAAAGACAATATCGTTTTATCCAAAACGAAACAGGCAACTATATTTAACAATCAAAGAGGAAGTCTAATGAAGGAAATAACAGATGAAAGCAAAGCCTTGCTTTATGATGTCATGACCGAGATTAAAGAAGATATCAAAACTATCGTCAATCGCTATACCGGTGAAGAACCCTGTATCGAGCTAATATTAAATAGTGAATGCGCAGCATTCCAGTTCTTGCTTGATAATAAGATTGAAATGAAAGTGACACTTTCACCCGCGCTGACTATTCTCTCACCAACGCCAACCGCTTAATGCTGCAAACCACCCAGGAATTATTGGTAGATATAAGTGAAGTGCTAGAAGTTAGCAGCCAGAACTATTAATGATTGGCAGAGGTAAATAATCAGCAGTGGATAGATATAATAAAAAGCGGCAGAAAAGTCTGCCGCTAATACTATTCCCTGATGTGGCTAACAATGGTTATCTATCGCAGGTTCGATTTAGGCCGGTTCGCGCGACTCCTCAATTTGAAACACTGACATCATCTCTTCCATGATGGCCGTCTGCTCATTCATCACTGAGGTGATGGTCGCCGACTCTTCAACTAATGCCGAGTTCTGTTGTGTCACCACATCCATTTGATTAATCGCCACCGCCACCTGGCGGATCCCCATCGTCTGCTCCTCAGAAGCCTGGGTGATATCCTGCATAATGTCGCTGACCTTGCTCACCATCGCCACAATTTCCGTCATGGTATTTTTAGCGCTATCCACACGTTTGCTACCGGCCTGAGTATCCAGCACCGAGCGCTCAATCAGATTTCTGATCTCTTTCGCGGCATCAGAACTGCGCTGTGCCAGATTGCGCACCTCGGTTGCGACTACCGCAAAACCACGCCCTTGCTCACCGGCGCGCGCCGCTTCCACCGCAGCATTCAGTGCCAGAATATTGGTCTGACCGGCAATACCGTCTATCACTTTAATAATATTGGAAATTTGGTTGGCATGGCTGGCAATGGTATCCATCGAATGCACCACATCAACCATGATAACGGAGCCACTATCGGCCATCGCTTTGGTGTCTGTCGCCAGTTTATTGGCTTCATGAGCATGGGAGGTATTATTTTCAACCGTGGTTTTAATTTGTTCCATACTGGCGGCAGTTTCCTGCAACGCACTGGCTTGCTCTTCAGTACGTGAAGACAAATCATTATTACCTTCGGCTATCTCAACCGAGCTATGCTTGATATTAATGGCTATCTCTTTAACGTCCGCAATCGTTTTCGCGAGTGAACAACGCATACTCTCAATCGCGGCAAATAACTTTCCTATTTCATTAGTTCCGCATTGTGACACTTTGCGAGAAAGTTGCCCTTTGCTGATGGCGGAAAAAATCTGCGCAGCTTCAGAAAGGCGATTGAGGATATTCTTAGTGATATATCGAATAAATGAGAGGTAGAGCAAGATATAGAGTGCAGTAATAATGACCAGAGCAATTACCAATGTGTAATGCAAATAGTCTGCTTTAACATCAAATTCTTGCATCAGATTATCAGCAATCGACGAGTACTCGGCAATTAAGGTTTCCAATTGCACGATAAGCGCATCGGCATCATCAATAACGGAGGTATTTTGTTGCAGGTTTTCAAGATAAACCATGTAATTATCCAGAACCTTGATAAAGATGGCTCCAGTTCTTTCTGACAACTCCTGAGAATAGGTTGCCATTTTTGGCTCTTTGATCCATTGCGAGACAATGCTTCGGATCTCTTTATTATTGTTATTGATAGAGTTAATGACTTGCTGATTTGGCACCTGATTGGTTAACATCGCGGTTTTCATAAAGAGAACATCACCACGCGTCTCCATCAGTTTATACAGTGCCTTATTCACCAAAGCAGAACGGTTGTGTAATTTAATGGTGTTATCAAAATTATCTCGCGAGATATCAGAGGTTCTTAAACTTAACCCTGCCAGAATAATAAAGAAAAGCACAATGACGTAAAGGTGGAATTTCACCACCTTTTTAACACTGATAGATGGGAACAAAATTATTATCCTTCTTAACTTATTATTTTAATAAAAACACCTCACAAATTATTTTCTGTATTCTGACAAATCCAACGGTAGACAGAGAAATGCCATGGATACTAAAACCCATTATGCTTGGTGTTTCATTATTTTTATATTAGTAGTATCCTTGCCCGTTACATATTACGGATACTTTATCCTTGCCACACATTTTGAAATGATGTTACTCGTAGACAGCCTCAGCAACTTGCTCAACAATCTCCATCTCTTCGCTATTGAGTAATTTCTCTATATCCACCAGGATAAGCATACGTTCATTCAGTGTACCTAAACCTAGCAAGTATTTGGTTGAAAGTGTGGTAGAAAAATCCGGTGCAGGTTTAATTTGTTCAGCATTTAATGACAGCACATCTGATACCCCGTCAACAACAATACCGACAATACGATTAGCCAGATTTAATACAATAATGACGGTATTATCATTTATATCCGCAGAGGGCAGTTGAAATTTAACCCGAAGATCAATAATAGGAACGATAACACCGCGAAGATTGGTCACCCCGGTAATAAAGTCAGGTGTATTAGCAATTCGGGTTACACGGTCATAGCCCCGAATTTCCTGAACCTTGAGGATTTCAATGCCATACTCCTCATTTCCTAAGGTGAAGACCAAATACTCCTGACCGACATTTTGATCACCAAATTGTTTTTCTATTCCCGAGAAGTTCATCAAATTACCTCATTCAATCGCTACAAATTAATGTTGTTTTTCTGCTGCGGTTTTATTTTTGCAAAGAGTGACTAACGCAACCACATCAAGAATTAATGCCACGCTGCCATCACCCAGAATTGTCGCGGCTGAGATACCCGGAACTTTGCGGTAATTAAGTTCAAGGTTCTTCACCACAACCTGATGCTGACCAATTAATTGATCGACAAGTAATGCATAGCGACAGCCAGCACTTTGCAAAATAACGGCAATACCGTCATTGGCTAGTGTGAAATCGCTCTTAATATCGAAAATCTGATGCAACTCAACCAGGGGCATATATTCTCCCCGGACTTGTAACATCAATTCATCGCCCGCCATCCGAAACAGTGCATTTTCGGAGGGCTTGAGTGACTCCATGACAGTTCCGAGTGGTAGAACATAGATCTCATCGCCGACACGCACCGACATTCCATCTAAAATAGCCAATGTGAGTGGCAAAATAATGCGGATGGTAGTGCCTTTATCTTGTTCGGAATAAATTTCAACATGACCGCCCATTGCCAGGATATTTCTGCGCACCACATCCATACCCACACCGCGTCCTGAAACATCGGTGACTTTTTCTGCCGTGGAGAAACCGGCGGCAAAAATAAGCATCCAGATATCTTCATCACTCCAGTTTTCGTTAATCGCAATCCCTTGAGATTGAGCGCGTGCCAATATTTTTTCGCGATTTAAACCTGCGCCGTCATCAATCACTTCGATAACAATACTGCCACCATGATGCTCCGCCGAAAGCGTCAAATTGCCTTTGGCGGGTTTACCTTTTGCCAAACGTGCGTCAATAGACTCAATGCCATGATCCAGACTATTGCGAACCAGGTGAGTCAGGGGATCAATAATTCGTTCAATCAGACTTTTATCAAGTTCAGCTGATCCGCCTTTTAACGTCAGCTCAACCTCTTTATCCAGTTTGCCACTCAGATCATGAACCAAACGCGGGAAGCGACTAAACACATATTCCATCGGCATCATTCGGATGGACATCACTGATTCCTGCAAATCACGCGCGTTACGCTCCATCTGACCAATACTGCTGATCAAGGTGTCATGTAAGGCGGGGTCCAGCACACCAGAAAGCTGGGAAAGCATGGCTTGAGTAATGATCAGTTCACCGACCTGATTAATAATCTGATCGACTTTTTCTACCGCAACCCGAAGACTACCTGACTCCGCAGCTGGCGCTTTTGCCGCAGGTTTTGGCCTGGCTACCGGAGTATTGGCTGATGTTTTTTGCTGATGCTGATGCTCATTCTCTCCTCTGGCAAGCTCTTCACGTATTGGCGCGATGGCGTCAACCGGTGCTGTTGGTGCATCCAGCACGGCGTTGAGCTTTGGCTCACAGGCCTTTATGGTTATCTGTTCCGGTTCGAGTATGAAACATAATACGGCGAGGATATCGTCTGCAGATGTCGTGGTCTGTAACTGGACATGTAACACATCAGCCTCTTGTTGCTGGCTGACTACCTCACCCAGATTGGCCAACTCTTCGAGTAAAACCGCTTTATCGCCCGCAGGAACCGCGCTTATCGATACCCTAAGCTGACACTGAGAAGACTCGGGTAATGGCGTGACTTGTCGCTCAGATTGAGCGACTACCGCTACGCTATTTTGTTTATCTTCTTGCGCAATTTGGCGCAAAGCATCACAAATATATTGGAAACTGTCCTGGTCAGGCTCCTGCGAGGATTTATACGCATCAAGCTGATCTTGCATAATATCTTTACTCTCCAGAAACAGATTAATGATGTTGCTATTTAGCGTCAGTTCCCCACGCCGGGCGTCATCCAGCAAGTTTTCCAGTATGTGCGTCGTTTCTTGCAATACCGTAAAACCAAAGGTCCCCGCTCCCCCCTTTATCGAGTGAGCAGCGCGAAATATCGCGTTCAGCATTTCCTTATCCGGCGAAATGAAATCAAGCTCTAAAAGATGCCTTTCCATATCAGCCAGTAATTCATCAGCTTCATCAAAAAAGGTTTGGTAAAAATCACTCACGTCCATCTTGTTCAACCTTTTCCTGTATAGAATTAGCAGGAACTGTTTCCGCCGGCGCCACCTCAATTGGTGCTATTTCACTGGCCGACATCTTTTTCAGTTCTGTTATTATTTTCTCACTACCTTGATTATCAGACGCATTCTGCAAAACTGTATCTTCTTGCAAAATGGACTTTTCCTTATCCTTGCTCAGGACCAAAATACTGATCCGCCGGTTGATAGGGTCATCCGGTTTAATATTTTCCAGGTTCATCATGTCCGCTGTGCCAATAACGCGCAGGAACTTATTATCCGCCAATCCTCCAGCGACCAAGGTACGGCGTGATGCATTGGCGCGGTCAGATGACAGCTCCCAGTTGCTATACCCCACCTCACCCCTGGCGTAAGGTAATGAATCTGTATGGCCTGTCAGACTGATTCTGTTGGGAAGATCATTAAGCACCGGAACCAATGCCTGGAGAATGCCCTGCATATAAGGCTCCAGCTCCTTGCTACCCACTTTAAACATCGGCCGCTCTTGGCTATCAATTATCTGAATAAGCAGCCCGTCATCGGTGAGGGAAAGTCGAAGATTCGATTGGAAATGACTTAAACGAGGATCGTTATTGATCAAACTTTCGAGTTTCTGGTGAGCACGCTTTAAATTGACCGTACTCTTTTGCTTATCCAGCTTATTCAACGTCTGCTTGAGAACTTCCCCATCTTGCTGGGTATAATCATCGCCGCCACCTGGAATCGGGCTGCTGCTTAAACTGTTTTTATCACCTTGTGCCACTGATAATTTCAGTGGCATTTTAAAGTAGTCCGCAATTTGCTCACGTTGCAGAGGCGTGGAAGAAGAGAGCAGCCACATCACCAGAAAGAAAGCCATCATCGCAGTCATAAAATCCGCATAAGCAATCTTCCAGGAGCCACCGTGGTGGCCGTGTTTATGTCGCTTGCGTTTACGAACGATAATTACAGGTTGCCGCTGGTTACTCATGACGGGCTATCCGTTGCGCTGCTGTTTGCCGAGGATTTCACCTCTCTGACATGTTCTTCCAGTTCAACAAAGGTTGGACGCTCAGAGGAGAAGAGTGTTTTACGACCGAATTCAACCGCGATCTGAGGTGCATAGCCATTCATACTCGACAACAAGGTAACGCGAATACATTGCAGCATTTTGAGCTGCTCACTGCTCTTTTGGCGTAGCAACGTTGCCAGTGGCAAGATAAATCCATAAGCCAGCAAAATACCCAGGAAGGTTCCCACCATGGCGTGAGCAATCAGCTCACCTAATTCAGCAGCCGGGCGATCTGCGGAAGCCAATGCATTCACCACCCCCATCACTGCGGCAACAATACCAAAAGCAGGTAAGGCATCACCGATAGCATTTAAGCTATTAGCGGGCACTTCATGTTCATGCTCACAGGTTTCAATTTCCTCATCCATTAATGCTTCTATTTCGAAAGCATTCATGCTGCCACTTATCATTAGGCGTAAATAATCAATGATAAACGTCATTAATTCACGATCTGCAAGCAAGCGTGGATAAGCGGTAAAGATAGCGCTGTTCTGCGGGTCTTCAATATCATTTTCCAGCGTCATAAGGCCATTCTGCCGACCTTTAGTCAGCAGCAAATACATCATTGCCAGAACGTCCATATAAAGCGCTTTGGTATAGTGCGAACCTCTGAATAAATGTGGCAGTGACTGCAATGTGGCTTTTATTGATTTGCCATTATTACCGACAATAAAAGCCCCTACTCCTGCGCCCCCAATAATCAAAAGCTCACTTGGTTGGTAAAGTGCACCTAGTTGCCCCCCCGCGAGACTGAATCCACCGAAAACAGTCAAAATGACAACCAAATAACCAATAATGACTAGCACATACACTCCTTAATAATTAAATACTCAAACCACACCTAAATGCTTGTAAATGCTTGGTTGTCATAAATTTTAGAAACGGGGCAGCCGTACCAAATAAAATTGATACTATTGTTTATGACTAAAATCTATTTAACGACTTATCGTTTATACGATAAGGGGGTTCTCTTCTGGTGAATCAGGCGTTTTACATTTCTTAATTGCACGAGAAGGTGGGCTGCATAAACTACAGGTAAAAGGATTTTTTGAATGTTCACTCGTTACCACAAATCCCCCACCACAAATACAACACTCTTTATGTTCTATAATTCCACAATTGATGAATCTTAATAGTGTCCACGCACGAGTTAAGCCAAGAACTTGCTTTTCACCTGGTTGAGGTGGGCATTGTTCCAGATATAATCGATAGGCTTTTACAGTTGCTTCTATAGGTCTACAAGGCTCAGTCTTTTGCAGATAAAGATGGATATTATAAAACATAGATGAGTGAATATTTTGTTCCCATGCCATAAACCAGTCTTCTGAGAAAGGTAGCATTCCTTTAGGCGGCGGGCATCCTCTGAGCTCTTTGTACAAGCGTAATAATCTTCTACGGCTCAAACTCGTTTCGCTTTCCAACATTTGCATACGAGCACCAAAAGAAATTAGCTCCATTGCAATTTGTACTTCTTTAATTTCCTGCAATATACTTTTTTCAGTCATAATCACTAACCCCGTTAAGTTGGTGTGATGCTTTGCTCAGAAAGCGAATTAAGCAGATTGGTGGACAAAATGATGCCCGTATGGATCTGCTGCAAAGCCTCAATACGAGAGTCTTTAGTCAAGTTATCAATAACAATTTCGTTATCAACACGAAGACGACAAATCAACTGGTTGGTTGATGCCAGTTTTATCAACTGAGGGAGTGACAATTCTTTTAGCGTATCAATAGTCGCTTCCGTCAATCCCAGGCGAAAGCCCGCCGCAAATTTATCTTCTCTAATTAATTGTTGAGCCAATAACAAATAGGACAAATTGATGTCATGGATTCTCTGTAACTGCTGATCGACAGCTCCTACATTACTTCCTAAAATCATTTTCGGTTACCATATTCATTTCACCGACAGCATGAATGAATGTTAATTAATCTGCTGAAATTTGATAAATAAATTAAACCTACAGTTAGAGTATCGATCACGTTAGATATAATCTTTTTAACAATAGGATAATCTTTATCGCCTTATTGGTTATATACATCATGAAAGTAAAACATGACTCTGTATCGCCACGCTCATTTATCATGTTGAAATCAAATATTGCTCTACCAGACCCTCGTCAGACTCAATACATTAATATGCCAAAAAGCAGAGACCGTTCATCGTACCTAATATTTCAAAGCAAAAGACGGTGAGAGGAACACTGTTTCAATATAATAACCACTTTATTCGGCAAGCTCAACTTTTAATTATCATGCACTCTAACAAATGAATATTTCATTGAAATAAACCCCTAATTAAACCAAGCCTTTTTATTAAACTCTGTTCTTGGTTTAATAATGATTTAAATCAATAAAAATATTATATCATTATAAATTCATTGACTTAGAGCATCTAATCTTGCGCGCAATCGTTTAATTGCCTGACTATGTAGCTGACTAACTCTCGTTTCCGTAATATCTAAAAGCACACTTATTTCTTTCATATTCAACTCTTGTTGATAATAGAGATTCAAAAGAAGTTGTTCTCTTTCTGGCAGTGCTTTTATTTCTCGACTAATTTGCTTAGTTAAATTTCCTTTCATTATTTCATGCAAGGGATTCAACATTTCATTCTGAATATCTGGCTGCTCTACACTGTCTGAGAATTCCTCTTGTAATTCATCCAGAGAATAGAGCTGACTGGTGTTAGTGTCAGCCAACATTTGTTGATATTCACGTAACGTCACCCCCATACTTGCAGCAACTTCAGCTTCGGTTGCTACCTGACCACTTTCTTGTTCTATACGTTGAATAGTGGCAGCAATTTCACGTCCATTACTACGAACCCGGCGCGGCACCCAATCACGCTCCCGCAGTTCATCTAACATCGCCCAGCGAATGCGCTGAGTAATGTAAGTGCTTAATCCTATTCCCTTCTTAGGGTCAAAATGGTCGATCGTAGTCAGTAGCCCTATGGCCCCAGCTTGAATAAGATCATCAAGCTCTACACTGGCGGGTAAACGAGCCTGTAAACGTAGAGCTTCATGCCGAACCAAAAAACCATATTTGGGCCACAACTCTTCCTTCTGCACGACACCATCATGGGTATAAATACCATTCACAATTACATTATCCAGCCTACAAAAAACGTACGATATTATTAAGGATAAATCTGAGATCAAATAGCCTGATAAGGCGATACAATATTGCGCAATCCGGAACTTAAATTTTGTCTTTATCGCGCAATATCCAACATTAATGAAATTATCACCTGCGATACTGATTAACACCGCTAAATGAAACTACCGTCTCATTTAGAAGGTTTCCCACTGCCCTTCCGCTGTATTTTTGTTCATTTCAGGTTCATTTTTAGTGGATGTAGAACTAAAACGTGGGGCCTTTGTTTCGCGTTCCCGTTCCACTCGTTTTTCAGCGGTAGATTGGTGGATAATAAATTTAGACACAATGCCATCCAGCGCTTCTGACTGCACTTCCAGATTATTGGCTGCCATTGCGGCCTCTTCAACCATCGCAGCATTTTGTTGCGTCACCTGGTCCATCTCATTTACGGCTTGAGCAATCTGATTAATACCGGCGCTTTGCTCATCAGAGGCTGAGGTTATTTCACCCATAATATCAGTTACTTGAGTTACAGAATTCACAATATCCTTCATCACCATTCCCGCCTGATCAACCTGCTGAGAACCGGTGCTGATATTGGATACGCTGGTGGTGATGAGCTGGTTAATTTCTTTGGCTGCATCAGCACTGCGTTTCGCCAGATTGCGAACTTCTTCTGCGACAACGGCAAACCCGCGACCTTGCTCACCCGCTCTGGCAGCTTCAACTGCTGCATTCAACGCCAGAATATTCGTCTGATTTGCGATACTGTCGATGACACTGTTGATATCAGCAATCTGACGCGAACTCTGGGTGATTTGCTGCATAATATTTTCGAGGTTAGTCATGACATTGCCGCCATTACCCGCATTAAGACTGGCGCTTTCTGCTAACTGACGTGCGGTATGGGCATTATCGGCATTCTGGCGCACCGTTGTTTTTAACTCTTCCATGCTGGCTGCAGTTTGCTGCAATGCCGAGGCTTGTTCTTCTGTTCGTGCTGACAGGTCAGTATTACCCTGTGCTATTTCCTGCGCATTGCTATAAATACGGGTCACGCCATCACGGATACCCGCAACAGTGCCAGTCAGCGATACACGCATTTTTTCCAGTTCAATTAACATCAGGCCGAGTTCATTTTCGTCCCCAACATCAATAGCTTCACTCAAATCGCCACTGGCGATCTTTTTGATAGATTGCGACGTTTGTACCATGCGCATAACCAGGGCGCGCTTTAACCAAAGACGAACCAGCAGCAATAAGATAATTGAGGTGATCGGCACCACTACCGCCATGAAGATCATCTCGTGGTAATCTTCTTCTGCCTGATTGGTAAATTGGTTGTTCAGTTTATTGGCAGCAACTTCAAAAATATCTATTTTCTCTCGTAGGACAACGCGTTCATGCATTTCGCTATCCAGGGTGTCCGGCATACTGCTGGGATTGGCAATGTAATTCAGTTTTTCAATTGAGAAATTTAATACTTTCGCAAACTGTTGATTCAACTCGGCAGCGGCATGTTCAGTTTCAGACGAATTAAACGGCGTTGACATAAATGTCGCCATTGCCTCTTTGGATCTGGCGAGAATACTTTTAGCATTCTCAATCGATGCTGGCTCAACAACTCGGTTAAGATTTGTTTGTAGCATCAAGGCATTAACATGCGCTAACCCACTATAAAGGTTAAAAACAGAGTCACGCATACCGTTCATATTATCTGCTGCGATAAAAGTACGATTAAAGTTATCTTTACTCGAAATAGAATTCAGCAAACTGTATGCCGTTACCAGCATCAAGAACACAACGAAGACACTAAGAATACAAGTAATACCTGTCGATATTTTCAATTTTTTAAACATGATTAACCTTAATCACAACAGATAACTGCTGCTGACATTTCGCAGAGATAAAGAATCAGTAAATTATTACAACAATAACCTTCACAAATAAGTTAAATAATAAGAACAATAATTTTAACAATGTAAAGTTTTGAAAATTAATATCACATATTAAATATCGACATTTTTTGCATGCTCTGAAATACCATAAAGGAAGAGCTAAGAGCGAATTCAGTCATTTTAGATTGGGATATTAGTGTAATAATTGAATCGTAATCTGAACCCACGGTTTCTTGCAGCCGTGACTCCAGATTAATTTTTTGTGTCGCCGAGCTAAGATCAAGAGAATCTATTTGTTGGAGACTGGTCCCCACTTGTGCCTGCACCTTACCGAGATTATCAATCCCTTTCTTGATAGAAATATTGACGCTATCCAGAGTTTGTTGCAGCGCTTCACGATCAGCATCAGTGTCTACAGGTGTATTCAATGCCGCGATGGCTTTATCTAACTGAACAAACAGATCGTCAGCAGACCCACTCATAAAGACGTCACGCCCGGTATGCCCGACTTGCATTTCAGTGCTATCAGCCACAATTTGGGTCATGGGTGAGTCACCACCGACATAGGAACCATCTGGCAGGAAAGGCCGGGTTCCGGTATTAAAGCCGGCAAAAATAAAGCGGCCGCTACTGTTGGTACTGTTAGCCAAATCCAACATGTTATCGCGAATGCCCTGTAATTCTGTCGCCAGCGCCTGCCGGTCAGCATCAGAATGGACACCGTTGCCACCCGCAACAATTTTTTCACTCAAATTTTTGGTTAAAATATTGCCCAAAGAAGTGAGAACATTATCTTCGAGTTGCAACGCATCTTTAGCATAAAGACGAGCGGTATCGAATTGATTCATATTTGACAGCGCATTTTGATAAATGACAGCCTGAGAAGCCCCAGCGGGATCATCAGAAGGCGTCAATAAATTTCGCTGGGCGGATAAGCGCATATAAATATCATTGCCGCTTGTCATCGCCTTCGACAAACTATCGATATTATGCTGATACATATACTGGGTGCTAAGACGCATCGAAATTTCCTTAATCTATTATCAAACTACTCGTGCCGCAGTAAACAATGAGGGGCTACCTAATACTCAATAGTGTGTCGAAGAGCGTTGTCGCCGTCTGGAGCACTTGCGCATTCGCCTGATAATATTGGGTATACAGTTGTAAATTCATGTATTCCTCATTCAGGTCAACGCCAGAAACGGATTGCTGCTGAAGAATAACAGCGTCTAAAACTTTCCCTGTCGTTGCCGCATCTGCTTTAAGTGCCGTCATTGATGAACCAACTGAACTCACCAAACTGGCATAAGCCTCGGTCAAAGTTGCATTGCCAACCAAGTTTTCACTTTTGATGGCAATCATATCTTTGATATTTTCGTTATTACTTTGCTCATCAGGATCGGATGAACTTGAGGCCGCTATTTTATCCACATCAGTAATAGCAACGCTAAGTGACCCTGCGACACCCGCTACCGGGTTTAAAACAAAGCTATCATTAGGTTCTGGTGTTCCCTGAGGCATAATGGAAATACCATCAAACTCTAATTCACCATTGGCACCAATAGTTGGCGTAATCGTTCTGCCAGCGCTGGTTTGTACTTCCCAATCATTCGCGCCGGGGCCTTTATAGGTTAAGGTATAGTCCTCAGCCTTCACCTGACTGATATCGGTAAAGCTGACGTCTAATGTGGAATCACTGGTATTATTTCGGTTCGCAATGGCAACAGGGTCAGCAATATTAAAGAGATCTCCGCCCGGCAGCCCTTCGCGATCAAAACCTGCCGCATTAACCTCGTTGAATTTATTGGCCATCTGCAATGCCAGTTGGTTTAACTGGTTGCGGGCATCAACTAAGTCCTCATTACGGAATTTAAACAACCCACCCAATCTGCCGGAGCTCATTTGCTCCTCGTCCAGTTGCATCTTATTACCCGATGCATCTACATATGAGACGATAGTTTTAGATGGGTCTTCTGGCGAAGCTGATGCTTCAAGCTGATAAGAGCGATCACCATTAACCAATGGCATGCCATTCGCCATAGTGACATCAACCCGGCCAGTGGTTGGATTCTCATTGACCCGAATCCCCACCTGCGCACTGATTTGCTCCAACACTAAATCACGCTGGTCAAGTAAATCAGCGGGTAGCTCACCAGTCTGACCGTAGATCTTAGCAATCTCTTCATTCAGTTTTGCGAGCTGTTTTGCCCCGGCATTGATGTCAGATACACTTTGGCTAATCTGCGTATTGGTGCTTTTTTCCAATCCGTTAAGAGTATTGCTATTGCTATTAAACTGATAAGAAATGGCTTTGAATTGGGATAATACGCCTTGGCGGGCAGCCTGGCTTACCGGGTCACTACTCACTTTCTCCAGCGCGCCAAAGATATTATTCATGGTGACTGAGATATTATTCGTATCATCTCCCAGCATGTTATCAATTTGGCTAAGCTGCTGGTAACGCCCATTTAATGCAGAAAATTCTGTGGTCGCGCTTCGTAATTGATTATTGATAAATCCATCATAAGCACGCCGAACACCGTCAACCTGAACACCATAGCCAAAGAAGCCAGCATTCGTGGTTTTGCCACCGGCCTGGCCTAGCATAATACTTTGTCGGCTATACCCTACTGTTACAGCATTATTCAAGTTATTGCCGACGACATTAAGTGCCGCTTGTGCTGAACTAAGCCCACTCTGGGCCAAATTAATAAGATTCATAAATCACCGACATTGTATTCTCTGCAAATTCTTTAGCGAGTTTCACCAGGATTATTCCGTAGGAAAATTCGCACCTATATAATCTATCGGTTGTTCAAAAATAAACTAAACCTTCATTTGCTAAAATAATGAAGAAAGATCGGTTTTATAGGCATTCAGGCCCTGATCAATATTCCCTTTCACTTGCTGAATGATACTTATTAATTTCTTGGCATAACTTGGATCGGTGGCATATCCCCCAGACTGTAATGCCCGAGCAGCATGTTCTGGTGAAGCAGATTGTGCAACATTTTGATAACGGGGATTATTCATTAACAGCGAGGTATAATCTGACAGAGCTTCAGAATAAGATGGATATACTCTAAATGCCGCTTTCACCTTTTGTGGCGCGCCATTTATATATTCTGTTGTCATTATTTCCGTGGTATCCCCTTTCCAATCCGGCGTCGCTTTTATGCCAAATAAGTTATGACTAGGTTTACCACTTGTTGTTGCAATTTCCTTATTTCCCCAACCAGATTCAAGTGCTGCCTGAGCAATAATAAGCTGGTGAGGAATCCCGCTTTTTTGTGCTGCGGCAATAGCTGGGCCTAACATGCGGGAAATAAAACTGGTATTTTTCTCGCCTTTACCCGTATAGCGTATCGCTTCACCTTCATCTTGCGACTGAGCCGGTGGCGATGGCGCTGCATATTGCCGCTTGAGTAAATCCAGGTTCAGGCTATAAGGAGCCGGGGAGGCGCCGGGCGTATTATGTACCGCTGTCGTTTCCCCCCCCATTTGCTTAACCATCAAGTCAGCAAATCCCATCTTACTTTGATCGGCAATATTTTGTGATATCTGTTGATCGTACATCGAGGTAAACATATCCGATGCCTGACTATGTAGCAGACCATCTTTAAAAGAAGCATCTCGCATACTTTTGAGCATCATCTGAATAAACATGCCCTCCATTTGCTTCGCCGCTTCTTTTATTCCTTCCGAAGAGTTGCTTTTTACCTCGCGTTTCAGAGCATCCAAGCTGCGAACATCAAACGCCGCCCCTGAAGAGAGTGCTGAACTGCTCATCAGTTAGTCTCCAGTTTGGCGCGCAGGCAACCGGCACTTTTCATTGATTGCAGGATCGACATCAGATCATTTGGTGTTGCGCCCAGGCTATTAAGCGCTCGCACTACGCTATTCAGATCCGCACTGGTATTCACGCGTTGCAGATGACCATTTTGCTCACGAATTGATATCTGCGTGTTTGGTGTCACGACAGTTTGTCCACCGGCCAATGGGGTGTCTGGCTGACTGACCTCATTGGTCTGGGAGACTTCCACGGTTAAATCCCCCTGCGCCACGGCGCAAGCATCCAGAGAAACATAGCGGTTCATCACCACAGAACCGGTGCGGGAGTTAACAATCACTTTGGCGTCCATCACCCCAATTCGAACCGGAATATCTTGTACTGCGGCCAAAAAGCGCACTTTTGCCGCACTGTCCGTGGGCGTGAACAGCTTGATGGTACGAGAGTCTTCAGCAATGGCGGCCCCGCTGAAACGCCGGTTTATCTCATCACTCATTTGCTGAGCAACAGAAAAATCCTCTTCGTTAAGCTGTAATCTCAGGATGCTCTCGTTAGCAAAACTAACCGGCACTTCGCGTTCAACAGTCGCACCACCACTGATCCGCGCTCCGTTTAGCTGATTCACTTGCACCCGGCTACCGCCACTTTGCGCACCTGCGCCAGATACCAGCAAGTTCCCCTGAGCCAGCGCATAAATTTGGTTATCCACCCCTTTCATCGGCGTCATCAGTAAGGTACCGCCGCGTAGGCTCTTCGCATTCCCCAGCGAAGAGACAACAACGTCGATTTTCTCACCTGGCCGGGCAAACGGAGGCAAATCGGTAGTGACCATCACCGCCGCCACATTCTTTAGCTGCATATTGGTACCGGCAGGTACCGTGATCCCTAACTGGGACAACATGTTATTCAGGCTTTGTGTGGTGAACGGCGTTTGCATGGTCTGATCCCCGGTGCCATCCAGTCCAACCACCAGCCCGTAGCCCATCAGAGAATTGCTTCGAATCCCCTGAATAGACGTTAAATCGCGAATGCGCTCTGCCTGAGCGTTGTGTGGCATCCAAACAATCAAGCCCGTACAAAATAGGCTCAAACATAATGTGAGAAATGAAGTTTTCATTAGCTGTTCATTAATAAGGAGAAAGGTTGAGGAACAGACGTTGCAACCAACCCATCTGTTGCGCTTCGTTGATGTATCCATTACCGACATATTCGATACGCGCATCGGATACTTGGGTAGAAATGACCGAGTTGCTGCTACTGATGGTTCGGGGGTTTACCACCCCAGAGAAACGGATGAATTCAGTCCCCTGATTGATGGCAATCTGCTTCTCGCCCACCACTTTGAGGTTGCCGTTTTCCAGCAGTTGCTGCACGGTAACAGTGATGGTTCCACTAAAGGTATTTCTCGCGGCGGCACCGCCCTTACCTGAGAAATCATTGCTGCCACTGATAGCCGCATTGGCTTTATCACCGCCAAATAACCCGTTCAACGCATGAGGCACGGTATCGAATGAGATGCCGGTTGAGCCGTTACGGTTGGCATTGGCAGAGGAACTTTTACTGGCACTGACATTTTCTTGCAGCACAATCGTTAATGTGTCACCTACATTACGCGGTCTACGATCTTCGAACATGGGCTGATAGCCATAGTTCATCGCCTGTCCGGTCTGAAAAACTGACCCGTTAGCGACCACCATTGCCGGTGACGACGGGCTGGCAGTGGTGGCACCATCGACCAACGGCTTGTGAGGGAGATAAGCGCACCCCGTCAACAATAACGTCAGTACTACAGAGGTCGACAACAGCCCCAGGCCACGTTTAAGACTTGGGGATGTAAGAGGTGTATTCATTTCGGATATGGCGGAACAAGGCTGGTTTTTCATTTCATCCACTACGGGCAAAAACAACCGTAAATCGGCCCCTGCTTGCAAGGCAGAGGCCAGACTTATGGCTGCTATCAAAGTTGTGTCAGGCGTTGCAACATCTGATCCGATGTCGATACCGCTTTACTGTTAATTTCATAGGCGCGCTGAGTCTGGATCATATTCACCAGCTCTTCCGCCACATTAACGTTGGAGGTTTCGACATAACCTTGTCGAAGGCTACCGCCACCATTCAGGCCGGGCGTGGTTTCATTGGGCGCACCGGAAGCCTGGGTTTCGCGGTAGAGGTTTTCACCAATGCTTTCCAGACCGGAATCGTTAATGAAGGTGCTTAACGTGAGCTGCCCCACCTGCTGCGGTGCAGTTTGCCCCGGCACGGTGACACTCACGATGCCGTCATTACCCACGGTCAAAGTATCCGCATCCTGCGGGATAGTGATGGCCGGTTGTACCGGATAACCGCTCGCGGTCACCAGTTGACCATTCTGGTCAAACTGGAAAGAACCGTCGCGGGTATAAGCGGTGGTGCCATCGGCCAATTGGATCTGGAAGAACCCGTGCCCTTCAATTGCCAGGTCTTTGCTGTTATTGGTTTGCGTCAATCCCCCTTGGCTATGGATGCGCTCGGTTGCCACCGGACGTACCCCGGTTCCCAACTGCAATCCGGACGGGATAGTCGTCTGCTCTGAAGACTGCGCACCGGGTTGACGTAACGTTTGATAAAGTAAATCTTCAAATACCGCACGCTGTCTTTTAAACCCATTAGTACTGACGTTTGCCAGGTTATTGGAGATAACGTCCATATTGGTCTGTTGTGCTTCAAGACCGGTTTTGGCAATCCATAAAGAACGGATCATACTGAAATTCCTCTTTGCCCGGGCTTACCCCATGGCCAGTAACTGGTTAGCTTTCTTTTCGTTATCATCCACCGCACTGATGACTTTCATATTCATGTCAAATCCACGTGCGGTGGCTATCATGTCGACCATTGATTTCACGGGACTAACATTGCTGCTTTCCAGCGCGCCGGGAATTAACAGCAGATCCTGATCTGCCGGTAACTCAGGCAACCCGGCATTGGGTGAGGTATCAGCGATATGAAATAGGCCATCGTCACCGTGGTGTAGATCCTGAAGTTGGGCATTCACCATTTTCAGCCTCCCCACCTGAGCCAGTGCTGAAGGCTCTTCCCCTGCGCCACGGGCGGTAATAGTGCCGTCAGGAGCAATCGTCAATTCTGACTGCGGCGGGACATTGATTGCTCCGCCATCGCCGATGACCGGCAGCCCTCTGACCGTCAATAAGCCTTCACTATCGACTTCAATATTGCCGGCACGGGTGTAAGCCTCACCGCCATCCGGCAGTTCCACTGCCAGCCAGCCATCCTGAGGTAACGCCACATCCAAATTACGGCCAGTCTGGTTGATCGTTCCCATCGAATCATCGTGGTAAGGCGTCGACTCTGTCACCAGTGTTCGGGTTTCGACAGAAGGGCCATTAATCGGAACCGCGCGATAAGCCGAAAGCTGTGCACGAAAGCCGGTCGTTGAAGCATTGGCCAGGTTGTTTGACACCACACCCTGACGGTTGAGGGCGGCATTAGCCGCACCCATTGCGGTATATATTGCGCGATCCATAGGAGTCTGCCGTTAACCGAGGTTAGCCAGGATCTGAAGGAGTTCAGATTGGGTTTTAATGGTCTGTGAGTTGGACTGGTAGTTACGTTGATAGACGATCATGTTGACCATCTCTTTACTCAGATCGACGTTAGAGGCTTCAAGCCGATTACCGTACAGCGTCCCCAGATTCCCCGTACCGGAAACACCAGTAACGGGTTGCCCTGATTCCGGCGTCTCCGACCAGCAGTTATCGCCTTGAGAAGACAATCCACCCGGATTGGTGAAATTCGACAGCACAACCTGACCCAGCAACTGCTGTTGTCCATTACTGTAAGAGGCCACAATCTGGCCATTATCCCCAACAACATAACCATTCATTAAGCCGGGAGCATAACCGGTAGTGGTCGGGCTATTCATTGACGTATCGGATGCCTGTTGGGTCATGCCCGCCATATCCAGATCAAAGTTCAAGGCTTCGCCACCATTAAAGGCCGCACCCTGTATGTTTAATCTCGCCGGATTGGTGGTCAGTTGCCCTGAGGTATCAAAATTCAGTTCAAGTTCTTGATAAACCGGATCACCACTACCATCCAACAGCGGTGAAGTGGTATTACTGGAATAGGCTTTCCATTCGTTGTCACCGGTTTTCACATAATAAATATTGATAGTATGCTTATTGCCGAGGCTATCGAAAGCATCGACCTGACTTACCGAGTTGTAGCTTTTGTTGTCTGCCGGATCAAAAGGATTAGCGGTTTGATCGATTGCTGTAGTGCCGGAGTCCAGATTACCGTTGAGAGTACCGCCATCAGAAGCGCGTGCTACCATCTGCCCTGATGGGATTTGAATCGGCCCTATCGCCGCACCGGGTTGGATTGTTGGCGGATTACCTGTGGCCTGATAACCGGTCAAAAACATCCCTTGGT
The DNA here is from genome assembly GCF_902726545.1 of Yersinia artesiana. GTDB lineage: Bacteria > Pseudomonadota > Gammaproteobacteria > Enterobacterales > Enterobacteriaceae > Yersinia > Yersinia artesiana. The sequence goes on along the minus strand of NZ_CACVAD010000032.1, from coordinate 35,309 downwards.
TATTCATGATATTGCCGTTTTCATCACTTTTGAATTGACCATTGCGGCTATAAAACACGCGACCGGCTTCATTCACCAAACGGAAAAAACCATTGCCCTGGATGCCCATATCTAGGCTGCTACTGCCACTCCCCAAAACGCCATCGCTGAAATTTTGGTTAACCGCAGAGACCTGCACCCCCATCCCGATTTGTGAGCCGGCAAATACATCGGCAAAGGCAATGGAACCTGATTTGAATCCCACTGTTTGGGAGTTGGCAATATTGTTACCGACGACATCGAGGGCTTGTGAAGCTGCACTTAATCCACTAAGGCCTTGTGAAAAACTCATGGTTAATCTTCCTGAATACTAAAAATGAAATACTAAAATTGGATCATTCAATGAAATAAATATCGCCTAACGTCGCGCTACCATTTAATCCCAACTGCAACACCGCACCGCTAGGAGAGAATGAAACGCCATCTACTTTGGCTTGTTTCAGTGCAACGATATTCGGCACGCCACCTTCACTATTTGCGGCAGAGAATGAAACTTTATATCCGCCCTCAATATCCGGTGGCGGCTCGGAGGGTTGGAAACCACTCAGGTCATCAAGACTGAATTTATTCACACCCGCTTTGACATTCTTTAATTCGGCAGCATAGGCATTGCCCTGCGAATCCGTTAACGTGACCGTAACCTTGTCGGCATCGTTATCCAGCGAGAATGCAAACTCTTGATTCCCACCTTCGGTCAGGGAAACAACCGAGTCGCCCTCAATCCACACGCGACGCCCAACCCAATCTGCGGCATTCATCTGCTGCATACTGGTGACCAGTGAACCGACTGCATTCAATGTGGTATTGAGTTGCTGAACCCCTGATGCGGTATTAAATTGTGCCAACTGGGAAGTTAACTGGTTATTATCCATCGGGTTGGTTGGGTCCTGATTTTGCATCTGAGCAACCAGCAATGTCATAAAACTATCGGTTAAATCCTCAACACTATTACCACCGCTTTTGGATTCGTTAGCGGATGTATTACTACTACTCATTACTGGTGAAACAGCCATTTCCCCGTCCCTTATTGACCCAGAGTCAATGTTTTTAACATCATTGATTTAGCCGTATTCATAACTTCGACATTGGCCTGATAACTGCGAGACGCCGAGATGGTGTTGACCATCTCATTGACGACATTGACATTCGGCATGCGAACATAGCCATTCTCGTCTGCAAGTGGATTTCCCGGTTCATAGAGCATGCGATCGGGTTCGTTGCTTTCTACCAACTCGCTCACCCGGACACCGCCGATTTCTTGCCCTGGTGCATTGTTAACTTGAAAAATAACCTGCCGCGCACGATAGGGCTGACCATCAGGCCCCACAGCGCTGTCGGCATTGGCCATATTACTGGCACTGACATTAAGCCGTTTAGATTGGGCCGCCATCGCGGACCCCGAAATATCAAATATGCTGAATGTTGACATGGCACTCATTAACCCTAATTGATGACACTCATCATGCTTTTAATTTGTGTGCTGAGAATGGTTAGACTGGATTGATATTTCATACTGTTATCAGCAAAACTGACACGCTCACGATCCATATCAACGGTATTACCATCCGCACTAGGCTGATCCGGAATACGATAAAGTAGTTGATTGTTATTAATTGCAGGTGCTAAACCTGCAATATGCGTTCCGGAGGTTAATGCCAGGGTGAGAGGGCCTTTTTCAGGCGCACTTCTTTCCACAGCGTTTTTTAATTGCTGTGAAAAATCTATATCTCTGGCTAAATACCCTGGCGTATCGACATTGGCGATATTCGAGGCCAATATATCCTGACGTTGGGTCAATAAACTGAGTGATTCTTGTTGGAAACGTAATGCATTATCAAGTTTATCAAGCATGAAAAACCGGCCCCTGCCTTATGTAGATTAACGCTTATATTCTAGGGGCGAAAGTTTCTATTTTATACGGCAAGGATCAGTCAAAAGTATCCCCTTTTAAAAGGATGAATTATTCAGTCAAGGTAAAATATCATTATCCGAAGAATTGGCGTCATAAATTGCAGTATTTAACACGTTAATAAAGTTAACTCCTGACATATAATTCCAGCCCCAGAAAGTCGATAACAAATAGTTTACTCTACATTAAATAATACTAAGGCCAGACAATAGCATGTTACCCTCACGCAATATCTTCGTCACTTTATTACTGTTTATTTTCTGCCTTAAAATATTTGATGCTACTGCAACCCCCTATTCCCCTGGTAATTCACTCACTGAGAAAATAACCGCATTAGTGAATGCGCAAAGTAGTATAGCGGCTAGTGCTGAGTTGAATCGCACCATAAAAATTCTGACCTCTGCCGACCAACTAAACTCGCTGTGCCCTGATCCGGAACTCTCTATTGCCGGTAATAACACCCGACTGACCGGCAATAAAAGTGTGATCGCACAGTGTGGTAATAAGCGAAAATTTATTCAGATCGCGGTTCTGGCGCAAGGCACATGGTGGACAGCCCGCCACACCATTAAGCCAGGAGCACTCATCCAACCTGAAGATATTATCTCTCGCAGTGGTTCACTTGAGCGCCTACCGGCAGGGCTGGTGTTTAATAAAGACAATATTATTGGCCAGACCGCGGCACGCTCTATCAGTCATGGACAGCCTATCGTGCAAAATCAATTACGTGAAGGTTGGGCGATTACTTCCGGACGAGAAGTCGAGGTTGTCGCCTCTGGAGCAGGGTTTCGCATACGCGCGAAAGGTAAAGCCATGGACAATGCCGCGGTAGGAGAAACGCTAAGAGTAACAATGCGTTCAGGGCAAATTATGACGGGAACCGTCGCCCCTGACGGGAAAGTGAATATTAATCTTAAAGAATAATTTTAGTTTTTTTGATAACCACCGATATTATATTTATACCGCCAAGCCACGATGCCAACAAATTGCCGAGGATTATTATGAGTATAGACCGAACACAACAACCCCTACCCGTGACGGTTGTTAATGCTCAGCAGGATTTAATCATGCGTCCAAGAACAGGAGACGTCAGTTCGCAACAAATTGAGAACAGCGAAAACTCCGGTACGCAGGTTAAATTAAGTCAGTTAACCCAGCAGATACAAACCGACAGTTCTGACGATATCGACTACGACCGCCTTGCTAAAATTCAGGCATCTATGGACGCGGGTACACTGGATCTCGATACTGATATAATCGCCAATGCCTTAGTGCAAGATATCTTTCAACTATCATAAGCTGTAATAAATAAATGAAAATGGAAAACCTACGATCCATTCTGCTCAAATTGGAGGGATCTCTCGAAGAACTTGAAGCGATTCTTATCGAAGAGGCGAATCAATTAAGACGGACACAGATAAATCCAGTGTCATTACAAATAGTCTCTGATAGTAAAAGCCAATTGTTATCAACAATCAGTCATTATGATGAACAGCGCAAACAGCAGGAAATTATATTAAAGCTGGTTGCGCCTTATCATCAAAATTCACGTCTGGCGTCTTACTGGAGCCATATCATCCAGAAAGTGACTGTTGCTAACGAGTTAAATAAAAAAATATCTGTATTGCTCGAACTGCATATGCAGAAAACAAATGATCTAAAGAGTGTTGTCAACAAGGCTGGGTCAAACTCATCATTGTATAGCCCTGATGGTCAATCGAACAATTCCCTTTCTGGCAAGGTTTATAACATTAGTGTTTAATCCTCCGCTAAGAATGAATTTATCAAATTAAGCTTCCTTTATTTAGTGAGGAAGTTTAATTCGGATAAACAATCGTTTTATTAGCCAACACTTTTGTCCACTCTTCGGCCATTCTCTTTGCCGTTTTTTTGTCGCTAAAGCCGTTAAAATAGACAGTTCATCGTTAGTTGACCACAGCGTTAATTAACAAGCAGATCTATAAGGCAAGGTTGATGAAGTGGCAAAAATAATATTGCGCAGCGGATATCTGGATGATTTCATCGCGCTGGGTGAAAATGGACAGACAATATTTGATAGCGCGTTACAAATACGCGAGACACTGCGCTTGCGCAAGCAACAGCATATTCTCGATTGTCTGGCGATCCCTCAGCACAATGATGTAGAAGATAAAGTCGACTGGTATTCACCACTCAATGGCATTGTCACGCCTTGGGTATCTGCCAGCGAAGAACAACGCGAACAGGCACTGTGCTATTTAGACAATTGTCTGGTCACCGCTTCAGCAATAAGTCAGCGTTGTTTGCAAGCCGAAAAGACCTCACTTCAGTTATTTGGCTCTTTGTTGACCAAGGTGTTCCAGTTTCCGGCCAGCTCACATATTTATCTGATTGATGACAAACCGGTAATCACCTTTTGGGGATTTGTGAATCTGCATCACTCAGCACGGGAAGATGTATTTGAGTGCCTGCGCCAATCTGCTCCACTTGAGCCAGATATCGCACAGTTAGCAGAACAACCCACTGAAACAGAAAAAGAAGACGACGACGATACTCTTGGTGATCCTGAACCCGTTATTGTCACATTGAGCAAATCACGAATCTCACAGCCGCAGCCAGTGGCACCAATTGTGGCGGATGAGGCCGCGCCAGAGGTTACCCCACCTCAGCCACAAAAATCGCTCCCTGCCTGGCCGCGTACTCTGCGCAAAGTCAGGCTGGTTATCATGCTGATGGTCATATTATTTGTTGCTATCCCGGTGGTATATCCGTATTTAACAAAAATGCTGCCGTCACTGTTTTCCCAGCAGCAAATCCCCCCAATTCCGATTATCGAACAGCCTCCTCGAAAACCAATGATCGCCCTCACACACTCATTACCCTTACAACCTGCACAGGTTATTCCTGCTCCGGTAGTGATTCCGGTGACCATCACCAAAGCGCCAGAGGTGCCGAAAGAAGCAATAAAAAATGCACTGGTACTCCCGCCCAACGCGGTCAAAGCTGGCTCAACCAAATTTCTAACCGGTATCTGGCGGGCAACCATCGACGTCAAAAACCCGATAACCGGTAAGCCACCCAGCCTACGCTATCAGATAAACAGTAATAATACCGGCACCGTTCGCACCATGCATGGCGACAGCATTACCTGTAAATCAGATATTGAAGTGGGATTGATGCAATCCGGAAACCTGATAATCAAAAGTCGTGGTCAGGCCAAGTGTAGCGATGGCAGTCGCTATCCACTACCAGAGATCACCTGCACCCAAGGCCTTAGCGGCCCGGCACAGTGCACCGGCCGCTATGACGGCGATACTGTGGTTCCTGTCACGTTGATAAAAGTGAGTAAATAATCCCATGCTGGCAAACCTTATCGACTATAAATCTAGTGTGACTCTGGTCAAAAACAGTAGCATCCAGTTTTTGGATTTTGGTCTTACTCCTGTGACCACCCATCCACATCGCGGTCGTTTCGTGCGCCAAAGTGTCAACGGCCCGTTGTTGCGCCTTGACTACGATGCTCACTCAGACCGGTTTGTGCTACCTGGAGAGAATGGCAGTGCCCCCGAAATCCTCAAACCGGAAAGTACCATCACACTCGAACATTCGCTGAAAGTGCTGGATGGCGTCTGGTTGCCTCTGCCTTTTATGCGTTTTGGCCCGGCGCGTAGCTTTAGTCATAGCCCCGAAAACTGGGCGCGCGTTCATATTAAAAGCCTGCAACACCCCGATCCATCTGGCTATACCTGGCGTATTTGCATCGCGTTTGACACCAAAATATCTGCCGAGGGCGATTCGACTCGTCAGTTGATGCCCACTGAAGATGATATCCGCAATGGTGCGTATTTTGCTCTTGCCTGGCAGAACAATGAAATCGGTGAATTTCTCGATCAAACCTGGGTCGATGGCTGGCTACGTGAAGTCTTTGTCCATTACGCCAGGCAACAGGAAGCGCGCAGCGAGCATGAGCTTAATGGTGCGCTGAAAGCATTTGAGTATCAGGCGCATTTTCTCAATATTCTTGAGATGCTCGGTAGCCAGCTTGCCATACCCGAAGTACAAATCGTTACACAAACACTGAGCGCACCGACCATTGCCGTCGATCTGATTCTGGATGTCGGAAACACCCACACCTGTGGGGTCATACTGGAAGACCACGGCGAAAAGAATGCTGGATTGCAGCAAAGCTCAGAATTGCAAATCCGTTCACTCGGTGAACCACAATTTATCAGCGAACCCTTGTTCACCAGCCGCCTTGAGTTCAATGAAGCCAGGTTTGGCAAACACCACTTCTCCATGGAAAGTGGCCGCGATGATGCGTTTATCTGGCCGTCGATGGTACGTGTCGGCGATGAGGCTCGCCAACTGGCGATGCAGCGTCAGGGGACTGATGGAACCAGCGGAATTTCCAGCCCACGCCGTTATCTATGGGATGATACTCCGGCATCTCAAATCTGGCGTTTCAGCCAACTCAGTGGCAAAAAAAGTAGTGAGCCACGCGCCATTGCACTGCCATTGATGAACCTGATGAATGACGATGGGCAACCATTAGATAGCCTGCCGTTGGATGAGCAACTGCCGGTATTTTCACCGAATTATAGCCGCAGCTCTCTTATGACAATGATGCTATGTGAAGTGTTGGCACAGGCGTTGGTGCAAATAAACAGTGTCAGTCACCGCCAGAATATGGGGCTGCCGCAGGCACCGCGTCAGCTACGTCACCTGATCCTGACCCTGCCTTCGGCGATGCCAAAACAGGAACGTGAAATTTTTCGTTTGCGGATGCAGGAAGCGACAAAATTGGTCTGGCAAGCGTTCGGCTGGCATCCGGATGACGAAATGCGCCCCCTTTCCTGTGCACAAAAAAACGAGATGATTGCGCTGCCAACCGTGCATATGGAATGGGATGAAGCGACATGCGGCCAATTAGTGTGGCTGTATAACGAGGCAATGAATAATTATGCCGGACACTCTCACGAATTTTTCCAGAGTCTGGCTCGCCCCGATCGCTTGCCAGAGCCAGATGCCCCAGCGGGAAGCTCTCTGCGGGTAGCCTCGATTGATATTGGTGGTGGCACAACCGATATGGCTATTACCCAGTATCAGTTGGATGAGGGTATCGGTTGTAATGTGAAAATCACTCCGCGCCTGCTGTTCCGTGAGGGGTTTAAAGTCGCAGGGGACGATATCCTACTGGATGTGATCCAATGCTGCGTTTTACCCGCGTTACAACAGGCGTTACATCAAGCCGGCGTTACCGATTCGGCAGGCGTAATGGCTAAGCTGTTCGGTACTACTGATCTTGACAGCAACCGTGCCACACTGCGTCAACAAACAACCTTACAGTTATTTATACCGCTGGGACACGCCATTCTGGCCAGTTGGGAGCACTGCTCCCCTCACGACCATGATGCGCTGTTTGACGGGCGATTTGGTGAACTGTTAGTCCAGCAGCCAACTCAGAATGTCATGAATTATATTCATCAGGCGATTCAGCCGTTGCTCCCTGCGGATGCAACTCCATTTAATGTGCTGGATACTCCGCTACGGGTGGAACTGGCAACACTCAAACAAGCCCTGTTGACGGGACGATTTACTCTTACTGCTCCGCTGCAATCTTTATGTGAAGTCGTCAGCCATTACTGTTGTGATGTGTTATTGATAACCGGGCGGCCATCCCGACTGCCAGGAATCCAGGCACTACTGCGCCACCTGCAACCCGTACCGGTGAACCGCCTGGTCTGGCTGGATAATTACCCGATCCATGAGCGTTTTCCTTTTGGTCGTCATGGGCGCGTGGTCAATCCAAAATCAACCGCAGCGCTGGGGGCAATGCTCTGCTGTTTGGCAATGGATCTACGCCTGCCGGGCTTCAATTTTAAAGCCGCCGATATTCAGGCCTATTCCACTATTCGCTATCTTGGTGTGCTTGATGGTAGCCACAGGCTAAACGAAGAAAATATCTGGTATCGCGATATTGACCTTGATAATCCCAATTCGCGATTGGATGAAAACCTCAACTTCCCGCTACGGGGAGATGCCTGCCTTGGCTTTCGTCAATTAGCCGACGAGCGTTGGCCTGCAACCCCACTCTATCTGCTGAAAATAAACTCCCCGCAACTGGCAAAGAGTATCGCCGGCGATGGTGTATTACACGTTCGGCTACAACAGGATCCACGCAGCGGGGGCTTTTCCCTGGTGGGAGCCAGAATGCAGGATGGTACACCAGTGCCGCTCAATGAACTGAAGCTAAAACTTAACACCCTTGCCAACAGCTATAACGGTGTCAATCACTATTGGATAGACAGCGGGAGTGTATACCCAAAATGAATCAACCTGACACGATGCTAAACCAACTCACGAGTTGGGTGGAAACGACCCGTACACATTCTGCACATCTGCACCTTGAAGCTGACAGCTATCTGGCACGCTTAACACAGCTGCGCCATCGCCAGCAGCAAATTGATGCTCTAAATCAAGTTCCTCTGACCCTGGGATTATATGGCGGCTGCATTGAAGGGAAACATCATTTACTCAAAATGATTGCCGCCGATGGCCGTGATGAAATTTATGTTCAGTTAGGCGAAAAAACGCTTAACTATCTGACGCATATCAACCCCGATAACGCGCCTACATCGATAGCTGTTCGCTTCACCGATTCGCCCCCCGCCGTCGTGGAAGAACATCATCCGTTGTTACTGACACTATTCAATGAAAGCGAACTGGCGCAGCGGTTAATACGCCAATATCAGACGGGTCAGGCACCGCGCCGGGTACCAAACAGCGTTATTGCCTCGATACTCAGCGAGCTGCAAATGTGTCGTCAAGTTGACCTCAGCACCAGTATGACCCGTGAACAATTTTCAGCGCTCGCCCATAGCTATCAGCAGGGCGTCCGTGGCCCACATCAACTCGATGATGCGCTGTTACATCAGATGGCAGAATTGGCTCCGTGGCTGAACCTTTCAGACCGTGCTGTTTTGCTATCTCTCTTGTGGGGAGAGGATTCCACGCTTACGGCACAATGGCAGCAACAGGCACAAACATTACACCACTTGGGTAATGTGTCGCAGCTACTGGCTCCGGCCAGTTTGGTGGTAGATGGTTTTCTACTTCCCGGCAAAGGATTCCTGTTTCCCGCACCGCCACAACACACTGAGCACAATACCGATATCATCGTTTGCCCGTTGCATCATGGCAAAAGTCAGGCACGCCAGAGCATTGCACAACATGAACTGACCCCGGTTTGCGCAGAAATAACCTTCACACTCAGCCGTCAATCATCACTCCCGGGTGTTGATCTGCTCGATATCCCAGACCACCAGTTGAACTATTATCAAGACAGCTTGCAACCCGATACCCTGTTGATTTGTTATTCCCAGACTGATAACCAACATCCAACACCGGTCGCAAAACGTCTGGTGCGCTGGGTTGAACAGACCCAAACCCCCCAGCACAGCAAACTACCGCGACTGGTCTGGGCCATTACACCATTCGATATACGCTTTACGCAAAGTGGCCCTGCTGATAATACCGTTCAGCGCTTTGTGACTCAGTCGGGTAAACGTTGGGGGACATTGCAGGCTGTGGATAATCGCAATAGAGCCAGCCTACAGGAATGGCTGGCGGCAGCATTGAGTAACTCAAATCGGCAGCAGCGTCTGACCACATTGCAGGATGCATTATTCGCGCAGGTTCTCAGCCAATTTGGCACTATTGCCCCTGACCGTGAGAATAGCGTGCAAGCAACCCGACAGCACACCGAAGCACTGATTCGTACACTGCAATCGAAAGCGACACAGCATGGCGAGCTTATCGATAACCTTATGCTGCCCCGCGATACCTTGCAGCAATGCTGGCAGCAATATCATCAGACAATCATCAATAAACCAGCAGAGTTGATGCTCAATATCGATCTATTTGCCGATATAACCCCGACGCCCCCCGCAGTTTGCCCACCTAGCGACTTTGCCTCACAGGTATATGCGTTATGGTTGAATCACTTACGTCAGTTGGTGTCCCGTCAAACTGTGGCTCCCGCACTGGGACTTGAAACAGCACAACTTCAAACATTATGCGACATTCTCATTACTACCAGTTATCGGCTTGAACTGCTGGCGACCTTGAAAAAAGTGTTGGCACAAAATGGCGATGATGCAGCCATGGCGGTTACCCGCGCCGCTAATGTCATCAGTGATTTCGTCAGTTGGCTGGGATACCATCAAGTGGCTATTGCCGAACGCCCATTAAGTCGAATTGATAAAGGATCCGTTATCTTTGCACCACCACCGCAGGCAAGTACAAATACACGTTTGACACATCTGGGTGAACAAGCCACCTATGGTAATGCCAGATATATTTACGACTGGTTGGTGGCCTTATTAAACCGTGCCAGTGAGAATGTCAATGACATCAGTGTTGACGATATAGGTGATGCATCACGAGAAACACTGCGCGCTATTTTATTATCGGTAATAAAAATCCAGCAGCGTGAAATAATAAAAACAACCTGATGCGATAAAACTAAATATATTCCGACAAAGTGGAATGAAGGGGAAAGGTGCTGTTGGGATCACTCTTAGTTTTAAATACAAGTGCCACAAGCCACTGGAGTGCCCTTATATCTAGGTACGGTAAATCCTTCACTCACTGAGTTATCGATCGCTTTGTCATGAACCACACACCTGCTGTTACCAGCAGATGTGTGCTCAGAGTAGATAAGACATTTAATATTTAAGCAGGGACTGCCAAAGCAGATACGGATGTTTTCGGACTCTCTGCATTATCGTCTATCTGGAACACCGCAACCGTCGCTGACAGTTCTTTCGCTTGATTATTAAGTGTTCGCGTATTTCGAGCTGATTCCTCTACCAATAAAGTATTTTGCTGTGTCATGTTATCTAACTGGTTAATGGCGACAGTAATCAGATTGATACCTGCACTTTGTTGTTCGGAAGCAACGGCAATTTCCTGCATAATATCACTGACATTAGTGATGGAATGGACAATTTCATTCATGCTGTCACCGGCATTAGCCACCAGTTTAGAGCCGTGTGAAATATTGCCAACCGCATCATTGATCAATACATGAATTTCTCTGGCGGCATTGCTGCTGCGCGAGGCCAAATTTCTCACTTCAGAGGCAACAACGGCAAACCCGCGACCTTGCTCACCGGCCCGCGCTGCTTCTACTGCTGCATTCAGTGCCAGAATATTAGTCTGACTGGCAATACTGTTAATAACGCTGGTAATTTCTGCAATTTTTTTGGCGCTCTCTTCAATACTTGTCATGGTGGAGACAACATTATGCATAATATCAGCACCGTTTCTGGCAGCCTCACTCGCAGTATGGGATAGCTGGTTAGTCTGTTGTGCATTTTGGGCATTGCTGGCAACAGTGGTTTTTATTTCCTCCATACTGGCGGCGGTTTCCTGTAGTGCACCGGCCTGTTGTTCAATGCGAGAAGATAAATTGAAATTAGCGTCAGCAATTTCTGTCGAGCCATGTGTAATAATAACAGTGCTCTCTTTTACCACAGAGATGGTCTGTTTCAGTGCTATCTGCATATCTTCCAGACGAGTAAATAGAAGACCTATCTCATTTTTACTTTTGTATAAAATCTTGGAGGTCAAATCCCCTTTGCTTATTTTGTCAAAAATATCACAAGCAAGCCTGATTTTGAGGATGATATTTTTGTTAAACCAGACTCCAGCCATTAACATAATTAACAGATAGAGTGATAACAGCATCATAGCAATAACATAAGATTGTGACTTCACACTTTCCGCAGCGGCAAGCACATTATTATAGGCATTAGAATTTATTGCGGAAAATTCTTTAACATCGTCGCCAATTTTTTTAAAAATATCTCCCATACGGTTTTCCTGGTCATTTCTATATGTTCCTGCAATAACGTCATTTATTGCATTATCGTAGTAATCCAGGACATAAGAAATATCCTTATGAATCTCGATAGAAACAGCATCATAGATGTTATTGTTTTTAACTGTATTGTTATAAGATATGAGTAATTTTCTTGATGCCGTAATTAACTCTTGAATATATTTAACCCACTCATCATTTATTGGTTTATTTAATGCTCCGTTCAAAGCCTGTTCATTAAACATCCCACGGATGATGGCGACGTTATAGTTAAGTTCATCAATTTCGTCTCTTTGTAATTTTGTTTTTTCTGCAAATAACGTTTGTTCATGACCTTGATTGGATGAGTATATGTCATGTGCAGCAAATAAAATCATCATTACCAGTAGTAATGACATAATAATTTTAACCGCTTTTAATAAAGGAATATTATTCATAATACAGGCTAAACTTCCTGGCAGGGTTTATTTTCAAGTGACGCCATGATTAGTCACAACATCTAACTAATATAAAAACACCGTTGTTAAGATTAACGGTGTTTTTGGCGTCTTATTTTAAATAAGAGCATGGAAAGGTTTTGTGGCTGTTCTTTTACTCAACACAAAGCCACTCTTTTACCTTCTTATCTAGTTCAGTACTGTGCTGGTGTTGGGCTTAATACGAAAAATAGAGACAGCTTCAGTCAAATTACCGGCTTGTGATTCCAAGACAGCAGCAGCAGCAGCCGACTCTTCAACCTGCGCAGCATTTTGCTGAGTGACCTGATCCATTTCCGTCACCGCCATTCCCACCTGCACAATGCCACGACTTTGCTCGTCAGATGCAGAAGCTATTTCACTCATAATAGCGGTCACTCGCGTTACCGCATCCACAATTTCCGCCATGGTTTCGCCAGCATTGGTGACTAAACCTGAGCCAACGTTGACTTTTTGTGCCGAATCTTCAATGAGTTTTTTGATATCCTTCGCGGCCTCTGCACTGCGTTGTGCCAGGTTACGGACTTCACTGGCGACCACGGCAAATCCCCGCCCTTGTTCACCGGCACGGGCAGCTTCAACCGCAGCATTCAATGCCAGGATGTTGGTTTGAAAAGCGATACTGTCGATAACATTGGTGATATGCGTAATCTGCCGCGAACCCTCGGCTATTTCGCTCATGGTATGCACCACCTCATCCATGACGCTGCCGCCACGTTGTGCCGTTTTAGAGGTATTTAATGCCAACAAGCTGGCCTGAGAGGCATTTTCTGCATTCTGTTTGACGGTCGCAGTCAGCTCTTCCATGCTGGCCGCCGTTTCTTCCAATGCCGCGGCCTGTTGTTCTGTGCGCGAGGAGAGATCATTATTATTGGCGGAAATTTCACTGGCTCCGGTTAAAATAACATCCGCGCGCGTACGAATTTCATCTACAGTCTGCCCCAGACGATCCTGCATACTGCGCAGTAATACTGCCAACTGCCCCATTTCATTGGTGCCATGCACATCAATATTCTGCGCCAAATCGCCACTGGAAATATGACGGATACTCGCGGCAATCTTATTCAGCGGAGAGATCAGTGTAAAGCGAACTCCTGACCACGCGCCAATAACCACCAACAGGAGAATAACCAGCACGCCGACACTGGCCCAGATGGCCAAATTATAAGATTGCAGACTGTGGTTAATCACCTGCTGATTAAAAGTATTCATATCTGCAATGACGAGGTTATATGCCTTTTCAAAATCAACCTGACTTTTCTGGACTTGCAGTTCATATGCTGCCTGAGTATTACCCGTATCGATAAATTTAATGAGTTCAGTCAGTGCATTATCCAACATGCTGTAATTATTCTTTAGTTCCTGAAAAAGCAACTCATTATGATGAGGGATAGATTCATAGGTAGCCCAATATTTTTTGGCATCACTAAAGCGTTCTTTTGCCGCTGCCAATTGTTCATTGAACTCTTTCCGGCCTTCCGCTGTGCTGCTATCTTCCATAAGATAGCTGAGTATCGCTCTGTTAGCCTGAAGACGAGTCCGAAGCAAATAGGCCCAAGCACCCGTCAATTCAGTTCGTTGATTGCTGATCTCTTGCTGATTAACAAAATTTTCTCTGTCGTTACTCAATATCGGAAAAAATACGGCAACGGTACTGAGTTGGAGCAAACAAAATACTATCAATAAAACAATCAAACCATTAACAACTTTAAAACTATTTAGCATCTTACTTTCTCCTTGTATGCTTTATATAAATCGGCCCACAAGAAAAAAACATAATAGTTAAAACTTATCATTTTTAATTTATTGATCGTCACCATCGATCAATTATGAAGTTATTATTCATGAGCATGGCTCATAGCACTTATCCCGCTAAACACCATTATCAATGGACATAATCCCGATAACATAAGCTGTATTACTTATGCTTAGACGGATGGCTATGCTCAATTCTCAGGCAAGTTCAGCTAAAACGACAGGACTGCTTTTTGTCGTAATACTTAGTGCATTGATGGCGTTTACTTCCCTATCTACCGATATCTATTTACCCGCCATGCCCGTTATGGCGAAAGAGTTACAGGGCGATGCAGAACTGACTATCACTGGTTTTTTAATTGGCTTTTGTATCGCTCAATTGATCTGGGGACCGATTAGCGACCACCTGGGGCGGCGCTTACCCCTGGTCATTGGTATGATCTTGTTCATCATCGGTTCTCTGGGTTGTGCCTTATCAACGAATATCGGGCAGATTGTTTTCTCGCGGGTATTTCAGGCTCTGGGAGCTTGTACGGGGCCTATGCTGGCACGAGCGATGATCCGCGATCTGTTTAGCCGTACCCGTGCAGCTCAGATGCTCTCTACCCTGATGATTATTATGGCTATCGCACCGATTGCCGGGCCTCTGCTTGGCGGGCAAATGATTAAAAATACATCGTGGCATGCTATTTTTTGGCTACTGGCAATCATCGGTGTGTTAATGCTTATCTCATTACGATGGTTAACAGAAACATTACCTGAAGAAAAACGGGTTAAAGCCTCTTTATCCAGTGCTTTTCATAACTATTACAGATTACTGACTAATGCAAAGTTCATGCGTTTCACGTTATGCCTGACGTTCTACTATGTTGCGGCCTATGCATTTATTACCGGATCCCCTTTTGTCTACATCACTTACTTTGGTGTCGATCCACAACATTACGGCTGGCTATTTGCGCTGAATATCGTCGGGTTGATGGCAGTTAGCATGGTAAACAGACGCATGGTGCATCGATATCCGCTTGAATCTTTACTCAAGTTCGCTATCTCTGTCGCCACCCTCGCCGCAGTGGTACTCGCTGTTGCTACCGGATTAAGCATCGGCGGAATTAGCCTGATTGTAGGGACGGTGTTTATCTTCTTTTCCATGAACGGAATAATTGCAGCAACCTCCACTGCCGCCGCATTGGATGCGGTGCCAGATGTTGCCGGTTCGGCTTCAGCACTGATGGGTTCGTTGCAATACGGAAGTGGTATTATCTCTTCCTTGCTTCTGGCACTGCTTAGCGATGGGACCCCCTGGACAATGGGCTGGATAATTGCCGTATTTACAGTGGCCAGTGCATTGATAGCACTGACCACCGGGATGACAAAACGCTGAGTTAAATATTTTTATCAAAGAAATTATCTAGCTTGCTCATCGCCTGATCGACATAACGAGGTACCCAATAGGTTTCGATATGCGTCGCGCCATCAATCAGGAACAGCTCTTTATTCTGCGTGCCGGTGGCCTTTTTGAATGCACTTTCGGTCATATAGAGCGAATCTGCTTTGGTGCCCGCCATCATCAGCAGCGGTTGATTGATTAAGTCCATATTGCTTTGCGCATCAAAACTCATCAAATCAAGTAGACTGCTCAGGGTATAGCGGAAGGTTGAATTTGGGTGTGCATGGGTTTTGCCGTAATACTCAAAGCCCTGGCGATAGAGATCAAAAGGCAGTTTGGCAATTTGCTCATCGGTTAATTGAGCATCGCCGGTATAGGTAATTTCACCAGTGGCGACCTCTTTTGCACGCGCATCCGAGGCTTGCTTCAAGCGTTCCTGAATGGTGGAAAGCTGGGAATCCTGATACCCGTTACGGCGTACCAGTCCGGAGTCAAACATACTCAGTGTCGCCAATGCTTTAAACCGTTTGTCGGTCTGGGCGGCTTTCAGTGAATAACCGCCGCCGCCACAGATACCCAGCAAGCCAATGCGGGTGCTATCAACACCGGGATACTGGCTAATGTAATCAGCCATACCGTGAATATCTTCAATGCGATTGGCGGGTTTATCTACATTGCGCGGCATACCACCACTGGCTCCCTGATAAGCAGCATCAGCGGTGATAGTGATGTATCCGTGTTCTGCCAAACGCTGAGCATACAATCCGGCAACCTGCTCTTTAACACCGCCATTAGGATGAGCAACCACCACCGCAGGGTATTTTTTGGCTGGATCGTAGTTAGCCGGTGTGTAGACATTTGCAGCAATTTGAATGCCATGAAGATCATATTTCACCGGGTGAATATTAACCTTGCCCTTAACATTCTCGGTAATGGCACCGTCGTATACCAAAGTAAATGGATTCTGTTTGTAATCTGCGGCATGAACTGAAGTAATGCCGGCCATTGCCGTAAGTAGCATTGCACTTAACAAGTTGAGTTTCATGGTCATCTCCCGAAATAAGTTATAGCCCGATGCGTGGGGCATCTATCGTGGATATTGCAGGTTTAGCTTAAGGAGACGGGGCTGACAACATCATGACGGGCAAATAACAATTTTGTCAGTTAGCAAGACGCGCGAAACTGACAGAAATGACAGGAAGTTGTCAGCAAGATGTTGGCGTGAGTGGGCTAACATCAGCGTGGCCGCGTATAGCAGACAAGTAACAGAGGAGATAGTGGATGCGACTGTTATTAGTGGAAGATGAAGAAAAAACCTCGTCCTATTTAAACCGGGCGCTGGGGGAATCGGGTTTTAGCGTGGATATATCGGCTGATGGTGCAGAGGGGCTGCATTATGCGCTGGAATATGATTACGATGCCATAATACTTGATGTCATGTTGCCCGGCATGGATGGCTATCGGGTGCTGGAGGGCATTCGTGCCAATAAACAAACACCGGTATTGATGCTTTCTGCTCGAGGTTCGGTGGATGAGCGCGTCAAAGGCCTGCGTCTTGGTGCCGATGATTATCTGCCTAAACCTTTTTCACTAATTGAACTGGTAGCTCGTATTCAAGCGCTGGTGCGTCGCCGCTCGACAGATGGCGCAGATATCACACAGCTACAGATCCATGATCTGCATCTGGATCTGCTGGCTCGTCGCGTGTTTCGAGCCGGAACCCGACTGGAGCTAACAGCAAAAGAATTCTCCTTGCTCAGCCTGTTGGCGCGTCACCAGGGGGAAATCCTGTCAAAAATGATGATCGCCGAGCAGGTGTGGGATATGAATTTTGACAGCGACGCCAACGTGGTTGAGGTTGCGATTAAACGTCTGCGCGCCAAGATTGATGCGCCATTTGAGGTCAAGTTACTGCATACCGTGCGTGGTATGGGCTATGTCCTTGAAGTCAGACCCGACACACTGAATTAAGTGCAGGAGAAACGCATGTTCAGGCGATCCATATCCCTACATCTGGCATTAATGTTTGCCTTATCCGCCTTACTGATAGTCTCGGCGATCGGCATTCTGCTCAGAAGCTCACTACATGAATCATTGCAAAAGCAGATGCATAACGAGCTGCTTTTTCGCGAATCATTGATGAGTCCATGGATCATTGCGCGAACCTCGGCTGAGGGCTGGTCGACACTGGCGAATAAATTTACCGTCTTGGCCAGTTCAGAGGGGGAACGGGTACGTTATTGGATAGTCAGTGACAACCCCCGTTTTAGCGTGGGCGGCCCCCCACCCGTGGGCGTCGACTGGTCAGCGCTGAAAGAGGGCTTTAACAAGTTACCCGGCACGTCCGAGGGAGCTTGTTCGTTGTTTCTGCTGGTAAAAACGATTCCAGCTAATGGAGAAAGGCCGGCACTGCGCTATGTCGTGGCTATCGATTCCACACCTTATATGGGCACGCTGGATGCATTCACACAGACATTGCTTATTATTACTGCCTTAGGTGTGTTTATTGTTGCGTTACTGGGTTATGCCGTTTCCCGCATCGGCCTGCGTCCAGTAGGCGCATTGAGTCAGCAGGCGCAGCAACTGGCGCCGGGAGATCACGGCCAACGACTGGATAGCAGCGCATTACCGCAAGAGCTTCAGCAGTTGGCGACCTCATTCAATGGTGTACTTGAGCGCCAAGAAATCGCCTGGCGGCAGCTTGAGAGCTTTAACGCCGATGTCGCTCATGAATTACGTACTCCCCTCACCAATCTGATAGGTCAAACACAACTGGGCCTGTCACGCCGGCGTTCGCCGGAGGAACTTGAAGAGTTGCTGGGTTCAAATCTGGAAGAACTGGAGCGAATGACGTCCATCGTTAACGATATGCTGTTCCTGTCACACGCTCACGCCGGTGATCATGCCGCTCAGTTAACACGCGTCTCACTGCGCGAAGAAACGCTTAAAACGGCGGAATATGTTGAACCCTCGTTCGCTGAAAAGCAGCTTTCACTGGATGTACAAGGCGATGTAATTGCTCACATTGACCGGCGTTTATTTCACCGTTCACTTGCCAATCTGCTGGAAAACAGCGCAAGGCATTCACCGCCTGAAAGCACCATTACAGTACGGTTAAGCAAAAGTGGCAATCTGGCCAGTGTTGCAGTATCAAACCCTGGTGATCCTATTGCAGCGACACATTTGCATCGCCTGTTTGAGCGTTTTTATCGGGTGGATTCTTCACGAACCAAAAGTGACACTCACCACGGTCTGGGGCTGTCGATTGTACGCGCCGTCGCGATTATGCATCGTGGTGATGTGTTTGCCCGTAGCGAGAACGGCATCAATACCTTTGGGCTGACGTTTGCACTATCTACTGACGGCGAACCTTGCGCGGAACAAAGCCAGCGCTCGGCGCAAGCACCTGAAAGTGCATTTTCGGCGTCAACTGACAACATTGTCAGGCAGCCGTCAGCCTGACGACATTTGACTCTGGTTAGAATCAAACCGACAAAGCATGAGCTTTTTAACTAAAAGGACGCATTGCATGATCGGAAAAATCGGCTATCTCGGGCTATTAGTCCCGCTTATCACCTTCTCCGCTGTCACGTTGGCCCAAAGCACCACAGCACAGATTGCTCCTGCCGGAAGCCAGAAAGCCATTTTTGGCGCAGAGGAAAACTTTACCGGCCGTGTACGTGTCGACCCCCTCTTTACTGCGGATAAAGACATAGCCGTTTCCGCAGCTTACGTCACATTCGAACCGGGCGCTCGCTCGGCCTGGCACACCCACCCCGCCGGACAGCGGCTTATCGTCACATCCGGCGTTGGCTTGACTCAAGCAGAAGGTCAGCCGGTGCAAATAATCCGACCAGGAGATGTGGTGTCGTGCCCCGCAGGGGTTAAGCATTGGCATGGCGCAGCACCTGACAGCGCGATGACACATCTGGCAGTGACCGGGATCGTTGATGGAAAGAGTGTTAATTGGATGGAGAAAGTGACCGATGAACAATACCACGCAGATTAAAGTTCTCACCGCCGCGGCTTTACTGGTTTTCAGCGTGAGTCTGACAGCACATGCCGCCCCCGTAACGACAGGAGCATCAGAAATGAATCAGCAACAAACCGTTTCCGACACGCTATCCGCGCGCCAGCAAGCTATTCCCCTGATTGCGTCTTATATGGCCAGCAGCCAGATGGAAAAACTCAATGCGGCACTTAATCAAGGGCTGGATGCCGGGTTGACAGTGAATGAAGCTAAAGAAATCCTTGTTCAGCTTTATGCTTATACCGGTTTTCCTCGCAGTCTCAATGCATTGAATGAATTAATGAAAGTTGTTAATGAGCGCAAGCAACGCGGTATTAACGATGTTCAAGGCAAAGAGCCGGTTAGCCCGATTCCGGTCGGTGATGAACTCCGCCGTGTGGGGACAGCTAATCAGACCAAAATATCCGGCGCGCCGGTACAAGGCCCGGTTTTTGAATTTGCCCCAGTGATTAATCAATTCCTGCAAACACATTTATTTGGCGATATTTTTGCCCGTGACAATCTGGACTGGCAAAGCCGCGAGCTGGCAACAGTCGGTGCGCTAGCCGCCACTCCGGGTGTGGAAGCGCAATTGCTGTCACATACGCGAGCCAGTCTGCGTGTCGGGCTAACAGCAGCACAACTGCGCCAGCTTGCACAAGTGCTGCGTGAGCATGGTGAGGGCGATGCCGCAACACGGGTTGAACAGGCACTGCAACAAGCGTTGGCTACGGCAAAGTAAGCAATGACTTATTGGTTTGAGACTGCTTGTAGTTAAGTCATCAAGCTGAACAATTCAGATCATATCGACTCAAAACCGACATAGAGGAAGTCACCTTGAAGATGCTGTTAAAAACACTGGTATTTTGCATGCTGGCAGGGGGCGTGACCGCCTCGTCAGTTTATGCGGAACCGTTGGTTATTCAGGAGCAAGGAAGTTTTTCTGTTGGTGGCACCGTCATGACGGCAGCGGGGAAATTCGACGCCAAAAAGCCACTGGATTCTGCCGGGCAGACTTATCATGGCGATCATGCTTATGTGTTTTATCAAATCCCAGAAAATCCGCATAAATATCCGTTAATAATGCTGCATGGTGCCGGGCAGTCTTCTCATACCTGGGAAAGCACACCAGATGGTCGAGAAGGCTTCCAGAATATATTCCTGCGGCGGGGGTTTTCGACTTATCTGGTGGACCAACCGCGTCGCGGCAAAGCAGGACGCACCACGGTTGAAGGAACGGTCACGCCCAAACCGGATGAACAGATGTGGTTCAATCAGTTCCGTGTCGGTGTCTGGCCGGACTATTTTAACGGCGTTCAGTTCTCTCACGATAAAGAGGCGTTGAATCAGTATTTCCGCCAGATGACCCCCAACACCGGGCCTTTTGATCTCAACGTTATTTCCGATGCTATGTCGGCGCTGGTGGATAAAACCGGCCCGGCTATCCTGTTCACCCATTCTCAGGGCGGTGGGCCGGGCTGGTACACCGCAATGAAAAATAACAAAGTGAAAGCTATCGTTGCCTTTGAACCGGGTAGTAGCTTTGTCTTCCCGGAGAATGAATTACCGGCACCGATGCCAAGCGCGTTCGATACCCTGAAAGGCGAACCGGTGCCGCTAGATCAATTTATGGCGCTCACCAAAATTCCTATTGTGATCTTTTATGGCGATAACATTCCAGATAAACCAACCGCCATGCCCGCACAGGATAGCTGGCGAGTACGTCTGGCAATGGCTCGCGAGTGGCGTGACGTGGTGAATAAGCACGGTGGCGATGTCACGGTCATCCATTTGCCAGAGGTGGGTATAAAGGGCAACACGCACTTCCCTTTTTCTGATCTGAATAATGTCGCAATTGCCGATCAGGTCAGTCAGTTCCTGAAAGAAAAAGATTTGCAGTAACACTCAACAACGCAGGATGTATCGCTAATTAATGAATCCTGCTCATTAAGCTTATCTAATTACGACCTATAATCAGATAAAAAACTCTGCGCTATGCTTATCTCAAGCACAATACTCAAGGATAACGTCATGCAAACAGTAAAACTGAATAATGGGATTGATATGCCCTTGCTGGGCTTTGGGGTCTTCCAGATGACGGACGCAACAGAATGCGAGCGCGCCGTGGTCGATGCCATTGAGACAGGTTATCGCCTAATTGATACAGCGGCTTCCTACCAGAATGAAACGCAGGTAGGGAATGCAATTAGGCAAAGTGGCATTGCGCGAGATGAACTGTTTATCACCACAAAATTGTGGTTGCAGGGTGCGAACTATGAAGGGGCGAAAGCACAGTTTGAACGCTCATTAAATCGCTTGCAGCTGGATTATGTTGATTTGTATCTGATTCACCAGCCCTATGGCGATGTGCATGGCGCATGGCGTGCGATGGAAGAATTGCATCAGGCGGGTAAAATCCGTGCCATTGGCGTCAGTAACTTTCAGCCAGATCGGCTGGCAGATCTCATGGCATTTAACAAGATAGTCCCAGCAGTAAACCAGATTGAAGTAAACCCGTTCAATCAGCAACTGCATGCCGTGCCGTGGATGCTGAGCCGTGGTATTCAACCGGAAGCCTGGGCGCCGTTTGCTGAAGGGAGAAATGGCCTCTTCCAGAATCCGGTATTAACTGCCATCGGCGAAAAATATGGCAAAAGCGTAGGACAGGTTGTCTTACGCTGGATTTTCCAGCGCGGTATTGTTTCGCTGGCTAAATCGGTGCGTAAAGAGCGGATGGTCGAAAATATCAACGTGCTGGACTTCGAGCTTAACCATGAGGAAATGCTCCAGATCACTGCTCTGGATACCGCGACCAGCGCTTTCTTCTCTCACCGTGACCCTGCCATGGTGGAATGGCTGACCGGCCGTAAACTCGATGTCTGATATTGTTAGCCAACTCAGCATAATGTCTTAACTCACAATCAGCGACTCCAGTAAGGTGTCGCTGATGTTTTATTCAGAATATCGCGGTGGCCGTGCTATTTTCGCGTCATCCCATCCAACGTCTTATTTATAAATAATCACTTCACAGCTTTTTAATTTCGGTGACATAAGTGACTGCCACTGCATCGACAAAATTAGGTACGTCGATAAATGCAGCTTTTCCTATCGGGGAATCAAACGCAGCAACGGCATCTTCCAGCGAGTCGAACCATAATTCCGAAAAACCATCAATGGGTGAGTCGGGATAGACGCGCCGGTCGATTGGATTCAGTACGTAAGCACGAAGACCGGGTAATTTAAGAGTGATAGCCGTGTGTATCTCCTGCCAGTATTCGACAAAATCGTCGAAGCTCTGATCTTTTTTCTTTGTCAGCAAACCTACATGTTTAAAGCCTTTAACTTCGGTCATGGTTATCTCCAGTATCCAGAGTGAGCGTTGTCGCCCCAAGGCGAAACATTAATTCTGGTGCATACTATGATTGATTCCATTTAGACTATAAATATGGTTTTGCTATCATCTTTATAGACATAAATTCTACAATTGAATGCCCTGAAGAACGCTATCGTTATATTTTTTGATGATATCCGGCGGGTATTCCATTGAGAAAAACACCGTCAACAATCTGAACAGACTAGTGAATATATGAGAAAAACAGATCATCTCGGCGGTATTACTGCCTTTGTCACAACAGCTCAACACGGCAGTTTTACTGCGGCTGCGGAACGGCTCGGGCTAACAAAATCAGCGGTAGGAAAGAGTGTGAGTCGTCTGGAGGATCGGTTGGGGCTTAAACTTTTTCAGCGGTCGACACGAAGATTGAGTCTCACGCCTGATGGTGAAAAGTTTCTTGCCAGTTGTCAGAGTGCAATCGATATTCTGGAACTTGCTGAAGCAGAATTGACCGCTCATATTACCCACCCCGCCGGGCGCTTACGGGTAGATTTACCGGCTGCATTTGGCAGACAGCGTATCTTGCCTATTCTGCTTGATATTACCCGTCAGTATCCCGAACTGGCATTGACCGTGACATTCAGCGAGCGATTTGTTGATCCTATTGAAGAAGGTATTGATCTGGTTATACGTATCGGCGAACTCGCGGATAGTAGTGGTCTGGTTGCCCGCAGATTGACAACTCAAAAGCTGGTAATTTGTGCTTCACCGGATTACCTCTTATCTCACGCAGAGCCGGCCCAACCAGAAGAGTTGAGCCAGCATAAGTGTGTGGTTGGTTTTCGACGTAACCAACCTATATCCTGGTTGCTGAAAGACAATACCGGACAAATTCGCCGTTATACCCCGACGCCAACACATGAGTTTGCTGATGGTGATGCGATGCTGGCCGCCACGCTGGCGGGATGTGGTCTATGTCAGTTACCGCTCTGGCTCGTCGGCAAATATTTGCAAAGTGGGGAATTAAAAGAAGTTCTTATCGGGCATTCCGGTGGTGAAATGCCCATCAGCGCGTTGTGGCCAAAAAATCGTCAGTTACTACCCAAAATCCGTTATGTAGTGGATGAATTGGTCAGAGCCGCAGAAACGGGTTTACTGGACTGATTTTATTGATTATCCAATTGTGTTGAATAGAACGGATAATCTGTATAGCCAACTTCTGTACCACCATAGAACGTCGCGCGATCAGGTTCAGTTAACGGCCAGTCATTTTTCATTCTTTCCACCAAATCAGGGTTAGAAATGTAGGGGCGACCGAAACCAATTAGATCAGCACATCCAGCTTGGAGGTACTTTTCTGCCAGCTGTTTATCAAACCCACCGGCAATAATCAAAATACCTTGATATACGGCTCTGAATTTTTGAATGAATCCATCAGGAATAGCTTGCTGACCCAGGGTTTGCTGATCACTGAGATGCACATACGCCAACGAGCGAGTATTTAGTTCATCAGCAAGTTGTAGCCATGTCTGCTCCTCACCTTCAAAAGCGTGCATATCGAAAAGACGGCCAAAAGGTGCCAACCGGATGCCCGTTTTATCACTTCCGATCGCTTTTGATACAGCATCGGTCACTTCAAGCGTGAAGCGAATACGATTGCTATGGCTTTCACCACCATATTCATCATTGCGAGTATTCAGTCCACCATTAATAAACTGTTCCAACAGATAACCATTTGCAGCATGAATTTCGACGCCATCAAAACCCGCCTCAATCGCATTCTCCGCCGCCATAACATAATCATTGATAATGTCTTTAATGCCATCAATCGTCAGAGCTTGTGGCGTTGAAACGGGTACTTGGCCTGGGTTACCGTTTTGATCTCGTGCATAACAGTGACTGTTTTCGGCTTTTACTGCGACGCTGCTGACCGGAGCAGCACCGTTATTCTGTAGGCTGGTATGGGAAATGCGACCGACATGCCACAATTGCAGGAAAATTCTCCCACCTTTTTCATGCACGGCCTGAGTCGTTAAAGACCATCCCTTTACTTGTTCTTGACTGTAAATACCCGGAGTAAACAGATAGCCCTGCCCCTGCACAGAAATTTGAGCGCCTTCAGTGACAATTAACCCGGCAGATGCCCGTTGTGCGTAATATTCTGCCGTCAACTCATCTGCAATATCACCTTTTCTGGCTCTTGAACGCGTCATCGGTGCCATCACGACGCGATTATTCAGAGTAATATTACCGACTTTAAGTGGTGTAAATAGCTTTTCCATTTTTATCTACCTGTATGCAGAAGTTTTATCTATGTTCACTGTATGAGATATCAATGTGAATAGCGTTTTGTTCCGAATATTTGGTCCATAAACTCTACAATATTTTTAGAGAGGTAAAGTTAAAATACCTTGAACGGCATGGAGATCGGAGCAGATAAGCAATTGGGGTTGAGTCGGGGTAATATGCTGGTCGGGGTATTTACTGGCTACAGTTCATCCGATGTTAAAGCTACTCATAGTGCAGGAGCCAATGGGGATATTCGCAGTTACAGTGGTGGCCTCTACCTGACCTATCTGGATCAAAGTGGACTCTATATTGATACGGTATTGAAAGCTAACCGTTTTAATAATGAATTGAATACTCAAGGCGCGCGAGCGGAATACAGTCAAAATGCCCTTACCGCCTCGCTGGAAAGTGGTTATCAATTACCGGTTTATACCAATCTGGTACTGGAACCGTATGGCGAAGTGAGTTAGGGACAATATTGGCGGCCTCTTATACCCTGAATAAAATAGCAATAAAACCATACATTAAACTGGCTATTGCCCGTGAGTTTATCAAAACCAATACAGTCGCCATTATGCACCGGGGAGATGTTTTGCCCATAGCGAGAACGGTATCAATACATTTGGGCTGACGTTTGCTAAACAGCTTGATGCTATCCGAACAGAAAGACTGATTTCAGAGACAAAATCCGGACGCCAACTCTCTAAGCCTTCTGACAAAATTGTCAGAGAGCCGTCAGTCTGATGTCAGCCTACCTGCGCCAGAATTACTGCTAAGACTAACCACTGCTGATTGAAGGAATGAAACAGTGAGAATAAAAAAGGTATTTAGCGGGTTTCTGGCGATGATTGTCATGGGGCTTCTGGGACAGCCCGCGTTCGCATCAGAGGATTCATCCGCACAATCCCGCACGCTGATTATCTATTTTTCCCAGCCCGAGGAAATGAAACCTGATGCCGTAGACGGTTTTTCCGGGGCCAGCGTATTACAAAAAAACACGCCGAAGGCCGGCAGCACTCAGTTTATTGCACAGCTAATTCAGGAGCAGACTCACGGCGATCTGTTTCGCATTGAAACCGCCACTCCCTACCCTCGCCAGCATGATGCACTTTTACGCGTTGCCGAAAAGGAACAGCAAACTAAAGCCAGGCCCTCACTAAAAACGCCGCTCCCCGACCTGAGCGATTACGACATCATTTACGTTGGCTATCCCATCTGGTGGTATACCATGCCAATGGTGATATATGGCCTCTTTGAGCAACATGACTTTGCCGGTAAAACGGTCATTCCCTTTACCACCCATGGAGGCAGCCGTTTAGCCGACTCCCTGCGAGAAATTGCCCGCATGCAACCACAGGCCAAATTAGTCACTCGTGCGCTCTCGATCTCACGCAATGATATTTCAGGCCCTGACGTACCCGCGCAGGTTGAGCAATGGGTAAAACAAGTCCAGCCACAGCGTTAATCCATCGACATGAAGAAAATTTATATTTTCCAGGTCATGCAGGATACGCTGATGACTTTACTTCTACTGGTACTGATGGGGTTTCACCTTCACGGGGAAATCGTACATGAATGGGTGGGTATTATTTTTACGCTGCTCATCATTTTGCATTTATACCTTAACAGGCATCGCTTGTGGTCACTGTCGCCAAATATTCCTTTAACGATGCAAGTAGTTAACAGAGTCATTAATGCAGTGACATTCGTTGTCATCCTGACCACTATTGTCTCTGGCATGATGCTGTCCCGACATATCCTTCTGAACCTGCCGTTCCACAACCCGGCGAGCTGGGTCAGAAAAGTACACATGACGTCGGTCCACTGGGGAATGCTCATTCTGGCGCTGCATATCGGGTTGCACTGGAAAATGCTGGCAACGTTTCTCTGCCGGATCCTGAACATCCCCGACAACTCACACTTTGCAAATGTCATTATGCCGGGGATTTTTTCGATAATCGCATTACTGGGATTGTACTGGTTACTGAACCAGGACTATCTCGATTATTTGCTGATGAAGGTAGATTTCTCCTTTTTCGATTACGATGAATCTGCCCTTCTTTTTTATTTACGCTACCTATCCATTATTGTTTTATTTTCATTAATTACGCGCTTTTTACTTTGGTTTCTTATTTTTAGAAAATGCAAAGCGATGTCGCCACAATAGGGGTTCACTGACAGAATTGTCAGGCTGGCGTCAGTCTGACGACATGTCACCCTTATTAGAATCATTTGCAAACCCTCCCCATCATCGTAGATAAGGACGCTTTGCATGATCAGACATTTACGTTACCTCGGGCTGTTACTGCCCCTCTTCACATTTTCATCCTGGGCAGCGGAGCAAAATCCCGCTGTCCATATCTCCCTCGCCGGAAGTCAGAGCGTGGTGTATGGGCCAGCGGAGAACTTTACCGGTCGCGTTCGGGTTGATCCTCTCTTTAAACCGGATAACAACATCCGTGTTCGCCAACTGGCACAGGTTCTGCGTGAACATAGTGAAAATGATGCGGCTACGCGGGCAGAAAAGGCGCTGCAACAGGCGCTCGCAAACAATTAGGAGTTGATTATGGAACATGATCCCACTCGCAGAATGTTGATTACCGCACTTGCCGGGCTCACTCTGGCGAACGTTTCCCTGGCATCAGCGACCACCGGAAACGCAAACGTGCAGGGTAAAATCCGTATTCTGGTGGCGTACTTTTCTCGCAGCGGTAACACTCGGGTGATTGCGGGCGTCATTCACCGCAGCCTGAACACCGATCTGTTTGAAATCGAACCGACCGCGCCTTATCCGGAAGACTATTTTCAGACTGTTGAACAGGCAAAAAATGAGCGTAAACGGGGAATAAAACCCGCATTAAAAAATAGCGTCGCAGATATCTCACGTTATGAGACCGTATATTTAGGCTTTCCGATCTGGGGGACCAGCGTGCCGCCCGTAGTGCAAACATTTCTCAGCAGCCACAACCTTGCGGGCAAATTACTCATCCCCTTCATTACCCACGGTGGCTACGGTAAAGGAGACAGCGACGACATCCTTGCCAGTCTCGCCCCAACAGCCCGCCGGGAAAAACCGCTGGTCATTGAATGCGACCAGGAGCGAAGAACCACAGAAACGGTCACCAGTTGGTTAGAGACGATACGCAGCTAGAACGCTTGGGGTATTTCCCTGACGTGCATTTGACCCTACAGGAGCGAAATTAAACACCTAATACATTGTTAAATAATATTATTTTCCTCATCCAATTTTCTATATACCCCCAATAATACCCCCAAATTATTTTGTGTCTCTCAGCGCAGCTAAAGAAACATGCAAATCACGGGAACATCCGGCCATTCTTATCATGTACTCAACCATCAAAATCATCATTTCCAGACAACTATTTTACCCATGAATCAAAGGTAGATAACGTGCTGACACCATGAGATATCAGTAGAAGCTGGTGGACGTCAGGCCTCTTTGCGCTTAAACTATAACCACTTAATTCTCACTGTTTGGGGCCTGAATATGATCACACATTCGCCACATACTATTGCTAACAGAACCGAGCGTATTGGGTGTTTTACCGTACCTGGTGTTTTGGGTGGCTTTGAAGTGAGAAGCATGAAGAATCGTAAAGAACGTCCCCTATTGATGGTCGTTCGTACCGGCTGGGAAAAAGCCGCTGCCTATGAACAAATACGCCCAGTATCTGAAATCGTTATTGAGAAAAACGGTAAGTCTCGTCCAGTTAACCAAGCTTTTTTCTGGAATGATTTGCAGGATACCTCTATCGATTTCTCACAAAAAGCGGTTGATTTGTTCTTCAGTAAGAAAGGGACTCTATCTGCATGTCACCCAATTTAATTGCTGAACACGATAAAATATTAAAATGGCCGGAAGTTAATGATTTAGCTCCCGGCCATTTTTTATGGCTCCCTGAATTTAAAACCCCGAATGGTGACCTCTTTCAAGCATTACTTGAAGATGATGGGAGTAATATGGCCCATCTTCATATCAAAGAGATACTTTCAGGTGAGCATATAGCAAGCTATGTTTTGACTTTCGACCTCACCCCACCAGTGGATTTAGGCCAACGTTTACCCCAAGTTGAATCAGCTTATGTCTCACAAGAATATCAAGGTGGGGGCGTGTCTACTGCCACCTATAAAGCCATTATTGACCATTACGGTGCTGTAATAAGTGATACTTATCAGACTGAGGGCGGGATGGTGCTTTGGCTGTTTGGTCTGTCTAAAGATGACAGCATCCAGTTAACCATTCTAAATGTGGATGGTCATACATTGGATTATAAAATTAACGAGCACGGCGAAAGGATCAGTTTTCAGGGTGATAGAAAATCTTTGCTGGAAATTGCTGATACTATTTGGGGAAACCCAGATAATGTCGAACTGAGCAATCTGGAGACATTGGGCTTTACACCATCATGGCGTAATCACAATAATCACGTTTTGGCCGCAACCAAATCTATTATCTAAATCCCCCGATTTAATACGCCTGATTACGCTAACTCGGGCGTTTCTATTACTCAAATGCTCGTTTATTATTGCTTGATAAAAACTCTGGGTATAGATTTTTGTTAACCCTATAAATCCCAATTCACATCCTAAATCAGCACCATCCCCCTACTACTTTCACTTTGAACCATTATGTTCGGTATCATTCAAAGCAGGGCCAACCAGAGATAACAGGAGTAATCTCATGATAAACCCAGCGGAAAAGCTCAAGGCAAAGCAGCAGGAATTTATCAGTATCAGGGAGTTGATTCAGCGAATTTCGCGTCTCCACCCCGCAATGAGTCAGGCACAGATAGCCAACTGGCTGCTGATAGAATTGACGGATGCCCGGCCAGTTTCACCGCCGTTACTGATTCAGGACGCGCTCGGTATTATCCGCTCCCCCAGCTTTGATGACCCCCAATTTTGCTATTTTGATCTGCTCTCGGCAGCGATGGCCAACCCTAAAATGGATGGAGCGCCTTGTGATGGATGGATACCTGAAAGTTATAAACCTAGCGAATTTAATCACCGACCCGATGAGGAGGATGATCACGAACTTCCCTTCTAAGGTATTAACAGCATGAATTGTTATGATTACATCGGATTTAACCGCACTGAAATAGAACAGCTTTTGCAGATTAACCTGCGTGACAGTGACGAAGAATATCAAAACATTCTTAAAGATAAATTGCCAGGATGGCTAACGCCATTTCTATCCAGAATTAATATCACAATAAAAGAAACTGCGGCATTAATTGTCGGGGTGATACCTTATTCTATTCAAACTGATGATATAGGAATTGTAATAATTAATTATGAGAAATCATTATGGGATGCAGTGGATTGCAACCTATTAAGTTGTCGGGATATTAGTTATACCAATGCTAATAAAGATATTCGCTATGACGGTTATTTATTAAAAGCAGAAGTAGAGAGCTAGCTTAAGGTGAATGGCTTTCACTGGCCGCTGCCGCCGGGCGCTGTACGGGTGCCGGAGCAGCGGCAAGCGGAAGAGAACTGGGGTGGTTTTGCCGGTAAAGAAACCGCGCTGGCGTTTATTGCCGGTATGGCAATCGCGTTAGCCAGGAACAACCCGCAGTGCCGGCGCGGCGTCAAAATGAATAAAACTGCCATTGCCCGTGTGGCGACTCAGGCCATGCTCAACGCGGGTTTCAGCGGAGAAATGGTGACCGAAAAGCAAATGAGCAACTTGATCAGCGAGGCGCTGCTCGTTTCTCTGCCCGAGGCCGATAATCCTTAGACGAGTGGAAGTTTATTTCCAACTCGCCGCTATGGGTTTCCAACTAACATATTCGCGTTACGGATTGACCTAAAACAACCGGAATAAAGGTTCCTTTTATTTATTTGCCACTTCCCCCTATTACGGCCTGATTTTGTTTCAATTAATTCAGTAGCCACCGAGAGATAACAGGAGTCATGGAATGACCTATTCATCATTAATCCGATTGCCAGAAGTATTAAAACGTACCGGTTTTAGCCGGCCTTGGGTTTATAAACTCTTAAAACAAAAGCGCTTCCCACCACCGATAAAAATAGGCGGGCGGGCCATCGCTTTTGTTGAAAGTGAGGTGAATGACTGGATTGAACAGCAAATTGCACATTCACGGGAAAATAAACAATGAATGCGCCTAAACATTATTCGGAATGTATTTCCTTAAGCGTCTCATCAATGATGGCGAAATCCTGGCGCTCCAGCCGTTCGTATTCTGCCCTCACCGCCGGTTTCTTTAGCATTAGGGCGACCACTTGTTCATGGGACAGGCTGGGTGGTTGGCGTTTATTATCCAAATCGCAACTCCTTCATTCGTTTGGCGGCTTTGCCCTTTTCTCTCCACGGCATATAAGCCGTTTTTTGCACCACAATATGCAAAATAACAATCTGCCAGTCTATTTGCGCCATAAAAATGACGCGATTCCAGCCTTTTGGCTCAAAAAAACACAGCTCAAACACCTCTTCGTAATGCTTCGGGGTGGCATCAACCATCCTAACGCCGTAGCGCTTCATGCGCTGAGCCAGGCTAATAAAATTGGCCTGCAAGCTGATGGGTTGGGCAAGAAGCTGGGTGATGACGTCGTCATCGTAATATTCAATGGTGTAGTTCATAGGCTAAAAAATAACAGAAACGTTATTTTCCTCCGGCTGCGGATATATCGAAAGGAACGCCCCGACAAGCCTCAATGCCATCGGGGCGTTTATCCACCACGGAGCAAGGTTGGCGTGGTGGATACAGCGAGTCTACGAATATTTCTGCCGGGTTCAACTACTGGACAGCAGAATCAGATTATCTGCATCTAATTGATATATAAATTGTATTTATAAAATTTAAAACATTTCCATGGGTGTTAAAAATGGCCCGAAAATGGATTTTATCCGCCGGAAACCGGGCGTAAAAAGGAAGAGTCATGAATCAATTTATTGCTGGGGTCGCGACTCAGGCGCGCGGAAAATGGGACTGTATTCTGGATGCGCTGGCGATCTGTCACAGCAAACAGCACTCCCCCTGTCCGGCCTGTGGCGGCAAAGACCGCTTTCGTTTTGATGACCGTCAGGGCGCGGGAACGTGGTTTTGTAATCAGTGCGAACCCCGATCCGGCGACGGTTTGGATCTGGTGAAAAATGTCCGGCAATGTTCGCTGACAGAAGCCGCGCAGCTGGTGGCCGATATTCTCGGTATCTTGCCCAAACCTAAAGCGCCGGATCTGGCCTCTCTCATGGCGAAAACCACGCCAGGAGAATCTCGCTATTTAATTAATAAAGGTCTGAGCGGCCATAAATTACCTATTCTGCCGGATGGTTCGTTATTGCTGATATTGCAGAATATGGCGGGTGACAGCACCGGCGCACAGATTATCCGGCCCGACGGCACGAAAAAACTGATCGCCGGTAGCCGCAAAAAAGGCGCGTTTATCCCACTCAAACCGCTGCCGGAACAGGCTGAAACCGTGGTGCTGGCCGAGGGTTACGCCACGGCGCAAAGTCTGGGGTTGTTGCTACCGGCCGCCGTGATTATCGCTACCATCGATGCCGGTAATCTGCTGTCGGTGGCGCAGGCATGTCGTACCCGTTGGCCTGCCGCGAAAATCATCATTGCCGCTGATAATGATGTTAACCCGCAAGGTGCTGCCAATACCGGCCAATTGGCCGCAGAAAAAGTGGCCAGCGTGGTCGATGGTTGGGTGACACTGCCGCCGACTCCGTATAAAGCCGATTGGGATGATTACCGCCAGCAAGCCGGTACCGGGCAGGCGCGTAACAGCTTTTATCATGGTTTGTATCAGCCGCCGCCGGTGAGCCAGGTGGCTGAAAACAAAGGGTTACATCCGGCTTTATCGCAAATGGCCGCCAGCCAGCGCGGGCAGTTATTGGCCGAACATTATGGTCAGATTGCGGTACATGCTGAGAGTGAAACGGTGTATCACTATGATGGCGAGCGCTGGGGCAAGCTGCCCGATGGTGTGTTGCGGCGCGAGCTGGTGATGATTTTCAACGCCAACGACACGCCGTATTCACCGGCCGGTATCCGCAATGCCATTGAAGCGATGAAGCTGCAAATCCCGATCATGGCCGAGCCGCCGCGCCACTTGATCGGCTTTCAGAATGGGGTTTATGACCTGAAAGCCAGACAGTTCCGGCCGCATCGCGCCAATGATTGGTTGCAGCATCATAACGACATCATATTCACCGAACCGCAGCCAGACGAAAATCTGGCACACCACGCCCCGCATTTCACCAAGTGGCTGGCCCATGCGGCCAATGACGAATGGCCCAAAATGGCCCGTATCAGAGCTGCGCTGTTTACCATCCTGTCTAACCGCTTCGACTGGCAATTGTTCCTCGAGGTCACTGGCGAGGGCGGCAGCGGGAAATCGGTATTTACCCACATCGCCACTTTGCTGGCGGGCCGCCAGAACACCGCCTCCGGCAATATGGCGGCGCTTGATCAGGCCAGAGGGCGCGCGCAGTTTGTCGGCAAAAGCCTGATTACGCTGCCCGATCAGGTGAAATATGTCGGCGAGGGGGCGGGCATCAAAGCCATCACCGGCGGGGATTTAGTGGAAATCGACGGCAAATATGAGAAACAATTCAGCACTTTGATAACCGCCGTGGTGCTGGCGACCAATAACGAGCCGATGAGTTTCACTGAGCGACAAGGCGGTATTGCCCGACGGCGGGTGATTTTCGCGTTCAACCATCCAGTGAAAGAGGCGGATAAAGATCCGCGAATCGGCGAGAAAATCGCGGCCGAGCTGCCGGTGGTGATCCGCTGCCTGCTGGCTGAATTTGCCGATCAGGACAAGGCGCGAAAGTTGCTACTTGAGCAGCGAGATTCACGGGAGGCGATGGGGGTTAAGCGGGATGCCGATCCGCTTTATGGCTTCTGTGCGCACATTGTCGAGCTGGGCGAGGCGGTCGGTATGTATATGGGAACGCTGGCAATTTCCCCTCGCGCCCCACGCATTTATCTGTATCACGCTTATCTGGCTTATATGGAGGCTTACGGCCATCAGCGTTCATTATCATTGACCAAATTTGGCAAAGACTTTCCCAAAGTAATGAAAGAGTTCGGCGCAGAATACAAAAAAGCCAGAACTGACAAAGGGTTCCGCTACAACATGGATTTATCCGATACCGCCAATGACTGGCTCCCCGCCCTGGCACTGCCCCACCATCCGCAACCGGAAGAGCCACCCCACTAATTATTTCTTCCCTCTGGCTTGTTCAGCGTGTTCAGGAATAGATTTAATTAATTGAAATACAAAGATAAAAACCGGCTGAATAGTTTACTAATAACTGTTCAGTCAGTATTCAGATGTGTTCATTAGTTCATGGATGGCAGCTATTAAAAACTGAACACCTGAACAGTTGCTGAAGAGTCTGAGGGAAAGTGTTCAGAGGGGCCGAAGCCAGAGTGGGTGCGGGTTATGGGGGTGATCTTGTAGGTTGGTGAATGGGGTGAATAGTGTGGGGGTGGGGGAGTGAGGATATAGGGGGAGTCAATTTAGCCCGACCACAATTATCTTAGGAAGGGCCTATACACTAATGAATAACAACAGAATTATTCATCATTATCCGTAGCTTCAAATACCTTAGTCATGATAGTTGAATCAGCCATCAAATAAGAAATCTCGTCCGAATCAGCCGCTTCTAACACTCTCGTTTCCATTGTTGAAAATAACAAACACTCATCAGTATCAGAATTCTCAATGACCGCAGTGACCATCGTGCCAGCACAGGAAATCTCATCTCTATCACTATTTTCAACTGTATGTGTTTGAAAAGTAGAATATGCACTGATTTCGTCACTATCTGAGTTTTCAATCCGCTCAGTAATTATTGTTGCAAGCCCTAAAATTTCATCGTGATCATCAGTCTCAATAGTGAATGTCCTTGTGGTAACATCTAAAATATTTGTATTTTGGATCGCAACAGACTGTTTCATAGTGATCGTTTCACTATAATTCATAATGTATGGCTTCATCTTATCTAACCCCTGTTATGTTGTCATGCTAACTACTAAAATTAACTTTGGTTGTATTGACAAAATTATAATCAATTTCTGTATGGAAATATTTTTCGGACTCATGCCAACCAAAGTTGGATATGAAAAACACACAAACCCAAGTCACAATACATATAGCAATTAGCCGATAAAGATATTTTTCAATATTTCTGACTAGACTAGAGATATATCTGACTGCATCTTTTATATCATACCAATCCCTATAA
>NZ_CACVAD010000031.1 GCF_902726545.1 Yersinia artesiana | reverse complement strand
AGATAATAGTTTGAGTATCCTCTGGCAATAGAATAGATCTAATTCTATCATTAAGGGGATTTAACATATGAGATTTCCGGCCATGACTTTCATTATATAAATCAAGCCGTTCATTACCTGAGATACAAATAGATTCACCAATAAAGTTATCATTGGTATAAAAACAGGCTGCACTTCTGACTTTAAAAGAACTAATTGCATTATTTAAACTTGTCCAGCGGCGGGAGAGACCTAAATTGACACTTTCCTTAAATGTTAAATTTTCACCTGAAAAATTGATATCTTTGAATGTGGTAACCATCATTCCTGGAGGAATGTGAATCGATGATATCTTATCATTCCATTCTGTTTTAAGATTACTTACCGCTTGCCCCTGAGTAGCGCAAATAGATCTTCCTTGATAATTCTCATCGGCAAAAAAACATATTCTCGGTTGTTCTGCAAAAACATTAGTTGTTAATATTATTAAGAATAGCATTATAAATGGAACGTTATAAATCATCTAGTCATCCTCCAGCCATAAATCATAATACGGAATACCTATGCTAGAGTTAATTTATCGGACAAATCAAAATCATAACATTATTTTATTTATCACAAAAACATTAATTAATAATAGAATATAAAAGACGACTATGTGTTGCCATTAATTGATTTATTCTATTAATTCATTCCAGGCGAAATACTAGATTACCCACCAGCCCGCTTTCATCCAATACATTAAGTTGATAGCGACCCGGCACAGATAAGGTTTGTATCCATGATTGATTATTATCGGTCACCGCAACCTGTTCTCCATTGAGGAACCACCATCTTTGTCCACGCCCTCCTTGTGCCTCTAAGCGGAGATCAAGACGATTTTGGCCCGGTAATCGTTTCACGACCGCACCATCGCGTATCCCTAAAACCAATAGCGGCGCAGCTTCAATATCGCCTTGAGGCGGGCATTCACGACTTGCCGCAGGCAGCCGATGACTGCGGCGCTCGGCCATGGGTAGCCAGGGTTCCAGTGGTAGGGGCCACAACGTTAATGCGACCGCCGTAGCGCCCTGGCAATCAGCGGCAACTCGCTGGCCTTGTGGATTCAACCAAATAGTGAACTGGCTGCCCTGCGTATTTTCCTGCCCAGGTGCGGCAAGTGTCGGCGGAAGGGTGCCATCCAGAACCCAGCTTTGCCGCCGCTGCCGGCAATTACTGTCGCCAGCGGCGAGCGGCTGCCCCCCCGGCCAGCAAATCTCTGCGCGGCTGACAGACGACGGCCTGGGGTCGAGAGGTAATTGGCGGCCATTTTGCTGTAACCCCGTCATCAGCAAGTTATTGACTTGATTGAGGATAGGGATAGCAGTGGCGTAACCAAACTGCCCAGCGACCGGTGTCCCATCGGGCCGACCGACCCACACACCAATGGTATAGCGCGCATTAATACCAATCGCCCAAGCATCACGGTAGCCATAGCTGGTACCGGTTTTCCATGCCAACGGTACCGTGGCGGGTAAAATATCGTCTGGTAATGGGCGAGCTTCCCCCGCCATAATTCGTCGGGTAATCCACGCCGCTCCCGGTGAAAACAAGCGCCGCTCCTGCAACTGCTGTTGAGGTTCGAACCGCAATGTTGCCGCCATTCCGCCCCGCGCAAAAGCACTGTAGGCTGCGACTAATTGGTCCAGCCGGGACCCTGTGCCGCCAAGGATCACCGCCAAACTGGGTTCACTGTGCAGTGGAAAACGTAAGTTCAAACCGCCATTACGTAAGTTGGCAGTAAAACGTTTCGGGCCATAAGCTTCGAGTAACTGTATCGCTGGCAGATTTAAGGATCGCACCAAAGCCTCGCTGGCACTGACCGGGCCGTGGAAACCAGTATCAAAATTACCGGGCCGATAATCGCCAAAGCGGCGCGGCACATCTTGCAACAGTGATTCAGCATGGATCAGACCATCATCCAATGCCATGGCATATAGAAATGGCTTCAGTGTTGATCCCGGCGAGCGCCAGGCACTGACCATATCCACATGACCGAAGCGGCTGTTGTCTTGGAAATCGACCGAGCCGAGGTAAGCACGTACATTCATGGTGGTATGGTCTACCACCAGCAACCCCAATGAGGTTTTCTCAGGAAGTTGGTGACGCCAACCTGCCGCCATGTCTTCTAGTTGGCGCTGCAAACCTGCATCCACAGTGGTGTTAATCACTTCCCGCTGGTTACCCGCCGTTAAGCGCCGGGCTAACAATGGTGCTAATTGCGGAACCTGACGCGGTGCCAGCCAGATATCTTCTTGTTTGATATCAGCCACCTGCTCAACCGGCCACACCTGATAATCCGCCAGCCGACTGAGCACTTTATCGCGCGCGGCTTTAGCTCGCAGTGGATAGCGATCCGGGCGCAAGCGGCTCGGAGCCTGGGGCAATGCGGCCAATAATGCGGCTTCTGCCGGCGTTAATTGTGAGGGCGGCTTGCCCAGATATGCCCAGCTAGCCGCGCCAATGCCTTGCAACGTGCCACCGAAAGGGGCGCGGTTAAGATAAATTTCGAGAATTTTGTCTTTAGAAAAGTGCCATTCCAACTGAGCCGTTCGCCACACTTGGCGTAACTTACCCGTTAATGTGCGGGGATGTGGGTCAATCAGGCGGGCAACTTGCATCGAAAGTGTGCTGCCACCAGACAGAATCTTACCTGCGCGCAAATCCTGCCAGGCGGCGCGGGCCAGAGCCAATGGGTTCACGCCGGGGTGAGAATAAAACCAGCGGTCTTCAAAGGTCAGCAGCGCTTGTAGGTAATAAGGAGACACCTCTTGCAGCGTCACCGGATAGCGCCAAACCCCGTCAGCATCGGCAAAGCGCCATAACGGTGTCCCATCTTCGGCGACCACCACCCGCGCGACTTGTACTTCAGTCAATGGAAGCGGCCAGCGCTTGTCCGCCAGCCACAAGATAGCCGGAAGCAGCACCACAATAAGCGCCAGCAGCCAGATTTTACGGCGATGACGGGAAAAGTATGTTTTTAGCATCAAGGATAGGTAACTCCCCTTTTACCTGTAACCGCAAAAGGGGAGTAAGTGTTTACTTAACTATTTCGAGCTGCGGCACCGTGCTGCCCAGCGCCCGCCAATCTGGAACATACATCGACTCCACCTGTGGCGCAGGCACCTGATAAATACCTGGCGTCACTGCGCGCGCCAGATATAACAATGTCGTATGGCGGTAAGCATCAACATTAACGGCGGCAACATAGCGGTCATCACGGAACTCCTGATGTTTGATATCGGACTGCTGCATATCCTGCATCAACTCGGTCACACTGCTGGCACTCTCCCCCAGACTGGCGCTGCTGTCGCCCAGGTTCTGGTTTTCCAGTTCCAAACCGGCTGGCAGCAAATCGACCACCAGCGCATCGGGTACCCGTTTATCAGCCCAGACATCTAAATGCACCAGAACTAACTCGCCACTCTTCAATTGGGATAAGCGCAGCGGCTGACCGTCAAGCCCAATATAACTGCGGGTGATATGTAAATTGTTGCTGTATGGCGCTGGCGTTTGCTGCGGATATCCCACCACATTCACGCGGCTATACAATGCAACGTCGCCGCGGTTTTGTAATTGCATCCCGCTCGCCAATTGTTGTGCCGACCAGTTTTGATTCAATGCCGCACTTTGCGTCAATGTTTCGGCCTGTTCAATTGGCTCAACTTGCGGTGCAATCGCCACTTGCCACGGCGTTTCTGCCCCACTCATCAATGTGCGGCCGGCGAGGAATACCGCATTGCTCTCCTGCGTTGACAGGTAGTTACGGCTGGTCAGCGCATCAGACAGTGCCAATAGGCGCGTATCACGATCTTGCGCCAGCAGGTTATTGTCAGTTAGCAGCGCCAAAATCAGAGCATCATCGCGCAATGAACTGCCGTAATCCTCCAGCCAGTAGTCTTTATCACTGCGGGTGGTATTCAACCCTTGTGTAATGGCTTCTTTGGCGCGCGGCATATCCCCCATCAATTTCAGTGCGACGCCCAGTTGCACCAACGGCAAACCGGAACGCGCATCATCGCGGCGAGTATACAATTGGCGCAAGGCACCCAGTGAAGCCTGCTGCTGTTGTGCCAGTACCAGGCCCGCGTAAGCTTGCACCGCAAAGCGCGTGTGTTTGGTCTGTTCACTGTAACGAATTTCAATTTGACTCGGATCTTGCAAATAGCGCTGCAAACGATTATTCGCCGCCGTGAGCGCAGCCACCGGCACACTGTAACCCTGCTGGCTGGCGCGATAGAGGAAGTCCGTGGCATACGCCGTCAGCCAGAATTCTTCCGGGCTATCATTGCTCCACAGACCGAAACC
The DNA here is from genome assembly GCF_902726545.1 of Yersinia artesiana. Lineage (GTDB taxonomy): Bacteria > Pseudomonadota > Gammaproteobacteria > Enterobacterales > Enterobacteriaceae > Yersinia > Yersinia artesiana. The sequence goes on along the minus strand of NZ_CACVAD010000031.1, from coordinate 54,358 downwards.
GCCGTTATAGCGCTGCATGCTGAGCAAATGCTCGATACCGACATCAATGCTTTTACGCCGTTTTTCGTCACTGTCGGCCTTGATACCGAGCGCCGTCAGTTGAGCATAATTGCTGTACAACGACGGATACAACCCGCTCACTGTCTGCTCCAGACAGCCATAAGGATAAGCATATAATTCAGTGATATAGCGCACTAAATTCAGCGGTGGCCGGCTGGTTATCAGCAGTTGCCCTTGCAGCGTTTCAGGAGCCAGACCTTTGGTGGCCTCCGCTGGCAGGCTCCAACTTTCACCGCTATGCAATACATTGGCGAAATGGCGCGTCTGGGCAGGATACGCTGGCCGCACACCTATTTTCCAATGATGCTGATAGTCGGGCAATTTCTCATTGGGTAACACCATGCCAGTAATAGTCAGGCCGATATCGCCCTGACCAAAACCATTCAACGCCCGTACCGGGATCAGCACAGTTTTGCGCTCGCCATTTGCCAGCGAAATAGTTTGGGTTGGCGCGCCATTGAGTGTCAGTAAATCGCTGGCGGCCCAGTTAAGTGACAGCGTTTGCGGCTGACCGGATAGATTACTTAAATCCAATGCCAGTTGGGTACTGTCCCCTCCCGCCAGGAAGCGCGGAGTAGCGAGTTGGGCAATTAGCGGAGCCGCGACCACCACCTTAGACTCAGCTTTACCGAAATCTTCCTCACTCCAGGCTTGCGCCATCAGGCGTAGCTCACCGTTAAAGTCCGGAATAGCCAGCTCAATAGTGCCTTCACCTTGCGCGTTTAATGTCACCGGCTGGGCCTGTTGCGCCACGATCGTGACTTCAGTTATCGGTTTTTTACCGCCGCGGGATAGCGCGTCTTCGTCATCTCCATCCCCCCCAAAGCGCAGACTTGCCAAACGCCCCTGCCCTTCAATGAGTTGCCCATAAACATCATATTGGTCGGCGCTGTAGCGCTTGCGGCCAAAGAAGGCGTCATAGGGATCGGGCGTGGCGTAATCAGTAATATTCAGAATCCCGCTGTCGACCGCCGATAGTAATACCTGCACTTTTTCAGGTAACGGCGCACCGCTGCGACTGGCTTTCACTTTGACCGTTAAGGTCTGATTAGGACGAATGCGCTCAGGCGATTCCAGCTCTAGTGCTAATTTGCGGGTTTCATCAACCAGCGGCAGATGCAACAAACCAATGGCGCGTTTTGGGGTCGCCTGCTGTGACTTATCACCAGGGCGAATCACTGTCGCACTGAGATATAAATCATGACGATTCCACTCTTTATTAATCGGCACTTCGACTTCAGCGCCCCCAGCCGGAATGGTCACTTCCTGCCACCACAATGGGCCATCACTGGATTCCACCAGCAGATAGCCATTACCGGCAGCCGGTGCTTCAATATGCAGTTTTACTTTTTCGCCGGGGCGGTAAGCCGGTTTATCCAGTGCCAGTTTGACCTGATCTGGCCGGACAGCACCGCTGCCTGCGGTATTATCCTGCCAACTGTAACCGGCCCAGAATCGGGAGCTACTGACTAATTCATTATCTGGATTACTCACCTCAATACGATATGCGCCCCACTCCACCGGGAAGCTGACTTTAGCGCTACCGCCTGCCGGAACATTCACTGACTGCTCTGCCAGTGTCAGATCTTTTTTATCATACAGTGACTGCCAGCCATCACTTTCTGACCACTGCCAGTAGTAGTCGCGGCGCTCACGCACCAGCTTCACTTTCAGACCCTTCGCCGCCAGTTTTTCACCATCAGCATTGGCATAAACAATCTCAAAATCAGCCGTGCTGTCCTGATCGACCATCGCCTGTGATTTATAACTGTCACTGCGATAATCATAAACTTGCTGCTTGTTGAACAACGGGCGAATACCGACCAGCGCATCGGCTGGCCACAAAGCTTGCTCAGCACGCCGCGTGACTGGCCGCCCGCCGGACTCCAGTAAACTGGCCTGTAAAATCAGCTTCAGTGGTGATTGCGCATTCTGCCAACTGTTATCAACTTCAACGTCAGTTTGGCCGTCGCTGTTGAGTGTGGTATCGAACTCATCCAGGGTACGCGAAAGGTTCTCTTCGATAACCGAACCAAATTCAAAACCGGGTAATGAGGCCACCGCTTCGCGCAGTGGGCGCAGGAATAATTGGCCTTGCAATCGGTTACCGGCTGCCGGAGCGCCATACAGATAGCGGCCAGTGATGACAAAACTGGCTTCGCTGTCGGTGGCGATCGGTTCTTTATGGGTGGCAATCTCAAGTGCCATCCGTTCTGGCAGGAAGTCTTCCACTTTAAATTTGTACAGGCGCGGCTGGTTATCGCCCAAATTCATGCGCAATGACCACTCGCCGGTCGGGCCATTTTCTGCAATCGCGTACTGGTATTGATACAAACCATCCTGTGGCTGCCAGACAAAACTGCGCACCACTTGATTATCGGGCTTGAGAATATCCACTTTAACCGGCTGGGCAGTGAGAGGTTTACCATCGGCATCACGCAGCAACCCATTGACAATTAACGTCTCTCCGGGACGATACAAGTCGCGCGGGCCGAAGACGAAAAACTGTTTCTGGAAACCTTCTGGCCCGGCAATATCAAACTCAGCCAGATCCAGCGCCGGCGCATTGAGGTCAATCAGACTGGTCTGCCCGTTTTGCGCGGCCAGTAGCAATTTTGCTTTAGCATTCTTTTCTAGCTGCGCATGGCCCTGACCATCAGTCTCAGCTTGTACCAGCACCTGGCCTTTTTCATCCAGCAACTGTAGCGACACACCTTTCAGTGCCGCCCCACCGGCCAACGCCTGAGTAAAGACATCCATCCGGTCATGATAGCTGTGCAACGAAACGCCAATATCACTCAGGGTAAATAAGGTGGCGGCATTGGTGTAGCTGTATTGCCCGGCTTGTTGCATCACCGCCAGATAGACACCCGACTCTTGCAACGGCTTGATATCGGCTAATGGGAGTAATAATTTTTCGCGGGTATTGGCGGCAGGGTTAAGGTCAAAACGGCCGGTATAGACCAGATCGGCCATTTTCAGTAATTCATCTGATTCCCAGTTCGACAGCGCACTGCGGTACTGCCAGCTTGCGAGGAAATTCGCCAGGCTGCTCTGCTTGATGCGGAAAAAATTAATATCAACGCTATCAACATTGAGCGCCATCACCGGCAAGCCTTGGGCCAATTTACCCGGTAACAAAGAACCTTTGCTGGCAAAACCGACACTTGGCTTGATATCGCGAGTGGTTATTTCCTGCTGCTGTTGTTTACCCAGCTCGCCTCCGCCGATACCTTGCAACGTGCCATCGACAGTCAGCAGTAATTTACGCTCAGGTTTAAGATGGCGTAGCCGCAGCTCCATCAGGTTGTCAGACAGCTCCCAGGCTCCGTCTATTTTTCCACTGACGGTATCAACCAAATGAACCCGTGCGGAGAAGTCTTGTTTGGGATCCAATGGTTGCGAAAAAGTCAGCACCATAGCACTGGCCCCCTCGAGTTGTAGCTCAGAGGCATCCAGTAAAGTGAGCGGCTGACCAGCATGCTGTTTTGTCAATTCCGCTAACTTATTTGCATCGTTTATTTGTCTCGACGGCGCTTTCGCTGCCGATTCACTCACCTGTGTAGTCGCTGGGGCTGATGGTGCTACTACATCCTTATTTTTGCTCCCATCATCGCAGCCCGCCAATAACAAGAAGGTACTGACGAACAGGGCAGCCCTGTACCCTTTCATTTTCGACATTAACCGCTGCAATCCGTTGTGGTTCATATCTTGCCCCATGACTAATAATTAATGATTAACTGAAGGAATCACATTGCGCAGCCAACTACCCCATCTGCGCTGATAAAACGCCTGGGTATGGGTCATCAGATAGTGACTGACTCCCCGTTCGTTCTCATTTACCACGCAAAAATCGACCGGGCCATCATCAGGCGCATGGTCACTGGCTACAGTGCCGGCCTCTTGAATCAGTTGGTCAATCTCATCAATAGAGCCATCTACTTCCAGCCCAATCAACAAGTTAGGTTTCTCATCCACACTCTTATCATGCATCAGCGCCAGAAATGCACGCCGCACCGGTTTGCGTTGACTGAACAGTTGAATCAAAGCATCAACCATTGCCGTCGGGTATTCTTCCGGCTGCCCCAGCAGAATTTGACTCTCTTTATCCACGACCATTTCTGCCGCTTGGGCCAAACCGCCGTTTTCCAGTAACATCGCCACTTCTTGCGGCCAAAACTCTTTACCGTGCTCTGATTTAGGATTCAAAAACAGATGCGCGCCCTGTGTCATTTCAAATAACACCCGCACTGGCATCGCGATAAAAGGCTGATTATCACTGTCAATGGGTTGATCTTCGGCAATATCCAACGCCTGCTGTAACACCTCTACCGAGGTAAAGAATGGAATGACCGATTCGCCATCCTGCTTTTCCCAATGCAGAATATTCACCCCATTGCCCGTAGTGAATGTCATTTCACCGTCTTCACCGCGCTGCTCTGAATCGTCCACCAGCACTAAAACTGTTGCATCTAACAATGCACGGAAAAAGGCGGTGCGATAAATAGACTCTGTCGCCGCCAGTTTTAGCAAGGATTCCAGACTTTGGTCTTCATCGTGATGGTGATGATCGTGCTTATCATCAGGGGACTGCGGCACACTCATGCTCTACTCCAGAAGTACATCAAACAGATCAAACCAAGGGACGCAAATGCGCCCCCATTGATAACTTACAAAGCTTGACGAAGGGGAAGCATGCCGTTTGGGTCGTAGCGGCGTGAGCCGCCGGAGTGCCCATAGGTGTGCTAGCCCCTTGCTTCACCAAACTTACTGTTTTGCTTTCGCCAGCAGCAGATTTGCAATGGTACGCACACCCAGACCTGTAGCACCGGCCGACCATTGTTCAACCGCGCCTTTGCGGTAAGTGGCAGAACAGTCAATATGCAACCAGCCTTGCTGATACTCTTTCACGAAATGCGACAAGAACGCAGCAGCGGTGCTGGCACCAGCACTGTAGGCTGCACCCGCGACATTATTCAATTCAGCAAAATTAGACGGCAACTGGCTGCGATGGAACTCGGCCAGCGGTAAACGCCAGAAAGGTTCGTGCTCACTGTTGGCGCTGTTTAACAACTCTTGCGCCAGTTGATCATCAAAGCTAAACAGAGCATGGTAATCATTACCCAAGGCAGTTTTCGCTGCGCCGGTTAAGGTTGCTGCATCAATAATCAGCGGTGCATTCTGTTCCGAAGCATCAATCAGGCCATCGGCTAATACCAAGCGCCCTTCTGCATCAGTATTCATGATTTCAACCGTCTTACCATTGCGATAGCGAATGATATCACCCAGCTTAAAGGCATTACCGCTCACCATATTATCTGCGCAACACAAATACAGTTTTACCCGCTCTTTCAAGCCACGAGCCGCAGCCAATGCTAATGCACCGGTAACTGTCGCAGCACCCCCCATGTCGGATTTCATCGAATCCATAAAAGCGCTCTGCTTCAAGCTGTAACCGCCTGAATCAAAAGTAATACCTTTACCGACCAAACACGCCATCACTGGCGCATCGGGATTACCGGTTGGGTTATAGTCCAACGCCAACAACACTGGTGCACGATCAGAACCGCGACCGACAGTGTAAATCCCGGCATACCCCTGCTCACGCAGATCTTCACCTTTAGTAATACGATAGCTGACAGCATCGCATGATACTGAACACAGTAAATCGATCGCGTTTTTAGCCAGTTGCTCTGGCCCCAAGTCCTCTGCCGGTGCATTAATGGTGTCGCGCACCCAGTCAATAATTTTTAGCCGTTGTTCCAGCTCGGTTTTTTCGTTCTCTGGCAGTTCTGCCCACTCCACGCTGCGCTGGCCTTTTGGCCCACGGAACCCCTGCCAGAATGCCCAGCTTTGTTCCAAACCCCAGCCGTCCCCGGCCAATTTTACGTGTTTGATGCCCTGCCCGTCGATTTTACGGGCGGCACGTTGAATCGCCCCTAACTTGCCATTACCGGTCAGATGAATCGTTATCCCCTCAGCATCGGTGCTGAGCAAAGCTTTCTCACCCCAACGGGCGTCAGCTGGGTTATTTGATAGGGATACTTGCATTATTTCTGTCATGACAACCTCTTCATTATTATTTTTTGCTGTTATTCAGCTAGTTATACGCGGCCCTGTGTTAGCCACGGCGGTTCAAAACGTTCTACTCGAAAAATACTGTCTGCTATACAGTAACAGCCAGCTATAAAGTAACAATAGAAAAAAGGGCCGCTCGTGCGACCCTCAGGTATTTATTCAAACTCATCTAACCAGACCAGAAGGATCGCTTCCAGCACTTTTTCATTTGATCCCTGCGGATCGTCATCGAAATCTTCTAAGTCGCAGATCCATTGGTGCATATCGGTGAAACGCACCGTCTTCGGATCGGTATCCGGAAATTGATCATATAGCGCTTCACCAATTTCGCGGGTATCTTGCCAGGTTAAACTCATATCATGTCCTCGCTTATGATTAATGCTCTCGCGCATGGTTAATGGTATAACGCGGGATCTCAACCACCAGATCTTCGTCCGTCACTCTGGCCTGACAACTCAGGCGGCTCTCCGGCTCCAGACCCCAGGCTTTATCCAGCATGTCATCTTCCAGTTCACTACTTTCTGGCAGAGAATCAAAACCTTCCCGCACCACACAGTGGCAAGTGGTACAGGCACAGGATTTCTCACAGGCATGCTCGATGTCGATCCCATTGCGCAAGGCGACATCCAATATGGTTTCACCTTGAGTTGCTTCCAGTACGGCACCATCCGGGCAAAGGTCTTTATGGGGCAGAAATACTATTTTGGGCATGATTAAACCTCATCCACTGAATGGCCAGCCAAAGCACGGCGAATAGAAGCATCCATTCGGCGCGCGGCAAAATCTTGCGTTTGTGCATCTAACGCTTTTATCGCAGCTTCGATTGCGTGTGGGTCAGTGCCTTGCATCTGCTGCTGTAATGCCGCCATCGCCTGAGCGATAGCAGTACTTTCTTGCTCACTGAGTAATGCCGAGTCTTCCGCCAGTGCGCCTTGTAAACTTTCCAGCACACGAGAGGCTTCGACTTGTTGTTCCGCCAGCTTACGCGCGCCGATATCACTTTGCGCATTCGCCATTGAATCTTTAATCATATTGGCAATTTCATCATCGGATAGCCCATAGGAAGGCTTCACCTGAATCGATGCCTCCACGCCAGTGGATTTTTCCATCGCCGTGACACTCAATAACCCATCCGCATCAACCTGGAAAGTCACACGAATATGTGCCCCTCCCGCTGGCAGCGGCGGCAAACCACGTAAGGCAAAGCGGGCCAGGGAACGGCAATCCTGCACCAACTCGCGTTCACCTTGTAGCACGTGGATAGTCATCGCACTCTGACCATCTTTAAAGGTGGTGAACTCTTGCGCGCGGGCGACCGGAATGGTGGTATTGCGTGGAATCACTTTTTCCACTAAACCGCCCATGGTTTCCAGCCCTAATGACAGCGGGATAACATCCAGCAGCAACATGTCACTGTCAGGTTTATTTCCCACCAGAATGTCTGCTTGGATCGCCGCACCAATAGCGACCACTTTATCGGGATCAATCGAGGTCAGTGGCGTGCGGCCAAAGAATTGCCCCACCTGCTCACGCACCAACGGCACACGGGTCGAACCGCCCACCATCACCACTTCCAACACTTCGTCAGCCGTCACGCCAGCATCTTTTAACGCACGGCGACAAGCCATTAATGTGCGCTTAACTAATGAAGCGATCAGCGCTTCAAATTGCTCACGGGTAATTTGCCCTTGCCAGCCAGCTACCGAGACATCAGCAACTTCGGCATCACTCAAGGCAATTTTGGCCGCGATCGCCGCATCAAGTAATTGCCGCTGGACACCATGATCATCACGGGAATCAATACCGGCTTGCTCGCGCAGCCAATCTGCCAATAGGTGGTCAAAATCATCCCCACCCAGCGCAGAATCACCGCCTGTTGCCAGCACTTCAAACACACCACGGCTTAAGCGCAAGATAGAGATATCAAATGTTCCGCCACCCAAATCGTAAACAGCAATCACCCCTTCCTGGCCTGAATCCAGGCCATAGGCGATAGCCGCTGCGGTCGGCTCATTAAGCAAACGCAACACATGCAACCCCGCTAAGCGGGCGGCATCTTTGGTTCCCTGACGCTGAGCATCATCAAAGTAAGCCGGAACGGTAATCACTACACCGTCAAGTTCACCTTCCAATGCAGCACGCGCCCGCTGTGCCAATGCTTTTAGGATATCCGCAGACACTTGCACCGGATTAACTAACCCGCTGGCAGTCTGGATCATCGGCAAGCCATTTTCACTAGGCTGAAACTGGTAAGGCAGATTAGGGTAGCGCTGCACGATATCGGCCAAAGAACGGCCCATCATGCGTTTGACTGAACTAATAGTATTGACCGGATCCAATGCAGCTAAATCGCGCGCATTCCAGCCGACATCAATGTTATTTTGTTGATAGTGAACCACCGACGGCAAAAGATCCCGCAGCTGTTCATCTGCCAGCGTTTGCGCTTTACCGCTGCGCACCGTGGCTACCAATGAATTTGTGGTGCCTAAATCTATCCCTGCGGCCAACCGACGTTGGTGTGGTGCCGCAGTTAAACCAGGCTCACTAATTTGTAATAAGGCCATGTTGAGCTTCCATCAATCATGAGTCTAAAGAGCAAAATCTATCCAGCGATCCTGCTCTAATAAGAACTATTCAGACATTGCAGTGATTAAAACTTAATTAACACTTTGATTTTATTTATTTTTAATTAATTTATACGATATTTAAATCAAACGAAGTCATCAAACAGCCGCTCTTCTAGCTGCTCAACCTGCTGCTGTAGCTTATCCAGAAATCGTAATTTCCGAACCGTATCAGCGGCTTGTTCCCACTGTTGCTGATCCAATTGCTCAACCATTAGTTGGCTGCGCATTTTTGTCATCAAAGCCAGGCGGCTACTGAATGCAGCGAGTTGCGTTTCGGCATCCGGGCTGCGTTCGATAGCATCAAGCTCTTCCCGCAACTCCAATTGTTCCATCAGAAACGCGGTATCACGCAGAGTATGTTGTTCATTGCCTAAATCAAAACCCTGCAAAGATAGCATATACTCAGCCCGTTTTAACGGATGCTTGAGGGCTTGGTAGGCGTCATTGATGGTCGCGGCTTGCTGTAATGAGGCCAAACGCTCGCGTTCAGGCTGATTGGCAAAACGGTCAGGATGGAATTGGCGCTGCAATTCCTGATAGCGGGTCGTGAGTTGGCTACCGTCAATCAGGTACTGAGGCGACAGCCCAAATAGTGTGAAGTAATCCATAGCATGCTCAAGAATATGTGATGGCTTAGCTGAAAGTTATACAGCCCTCTTATAACGCAAGAGAGCTGTATGAAGCACAAGTGCCTGAGGTAGGGACAAAACAGGGGTCAGACGTTAAAGCTTTCGCCACATCCGCACTCACTGGAGACGTTCGGATTGTTGAACTTAAAGCCTTCGTTCAGACCTTCTTTGACGAAATCCAATTCGGTGCCGTCAAGATAGACCATGCTTTTGCCGTCGATGATCACTTTCACACCTTTGTCTTCAAAAACGATGTCGTCATCATTCATTTCATCAACAAATTCCAGGATATACGCCATACCGGAGCAGCCCGACGTCCGAACGCCTAAGCGCAGACCCAAGCCCTTACCACGGTTATTTAAAAAGGCGCTGACCCGCTGTGCAGCACTGTCGCTGATTGATATCGACATAGACCTTCCTCAACTCTGATAACTTATCCCCCTCATACTTCAAGCTACAAGTGCGCTAGCCGCCTTCCTGTAACTCAAATTATTTGGGGTATCTATATTAGACTACTTGGCAGTATGTTTGCTTTTGTAGTCGGCGATAGCTGCTTTGATGGCATCTTCTGCCAAAATTGAGCAGTGAATTTTGACTGGCGGTAACTCCAGTTCTTCCGCGATCTGAGTATTTTTGATCGCTTCAGCCTGATCGAGAGACTTGCCTTTCATCCATTCAGTTACCAGAGAACTGGAAGCAATGGCAGAGCCGCAGCCATAAGTCTTGAAACGCGCATCTTCAATGATGCCAGCTTCGTTAACTTTGATCTGCAATTTCATGACATCACCACAAGCGGGTGCGCCAACCATGCCGCTACCAATGGTTGGGTCTGCATTATCGAATGACCCAACGTTGCGTGGGTTTTCGTAGTGATCGATTACTTTTTCGCTGTAAGCCATGTGATTACTCCTGAGTCTTAAAGTCTGGAATTAATGGTGAGACCATTCAATGCTACTGATATCCACGCCCTGCTTGAACATCTCCCATAACGGAGACAAATCACGCAAGCGGCCAATGGATTTACGTACCAGCGCAATGGCGTAGTCGATCTCTTCTTCAGTGGTGAAACGCCCCAGAGAGAAACGGATTGAACTGTGAGCCAGTTCGTCGTTCATCCCCAACGCGCGCAACACGTAAGAAGGTTCCAGACTCGCGGAAGTACAGGCTGAACCCGATGAAACTGCCAGATCTTTCAATGCCATGATAAGCGATTCACCTTCAACATAGTTGAAGCTGACGTTAAGAATGCCAGGTGCACCATTCTCTAAATCGCCATTCAGGTAAACTTCTTCGATATCTTTAATACCGTTCCACAAGCGCAGGCGCAGTGAACGCAGACGGGCAGCTTCGCTTTCCATCTCTTCTTTGGCGATGCGGTAAGCTTCACCCATGCCCGCAATCTGATGCACTGGTAAAGTGCCCGAACGCATACCGCGCTCATGACCGCCGCCGTGCTGCTGGGCTTCGATACGAATACGAGGTTTACGGCGAACAAACAGCGCACCAATGCCCATCGGGCCATAAACTTTATGGGCAGAGAAGGACATCAAATCGACTTTCAGTTTGCTCAGATCAATCGGTAATTTACCGACGCTTTGCGTAGCATCAACATGGAAAATGATCCCGCGACTGCGGCACATTTCGCCGATTTCCGCGATATCTTGCACCACACCGATTTCATTATTCACATGCATGATAGAAACCAAGATGGTGTCTTCACGCATCGCAGCTTCAAGCTGTTTCAGGTCGATAATACCGTTAGACTGCGGTGCCAAATAAGTCACTTCGAAGCCTTCACGCTCCAACTGGCGACAAGTATCCAACACAGCTTTATGTTCGGTCTTACAGGTGATGATGTGCTTGCCTTTCTTCTGATAGAAGTTAGCGGCACCTTTAATCGCGAGGTTATCAGACTCAGTTGCACCGGAGGTGAAGACTATCTCACGAGGGTCAGCACCTACCAATGCAGCAATATCATTACGTGCAATATCAACAGCTTCTTCTGCTTGCCAGCCGAACTTATGAGAACGAGAGGCAGGGTTACCGAAAATACCGTCCAGAGTCAGATACTGCATCATTTTTTCAGCGACACGAGGATCTACCGGGGTCGTTGCTGCATAGTCCAGATAGATCGGTGTCTTTATTTTTGATTCGGTCATTGCTCTTATGCTCCGTACATCACTTCCAAAACGTAAAATTCCGCAGACTCTGCTTATGCGCGCAGATTGACGTTGATCGTCTCTTGCGGTCGGCCATTAGCCGTACGGCGCGTATCGTTATTCTGACGATCCGCAACCTCAAGAATATCTTGGTTATTCACCAGTTCTGCCAATGTGATGTTGTTGAGGAAGCTGCTGATGCGCTCACTCAAATCACGCCACAAGGTATGAGTCAGGCAACGATCGCCACCCTGACAACCTTCTTTACCCTGGCAACGAGTCGCATCGACAGATTCGTCAACGGCGGTGATAACAGCACCGACCGCGATTGCGGATGCATCTTTACCCAGCAGGTAACCGCCACCTGGACCACGAACGCTGGCCACTAAGCCATTTTTGCGTAACCGTGAAAAAAGCTGCTCCAGATAGGATAATGAGATCCCCTGACGTTCAGAAATATCTGCCAGAGGAACTGGCCCGTCCTGGGAATGTAATGCCACATCAAGCATGGCGGTCACGGCATAACGGCCTTTGGAAGTCAGTCTCATAGCTAAAGTTACCTGTTGGTGAAAACAAGCCAGAATTCTGACATTCTTGAGTGTTTTAGTCAACTATTTAACCTAGTAAATCACTCAAGTATTATTTAACTATTCCATTTCTAATAATTTGGGTTAGTTTTCATAATAACCAATTGATATAAAGCATTAATTTTTAGCATTATGCTCGCTACCATCTGCCCCACGTTGTGGATATTTATCTTGTTTCTCAATAGATGTCAGCATCCCGCGCAGGATATTCAGCTCTTGGGCTTCCGGGCGCGCACGGGTAAACAGACGGCGCAATTTGCTCATAATCTGCCCCGGATGGGCCTGGCGAATAAAGCCGGTATGAGATAAAACCTGCTCCAAATGCAGATAGAAACGCTCCAGGTCATCCACTAACGGATAAGGAGCTTCCTCTTCTTCTACTATTGGCGCGGCAGTCTGCTGGCGATCAAGGAAGGCCACGCGCACTTCATACGCTAAAATTTGCACCGCCATAGCCAGATTCAGCGAACTGTATTCCGGGTTAGCCGGGATTGCGACATGATAATGGCACTTTTGCAGTTCATCATTCGTTAAGCCCACCCGCTCACGACCAAACACCAGTGCGACCGGCGCATGTTCGGCTTCGCGTGCACTGCGAACCCCACATTCTCGCGGCTCGAGCATTGGCCAAGGTAAGGTGCGAGAACGTGCGCTGGTACCCACCACCAGGCTGCATCCCGCCAGCGCTTCATCCAAGGTATCAACGATGGTGGCATTGCCAATCACATCGCTGGCCCCAGCGGATAGCGCAATGGCTTGAGAATCCGGTTTGACTAAAGGATTGACCAGATACAAATTGGTTAATCCCATGGTTTTCATGGCTCTGGCTGTCGAACCCATATTGCCGGTGTGTGAGGTTTCAACCAAAACGATACGAATATTGTGTAACATACAAACTCTGAGGATAACGGGGAATCGGCATATCTTAACACAGACATATACCCAAGCTACTTCGAGTTGCAGGTAGGCGGCAACCGAGTGAGCCTCTGGGAGCTTAGATAACTAAGTGACCAGGGTAAGCAAGGGCAGCCAACACCCCTGCATCTTGAAGGGTGACGGGTATAGGCATTTATCCGAACCCCTGCTATACTATGCGCCGTTTCTCGTTCTTTAACATCCTAGTGGAAGATACCCATGCATCCAATGCTGACTATCGCCGTACGCGCTGCGCGTAAGGCCGGTAACCTGATTGCCAAACATTATGAAACGCCTGACTCCGTTGAAGCGAGCCAAAAAGGCAGCAACGATTTTGTTACCAACGTTGACCGCGATGCCGAGTCTATGATTGTTGACGTTATCCGTAAATCTTACCCAAAACACACCATTATTGGTGAAGAATGCGGTGAGTTGGAAGGCGAAGACAAAGATGTACAATGGGTTATTGATCCACTGGATGGCACTAGCAACTTCATTAAACGTCTTCCTCACTTCGCAGTCTCTATCGCGGTACGCATCAAAGGCCGTACCGAAGTTGCCGTAGTTTATGACCCAATGCGTAACGAACTGTTTACAGCTACTCGTGGTCAAGGCGCTCAATTAAATGGTTATCGTCTGCGTGGCACCAATGCCAAGGATTTAGACGGCACCATTCTGGCAACCGGCTTCCCATTCAAAGTGAAACAACATGCTCCGGCGTATATCCGTATTGTCGGCAAACTGTTTGAACAGTGTGCAGATTTTCGTCGCACCGGTTCTGCGGCACTGGATTTGGCTTATGTCGCCGCTGGCCGTGTTGACGGTTTCTTTGAAATTGGCCTGAAGCCGTGGGATTTTGCTGGTGGCGAGCTGTTGGTTCGTGAGTCAGGTGGTGTGGTGACTGACTTTGCCGGTGGCCATAATCACTTCAGCTCTGGCAATATCGTGGCCGGTAACCCGCGCGTTGTGAAAGGTATTCTTCAGTCCATAGTTCAGGCCGAAGTGAGTGATGCCTTAAAACGTTAATTAAACACAATTAACGGATGCACATTAAAAGCCAGTCGGCTAACACTGACTGGCTTTTTTATTGTGAGGATTAACGGCCGAATGGCCTTATCCCCCCCATCATTTCCGGCTGGCTGGAAAGATACAGCAGCACTCCGGCACACAATAAAATGAGGCCGCCGGCTAAGGCCAATGTCGCCCAGGCTATTGCTCCCCAGGCCGCAGGTGCTCTTTTACGACTTAAATGCACTGCCAGACGCCGCGCATAGTGAACAAACAGCGCCAGCAACGAAATGGTCAATGATGTGCCAATAGCCATCGCAATTGCCGACAAAATACCCCACCAGTAAACCCCAATCACTTTAGCAAACAGCAGCACCATGATCGCACCGGAGCAAGGCCGCATCCCCATCGCCAAAATAATCGCCAAACGGGTACGCCAGTCATTGCCCGCTTGCAGTTCTTGAGAACTCGGCATATGACGATGCCCGCAACCGCAACTCTCACTGTGAACATGATCTGCACTCAACGGCTGTATACGCTGAATGCTAATTTTCTGCGGTTTCAATAGTTTTACTTGATGGTAAAGCCGCTTTATTGCGCGAAAACATAACAAAATCCCAAGCGCGATAACCAGCAGAAAACTGCCTTTTTCCAACCAGAAGCTGCTTTGATGCAAATAACGCGACGAGAGTTGCAACATACCAAGCAACACCGTTACCAGCATGATCGCGACACCACCTTGCAATATCGACGCCGCAAAAGTCAGTTTCAGACTGTTTTTGAGTTGCGCCGGATGGGTTGCCAGATAAGTCACTATCACCACTTTACCGTGCCCCGGCCCCACAGCATGGAGCACGCCGTAAATCAGGCTGAACATCATCAACGCCAGGCCGGTTTGATGCGGATTGGCTTTCACCTGTTGCAGTAACTGGGCCATCTGCTGATGCATACTTTTTTGCCAGACTACCGTTTTGAACAGCAGTTCCGGCCAATAGAGCCAGGCAAGTTGAGCGGCACCGGCCAATAACACGAGGAACAGCAACAACGGCCATAAATTGATTAGCCAATGTCTTGGTCGTGCAATGGGAGTGAGACCTACTGACATTGCACAGTTACCCGTTGGGCGAATTGTTTGCCAAGTTCCATATCTTCTCCCGGTGAATCATTTTTATCCAAAGACAACGCATAAGCCTGTAAGGAAGCATTGGGGTTGGGGGTGAATAAGGTTAATTTGCAACTTTTTGCCATCTCAGCCGACAGCCTGACTGCTTTATTATCGGCATAGGTCATATCCACAAAATAGGTCGGATCGTAAGTCGAGATAATAAAAGGCTTTCCGACCAAGGGTTGCGGTTCAGCCAGAGGTAACACGAATTCCAAAACCGCCTGATGGCCTTTGCGGGACAAATGATATTCTGTCGGTAAATTTTTATATTTCACCGGCTTACCGTCACGATAAATATCAGTGAAATAGTGCTGCCCCAACACATTAGCCATCACTTCGGCTGCCAATTTCTTCCAAATTTCAGAGTCACTTTTAGCGTTTTCTGCATCATATAGCAGATCCGCAGACGTGATTTCGTCCATCGTCCATACCATTTTTATTCCCACTAATGTCTGTTTTTCACTGACAAAAGTGGCATCCATATCAATAAAACTGTGCGGATGCGCCTCCGCTATTTGGCTATAAATGAAAGAGCTACTCACTAACAGTAGAGCTATCAGCCGCTTAAATGCACTTATTTTGTTATAACATAACATGGGCCGCATGGATCAATCCTTGGAAATTCAGCAATAACTGTGATGTAAGTTGTAAGTCGATGTAAAAGCCCCTGACCTCAGTAAACCGGATAGAATCTCTTTTGCTATGCTTAAGGCTGATGAATAACAACGCATCCATCACGGAAGGTTATATGCACTCGGACACTTCTTCTGTGCCCCAGTTATCCAGTCAACCACTATCCGCTCAACAGCGCCGCTGCCATATGTTACTGATGCTATTTATGCCCGCAAGCACAGTACAACTGGACACTATCAGTCAATTCAACGGTGTTGGGCAGCCAACTACCCGGCAAGATATAGCCGAGGTTGCGAATGAAATCCAGCGTTTCTACCATTTGCAACTGAGTGCTAATGCCGATGATAGCTGCTTGATTCAGGGTAATCGGCTGGATAAAAGGCTGTGCTTAATCCACTGGCTACGCCGGGGAGTACGCTATTGCCCTGAATTTGTTGAGCGCTATTTTGCTCCCCGTTTATATGATGCACTCTCATGGGATAACCAACTGATTTCAGAAGCCTTACCTCAAATCGTCGCCCAATGTGAACCCTTTCTGAACCGCCAACTTAATGAAAAAGATCGCCAATTCTTGCAACTGTATTTGGCTTATTGTACTTGGGAAAATCGGCAACATGCTCCGCCAGAGTTATCCCTCACCCAACAACAATGGTTGATATGCAAGCCCGCACTGGCGGCCGCTGACCGTTTATTTGATTCATTTAACCCACTGCTAGATAACCCGCTCAATAAAATCGAACGCGACATACTTATCTTGATGCTAACCATGATTAAAGCGCACCGTTATCACAGCACCCAATCAACAGAGGATTCCCGCCTGATCAATGCTGTTAACCAATTAGTCATGCGTTTTCAACAGCTCTCCGGAATGACGCTGGGCAGCAATGAGATGCTGATGAGCCAGCTTTTTGCACATCTCGCCCCTGCTATTGAACGCTGTTATTTCAATATCGGTATTGATAACTCATCACTGGAAGAGGTGAATCGACAATATCCCCGGCTGCTACGAACCACCCGGCAAGCATTGGTTATATTCGAGCAAGAGTATCAGATTCAATTTTCTGGCGACGAAGTTGCTCTGATAGCCATTAGTTTTGGTGCCTGGTTGATGCAAGAAAATGCATTACAGGAAAAGCAGATTTTACTACTGACACGTAATAATTCGGAATTAGAACAACAAGTTGAGCAGCAAATTCGTGAGTTAACGCTTTTACCTTTGCATATTAAATACTTGCCCCATGATGTGTATCTCCAATCGGGTGCGCCCCCTGGTACAGCGGTGGTGCTAACGCCTTATGCGGTGCGACAACCTGAATCAACGCCCCCGCTGATTCAGGTGTTATTGCCCATAACTGAGCAACAAAACAAGCAGTTACGCCGCCTGTTGGATTTGCCCTAATGGGCGAGATCTTTCGGGTTTGCCACCACCCGAGGGCGAATAAATAGCGCAGGGATCACTATCAATGCCATTACCCAGAACACTCCCCCCTGATAATGTTCGAACAGGAACCCTGAGATAACCGTCATCACCGCAATTCCCCCGCCCATCGCCAGTGCAGAATAAACGGACTGCAAACGAATCACATCTGCTCCACGCCGCGCGGCAATAAAGCGCATCGCGGCCAAATGGCAAACAGTGAATGAGCCGCAATGCAGGATTTGCATCAGGATCAGCCACGGCAGTTCCGTCGTCGAAGCCATCAAACTCCAGCGAATAATGCCGCTCACGGCCGAAAGCAGTAGCAGGCTGCGAGCAGTCCAGCGGCGGAAAAGGACATTGCTGAATGCGAATACCAGGATCTCGGCCACCACGCCCAGCGACCATAAATAGCCGATAGTTGCGGCGGAATAACCCGCATCTTTCCAGTAAATTGAACTGAAACTGTAATAACCGGCATGTGCGCCTTGTAATAAGGTCACGCACAATAAAAAGCGCCACACCTGCGGCTCAGATAGCAACACTTTCCAGTCGGTGGCAGCCACATTAGCGTGCTTAACTTCTCCCTGAGGCATCACGCTGGGTTTCAGCAATGCCCCCAGTAACATGGCTGAAACGCCGAACAGCAAACTGTAAAGAATCGCCGGGTGACCCCAAACCGAAACTAACTTGCCGGTCAATGCAGAACCAATAACAAAAGCCAGCGACCCCCATAGTCGAACCTTGCCGTAATCCATGGTTATCTGTTTTTGCCAGGTCGCCGCCAGCGCATCAGTCAGTGGTACTAATGGGCCAAAAAACAGGTTAAAACCGGCAATAATCACCATCAACCAGGCCCAGCCATTGCCAAACCAAAAGCCAACCGCAAAGGCTAATGTCAGGAGCGCCAAAATTCGGATTGCAGTGACCAAATGGGAGGGATCTTTAACACTGGGAGCAATAATCAAGCTGCCAAGAAAGCGGGCAATCAATCCAGCGCCGAGTAAAATACCAATGGTTTCAGGCGGTATCCCTTCCCCTTGCAACCAGATGCCCCAGAAAGGCAGGAAAATGCCATAAGAAAAGAAATAGGTGAAATAGCTGAGCGACAGCCAACGTGTTGATTGCAATACCATGAATCCCTCCGAGGTCAGCCGGTCACTGTGACAGAGGCCCCGTGTGCTAGCAACTTTGTCATTAGGCAAACATGTAATTTGCGATTGACTTCACATTTACGTAACGTAAATGACAAAAAACCCGCATTTCGCGGGTTTGAGGTTAATGGCAAAGTGCCCATAACGGTGAAAACAGGCAGATCGTAAAGACGCCGTAAACCCTTCCCTGGGGGCTCGACCCGCGCCGTCCCTGGCGCGGACGCTTTACTCTTCTACCTGTCCTCACCTTGCAAGATCGAGCCGTTAGGGTTTGTCGCAGTCTGAAAAACCCGCATTTCGCGGGTTTTCATTAGCTTAGAGCGAGCCTGACAAGATTATGCGTAAACCGGGAAACGGGCGCAGATAGCCAGAACTTTCTGTTTGATACGTTCGATAGTGGCTTCATCGGTAATGTTATCCAACACATCACACATCCAGCCAGCCAGCTCGCGCGACTCCTCTTCTTTGAAGCCGCGGCGAGTGATTGCCGGGCTACCAATACGCACACCAGAAGTGACAAACGGGCTTTTCGGATCGTTAGGCACGCTGTTCTTGTTTACCGTGATATTGGCACGACCCAAAGCCGCATCAGCATCTTTACCGGTGATATTTTTATCAACCAAATCAAGCAGGAACAGGTGGTTATCTGTACCGCCAGAAACCACTTTGTAGCCGCGTTCCAGGAAGACAGCCACCATAGCTTTTGCGTTCTTAGCCACTTGTTGCTGGTAGACCTTGAATTCAGGCTCCATTGCTTCTTTCAGCGCCACCGCTTTACCAGCGATAACATGCATCAACGGGCCACCCTGGTTCGCCGGGAACACCGAGGAGTTCAGTTTTTTGTACAGCTCTTCATCACCACCTTTCGCCAAAATCAAACCGCCGCGTGGGCCAGCCAGTGTTTTGTGCGTGGTAGTGGTTACGATATGTGCATGTGGAACTGGGTTAGGATAAACGCCCGCAGCAACCAGACCCGCTACGTGAGCCATATCGACAAAGAACCATGCGCCGATGCTGTCGGCGATTTCGCGCATTTTTGCCCAGTCAACAATACCGGAATAAGCCGAGAAGCCGCCGATGATCATTTTTGGTTTATGAATTTCGGCCTGACGCGCCATATCTTCATAATCAATTTTGCCAGACTCATCAATACCGTAAGGCACGATATTGTATAGTTTGCCAGAGAAGTTAACCGGTGAGCCGTGGGTCAAATGGCCGCCGTGCGCCAAATTCATCCCCAAAACAGTGTCACCCGGTTGCAGCAATGCAGAGTAAACGGCCACGTTCGCCTGAGAACCGGAGTGCGGCTGAACGTTGGCGTAATCCGCACCGAACAACTCTTTTGCGCGGTCAATAGCCAACTGCTCAACGATATCGACATACTCACAGCCACCGTAGTAACGCTTGCCCGGATAGCCTTCAGCATATTTGTTAGTCAACTGTGAACCTTGAGCCTGCATAACGCGCGGGCTAGTGTAGTTCTCAGAGGCAATCAGCTCGATGTGCTCTTCCTGGCGCACCACTTCTTGCTCCATTGCACGCCATAGATCTGCATCATAATCGGCAATGTTCATTTCACGCTTTAACATCCGGCTCTCCTGACTTAGCTTGCTAAATATACCTAGTGGACCACCCATTTGGATTCTGTCACACAGTGTAAACTGTTTCCCCCCCGTTAAGATAGGTCTTGACAGAGGTTTTTACGCAAACGATTGGCTTCAAGCAGCGTAAGGCTTTGACCTGCTCAGACTTCATCCAAGGCAACGGAATTATCCTCATATTCACTATGTGATTTTTTCATATTCTGTGAACTGACGCGGCGCGCTAATCCCTTCTAAGAATGATGTCCATTTACAAATTAGGCTGCAATCTATAAGATGCATTTAAAATACATGTATTAAATCACACACAATAACACCTGAAGTCATTGGCGTTGCAGTCAGGGCGAAAGGGATAAATATTTAAGGAGCACCGCATGCTGGATAGTCAAACCATCGCCACCGTTAAATCCACTATTCCGTTACTGGCCGCCACTGGCCCCAAGCTAACGGCGCATTTCTATGACCGCATGTTTGAGCACAATCCCGAGCTGAAACACATTTTCAACATGAGCAATCAGTTTAATGGGGATCAACGCGAAGCCCTGTTCAACGCCATTTGTGCTTATGCAGCAAATATCGACAATCTAGCCGCTTTACTGCCCGCAGTTGAACGTATTGCCCAGAAACACACCAGTTTAAACATTCAGCCTGAGCATTACTCGGTCGTCGGCCATCACTTGATCAGTACGCTGGATGAAATGTTTTCTCCTGGTCAGGAAGTGTTAGATGCCTGGGCGAAAGCCTATGGGGTACTGGCTGATGTGTTTATTACGCGGGAAAGCCAAATTTATCAGCAAGGTGAAAGCAGCACCGGCGGCTGGCGCACCTTACGCCGTTTTCGCATCATCAAAAAAGAGATGCAGAGTGAGGTTATTTGCAGTTTTGTGTTAGCACCTGAAGACGGTGGCCGGGTATTGGATTTCAAACCAGGACAATATCTGGGTATCTATATTGAAGATGAACGGCTTGAATATCAGGAAATCCGCCAATATTCCCTGACGGCTGCACCAAACGGAAAAACCTACCGTATTGCGGTGAAACGCGAAGAGCAAGGGACTGTTTCTAATTATATGCACCGTGAATTGAACGAAGGCGACTGTGTTCGCATCGCGCCTCCGCGTGGTGATTTTTTCCTCGATATTACGCCGGATACACCAGTGGCACTGATTTCCGCGGGCGTGGGTCAAACCCCGATGTTGAGTATGCTCAATACCTTGCACAATCAGCAACATTCCGCACCAGTGCATTGGTTGCATGCCGCTGAAAATGGGCGAGTGCATGCTTTTGCCGACGAAGTTGCCGCCATTTCAGACAAGATGCCCAATCTCAGCCGCCATGTATGGTATCGCGAGCCAACCGCCCAAGATAATCATGAGCAGGATTATCATAGTCAAGGGTTGATGGATCTCAGCTCACATCAGTGGCTGGCAGCCGATCCCAACCGACATTATTACTTCTGCGGCCCGTTAGCTTTTATGCAATTTGCCGGCCGCCAATTATTAGCGCAAGGAGTCGCTGCAGAGCGCATTCATTATGAGTGCTTTGGCCCACATAAAGTCATTTAATTATTGAATTTCATTTCATTTCTCAGGGGATGCCATTCTCGCTCCCCTGCATCTCCGTTATAAAAAATCCGTCTACTTATTACTTTTAAATGTGGTAGAACGTGATTTAGATCTCATATATCCTCATTTAATATTGCCACGATGAGGCATTCGGACGAATGTCTAAATATTCATATAACTGAAAATTAATCGTGTGGCTGACATTATCCCTTACTAATTTATTGCCCGGTAACACAGGGTGAATTAAGGCTGAATTGACCTACCATGAGTAAGAAATTCATAAAAAAAGAAGGGTTGGCATTGGTGTCCATGGCGCGCTATTTAATTGGTGAGCGCGCGGGTAATCGGCTTAAAACCATTGATGAGCTATC
Source organism: Yersinia artesiana (assembly GCF_902726545.1). Lineage (GTDB taxonomy): Bacteria > Pseudomonadota > Gammaproteobacteria > Enterobacterales > Enterobacteriaceae > Yersinia > Yersinia artesiana. The sequence continues at coordinate 32,389 of NZ_CACVAD010000031.1, read as the reverse complement.
CGATAATTTCGGCATCTCAGTTGGCGTGGTACAGCATGCATTAAAAGTGCTGGAAGCGGATGGTGCTATCATCGTTGAACGCCGGGGTCGTAATGGCACCTTATTGATTGATCTGAATATGCCGCTGTTACTGCAACAGGCTGATCTGGGTAATATGGTGTGTGCCATGCCACTACCTTACACCAAGCTTTATGAAGGTTTGGCCAGTGGTTTAAGAGAGCAATTTACCTTACTTCCCCTTTATTTTGCCCATATGCGCGGGGCTGAAGTGCGGATAGAATGTCTGATAGACGGTATTTACGATATGGCCGTGGTTTCACATCTGGCAGCGAAAAGTTATCTGGATCAAGGGAAAGTCGCTCTGGCACTGAATCTGGGCAATGGCTCCTACGTGGATGGTCACCAACTTATTTGCCGTCGTGGTGAGCAAAATAATATTCGGCGGGTGGGGCTAGATCCGCGTTCCCCTGACCAATGTCTGCTCACTGAGATTAAATTTGCCGGGCAACCTATCGAATTGGTTGAATTACCTTATAGCGATTGCATCGCACATATAAATCGTGGTGATATTGATGCTGCTATTTGGAATCTGGCGGATAATGTCCCTCATGAGGATTTGCAGGCAATAAAACTGCAAGGCGATGAGCGTTATATTCAAGCCTCACAAGCAGTTATCCTTATCCGGCCCGACAATCATCCGATCAAATTGCTGCTGGAAAAAGGCATTAATGAGACATTACTGCTTAACCACCAGCGAGCAGTACAGAACGGCGAGATAGAACCTCGCTATTAATCATATCAATCTGGTTAGCAAACCAAGCTATTTTCGGGAGGCCACTCTTTGAAGATTTGTATTGATGCGCGTCTGAATATTCTGTGTCAGTCAGGGGTTATTGACCATGACATTGGTCAGGGATTAGACCAGGTTATCAATCGGTTAGAGAATTTTTGGCAATTGCCGATACATGGTGATCAAGGGGTGATGGCTATCACCCATATGGCGAATGCATTAATGCGAACCCGCCGGGGAGAAGAGATCGCTGCGTTGGATCCGGCAATATTAGCGGAAATTATCCAAAGCGAAGAAATTCACTATATTCGGGAAATAAATCAGGATTTATTAGCCTATTTTTCACTAAAACCGGCAGAAAATGAAATCGGATATTTACTCGCGAACCTTTACGGTCTATACCTTTCTAGCGACACGCCATTATTGCGATAATAGTTAGTTTGCAGGGCAGTCGCAAAAAAAATACAACACCAGGGTCTCTTTTATAAAAAATATTCAAAATAATAATAATTTAACAAACGTAATTATGCCTAGGGCGTCCAGGACATAAAATGTTTTTAAAAACCCTATTAAAACAAAACACTAAACTTATTGATGCGGCTATCTCGTTCTGGCACCAGGGAAAAATTTATCCTGATAGCTATGTCATCGATGTGGAACAAACTGAAGCTAATGCCCACTTACTGCTGCAAACGGCCCATCATCACCAGGTAAAATTGTATTTGATGAGCAAGCAGTTTGGCCGGAATCCGGAGTTGTGTCGCCGGCTGCTGGCTTGCAGTTATCAGGGCACCCATTATCACGGCATGGTGGCAGTGGATTTTAAAGAAGCTCGACAACTCCATCGCCACGCCATTCCTGTTGCTCATATTGGCCATCTGGTGCAACCCCCCTCTGGCATGGTGGCGGAAATTATCCGCCAGCGGCCTGAAGTCATAACCGTTTTCTCATTGGAAAAGGCATTGGAAATATCACAGGCGGCACATCGCCAACATATTATCCAACCCTTAATGTTGAAGGTTTGCCAATCAGGAGACTTACTCTATTCCGGACAGGAAGCAGGGTTCGAGTTAAATCATTTACCGGCTGTTATTGCGTCTCTGCGAGAGATGCCGGGCGTAAGATTGGTCGGGATAACACACTTTCCCTGTATGGTGTATGACCCCCAGTTGCGGCAAACTTTGCCAACAACCAATATGCAAACTTTATTGGCCGCGCGGGATATCCTGCAAGCAGAAGATATCACCATTGAACAGGTAAATGCCCCCTCAGCAACCAGTTGTACCACCCTCCCCCAGTTGGCCCAATTAGGGATAACACATAGCGAACCAGGCCATGCGCTCACCGGAACCATGCCCGCCAATCAGCATGGCGACCAGCCAGAACAGATATCCATGCTATATCTGTCCGAGATTTCCCATCATTTTGCTGATAATAGCTATGTATTTGGCGGCGGTTATTATCGCCGCGGCCACTTGCAAAATGCATTAATTTGGCACGATAACCAATTCAGTCAATCCTCTGTATTGCCAATTAACGATGACAGTATCGATTATTGTCTGCGTCTGGCGGGCCAATTCCCAGTGGGTAGCCCGGTTATCATGAGTTTCCGCACCCAGATATTTGTGACTCGCAGTGATGTCGTCTTGATAGATGGTATTCAAAGTGGCACTCCCCGCATACTTGGCTGCTATGACAGCCAGGGCAATATGCTGGGTTAATCAATAAAAAAAGCTATCAGTCCAATACGTTAGTTTATTTAATGTATTCCCATGATAGTCTTACACACTGACTTTCTTCGGAGCCTGCCCGATGATTAATCCCAATGGATACACCTACGCGCACGAACATCTTCATATTGATTTATCCGGATTTAAAAATAATCTGGATTGTCGGTTGGACCAATATCAACCCATCTGTGACGAAATGCGTGAGTTGGTAAGTAAAGGAGTGGCGAATATTGTCGAGGTGACCAATCGATATATGGGCCGGAATCCACAATTTTTATTGAATTTGATGCGTGACAGTGGCATCAATGTTATCGCGTCAACCGGCTATTATACCGACAGCTTTTACCCGCCAATGGTGCGCGAAAGTAGCGCTCAGCAATTGGCGCAAACCATGATTGATGAAATCGAGACAGGCATTGATGGCACAGAACTGAAAGCCGGTGTTATTGCCGAAATTGGCACCAGCGAGGGGGTGGTTACTCCTGACGAAGCTAAAGTCTTTCATGCCGCAGCATTAGCTCACCATGCCACCGGCCTGCCCATCTCAACCCACACCAGTTTCAGTACCATGGGGTTGGAGCAAATCGCCCTGCTCAAGCAACATGGTGTCTCGCTGGAGCGCGTAGTCATCGGCCATTGTGACCTGAAAGAACAGCCCGACCTTATTATGAAAATGATCGATATGGGTGTATATGTCCAATTCGATACCATTGGTAAAAATAGCTATTTCCCTGATGAACGCCGAATCGCGATGTTAGTCACACTCGCTGAGCGTGGATTATTGGATAAAGTCATGCTCTCAATGGACATAACCCGCCGCTCACATTTAAAAGCCAATGGCGGCAGTGGATTTAGCTATTTAGTTGACTCATTTGTTCCCATGTTACTGGCCGCAGGAATTTCCCACGCTCAGGTGGAAATGATGTTGCGCCACAATCCTAATAAATTTTTTGCCACGCAAGGAAAGTGATTATGAAGAAGATTGGCATTGCCGGGCTGCAACGAGAGTTAATTCGCGAAATGATTGAGCAGACGGCACCGAATGCTTTTGAAACATTTATTCTCTCGGATATGGATGCCGCAGTAAAAGTGAAAGAAGGCCAGTTGGATTATTATATTGGAGCCTGTAACACTGGGGCCGGGGCCGCATTATCAATGGCTATCGCGATTATTGGTTATAACAAAAGTGCTACAATCGCCAAGCCGGGAATCAAAGCCAAACCAGAACAAATAGAAAAATTTGTCACTGAGGGCAAAGTGGCGTTTGGCCTATCGGTTGAACATATTGAGCATGCTATCCCGCTGCTAATTACACAGCTGCGCTAAGGGGACCACCGTGGATTATATTCATATTGTTGTGGTTGCCCTGTTGACCGGGATGACCGCGCTGCTTTCTCACCGCAGTGTCGCCGTGTTCCATGACGGCATTCGCCCTATTCTGCCGCAATTGGTTGAAGGGAATATGAGTCGCCGTGAGGCAGGCAGTATCGCTTTTGGCCTGAGTGTCGGTTTTATTGCCTCCGTCGGTATCTCTTTCACACTCTCAACCGGTTTACTTAACTCCTGGCTGCTGTTTCTGCCGACCGACATTATTGGTGTGTTGGCAATTAATAGCTATCTGGCCTTCGCGCTAGGCGCGGCTTGGGGTATTTTAGCACTGACCAGTTTGCCGGCCGTTAATACCGCGTTGACCTCATTGCCGGTGAACTTTATTGGCTCATTAGGAGAACTGAGCAGCCCGGTGATTTCCGCCTTCGCTTTGTTCCCATTGGTCGCCATTTTCTACCAATTTGGCTGGAAAACTGCCGTCGTCTCTGCCTTTATAGTGCTACTAACTCGCCTGATCATCACTCGCTTTACCGGCTTATTCCCTGAATCCATTGAGATTTTCGTCGGTATGATACTGCTTATCGGCATCGCCATTGCGCAAGATTTAAAAGCAAAAACCCACCTGGGAGGTGGTGGCGGGCACTCTGTTTTCGAAGAGCGAACCCAGCGAATTATTAAAAATCTCCCGATGCTGGCGATCGTCGGTGGGTTAATTTCTGCAGTAGCCAGTATGAAGATCTTCGGCGGTAGCGAAGTGTCGATTTATACCCTGGCAAAAGCTTACGCTCCGGGCATCACACCGGAAGAATCGCTGGCATTAATCCATCAGGCATCATTGGCTGAGTTTATGCGCGGTCTTGGCTTTGTACCATTAATTGCCACTACCGCGCTGGCGACCGGTGTTTATGCCGTAGCTGGTTTCACATTCGTGTTTGTGGTGGGTTATCTGGTGCCAAATCCATTACTGGCAGGGATAATTGGTGCAGCAGTGATATCGCTGGAAGTATTGATGCTGCGCTCAATCGGCAAGTGGCTGGGCCGCTTCCCGTCAGTGCGAAATGCTTCCGACAATATTCGTAATGCCATGAATCTGCTGATGGAATATGCGCTGTTAATCGGGGCTATTTTCGCGTCAATCAAAATGGCCGGTTACACCGGTTTTACTATCACCACCGCACTCTATTTCCTCAACGAGGCGATTGGCCGCCCGGTAATGAAAATTGCCGCACCTGTGGTTGCAGTGATTATCGCCGGTATTGTGCTGAATCTGTTCTACTGGCTGGGGTTATTTGTCCCGGCATAAACCCGTTGTACTTGAAGTTGCAAGGTTGCTGCATTGAGAGTTAAAAAGCCCGTTCGTGGAAACGAAACGGGCTTCTTGAGCGCCATTAGATGGGGAAATGTGCCGAATGGTCGTAGCGGCGTGCGCCGCCGGAGCGCCCATCGGTGCAGTCGCCCCACCTGTCGCCAAATTTAAATCGCTTCTTCGTCCTGCTCACCGGTACGGATACGAACGACGCGGGAGACATCAAAGACAAAGATTTTACCATCGCCGATCTTACCGGTCTGAGCAGTTTGCATAATCGCTTCTACGCAGGTATCCACAATATCGTCAGCAACAACAATTTCGATTTTTACTTTTGGCAGGAAATCCACCATATACTCAGCACCACGGTACAATTCGGTATGCCCTTTCTGGCGGCCAAAACCTTTCACTTCGGTTACCGTCATCCCGGTGATACCAACTTCAGCCAATGCCTCACGGACATCATCGAGTTTGAATGGCTTAATAATCGCGTCAATTTTTTTCATGGTGAATCCCTGTTTTACCAATTCTTGCGGCCAAAGCCTGATGTAATCGGATAGCGTCTATCTTTACCAAAATTGCGGGCGGTAATGCGCGGCCCGACAGCAGACTGACGCCGTTTATATTCGTTGATATCTACCAGGCGGATGACCTTACGCACGATAGTTTCATCAAAACCGTCAGCAACCAAATCGGCAACTGACTTATCTTGCTCGACATACCCTTCGAGAATGGCGTCCAAAATATCATAAGGTGGCAGGCTATCCTCATCTTTCTGATCAGGCGCCAGTTCCGCCGACGGCGGACGAGTAATCACCCGCTGCGGAATAACATATGAAACAGTGTTACGATATTCGGATAGTTTAAATACCAACGTCTTAGGCACATCTTTCAAAACATCAAAACCGCCCGCCATATCACCGTACAGTGTGGCGTAGCCGACAGCCATTTCGCTTTTGTTACCGGTAGTTAATACGATGCTGCGGCGCTTGTTCGACAACGCCATCAGCACCACACCACGGCAGCGCGCCTGAAGGTTTTCTTCAGTGGTATCGCGCGCGGTGCCAGCAAACATCGGTGATAATTGGCCCATAAAGGCATCAAACATCGGCTCAATGGAGAGCACATCAAATTCGATACCTAAAATTTCAGCTTCTTCTTTGGCATCAGCGATACTGATATCAGCGGTATAACGGAACGGCATCATCAATGCCTGAACCTTATCTTTACCCAATGCATCCACGGCGATTGCCAGTGTCAGTGCTGAGTCAATCCCGCCCGACAGGCCGAGAACCGCGCCATTAAAACCGTTTTTAGTGACGTAATCACGCACTGCCAAAACCAAGGCCTCATAGACCTGCGCCAATGGCGGCAACTCAGCAGCAGGTGCCATCATCGGCACCACTTCACAGTCATTGAACTGCAATAAGGTGGTTTGCTCAGCAAATGCCGCCAGACGGTGGGTCATATTACCGGCAGCATCGAATACTTTGGAACAGCCATCAAAAATCAGCTCATCCTGCCCACCAATTTGGTTGAGATACACCAATGGCAAGCCGGTACGCTGGCAATGTGCCGCCATCAGCGTTTTGCGAATATAGGGTTTTTCCCGGTTATACGGCGAGGCATTGATCGACAATACAATTTCAGCCCCCGCAGCTTTAACCGCATCAACCGGGCCATCGAACCATAAATCTTCACAGATAAGCAGGCCCAGGCGGTAGCCTTTTAACTCCACCACACAGGTTTCGTGGCCAGCAGAGAAATAGCGTTTTTCGTCGAATACACCGTAGTTGGGTAATTGCTGTTTGAAATAACGCCCCAGCAATTTACCGTCAGCAAACAGGGATAACGCGTTATACAGGTTACCCTCTTCGCGCCATGGATGCCCCAGCAACACGGCGGTTTGCTGCGTTGCCGCCTGCAAACGATCCAACTGCGCTTCACAGCGTTGGTAGAAATCATCACGGTACAGCAGATCTTCTGGCGGATAACCGGACAAAGCCAGCTCAGAGAACATGACCAGATCAGCTCCCGCCTGCTGCTGCTCATGTAAGGTTTGCAACATACGTTCAGTGTTGCCTTCGATATCACCGACCAGCCAATTTAACTGGGCTAATGCAATGGAAAGTTTTCTGCTCATGGGATTTAAACTCGGTTATCAGTGTTGTTATTGATTAACAACAGTTATTCTTTGAAATCGTTGGCATCTAGCTCATGGCGTGACAGTAACTTGTAAAATTCGGTACGGTTACGCCCCGCCATCCTTGCTGCCTGCGTCACATTGCCTTTGGTGATTTGTAGCAGTTTACGCAAATAATTCAATTCGAATTGATTACGAGCCTCGACAAAGGTCGGCAACGCGGTATTTTCCCCTTCCAACGCCTGTTCAACCAGTGCTTCACTGATAACAGGTGCAGAGGTTAATGCCACACATTGCTCAATCACGTTCACCAACTGGCGCACGTTACCTGGCCAACTGGCGGTCATGAGTCGTTTCATGGCATCGGTTGAGAAGCTGCGAACAAATGGCTTATGGCGTTTGGCTGATTCACGTAACAGATGGTTAGCCAGCAGCGGAATATCTTCTGAACGCTCATGCAATGCGGGGATCTTGAGATTCACCACATTCAAACGATAGTAGAGATCTTCGCGAAATTCATTTTTTGCCATCGCCTTGGGTAAATCACGGTGAGTCGCTGAAATGATCCGCACGTCGATGCTCAAATCACGATTGCTGCCCAAAGGGCGCACTTTGCGCTCCTGCAATACTCGCAGTAGTTTCACCTGCAAAGACAGCGGCATATCACCGATTTCGTCTAAAAACAGTGTCCCGCCTTCAGCCGCCTGAAATAGCCCTTCGCGGCTACTGACTGCGCCGGTAAATGCCCCTTTGGCATGACCAAATAGCTCTGATTCCAGTAACTGTTCAGGCAAGGCACCGCAGTTGATCGCGATGAAAGCTTTTTTCGCCCGAGGGCTGGCGGCATGGATAGCTTGCGCCAACACTTCTTTACCGGTACCACTTTGGCCGTTAATCAACACGCTGACATCCGATTGCGCCACCATTTTGGCCTGCTCTAGCAAGCGCAACATCACAGGGCTGCGGGTCACTATCTCTTCACGCCAGGTATCATCACCGGCAGGAATAGAAAGCTCTAAAGCTGCATCGATTGCTTTATATAAGGCATCGCGATCAACCGGTTTAGTCAGGAAACTAAACACCCCCTGTTGGGTCGCAGCCACGGCATCTGGGATAGAGCCATGTGCGGTCAGGATAATGACTGGCATGCCCGGTTGATGCTTTTGTATTTCAGCAAACAACGCCATGCCATCCATTTCATCCATACGCAAGTCACTGATAACCAGATCAATCTTTTCGCGCATCAACAGACGCAATGCTTCCTGCCCGCTTTCTGCTGTGGTGACATTAAAACCTTCACTGGTTAAACGCATCCCTAGCAATTTCAGTAAGCTGGGGTCGTCGTCAACCAGCAGTAGATTGGCCGGTTTGCGTGGCGTCATGTGATTCCTTATTTGTCGCTGGTGGAACGTCAGTTGGCGGTACGACTGGTGCGGCATAAGTATCAGCCGGTTTTTCTACTGGTTGTGGCGCGGCTTTGCTGCCTGCTGGCGGCTCGGTTGGTTTGCTTTCAACAGGACTCGGAGCGACAGGCTTCGTTTCCGTCGGTTTGATTTCAACTGGTTTAGTTTCAGCGGGTTTAACATCCGCAGGCTTGGTTTCAACCGGTTTAGCAGGCTCAACTTTGGGCTGAGGTTTAGCTTCAACTGGCTTGGTTTCTGCTGGTTTAAGGGCCGCAGCGGCTTTGCTGTCAGCATCGGTTTCCGGGATCTCGTTTTGCATTTGCTTACGTGATGAAAGCTGCCGTTCGATATCTGTCAGGTTTTCCAGCTTACGGGTGGTATCCAGTAAATTATATTGCAACCGAACCTGGCTTTCTCTCAGGCGGTCAATTTGCGCGTCGGACTCTTCTTGCAAGCGCTGATAACGCGTGCGCTCTTCTGCCAGAGAGATGCGCAGAACTTGCTGCTCACGCCACAGTTGAATCAGTGGGCGCACAGCGCCGGGGAAACTTTGGCTATAACTGTTCAAGCGCTCAACCACTTGACGGCGCTCGGCAATCGACGGTTCAGCGCTGCTCACCAAAATACCCTGCTTAAAGGCGGCTGACCACGTCACTACCGGTAATGTTTTGGCTAATGTCCGTGCTTGAGTTGAACCCAAACGCTCAGCACAATCCATTGCCCGCAGCCAATAAAGGGAATTTTCCAGCGTCTCTTTATCATCAAGATCCCACAATACATCACAGGATAAGGTCCGATAATCAACGATTTTCGTTTCTGGTATCACCATCTGAACAGCTTGGGAGAAACGACCCGCAGTCGGGTTATCAGTACATCCCGTGAGTAATAGCGGGGCCAGCAACAAAGCTGGCCAAAAAATACCCGAACCAGACCTTCCCACCCGTTTATTGGTAGTAGTTGATGTCTGACATGACAAAAAGACGGTCTTTTTAATAACGCTGCTCATAGACCATTTGTACATTATTTATTCATTCTCAGCGGTTAATGGCAATTCAACACGGAAACAGACTGCGGCGTAATCCACGGACACCAATTGCAAGTCGCCCTGCATACGCTTGATGCAATCCTGAGCAATACTCAGCCCCAGCCCGCTGCCTTTGACGGCCCCTTTTCGCTGATGGCTTCCCTGGAAAAAAGGCTCAAATATCATTGTTTCTTCAGATTCCGGGATCGAGGCACCGGTATTGGCGATATCAATTTGCACGCGGTTATTCACCTGACGGCTTCTCACCCAAATGGTACCGGATTCCTCGCCATAGTGCACCGCATTGGAGTAGAGATTATCTAATACCCGCATCAATAGTGTCGGATCTGCCCAACAAATATCCGCTTTAAGATCCGTCTCGGTACGAATCATCTTGGCTCGCGCCGGTAAGCTATGGGCTGAAATCACATCTTCGACCATTTCAACCAATTCAACATTTTCCAGCTCACCGGGGCCATCGGCCAGTTTACGGTTATAGTCCAATAATTGTTCAATTAATAATTGTAAATGGCGGCTACTGTTATCCAGGATAGCCACGACTTCTTTTTGATCTTGAGTCAGCGGGCCGGCAACCTCATCCGCTAACAATTCAGTACCTTCGCGCATACTGGCCAGCGGCGTTTTCAACTCATGGGAAATATGGCGTAAAAACTCATGGCGCTGTGATTCAAGCCAGGCTAAACGTTCACTAAGCCAGATAATGCGCTGTGCCAGCGAACGTAACTCTCGCGGCCCTTTAAACAACGCCGTATTCCCCAGCGGCCGCCCTTCCCCCAACCGATTTATCATTCGCTCGATGCCCTTAACCGGCCCGATAATCATACGGGTGAATAACACCACCAGCAGCACACTGACCAAAAACAGCAATAGGGATTGCCAGCCAAAGAATTGGCCGCGCTCAGCGATATCTTTTTGCAACTGTTGCCCGCGGGAGAAAATCACATCACGGGTAGCCTGGACCATTTCGGCATTCGAACGCGAAAATTGCTCTAATAACGCCGAAGCATTTTGTTCTGGCCCGCTATTTTTACATTGAATATCAGAAAGTTGTGTCAGTAATCCGCGTAAGGTCTGGTAGTAACGGGCATCGGGCAGGATAGGCGCGTGGGTATCCAGCATTTGAGCGTACTGTTTGCGCTGATGCTGGTAGAGCTTTGCCAGTGTTGCATCATCTAACACACAGTATTGGCGATAACTGCGCTCCATTTCGAGCGCCACACTGGTCATTGCCTCGCTACGTCGGGCATCTGCCAGCGTGGTGCGGTTAATATCGGCCGCCTGGGCGCTCAGATGGTCAAGGCTTTGATAAGCCTGATATGCCAGCACCAATAAAGGGAGCAGCACCAACAGAAATGCCATGAGCACCAATTGACGTAAAGAACGGGGGAACAAACGCCATCTTTTCAACGAAATCATCTCATTACCTATCATTCTGTTGTGATGCTAACTGACTTTGCCAGGATTACAATCCCTGCTCTCAATTTACATGCTCTAACCAGAGTAGAGATAAAAAAAAAGCACTTGGCTTTAAGCTAAGTGCTTTTCATTAAGGCTGTTTGTCCATTATCGTCAGAATCATCATCAGACCTGCTTTTATCATCAGTTGCAGTGAAAATGGAGAACTTTAAATGTGACAACGGGGCAATAAATGCCCCGTCGCAAAATATGTGGATGCCCTTAAACATCGTCTCCAGTTTGATGAAGCCGAGGCAATCATCGGGAGGGTGAGACGAATAGCATCCAGACATGTCCAAAATTGATGAACTACTCATCACAGCAGGACATAGGCGGCACCTCACTCAACGTGTCGTCCGATGTTTGATATGTGCATTCACACGATATCGGTTTGGGTGGACGATAGGTACCAGTCTTAGGCATCATTCGATGGCTTATGAAGTGCATATTCCGCTTTACAGCGGGACTATCATAAAGAGGTGAATGAGCAACTGTAAATGATAATGCAGCTTGCGTGCCAAGTTTCAAAAACAAATCCCAACCAATTGATATTAAATTAAAATAAATTATAACCGCGCCTTGCTCCCACCCGAGTTCTGATCAAACCAAGTGATTCAACCACATTCTGTCGCTGTTTCCCGACACCCAGCTCCCGTTAAAATAAAATCCTTATAAATCAAAAATATAAATGTCTCCTTTTTGAGACAGAATCAAGTGTCATTGTCGCAATTTACCGACAAAATAATAAAAATATTTAAAATCAATTAGTTAAATGTGAGGTTTTATTATTTTATTCATTGTCTTTACCACTACCAACCACACCACGCAGTGATACTGTTGAAATTATCATCACGTTATAAATTATGAAATTTTATCACTACGACAAATACCCCATTCTGGATAGAAGGAAAACCCTATAACAAGAAAATAAAAAATTGCATTTTTAATGCAAAAAACAATAACCCACGATACTTAAAAAATGACATCGAGGTCTATATGAACGCGACAAACAAAATACTCGCCGCAGTAACTCTAATTTTTTTAATCAATATCCAGAGCATATATGCCGTAACACATACATTATTAATGTCACCCAACTCGATGCGAGAAGGCATACAGAAAATAGCTCATCTTCATGATGCAGAAGCCCCAGCCTCACCTCAATTTGAGGTGAACGACTTCCAATATAATTATCATCTCACTAATAAGAAAAATTATGTTTCTTTTATCCTAAGCTCAACTGAGTTTGTCAGTTATTATATTTATCTAATAAATGATGACAGCACTATTTTCCATGAAACATCCGGATTTATTAATCAAGATTCAAAAAAGATAGACTTAACCCTGGAGAATATAACTCCCGGAGATTACGATCTGGTTGTAGAAGTTTATAATAGTGAGAAAGTATCAGCTAAAAAGATTTTTCCACTAATATTTAAATAATAGTGAAAACAGCCTAATAAAAGAAAGGGGCATCATCCGATGCCCCTGCTGTCATATTCAAAACAAATTAACTTAGCCCAATTGCTTACGCGCATTACGGAACATACGCATCCACGGGCTATCTTCGCCCCACTCTTCTGGATGCCATGAGTTACTGACAGTGCGGAAAACGCGCTCAGGATGCGGCATCATTACCGTAGCCCGCCCGCTAGCACTGGTTACCGCCGTGATGCCGTTAGCAGAACCATTCGGGTTAGCCGGATACTGCTCGGTCACGACACCGTAGTTATTCACAAAGCGTAACGCCACCAAATTGCTTTGCTCCAGTGTCGCAAGATGCGCGGCATCACGCACTTCAACTCGCCCTTCACCATGTGAAACAGCAATTGGCATCCGTGAACCCGCCATATCCTGCATAAACAGTGATGGGCTGTTTGTCACTTCAACCAGACTGAAACGTGCTTCAAAACGATCAGACAGATTGCGGACAAAACGTGGCCAGTGCTCAGCGCCCGGAATCAGCTCGCGCAGATTAGACATCATCTGACAGCCATTACACACGCCCAATGCCAATGTTTCAGGACGATGGAAGAATGCTTCAAACTCATCACGTACCCGATCATTGAACAAAATAGACTTCGCCCAACCTTCGCCCGCCCCCAGCACGTCACCGTAAGAGAAACCACCGCAAGCCACTAAGGTCTGGAAGGATTGCAAATCAGTACGCCCTGCCAGCAAGTCGCTCATATGCACATCAACTGCATCAAAACCAGCGCGGTGGAAAGCGGCAGCCATCTCGACGTGAGAGTTAACCCCTTGCTCACGTAGCACGGCCACTTTTGGTCGCACTTGCTTGATGATGTAAGGTGCGGCGATATCTTCTGCCGGATCAAAGGTCAGTTTCACATTTAAGCCAGGATCACGTTCATCCTGTTTCGCCTGATGCTCTTGATCGGCGCAATCTGGGTTATCGCGTAACCGCTGCATCTGCCAGGTGGTTTCCGCCCACCATAAGCGCAAGGTACTGCGTTTTTCGCTGTATACCCCATCAGTGCCACTGCGGATGTCAAAAACATCCCCCTCAACAGCGCGGCCCAGATAGTGGGTACAATTCGCCAGACCATGGTCTGCCAGCACTTTTTCCACTGCGGCGCGCTGCTCGGCCTGCACCTGAATAACGGCCCCCAACTCCTCGTTAAACAAGGCAGCCAGCGCATCATCACCCAAGGATTGAATATCGACTTCCACACCACAATGACCAGCAAAAGCCATTTCAGCCAGTGTCACTAACAGGCCGCCGTCAGAGCGGTCGTGATAGGCCAATAAGGCCTGATCAGCAACTAAACGCTGCATCGCGTTGAAGAAACCAGCCAGCTGTTGCACATCGCGCACATCTGCCGGTTTATCCCCTAGCTGGCGATAAACCTGAGTCAACGCCGTAGCACCCAGCGCATTATGGCCCGCGCCCAAATCAATCAGCAGCAGCGCATTATCACCTTTATCGGTGCGCAGCTGTGGCGTCACGGTGTGGCGAACATCTTCGATACGGGCAAAAGCCGTAATCACCAAGGAGAGCGGCGAGGTCATTTCACGCTGCTCGCCACCTTCCTGCCAACGGGTCTTCATCGACATGGAGTCTTTACCCACTGGAATGGTAATTTCCAGTGCAGGACATAACTCTTCACCGACTGCACGTACCGCGTCATACAAACCGGCATCTTCACCGGGGTGACCCGCTGCGGACATCCAGTTAGCCGACAGCTTAATGCGCTTAAGTTCGCCAATTTGAGTCGCCGCAATATTGGTCAAAGCTTCGCCGACGGCCAAGCGAGCAGAAGCGGCGAAATCCAACAAGGCCACTGGCGCACGTTCGCCCAGTGACATAGCTTCGCCATAATAACTGTCCAGACTGGCGCTGGTTACTGCGCAGTCAGCTACCGGAATCTGCCATGGGCCAACCATCTGATCACGGGTTACCATACCAGTTACAGTGCGGTCACCAATGGTTATCAAGAAGGTTTTCTCGGCAACTGTTGGTAAATGCATAACACGTTTCACTGCATCAGCAATGCTGATTTCAGCCCGTTGCAATGCCTCACCTTTCGCCTGTAGACGGGTGACATCACGCAGCATTTTCGGTGTTTTACCCAACAGCACATCCAGCGGCATATCAATCGGCTGATTGTCGAAATGGCGGTCATTCAGGGTCAGATGTTTTTCTTCCGTGGCTTCACCGATAACAGCATATGGCGCGCGTTCACGGCGGCAAATTTCTGCAAATTGTGCCATTTGCGCAGGAGCAACAGCCAGAACATAGCGCTCCTGGGATTCGTTACACCACACTTCCAGCGGGCTCATGCCCGGTTCGTCATTGAGGATATCGCGCAGTTCAAAGCGACCACCACGGCCACCATCGCTCACCAACTCCGGCATGGCGTTGGACAAACCGCCCGCGCCGACATCATGAATAAACAGAATTGGGTTGTGGTCACCCAACTGCCAGCAGCGATCAATCACTTCCTGACAGCGGCGCTCCATTTCCGGGTTATCGCGCTGTACCGAAGCAAAATCCAGATCGGCATCAGATTGACCGGATGTCATGGAAGAAGCAGCACCGCCCCCCAAACCAATATTCATTGATGGGCCGCCAAGCACCACCAGTTTGGCACCGACGGTAATTTCGCCTTTCTGCACATGATTCGCGCGGATATTACCAATTCCGCCCGCTAACATAATCGGCTTATGGTAGCCGCGTAACTCAGTGCCATTATGGCTGTTCACGCGCTCTTCATAGGTACGGAAATAACCCAGCAGTGCCGGACGACCAAATTCATTGTTAAATGCCGCGCCACCCAATGGGCCTTCGGTCATGATGTCCAGCGCCGTCACTATGCGATCCGGCTTACCGAAATTCTCTTCCCACGGCTGTTCAAAACCGGGGATACGCAAGTTAGATACAGAGAACCCCACCAACCCGGCTTTCGGCTTGGCACCACGCCCGGTAGCACCTTCATCACGGATTTCCCCGCCAGAGCCGGTAGCCGCCCCCGGCCACGGCGATATCGCCGTCGGGTGGTTGTGAGTTTCAACTTTCATCAGGATATGTGCCTCTTCCTGATGGTAGCCATAAACACCATTTTCTGGCGCAGCAAAGAAGCGCCCAACCTGAGAACCTTCCATCACCGCGGCATTGTCTTTATAAGCAGACAGCACGTAATCCGGTGTATGTTCAAAGGTGTTTTTGATCATCTTAAACAGCGACTTAGGCTGGTCAACACCATCAATTTTCCAATCCGCATTAAAAATCTTATGGCGGCAATGCTCAGAGTTGGCCTGAGCAAACATATACAGCTCAATATCTGTCGGGTTGCGCCCCAGGCCAGTAAAGGCGGTCAGCAGATAATCAATTTCATCTGGAGCCAGTGCCAGACCTAATTTAATATTGGCCTGCTCCAGTGCACTGCGGCCCTGCGCCAGAATATCCACCCGTTGCACCGGGGCTGGCTGGTGGTGAGAAAACAGTTGCCCGGCTTGCTGCAAATCAGTAAAGACCGTTTCCATCATGCGGTCATGCAGCAGTGCCGATAATTGTTGCCATTGAGATTCAGTCAGGTTCGGGCCTTGTATATAGAAAGCCAGACCGCGCTCGAGGCGCAGCACCTGTGGTAATGCACAATTGTGAGCAATATCTGTTGCTTTGGAAGACCACGGAGAAATAGTGCCTGGCCTTGGGGTAACCAGCAGTAAACGCCCTTGTGGCGCATGTTCGGGGAGAGATGGCCCATACTGTAGCAGCCGCTGGAGTCTGGCGTGTTCGTCAGCACTCAATGGGGCGCTAACATCGGCAAAGTGAACATATTCTGCATAGATATCATCTACTGGCAGATGAGCATCCTGGCAACGGGACAGCAGTTTGGTAATGCGAAAAGCCGACAAAGCGGGCGAACCACGCAGTATTTCCATAATCTAAGTTTCTCTCTCTTCGAAGCGACTGGAACAGCACTTCATTGGGCGCAGCACTCATTGGCGCAAAACAGGGGAAAACGCGCGCCATTATAGTGAATCTGAGCCGCCGACGAAACCGTTTGCGTAGCTATTATTAATAATTGCATCAGAAAGTGTCGTTATCTTAAGAAGGTGAATACGGAATAAATAAGCTCGCAATAAAGTTGCACACTGACGAATTGTTGCGCAAAATGCCACTCCACTGGGGATTTAACCATGTCGATTTCAGCTTCACGACACATCTATAAAGAGCGCTGCCGAGAGATAACTATTTGACGCGCATAAAATTAAATTACTTTGTCATCGGTGTAGTTGCCTTACTTCTGGCCCTTGCACTGTGGCCCAATATTCCTTGGCGTAATGGCCAAGAGGGGCAACTTGACCGTATAAAAGCCCGTGGTGAACTGCGAGTTAGCACAATAAGTTCACCGCTTATCTACACCACCGGAAAGGATGGCCCTTCCGGTCTCGACTATGAGCTGGCAAAACGTTTTGCTGACTATCTGGGGGTTAAGCTGGTGATGACCCCGCGTCATAATATCAACGATCTGTTTGATACTTTAGATAGTGATGATGCAGACATAATTGCTGCCGGGCTGATTTATAACAGTGAACGTCTTAACCGGGCGCGCACTGGCCCTGCCTATTATTCTGTGTCGCAACAATTGGTCTACCGGCTGGGTTCTCCACGACCAAAGTCATTCAGTGATCTGAAAGGGCAACTGATTGTGGCCTCCGGTTCGGCCCATATGACCACATTAAAACAACTTAAACAGACCAAATATCCGGATCTGAACTGGGGGTCGTCTGTCGATCGCTCAGGAAAAGAGTTACTGGAGCAGGTCGCGGATGGCAAACTCGATTATACCCTTGGCGATTCGGTCACCATTGCTCTGCTGCAACGTATCCATCCGCAATTGGCAGTGGCTTTTGATGTCACGGATGAAGAGCCGGTGACCTGGTATTTCCAACAAAACCATGATGACAGCCTGTATGCGGCGATGCTTGATTTCTACAGTGAAATGGTAGAAGACGGCAGTTTGGCGCGTCTGGAGGAAAAATATCTGGGTCATGTCGGCAGTTTTGATTATGTCGATACGAAAACATTCCTGTCCGCCATCGACAATGTTCTACCCTCTTTCCAGCCATTATTTGAAAAACATGCCGGTGAAATCGACTGGAAGTTACTGGCTGCCATCTCTTATCAGGAATCCCATTGGAATCCACAAGCCACCTCCCCCACGGGGGTACGTGGCCTGATGATGCTCACGCGAGCCACCGCAAGTGGTTTGGGCGTCAAAGACCGGGTTGATCCAGAGGAAAGCATTAGAGGCGGTTCGGTTTACTTACAGCGGTTGATGCAAAAGGTACCAGATACCATTCCCGAAGATGAACGAATCTGGTTCGCACTGGCGGCATATAATCTGGGTTACGGCCATATGCTCGATGCCCGCAAGTTGACCAAAAACCAGAATGGCAATCCGGACAGTTGGGTTGACGTCAAAATGCGGCTACCTATGTTGAGTCAAAAGCGCTACTACCCAAGCACCACTTATGGCTATGCTCGCGGTCACGAAGCCTATAACTACGTCGAAAACATCCGCCGCTATCAGGTCAGTCTGGTGGGTTATTTGCAGGAAAAAGAGAAAAAAGCAGCACAGCACGCCGCGATTGAAGCAGAACTCGGCAAAGCTTATCCGGTGGTTGGCCCCGGCTGGTCAATCAATAATTAGAGAGTTTAAGAACTTATCCGCTGTTGAAAAACCTCGAACACTCGATCTTGGCTGGTGAAGACAGGTAGAAGAGTAAAGCGTCCGCGCCAGGGATGGCGCGGCTCGAGCCCCCAGGGATGGGTTTACGGCGTCTTTACGATCTGCCTGTTTTCACCACTGCGGGAAGTTTGTCATTAACCTCTGAGTTTAAAAACTCATTTATCATTTGATTCGCGCATGGTGAGTTTCAGTGCTTTTTGCTGTTCGCGCCGCAGGCGGAAAAACGCACTCAATTGATGAGCACAGGCGTCGGCCAGCACACCCGCCGTTATCTCTATCTGATGGTTCATTCCCGGGTGGCGCAAAATATCGACCAATGATCCTGCTGCGCCGGTTTTCAGATCATTCGCGCCATACACTAACCGGCGGATCCGGCTGTGCACCATCGCTCCGGCACACATCACACACGGCTCCAGAGTGACATATAAAGTGGCATCTATCAGGCGATAATTCTGCACAACTTGCCCCCCCTGACGCAGCGCCATGATTTCAGCATGCGCGGTAGGGTCGTTATCACGAATCGGCCGGTTCCAACCTTCACCAATCACCTGATTATCCAGCACCAATATTGCGCCCACCGGAACTTCACCTTCTGCTTGCGCACGTAGCGCTAATGCCAATGCCCGCTGCATCCAGTATTCATCACTGTATTCCGCTGGCGAATCACATTCAGAAGACAAATTATTATCAGTAGACACATTAACCTCTCTGGCACTTTTGCGGCGTGCATTATACACAGCAATCGACAGCCGCTATACCCACTAAATTCACTATAAAGTAGCTCAATGCATAATGTTCGGTTAATGTTTCGACAGGGTAAGAACCATTCCCGATGTAAATCATAAATAACTCGATATGGAAGCCAAAAATATGAAGCTGAGCAAGAAGAATGCGGCCATTGTACGCAAAGCCCTTGATGGATGGGCCAAAGAAGGCGTTATTCCCGCAGACGAGCATCAGCACTTACTGGGGAAAATTGATATTCAACCTTTCGACTGGCGCAGATTGGCGGGTTACGCCTTTCTGGCAGCACTGGCATCGCTGGTCATCGCCATTGGCAGCTTGATGGCTGATACCTTCCTGCTCGCCTGGATCAGCCAATTTTTCCGTTTTGATCCCCCCGTTCGAGTGGCCGTCACCGGCATATTGGCTGCGGCCTGTTACAGCTGGGGGTTTTACCGCCGCCGACAAGATGCCAGCAAAATCTATAGCAATGAGGCCGTGCTGTTCCTCGGTGTCATTTTTACTGCCGCCGCTATCGGCCAACTTGGCGAATGGCTGGATAACGGCAGTGGCCGCATCTCGGTATTATTGTTGCTTGGCACAGTGATTTACGGGGTGGTTGGCTGGTTTGGGCGCTCACCACTGGTGTGGCTGTTTGCTCTACTGTCACTGGGGAATGCATTTGGCGCAGAAACCGGTTATCTGTCCGGTTGGGGCGCATACTGGTTGGGAATGAGCTACCCTGTTCGCTTTATCGCCTTTGGCTTGCTGCTTTGCGCCAGTGCATTGACACTACAACCGCAGTTGGCTGCACGTCGGCTGGATCGGGTTTCGCAGGCCATGGGGCTGCTTTATCTGTTTATTGCCCTGTGGCTACTGTCTATTTTTGGTAATTACGGCGATATCGACCATTGGTATCAAGTACGCCAAATTGAACTGCTTCATTGGAGTTTATTGTTTGCTCTCGCGGCAGCAGCGGCCATCTGGCTAGGGTTAAAACGCGATGATGCCATGTTACGCGGCTTTGGCCTGACATTTTTGGCCATCAACTTGTATACCCGTTTCTTTGAATTCTTCTGGGATGCAATGCCGAAAACAATTTTCTTCCTGTTGCTCGGCATCAGTTTGTGGTTACTGGGGCGACACGCTGAGCGGATCTGGCGGCTTGGTCATCACGAAAATGATGTGACTCACTAGTGTGATGTGGCGAATAAGCCACTGTGGGCTTTGACACCCATGGTGGCTTAATCCAACTGTTGTAATTCACCGTTCTTACTGACCCGCCAGCGGTGTTCGCAGAAATGCAGCAGCGGGTTATCTTGCTTACTGTCGCTGTAACCACTGTAGAGTTTCAGCGGTGAACCTAAACGCTGTTCTAGCTGCACCACTTTTTCTGGCCCTAAACAGCGCAGTGGCAGCACCCACCCACCATTGCGCCGTA
Source organism: Yersinia artesiana (assembly GCF_902726545.1). Taxonomy (GTDB): domain Bacteria; phylum Pseudomonadota; class Gammaproteobacteria; order Enterobacterales; family Enterobacteriaceae; genus Yersinia; species Yersinia artesiana. The sequence goes on along the minus strand of NZ_CACVAD010000031.1, from coordinate 11,804 downwards.
CCATGTGGCTACCCACCAGCCGTAAATGATGAATAAAGTCCGAATCGTGATAAACCTGCTCGACCAGCCGTTGTGGCGAACCAGTGATCAGCCATACTTGCGCGTCGCTGCTCCTTAAATATTGACGTAACCGCATCATCACCACTGGAAATTCAGTAACTTTTTGGCGAAACTCATTCACAAAACGCAATTCCAACTCCCTCAGATGAGCTTCACGTCGGCCAAAAGTGATCGCCCACAACAGCAGGCTCATCGGCCAGCGCGCACAACGCCCACCGAGCAATAGCCCCAAACCAATAACAGGCAGTAATGGAATAACTAACAATAGATTCAGTGGCAAATGGCGCAGCAGAAAACGCAAAAAACTGCCAAACATATCTTGCTGATGCAAAGTGCCATCTAAATCAAAGAAGACAATACGTTTGGCACTTGTCGATGGTGGCTCGACTATTGTACTTGCTGGTTCTGCATTCGAAGCCTTGGTCATTGGAATCCCATAAATTTAATCAATTAAAATCTGTTATTACGGTTCAATACAATATCATTTTACTGGCAGCTAAAGGTCCGCGATAACCAACCTTACAATGCCGCCCGCAAATATCCATTATGTTGCTGTAGATCCAAACGAGCTTGCTCAGCACTGACCCCTTTTAGGATCATCAAGATAGCCGGTTTAACTTCAAATTCAGTTTGCGATAAGGCATTTTCCGCCTCGGCACGGCTGGCTCCAGTGGCTTCAACCACAATGCGGCATGCGCGATCGACTAATTTCACATTAGTGGCTTTTACATCCACCATCAGGTTTTGATAGACCTTACCTAACTTCACCATCGCGCCGGTCGATAACATATTCAGGACTAGTTTTTGTGCCGTGCCCGACTTCATCCGGGTGGAACCAGTAAGCGCTTCTGGTCCAACAACCGGCGAAATCGCGATCAGCGCTTCTTGCGCGATAGGAGAATCAGGATTACAGGAAATAGCCGCAGTGGGGCATCCAAGTTGGCGGGCATAACGCAGTGCGCCAATAACATAGGGGGTACGGCCAGAAGCGGCCAGCCCGACCACCATATCTGTTGTGGTCAACTGCAAATCTCGCAAGTCCCGCTCGCCGAGTGATGCATCATCTTCGGCACCTTCCACCGCTTTGAGTAATGCACCGGGGCCTCCGGCAATTAAGCCGATAACCCTACCATGAGGCACACCGAAGGTCGGCGGACATTCCGAGGCATCTAAAACACCAAGCCGCCCACTGGTACCCGCCCCCAGATAGATCAACCGGCCTCCGTCCTGTAAGGCTTTAGCCGCTAAGTCTACCGCCTGAGCAATGTGTGGTAGCACCAAACGAATTGCCTCGGGTACTTTTCTGTCTTCATCATTAATGCGGGTCAACATCTCCAATGTGGAGAGCGTATCCAGATCCATCGTGTCTGGATTGCGACTTTCAGAAATCAAAGCACCCAAGTTCATGATTTTTCCTCATTAGATTTTCTGTTCATAATGATTTCGTTATAACTGAAAATGTATAAAAGTGACTGTTTTCTTGTCCCATTCACCGGACTCGCACAAAAAAAGGGTGCTATGCTCCCTCACTTGGCCCTTTGATTTTATTATTTATGGGTATTATTAACCAACCTGGCAGAATAACCTCCCATATTCAGGAACTGATTTATGAGTAGTCTTCTTCGCATTCGTCAGCTCTATCCAACGCTGGCACAAAATGATCGTAAGTTAGCTGATTTCTTGCTGACCAATCCTGAGCTGGCACGCTACCTCAGTTCTCAAAAATTGGCACAGCAAACCGGCGTTAGCCAATCTGCGGTAGTGAAATTCGCACAAAAGTTAGGCTATAAGGGCTTCCCGGCACTTAAGCAAGCCTTGAGTGAGATGGTGGCGGCTCCTGAGCAAGCCGTCACTCTTCATAACCAAATTTTAAGTACCGACAGTTTAAAAACAGTGGGCGAAAAGTTATTGGCCGAAAAGGCTGCTGCACTACGAGCGACGTTGGATATCAATAGCGAGCAGCGCCTGACTGACGCATTAGATATGCTGCGCTCAGCGCGCCGCGTTATTTTGACGGGCTTGGGGGCCTCTGGTTTAGTGGCGAAAGACCTTGCTTATAAGCTATTGAAGATTGGCGTTATGGCGGTATCCGAAACAGATATGCATGCACAATTAGCGGCGGTGCAGGCTTTGGATTCGCGAGATCTACTATTGGCTATTTCCTTCAGCGGTGAGCGCCGTGAGATTAATTTGGCGGCTGAAGAAGCACAACGATGTGGTGCCAAAGTGTTGGCATTGACCAGTTTTACCCCAAATAGCTTGCAGCAACGGGCTGATCATTGTTTGTACACCATCTCCGAAGAACCAGCCATACGCAGCGCAGCCATTTCATCGAGCACCGCACAATACGCGCTAACTGATCTGCTATTTATGGCAATGATTCAGCAAGACCTTGAAAGTGCGCAAGATCATATTAAGCACAGTGCCGCACTGGTGAAAAAACTGGTCTAAGGATGCCAGAGGGGTATAATCCCCCGCTGTTAAGAATACCGACCTAAGGTAAGAGGAACCATGGCCCTGTTGATCACTCGTAAATGTATTAATTGCGACATGTGCGAGCCAGAATGCCCTAACGAGGCAATTTCTATGGGCGCAGAAATCTATCAAATTGACCCAATGCGCTGTACAGAATGCGTCGGTCATTACGAAACTCCAACCTGTCAGTTGGTTTGCCCTATTGATAATACGATTTCTATCGATCCGGCTTGGGTTGAAACTAACGAACAATTGTGGGACAAATTTGTCCAACTGCATCACGCCGATCGTCTCTGATTTTACGGCTGAATTATCAGTGCCTCCACTGAAGCACTGATAATAAAATCAACTCAAATCCGCACTAAACAAACAGGCTGATCAACAATACCATTGCCAGCCCCACCACTGAGTTAGTCAACTCAAGCAAGCCCCAGGTCTTTAGCGTGTCTTTAATGGACAAGTCGAAATAGCCTTTAAACAGCCAGAATGAAGCATCATTAATGTGGGTAAAGGTATTGGAACCGGCCGCCGTTGCCAGCACCAACAACGCCGGATCGACCGAGGTAATGGTATGTGTCACAGGATCCATAACGGCAGCACCAATAATACCTGCGGCAGTCATTGCCGACACCACACCTTGCCCGGTTGACAGGCGAATAAGCACAGTAATCAGCCAGGCCATGATATAAGGTGACACACCGCCTGCTGACATCAACATGCCGATAGTATCGCCAATACCGGTATCAATGATGACCTGCTTGAGCGCACCACCCGCACCAATGATCAAGATGACCATCGCAATGCCTTTTACTGCCCCCTCAAATGAGTGCATAACCCATTCCATCTTATGACCACGCCCGGTACCGAACAGTACAAAGGCAACCAGCATGGCGATAAACATGGCAATAGGTGATGAACCGAGGAAGTTGAGGATAGTGTACGAGGTTGTCCCTTTCACCAGCCAGATGTTGGCAACGGTGGTAAAAATCATAATAAAAGCAGGGATTAACGGCACCAGGATTGAGGTACTGAACGACGGTAAGTTGTTCTCATCCAGCGGATTCTCTGCTTTCAGGAAGGTTGGCACTGGCCGTTCCAGGTTGCCAAGGAATTTGGGCAAAATCAGCCCGGCACAAATCACCGAAGGGATGGCAACCAAAACGCCGTAGATATAAACCATCCCCATATCAGCACCATACGCACTCACCAATGCAACTGGCCCTGGCTGTGGTGGGAAAAGAGAGTGCGCGGTGGTCGCAGCAGCAACCGCTGGGATTGCCAACTTAAGAAATGGGATCTTAGCTTCAACAGCAATAGCAATGATCAATGGCGCCAGAATGATAAAGGCAACTTCATAGAACATCGCCAGACCAAAGATCAGCCCGATGATAATGACTGCAAATTCAACGTACTTAAGCCCAAACCGGCTCAGCAGTGTCTGGGCTATCTGATGAGCAGCACCAGAGTCGACCATGAGCTTGCCGATAACGGCACCAAATACGACGATTATCGCCAGTTCACCGAGTGTCCCGCCAAACCCCGCTTTAATGGTATGCAGAAGTTTGAGCAAGTCCATCCCGGCGAGAGTTCCCACCAGCAGAGCTGCCAGCAGCAATGCAATCATTGAATTGATCTGATAGCGTATATTCAGCACCAGCATTAAGCCAATACCCAATACCACCCATAGGATATTAATCCATTCCATCTTTTACTTTCCCCAGTAGTTAAACATCAAATTTTGCTGATATCACTGTTGTTATATTGGTCAGGCCAAATTTAGTGATTTTTTATGGCTATAATATCGCCTTAAAACTGGAAATTTTTGTGCCAATTCGTACTCATACGTGCAAATTGTTCATCATATCCAGCCATTTGGTATTACAAGTACCACCAATTGGCTGACCAAATGAAGCATTGGTTAACCAACTTGTCGGGCAGATCGCAAAATTAAGATTTATTCTGGGGAATTTTCACATGCAGGTGGGGTATAAAGCGCGCAGCTTTCAGATGGAAAATGGGGGAATATCGGCGTCATGACCTACCAGCAAGTAGAGTGGGCAACAAAAAGGAGCGGCATTTTCATGCCACCCCTTAAGATCGATTAGCCACGCTCTGGCAGCCAGAGAAATCTTTTAGTTTTCAATAATCACCGTCGCACAAGCATAACGCCGCTCATCAGCCAGAGTCACATGCAAAGATTTGACCCCAAGTTCGGCCGCCAACTCTGCCGCTCGTTGATGCAAACGTAGCGTTGGTTTACCCAATACATCGTTGACCACTTCAAACTGGTTAAATGCCAGACCATTACGGATACCGGTACCGAATGCTTTAGCGGCCGCCTCTTTAACGGCAAAACGTTTGGCTAAAAAACGAATTGGCTGCTGGTGTTGCTGATAATGTTGCCATTCCGCTGGGCTAAGGATGCGCCGGGCCAGCTTTTCACCACTGCGTTCAACTACCGCCTCTATCCGTGAAATCTCAACAATATCAGTACCTAACCCAAGAATAGCCATTAACGACGCGCTTCCCGCATCAATACTTTCATATCGGTCACCGCAGCAGCAAGTCCCGACATAACAGCCTGACCAATGATTGCATGGCCAATATTTAGCTCATGCATTTCCGGCAAGGCGGCTATGGGTTGGACATTGTGATAAGTCAGGCCGTGACCTGCATTAACTTTTAACCCTTTGCTGGCAGCATAGGTCGCCGCTTTAGCGATTCGAACCAGCTCAGCCTGCCGTGCCAAATCTGAAGTAGCATCAGCATAAGCGCCAGTGTGGATTTCAATGTAGGGAGCTCCGACCGCAACAGCAGCATCAATTTGGCGCATATCGGCATCGATAAACAGTGAAACCAGGATACCGGCCTCAGATAGGCGACTCACCGCGACGGTCATTTTATCAATTTGACCGGCAACATCCAGCCCACCTTCGGTCGTCACTTCCTGACGTTTTTCTGGTACTAAACAGCAAAAGTGAGGGTTTATCTCACAGGCAATCCCCACCATTTCATCGGTGACGGCCATTTCCAGATTCATGCGGGTTTGGATGGTTTCACGCAGGATGCGCACATCCCGATCAGTGATATGGCGGCGATCTTCACGTAAATGGACAGTAATGCCGTCGGCACCCGCTTGCTCAGCAATAAAAGCTGCCTGAACAGGATCGGGGTAAATGGTCCCACGTGCATTTCGTAATGTCGCAATGTGATCAATATTAACGCCCAGCAACAAATCAGCCATGACAGCCCTCCAGATATGGATGCATCTTTAATAGGTTAATGAGCATGCAAAAATGCTTGCCAATAAACGTGTAAGTGCCTGGCAGTTTACACCGAGTAGGCGGCCAGCGGATAGGCTACAGCAGGGGAAAATTGATAATGAGCAGTGTAAACCATCGAGCGGTCGGTGCTAGGGTAAGGGTTCAGATGGCGGTTTAATCACAAATTGGCGGAACAGTTCGCGACTTTTGAGCGGTTTTCCCCCCAGGTAGGGCTTCAGCGCAATGCGAGTAAAACGCTTGGCGGCACGCAAGGTATCAGCATCGGGAAACTCACGATTAGCCAGAGCCAATAACTGGCGACCGGTAAAGCTGTAGTGATCAACAACCAAACTGGCAATAAACCCTTTCTCTTCACGATAGCGGTAGGTCATGGTGTCTGACACCGGTTGACCACTGCCAGCGCAATGGAGGAAGTCAACGCCATAGCCAAGATGGGCCAGTATCGCCAATTCAAACTGGCGTAAAGCATATTCAGGTGAACCATCGCTGCCCGCGAGTGACTGTAAGCAATGCAGATAGTCGAAGAATAACGCAGAGTAATTAGTTTGGTGTTCGAGAACCCGTGAGAGCAGCTCGTTAACATATAGGCCGCTGTACAACATTGAGCCGGTCAATGGGAGAGCCAATGAAACCGGCTCGGCACTACGTAATGTTTTGACTTCACCACGCCCGGTCCAGCGAACCAGTAAGGGTGTAAAAGGCTGCAAGCAGCCCTTTAGATTGGAACGACGACCCCGCGCACCTTTTGCCAACACCCGCATGCGGCCCTCCCCTTCAGTGAACAAATCCAGCATTAAACTGGTTTCACTGTAAGGTCGCCCATGCAGGACAAATGCGCGTTGCCAACCTTCCATCGACGAGTCTTATTTCAGATCGTCGGTATAGCCTAAGCTGCGCAATGCACGTTCGTCATCTGCCCAGCCGGATTTCACTTTCACCCACAGCTCAAGATGCACTTTAGCTTCGAACATTTGTTCCATGTCCTGACGGGCTTCGATACCGATGGTTTTGATTTTTGAACCTTTATTACCGATGACCATTTTCTTCTGGCCTTCGCGTTCCACCAAAATCAGACCATGGATGTTATAACCACCGCGCTCATTTGGTACAAACTGTTCAATTTCCACTGTCACAGAGTAAGGCAACTCCTCACCCAGGAAGCGCATCAGCTTCTCACGAATGATCTCTGAGGCCATAAAACGCTGGGAACGATCCGTGATGTAGTCTTCTGGGAAGTGATGTTCAGCCTCCGGCATATGCTTGCGCACGATGCTGGCGATGGTGTCCACATTCATCCCTTTTTCCGCAGAGATAGGAACAACATCCAGGAAATTCATCTGCTGGCTTAAGAACTGGATATGTGGCAACAGCTTAGTTTTATCTGTTACGTTATCGACTTTGTTGATAGCTAATAATACCGGGCATTGCAAACTGCGCAGTTTATTAACCACCATTTCATCGTCAGCAGTCCAGTTCGTCCCTTCAACCACAAAAATAACTAATTCTACATCACCGATAGAGCTGCTGGCCGCGCGATTCATTAAACGGTTAATCGCACGTTTTTCTTCAATATGCAGCCCTGGGGTATCAACATAAATGGCCTGATAAGGCCCTTCAGTGTGGATCCCCATAATACGGTGACGTGTGGTTTGCGGTTTACGTGAAGTGATGGAGATTTTCTGCCCCAGCAATTCATTCAGCAAGGTAGATTTACCCACATTCGGGCGACCTACAATCGCAATAAATCCACAATACGTTTTTTCTACTTCGCTCATTCAAGCTCCAACTGTTTCAGCGCTTGTTCCGCTGCCGCCTGCTCAGCTTTACGGCGACTTGAGCCGGTACCGATTACCGGTTCATTCAAGCCACTCACCTGGCAGTGGATAGTAAATTCCTGATCATGTGCTTCACCACGAACCTGCACAACCAGATAAGAAGGTAATGGCAGATGACGGCCCTGCAAATATTCTTGCAGGCGCGTTTTTGGGTCTTTCTGCTTATCACCAGGGCTGATTTCTTCTAATCGACTGTGATACCAGGCGAGAATCAGCCGTTCAATCGTATGAATATCGCTGTCTAAGAATATACCGCCGATTAGCGCTTCGACTGTATCTGCCAAAATTGATTCACGGCGGAAACCACCACTTTTCAATTCACCCGGCCCAAGGCGTAAACACTCACCGAGGTCAAACTCACGGGCCATTTCGGCTAGCGTATTACCTCTAACCAAGGTTGCTCGCATCCGACTCATATCCCCTTCATCAACACGAGGGAAACGGCGGTACAACTCATTGGCAATAACGAAACTTAATATAGAGTCACCCAGGAACTCCAAACGCTCGTTATGTTTGCTACTGGCGCTACGATGAGTCAGTGCTTGCAGCAAGAGCTCCTGCTGTTGAAAAGTGTAGCCCAGCTTCCGCTGTAGCCTATTTATTACGATGGGGTTCATGAGTTACCAATAGATCAAGAATGCGTCAAAAACTACAGCAGACGGAACAGGTCTGATCGGCCAATATTACCAAGACAAAACTGTTTCGTTTGCAGTGGCCCCCATAAAAGAGCCAACTTTTATCGCTCGAAAGGTTATTCTACAACGAGTGGAAATATAATGCTGCGTTTAAATACCCTGCGGGCTTGAAGTGACAGCGGTATTCAGTGCCGCTGCCACCCCGATGACTCAAGGTAGAGCCAGTATTAATGTATTCCACCAATACGGCTTAAACGCACACCCGTTGGCCACTCACCTTCTTGCTTTTCAAAACTCATCCAAATAGCAGTGGCTTTGCCGACCAGATTACGTTCTGGCACAAAACCCCAGTAACGGCTATCAGCGCTATTATCCCGGTTATCACCCATCATAAAGTAATGACCTTCTGGAACAACCCATACACCTAACGGCTGATTAGGTTGCTGATAATAAGCACCTAGCTGCTCCTGGCGCCCAGGAACGGTCAAAATCTGGTGTGCAACCGGGCCGAGGGTTTCGGTACGCTCTCTCAAACGCACACCACCATCAGGTACCGCCTGATTTAGCGGAATTTGGAAGAAACCGGCAGAAGCCTCACCATTACCGCTATAACGGAATGTTTGTACGAAATCACTCGGCTCAGATGCACTGTAAGTAATCGGCAATGCGCTATCACAAGAAGCGCCGGTATTACATGCTGGCTGAACCGTCACTTCTTTGCTGATTGGATTATAACTTACGCGGTCACCCGGTAAACCCACCACGCGCTTGATATAGTCCAAACGAGGATCTAACGGATATTTAAACACGGCAATATCACCGCGTTTCGGCTGTCCGGTAGGAATCAGCGTAGTTTGAGTAATCGGGTCTTTAATACCGTAAGCAAATTTCTCTACCAGAATGAAATCACCGATCAATAACGTGGGCATCATCGAACCAGAAGGAATCTGGAAGGGTTCGTAAATAAACGAACGCACGATAAAGACCAGAGCTAACACCGGGAAGACTGAAGCACAAGTCTCTATCCAGCCCGGCTGTTTTGCCGCCGGAGCCAGAGTCTTGTTATCAACAGCACTCCCGGTTTGCGCCTTGATAGCCGCAGTTTGCGCATTAACAGCCGCAATTTTTGCCTGACGGGCCGGCCCCCATTTAAACCGCTCGAAGCACCAGATAACCCCTGTCACCAGCGTTGCTATCGCTAAAATCAAGGCAAACATGTTAGCCATCAAAACTCCTTATTTACTGTCTTTTCCGACGTGCAGAATAGCCAGGAAAGCCTCTTGCGGTAATTCAACGTTACCGACCTGCTTCATACGTTTTTTACCGTCTTTCTGTTTCTGCAGAAGTTTCTTCTTACGACTAACGTCGCCGCCATAACACTTCGCCAGTACGTTTTTACGTAACTGTTTCACAGTCGAACGAGCAATGATGTGGTTGCCGATAGCGGCCTGAATCGCAATGTCAAATTGCTGGCGCGGGATCAGTTCTTTCATTTTCTCAACCAGATCACGACCACGGTACTGTGCGTTATCACGGTGAGTGATAAGCGCTAAGGCATCCACCCGCTCGTTGTTGATTAATACATCAACACGCACCATGTCGGAAGTCTGGAAACGTTTAAAATTGTAATCTAATGATGCATAACCACGAGATGTCGATTTCAGACGGTCGAAGAAATCAAGAACCACTTCCGCCATTGGAATTTCATAGGTTAGTGCCACTTGGTTACCGTGGTAAACCATGTTGGTCTGCATGCCGCGCTTTTCAATACACAATGTAATGACGTTACCCAGATATTCCTGTGGCAACAACATATGGCATTCGGCAATAGGTTCGCGCAGTTCTTCAATATTATTTAGAGCAGGCAGTTTGGAAGGGCTATCAACATAGACCGTTTCCTGAGCAGTAGTAATCACTTCGTACACCACCGTGGGGGCCGTCGTGATAAGCTCCAGATCGTACTCGCGCTCCAAACGCTCCTGGATGATTTCCATATGCAGCAAGCCAAGGAAGCCACAGCGGAAACCAAAACCCAATGCAGTTGAACTTTCTGGCTCATAGAACAAAGAGGCGTCATTCAGACTCAACTTGCCCAGCGCATCGCGGAAAGCCTCATAGTCATCGGAGCTAATCGGGAACAGTCCTGCATAAACCTGTGGTTTAACTTTCTTAAAACCAGGTAATGACTTTTCAGCCGGGTTACGAGCCAATGTCAAGGTATCGCCGACTGGCGCGCCAAGAATGTCTTTTATCGCACAAACCAACCAGCCTACTTCGCCGCAATTTAGCACATCACGATCAACACGTTTTGGTGTAAAAATCCCCAAACGGTCGGCGTTGTAGGTCTGACCAGTACTCATGACCTTAATTTTATCGCCTTTGCGCAACGAACCATTCTTGATACGGATTAATGACACAACGCCCAGATAGTTATCAAACCAGGAGTCAATAATCAGCGCCTGCAATGGGCCGTCCGGATCGCCCTGAGGCGGTGGAATATCGCGCACCAGCCGTTCAAGAATATCAGGTACACCTACGCCGGTTTTTGCCGAGCAACGCACAGCATCAGTTGCATCAATACCAACAATGTCTTCGATTTCTTCAGCAACACGCTCAGGGTCTGCAGCAGGTAAATCGATTTTATTCAGAACTGGAACCACTTCCAGATTCATTTCCATCGCGGTATAGCAGTTTGCCAGCGTCTGAGCTTCAACGCCCTGCCCTGCATCTACGACCAATAGAGCCCCTTCACAAGCCGCCAACGAGCGGGAAACTTCATAAGAGAAGTCAACGTGACCAGGGGTATCGATAAAGTTGAGTTGATAGGTTTGACCATCTTTCGCGTGATAATCAAGTGTCACACTCTGTGCCTTGATGGTAATACCACGCTCACGCTCCAGATCCATGGAATCCAGCACTTGAGCCGCCATTTCACGCTCAGATAAACCACCACAAATCTGGATAATGCGATCCGATAGTGTCGACTTACCGTGGTCAATATGGGCAATAATAGAAAAGTTTCTTATGTGCTTCATTTATATGAATTTTTCTCTAGTCGTTGTCTTTAATTAATTATTGGTGGACACAGCGATGGACTCAAACCCAAAACTACCCACATAAATATGCACGCATCTTACACTGTAAGTCAGCCTCGTGAAAGGCATCACACTTAGCTTGTTACCTGATTTATGCTGTAAAAAGGTGCCAGCACCTTTCAGCTAACCACTATCGTCAAGATGAAATCCTGATTTAACAACTCATTGTATTTCTATTTCCACAGAATAAATATTAATCAAACCACTTTAGGAAAATGCTCATTTATCCTATAGATAAATAGCCTAGAGTATTAATATGACTGTGTAATATAACCAAGTGAAATATCCTCTTGGCGGCTGGAAGGCGAATATTATGATTGACGAAGGAAAAATACTTAGCCGCCATGAGTTGAGGAATAAAAACTCAAAACTAACCATTGGTATAATAATAATTTCATTAGGATTAAGCTTCGTAATAAT
>NZ_CACVAD010000030.1 GCF_902726545.1 Yersinia artesiana | reverse complement strand
TAATCAAACCAATATTTTCATATTGATGAAAATAAATTTAATTTTATTACATAGTTATTACTTAAAATAAGGAATTAAATTATGAGCTATAGAATTAAAAAAATATTATTATCACAAGTATTATTTCTGATAAGCCCGCTAAGTTACGCCGTGGTAGCCGGTGGGATTGTTGCGATCAATCACTTATGGCCTGCCAACTCAGAATTCAATAAATTATCTTTCTTCCAGCAGATAAGTCACGATGGCGGAACCGACTCCCACTACTACTGGGCAAACCAGTTTTTTTTTAAACAAGGGGATGGGGGGTATATTGGTTTACAAAACAGGGGCAATGGAGTTCATGCCTTTAATTACTCTATTTGGAAGGCAAAAGGATGGAAGAGTGATAATTGTAATTACTTCGACCACGAAGGTTCAGGCGTGCAATGCCAGATTGTGGTGCCGTGGAAAACAGGGTATCAGTACAAATTAGATGTTTTCAAAGATGGAAATCTGGTTACAGGGGTAGTGACAAATCTGATGGATGGTACAACAACAACGGTTGGCGTTATCGAAATTCCAGAAACATTCGGCAAGCTATACGCATCTTCCGGTTTTGTTGAAGAATATTCTCAAGGAAATGGTCAACTTTCTTCCTGTTATGTGATGGGCGCTCAAAGTTCAATCTTTCTGAATCCAATCGGCGATGACAAAACACAGGCTGGACAGCGTTCCTATACCTATGGAAACTGCAATGATCCTTACGTGGTACAAGCTGCATGCAATGGTGATGCATGCATCAATACCGTAAGTAATCTTCGTGCAATGGCCTCCCCAAATGCACCGACAGTATCGATTGTCAATGGCAAGGACTTGACTGCAGAGACCATCTCTAGCGCATTGAGCAAAGTCAATTTGGTCGCTATACGCTCCCAAGATGATAATTGGGCACCAAATATCTATTTCCCGCAACCTAACACGCTTAAATGGAAATCAATATTTGTGGATCATCGCGCTAGTAACAGTTCATCAATTTATGTAAATGGTGGTATTACGACGGTAAACAAGGGCCAGCACCTGATGTATATGTCCGATGGTAGCAGTTGGAAAGTTATTAATCCGACCTAAGATAGTTTGTCATTTATTAACATTAGAATGCCGCCAACACTTTAGTTTTCAACAGTCAGGTTGGCGGTATTTCACAACAAGCTTGACAGATAAATGCTTCAGCCCCCTATCCTCACTCAATATCAATAATGAGTCATGACAGAAAAACTGAAGTATTACCTCCGGCCAGGTGAAAATATCAGGAGAAGACCCACAAGAATAAACATCAGTTAACATCGAAATTAGAGTTGCCCGCTTAAGAAACCTTAAACGGGCTTTTGGCTATCTGATAATTTGCTCCGGCTTGAGTATTACCGATATAAGCTTATCGCTATTTCCGCTTAAGAATCCGCAGAAAATCCTGCTTACTTGAAATCAGCGAAAGTGCATTAGCAATAATTTCATCACTAAAGATCGAGGCAATATCTTTCAGCACATCGATATGCTCTTTTTCTTTCGCGATAACGCCAATGGCAATAAACATCACATTGCTTCTATCCCAAATAACACCATCAGGGAATTGGAAGATCTCAACACCTGTTTTAACAATAATATTGGTCGCTGATTTTGGCAGGTGGGGCAAGGTAATTCCATTACCCAGGAAGGTGGAGACTTGCTGCTCTCTTTCATTAAGGAAAGCAATACAATCCTGGTTAATATACCCTTTAGCTTTAAACTCTTTCCCTACCATGGATAAAACTTCAGCCTTATTTTTTGCATGACATCCTAAATGGATATTTTCAGCAGTAATATTATCTAGCATGACCTGTCCCCTTTGCGCTATGACTCATTTGTCTCATATAAAGCAGTACCTATTAATTACCGGAAGACAGTTCTTCTTCTAGTTGCTCTAATGATTTATTAGCTGTTTCTGGCAAGGCTGCGACCACAAAGATAATCGCCAGATAGTTGATCAGTGCAAAAATCAGAAATACCGGGCCGAGGCCCAACTTCGCTTGTAATACCGGGAATAAGTAACTGACTATTGCGTTCATGATCCACATGAAAAACACCGAAATCCCCATAGATAATCCACGAATTTTTAATGGGAAAAGTTCAGCTAATACCACCCAGGTAAGAAAGCCCATGGTCCCCTGCATAACACCGACAAATAACGCACCCAGCAACCAAATGACAGTCGCCTTGATTTCCCCCATCAGATAATAATCTGCACCGGCGATAATCAGGTGTAATGTTGCCATGAGTGCGAATCCATAAATAATTAATGTCTTTCGTTTAAAACGGTCAACCAGGAAAAGCACCCCAATAATCATACCACCAACAGAAAAGACGCCATTTAACACGTTGCAGATCAACGACATTCTTTCAGAGAACCCGGCAGTCTTCAGTATTTCCGTACCATAGTACATAATCACGTTAACCCCGGTTGTCTGCTGCAATGCCGCCCAAACAATACCTACCAAGATTAATTTTAAGATCCACGGTGTATGAAAAATAATTGCCCAATCTTTCTTTGCATATAAGTGCTTTTCTTTTTCAACATCAATCAACGTGACGATATCTTCAAATTCTTTAATTGCACGCTGTTCGGGACGAATCTGTTTTAATATGGCTAATGCTTCTTCACGTCGATTTTTGCTGACCAACCAGCGAGGACTTTCTGGCGAACGCCACATTCCAACCAATAAACAAATCGCGGGAATAGTCTGCACCAATAACATATAGCGCCAGACTTCAGGAAGATGTCCCCAAACAATACCAATTACCGCATTCACAGCAAATGCTGCTAATTGACCAAACACAATGGCCACTTCATTTAACCCCGTTAGTTTGCCCCGCATTTCTGTTGGCGCAACTTCGGATATAAATGTAGGTGCAGTAACCGATGCGCCGCCGACTGCGTAACCGAGCAAAAATCGAGCAATTAACAGACAAGTAATATTAGGGGATAATGCGCACAAGAGTGCACCAAAGAAGAAAACGAAAGAGAGATAGAGTAAATATTTTCTTCGGCCAAAGAAGTCAGCCAGTTTTCCGCCCAAGATACTCCCAATGGCGGCACCGACCAAAAGCACACTCATGACCAGACCGACTGTCGTCGGTGTCAGTGCCATATTTTCTTTCAATGACGAAAATGCACCATTAATAACACCCGTGTCGTAACCAAACAGCAAGCCACCAAAGGTAGCGACTAATGTTATTTGATGTAATCGTTTTCTCTGTTGTGCGTTGAGATTCATCATTAACGACATATCCTTACCTTTTATTTGAGTATCCATTTAATGTCAAAAAGGTTTTTTAAAAAAAACGTCCCCGCACTTTCAAAAGAGAAAGTGAAAAAAAACTTTTTGGCACTCTGATTTATTAATTAGATAAATGCAGTTATTGAAGCCAAATAAACCTTGTTACAGAGTGTGACGTTATATTATTTATGATGTGTTTTTCTGTTTAGCACGCCCCTTTTACATTTTCGATTTTTAACCTGTTCGCCAGACCACTTGCAGCAACATCTGAATAACTTAACTGTGACATAACATATCATTCATATTGAAATTAAAATTCTATATCGATCACAATATGATATCTTGATTTCACTTCTGTGTGAGTAAAAACATAGCTAACAGCGGGCTTGATTACCACAGAAACAACTATCATTTTGATATTAAATAAAAAAATAAGTGATTTATCTACTTCAACTTATGGGTTTTTAATGAGGAAGGGATACAGAAAGTTATCTTTTTTGTGACCTGGTTAACTATTTTATTTCAAAAATAATTTATTTTGGAATAAAAATTTGCATTTGAAGTTTGACGGCCCACGGCATGAAATTTTGCCTGCATCCAGGCCAACAAACACGATTGGAGGACTAAAAGGTGGGAAATATCAGATGTTAATGAGAAAAGCCCGCTTGAAGAAAAATAAGCGGACTTTTTGCTATTTGATCGCTTTTTGCTCGCCTGATGCTACAGCGCATAAAAAATCAGCGCAGCAATACCACCAAATAATATCCATTTGATCAGATAATAAATTCTACGATTCCAGGTTTTCAGGCGCTTACCTACCTTACGTACCGCATAAATATATTTAAACGCTCGATTGACTCCGCCAGTCCTATCCCCTTCTTCATTGGGTGCTGTCGCAGCACTCATCAAATTGCGTCCCAACCAATGATTAACCCATTGCGCCCAACGATAACGCATCGGGCGTTCAATATCACAAAACAAGATAAGTCGATTCTGCCCACTTTGGTTTTCAGCATAATGAATATAAGTTTCATCAAACAATATTCCTTCACCGTCACGCCAGCTATATATAGTTCCATCTACATCAATAAAGCAGCGATCATCATTCGGTGTGATTAAACCAAGGTGATAACGTAAGGAACCCGCATAAGGGTCGCGGTGGCGAGGTAAACGGCTGCCGTCCGGTAACTCAGCAAACATCGCCGCTTTCACCGACGGTAGCCCTTTCAATAAGGTGGTGGTGTAAGGGCATAATGTCATTGCCGATGGGTGGTTATCTTCATACCATTTCAAATAAAAACGCTTCCAACCCGTTTTAAAGAAAGAATTAAAACCGGCATCATTATATTTATCCGATGCTTTGATTTGCTGGATATCCATTAATGCCTTACCTTCCTCCCTAATTTTTAACCAGTTATCTCGCAGTATGGCCAGTTCGGGGAACAAGTCCTGTTTTAAATAAGGCGTGGTGGGAACCCGCGAGAATAAATACATAAAGGCATTGATTGGTGAAACAAATGTCGAATGGTCTGAGAGTTGACGCCAGAATTTATAACGAACTTTTCCGCGAAAATGCACATAAGCTACGCATAAGATGAAAATAAATAGCACTATATATTTCATGATGTCCTATCAATAAATATTTTAGATAGCTAAATATCTAGCCTATTCCCATTGAACTTTCCAACTTAAAAATATTAAAAATAATGACAAAAGTAATAACATCATGATTAATAAGCAATAAATGTCTGCACATCACTGTTATTTAATGTGAAACATCCGGTAAAACAACGGCCTACGGGGAAGTCTTCACTTAGTTCGCGTAATAACTGTAATTCAAAACGCCCGGTGTCCAATGAATAACTCAGCAGTTTCGCTTCAAGAAAATCAAAATAACGCCCAAGTTGCGGGTAGACGGCTTTAAATAAACTCTCTTTAGCGGAAAAAGCTAATGTCAGCAATTGGTTAAAAGGTAATGGGCCATCCTGAAAACAGTGATACTCTTCTTCACTGAGAATACCTGGCCATAAGTTAGCGGCTCTTTCATCAGCAATGATGCTTTCAATATCCAAACCAAGACCGTGCCGGCGGGAACTGGCTTCTGTAGGCCCACCGGTGGGTGTGATTATTTGTGCTGTGCACAAAGCGCGTTGGTTATTATGGCTGATACTACCAATCAAACCGGCCGGCCACAGTGGGGCGCGGTCAATACCATTTGCCAATGGATAATCGCGAGCCTCCAGCATATTCAATACCTGTCTGGCAACAAAGCGTCCTGCCAGATATTCAGCACGCCGTTTAGCTACGGCTTTTTGCAAACTGCCAGGAAACGCAATGCCGTACACGGCAAATAGCTCATCCCGATATTCATTCACATCAAAATCACATTTAGCCAAAAGCCCATGAAACAGGGGTTGGTCATTCAAACCGGCGGCTGGAAGTGCGGCAAAAGTAAAATTACGGATAAATACCGAGGTCACGCGTTATCCTATTTATGTTGATTTATAGCGTTTTATAGTAGTAGTTAACCTCGCTTGCCACAATATCAGAACCCCGCCATTTGAACTAAAACGTTAGTCACTTCAAGTTGTGCCACATTTATAGCCCGATAAATCCTCTCTTTTACCACGCATTTTGTGGGGGTTACCCTACCATGAAATGCAACTTCACAATTATTGAAACACAGTTCCTGTCGTTTCTTTTTCTGTGACAATGGTCAATTTAAAAGCAAATGTAAACAGCTAGGTTGAATACCCTGGGGATAAAGGAAAGCCCTTTTATATAACTATTCCACGATGAGAAATATCGCCTTTTAATTTATTGTTTTAATGACTTCTGGAGACCACTGAATGAAATTTCCTAAGCCACTACCAACACTCTGTCTGGCTATTTCTGCCATTTTATTTAGCCAAATAGCTGCTGCTCAACAAATTAAAGCGGCTGATGTTCACCCTAAAGATTACCCTAATGTTGTTGCGGTTAAAAATATGGGTGACAAACTAAAAACGGCGACCGACGGGCGGTTGGAAATTAAAACATTCCCAGGCGGGGTCTTGGGTGATGAAAAACAAATGATAGAACAGGCCCAAATGGGAGCAATTGATATTATTCGTGTTTCCATGACCCCTGTTGCCTCTATTTTACCGGAGATCAGTGTCTTTACTCTGCCCTATATGTTCCGCGATGAAGATCATTTACATAAAGTGCTTGATGGAAAAATTGGTCAGGAAATTGGCGATAAAATTACTAACAATAAGAACTCAAAATTGGTCTTCCTCGGTTGGATGGATGCGGGTACCCGTAATCTGATAACCAAACAACCGGTTATTAAACCGGAAGATCTGAAAGGCATGAAAATCCGGGTACAAGGTAGCCCGATTGCATTAGCCACACTGAAAGCCATGGGTGCTAACTCGCTCAGCATGGGCGTCAGTGAAGTGTTCAGTGGGATGCAAACTGGCGTGATTGATGGCACTGAAAATAATGAGCCAACATTTGTTGCTCATAACTATCTGCCGGTAGTCAAAAACTATACTTTGAGCGGCCATTTTATTATTCCTGAATTGTTCCTTTATTCTAAAACCAAGTGGGATAAATTATCTCCCGAAGATCAACAAACCATTCTGAAACTGGCAAAAGAAGCCCAGGCGGAACAGCGTGTATTGTGGCAAGCCTATGTGCAGCAATCTCATGACAAAATGAAAGCTGGCGGCGTGCAATATCATGAAATCGATCATGACGCTTATTACCAAGCCACGCAGCCAGTACGTGATGAGTTTGGCAAAGATTACCAAGACCTCATGCAGCAAATCAGTGCTGTCCAATAATATTCTTTTGGCGGTATTAATGACTTAATACCATCGATATATACCCAGAATCATTGGCGTTGTAGTCAGGCGACTAACACCGCTACAGCGCCAAGGACGAAGGGTAATCTGAGGTCTCCGCTATGGCTCGCTATTATCTATCAACGATGGATGCTTTATATCGCCTGTCAATCTGGGTAGCTGGTATTGCTTTAATTATTATGGTTGCGGTTATTCCCATGGGGATATTCGCCCGATATGTACAAAATGATGGCTTATCCTGGCCAGAACCCGTGGCTATTTTATGCATGGTGACATTTACTTTTATTGGCGCTGCCGCCAGTTACCGCTCCGGTTCACATATTGCCGTCAGTATGGTCACCGACCGACTCTCTGAAGCTGGTAAAAAAATCTGTCTGATATTGGTGGATTTGCTGATGATATTGATAAGTCTGTTTATTCTGGCTTACAGCTACACTTTATGCAGCGAACTTTGGTCACAACCGGTGGCTGAATTCCCATTATTGACTGCCGGGCAAACCTATATTCCTCTGCCTATCGGCTCCGCTATTACCCTGCTGTTTATTATCGAGCGCCTGTTCTTCGGCTCACAGACCCACCGCCCGGTAGTCATGATCGGCAACTCATAATTTGGGGAACTTTGCCTTATGGATGCATTTATTTTAGTTTTTACCCTGGCAATTTTGTTGGCTATTGGCGTGCCGGTGGCTTATGCCGTCGGATTAAGTGCAATTGCTGGCGCATTTTGGATTGATTTGCCACTGGAGGCGGTCATGATCCAAATTACCAGCGGCGTAAACAAATTCTCATTGTTAGCGATCCCGTTCTTTATTCTGGCGGGCGCCATTATGGCCGAAGGAGGAATAGCGCGGCGACTGGTGAGTTTTGCCTATATTTTCGTTGGGTTTATCCGTGGTGGTCTGTCACTGGTCAATATTGTGGCCTCAACTTTCTTCGGCGCAATTTCAGGGTCATCAGTGGCAGACACGGCTTCAATTGGCTCCGTGATGATCCCCGAAATGGATAAAAAAGGTTATCCGCGTGATTTTGCGGCTGCCGTCACCGCCAGTGGTTCGGTTCAGGCCATATTGACACCCCCTAGCCA
Organism: Yersinia artesiana; assembly: GCF_902726545.1. Lineage (GTDB taxonomy): Bacteria > Pseudomonadota > Gammaproteobacteria > Enterobacterales > Enterobacteriaceae > Yersinia > Yersinia artesiana. The sequence continues at coordinate 52,520 of NZ_CACVAD010000030.1, read as the reverse complement.
TAACTCGGTTATTTATTCGCTGGCAACCGGCGGTACGGTTTCTATTGCTGCACTGTTTATTGCCGGGATCCTGCCGGGCCTGCTGCTCAGTTTCACCCTGATGCTAATGTGTGTGGGCTTTGCTTATAAACGAGGTTACCCCAAAGGGGAGCGGGTGCCATTCCGCCAGGCGCTGAAAATCTTTGTTGATACCTTATGGGGGCTGATGACCGTCGTCATCATCATGGGAGGGATACTTTCCGGGATATTTACTGCCACTGAATCCGCCGCAATTGCTTGTTTATGGTCGTTTTTCGTCACTATGTTTATCTATCGTGATTACAAATGGTCAGAGCTACCCAAGTTGATGTACCGCACGGTAAAAACCGTCACTATCGTGATGATTTTAATCGGTTTTGCTGCCAGTTTTGGCGCTATCATGACCTACATGCAATTGCCCGAGCGTATCACTGAGTTCTTTACCTCGGTTTCTGATAATAAATACGTCATTCTGATGTGTATCAATATCATGCTGTTGCTGATTGGCACGTTGATGGATATGGCACCACTGATTTTGATATTGACGCCGGTCTTAATGCCGGTCACCAATTCATTGGGTATCGATCCGGTGCATTTCGGCATGATTATGCTGATTAATCTGGGGATTGGCCTGATTACCCCTCCCGTGGGATCGGTGCTGTTTGTGGCCAGTGCGGTAAGTAAACAGAAAATCGAGCAAGTGGTAAAAGCGATGTTACCGTTCTACGGCGCGCTATTCCTGGTGTTAATGCTGGTCACTTATATTCCGGAAATATCCCTGTGGCTACCCAGAGTCTTTGGCGTTTATACCGGCTAACCAATCAACTCATCATCTTACACAAGTAAGTCGGGCCGCTGACAGGCCCGACACATCAGTATCAAGATGGTTTTTTGAAATAATTAATCCAAATGAAGGGGAAACGTACCATTGGGGCCGTAACGGCGTGAGCCGTCGGAGTGCCCCTAGGTACGGTCGCCCCTTCACTTACTGGTCTGAAAAATCAATACCATAGACTCATGATTGGCCACCCCACCAGCAACAGCATGCTGATGTAGAACACCCCCATGATCCCACCCAAACGCCAGTAATCTTTAGATTTCACATAGCCGCAGCCATAGATAATCACACCCGGCCCGGTAGCATACGGCGTCAACACCCCCATGATCCCGATGGATAACACCAACAGCATGGATAAATGCTCCATTGGCACGCCACTCAAGCCCTTGCCGACAGCTAAAATCACCGGCAACATGGTGGCGGTATGAGCAGACAAACTCGCGAACAGGTAATGAGAGAAATAGAACACCAGCACCAATGCCACCACTGTCATATTCGGTGAGAAGCCATCAAGGTGAGTGCTCATGGTATTGGCAAACCAATCAATAAAACCAGAGCGAGTCAGGCCATTTGCCATCACCACCAAGGTCGCCAGATTCACCAATGTATTCCAGGCGCTGGAATATTTGGTGATATCTTTCCACGACACCACATGCAGCGCCAGCATCAACGATACCGCCAGCAAACCAACGGCCGTGGCATCAATGAACTGACTGCCAAACACCCACAAACACAGACTCAGAAGCACCAAGCCAATCAGGGTAATCTCTTTGCGAGTCAGGCCACCCATTTCATTCAGTGCTGTTTGTGCCCAGGTCGCCACTTCATCACTTTTGGTAACACCGGGTTTATACAGCACATAGGAGAGCCACGGCGCGACAATCAGTAAAATCAACCCAACCGGCAGGAATGCCAGGAACCACTGCATCCAGCCGATATGAACACCGGCTATTTTATTGACAAACTCAATACCCAATACGTTAGGTGCCGCGCCGGTAACAAACATGGAGGAACTGATGCTAGTACCAATCACCATCATCCACATCAGATAACCACCGATGCGCCGTGACGACGGGTCATGGGGATAAGAGTCAAACAGCGGCGGCAGGTTTTTCACTACCGGGAATACGGTGCCGCCGGTACGGGCAGTATTCGATGGCGTAAAGGGTGCCAACAGAATATCAATAATAACAATGGCATAACCCAGGGTCAGTGTGCGCTTGCCCATGAATTTCACCATGAACAACGCAATACGGCGGCCAAGGCCAGTGGCTTCATAGCCGAGCGCAAAAATAAATGCCCCGAACACCAGCCAGACAGTAGTGCTGGAGAACCCTGCCAGCCCCCATTTCAATGACTCTTTACCGCCGTTGAAGCTGGCATCCGCCACTTCGGCGGCACTAAATAGCACCCAGTCAGAACTTAGCACGCAAATTGTCACCGCGATAAAACTGATCGCCGTGGCAGGAATTGGCTCTAAAATCATACCGACAATCATGGCGACAAAAATCGCAAAATAGCGCCAGGCTTGTGGTGGCATACCTTCCGGGGTTGGGATCAACAGCAGAACGGCCAGCACCACAAAAGGCGCGAGCGCTTTCCATAATTTCTCTTGCGACTTCAACATAGAGAGACTCCTATAGCTGTTACCGGGCCGATAGCTGTTACTGGTCCAATAACAACGTTCTTATTTTTGTGAGGGAGGTGATGAGGGAATTGCGCCAGAAACCAGGTCAGGATCAGCAGGTCAGCACTGCCGCCAGGGCTAAGGTTGCGGGCGATACATTGGGCGTCAAACATGCACACTCGCCGCAGGCTGAGAGGATCATTCATCCCTGCCGCCGAGAGTGAGGCCAAAAGTTCTGTTGCCTGTTGTTGTAACCATTGCAAACCCGCCATACCGCCACGAGAAACCACATTGGTATCGCGATTGACGGACATCAAAATCAGCAAAGTGTGCAATAAGGCATGGTCAGGTTGCGCCCCGTCAGCTAATAAGCGCCGGTACGCGGGTAAAGCATGGGTTAACACCGTGGCAAAGCCGGATTCAGCCTCACCCCGCGCGCCCGTCAGGCCATATTGATAAAACAGGCGCTGCCCGGCGGTTTGTTGTGGATTCGATTGACGTAGTTCGCGCTCAATCAGCCCACGGCATAAGCTGGCGGCCTCCTGACACACTGCTTCGGCGCTGATTGATTGTGCTCGCGCCCTTAACCGCCCAAGTGCGCAGCAAATCAGCCCCAGAGAAAAAACGCTGCCTTTATGGGTGTTGACGCCATTGGTCGCCTGAAACATGCTGTTTTCGCAAGCCAACCCTAACGGCCGCAAGCTGTTAAGCGCTGCCTGCCCCTGCAAATGGCTATAACGCATACCCTGTTCAATAAAACGGGGCAGCCACGGCGCAATAGCATCAGCACTGTGATAAAAATCTTGCAGCGTCATGTCCTGATGCGCGCCACAGTTCACGCAATCCACCAGGCCGGGTTTCGGTGTCAGATTGACTTCAGCTAACATCGCCTGATAAGCCAATGCGCCGAACTTTTTGCTGAAATCATCCCTTGCCCAAAAGGCAGTCGATGAAACCGCCATCTCGTCAGTGCGTTGCAGAGGTAGCATTGAGCATCAACTCCATCTGGGCCAATAATTCGTCAATGGTATGCGTCTGTGCCCGGGCGCACACATTAGCTGGACGATGGCACAGCAAGCAGCGGCGTGGCGCTAAGCCCACATCACGGCGTGACAAAATTCGCCCTGAAACATCCAGCACATCGATATCCCATAACCTGCCCTGCGGGTGCTTTAGCTCCAGCAACAATGCGGCGTCTTTCACTTGTTCGGCGGGCAAATCAACCGCTATCAAGCCCTCACAGCCGGTCGGCAGCGGAAACACCTCTTGCTGCAACACTGGCCAACATTGCTGCTGGCTCAAGGTGGTAATGGCCTGCCACGCCAGCGCAAACAGCTTACGAGTCAATGGGTTATCTTTGATTGCTCCCGGAGCCACCAGAGTCAATGAAATCAACGTAACTTGATGACGCGACAACCAGGCCTGTTGCCGGCTCTGACGCGACTCACGACTGGTCAGCAATTCCGGCAAACTGATTGGCCGGTTAGCGGCTAATGCGGGGGAAAGTGTATTCATCGTCTACTCCTGTATCTGATGAACAACATCAATCACGGAACCATCGCGATAGCGCACCACCGCCACCACCCGATCAGTAAATTTGATCGGTTGTGGTTCACCGGTCAGAATCAGCGCACGCTGATAGAGCCAGTCGATGGTGACTACCGGCAAACCCGCTTGCTGCAAACGTTCGGCCAGTTCTGGCCGTGCTGGATTTACCGCGATACCGTGATCGGTCACTAAAATATCGACACTGGAACCCGGCGTGACGCAAGTGGTCACGTCCTTGACCAGGGTTGGAATACGGCCACGGACTAATGGCGCGACAATGATTGACAGTCGAGCGGCAACCGCGGTGTCGCAATGGCCGCCGGAAGCGCCGCGCAGCACACCATCAGAACCGGTCAACACGTTGACATTAAAACCGGTGTCAATTTCCAGCGCGCTGAGCACCACCACATCCAGCCGATCGACGGATGCCCCTTTCGAGCTAAAATTAGCGTATTGATTAGCACTGATTTCGATATGACGTGGGTTACGGGCCAGCGAAGAGGCGGCCTGTTTGTCAAAACTTTGCACATCCAGCAGCTTGGTAATCAGCCCTTTTTCGTGCAAATCCACCATGGTTGAGGTGATGCCACCCAGTGCAAAAGCGGCAGTGATATTGCGGCGCAACATTTTGTCTTCAAGAAAACGTGTTACCGCCAGCGATGCCCCGCCAGTGCCGGTCTGCAAAGAGAAACCATCGACAAAATAGCCCGAACCGGCAATCACTTCGGCAGCACGGCGGGCAATGAGTAATTCGCGGGGATTGGAGGTCATTCTGGTGGTATCAGCGCCAATCTTGTCGGCATCGCCCACTTGCTCAACCTGCACAATCAAATCAACCTGATCCTGAGCAATACTCGCCGGATGATGCGGATAAGCCACCAGAGCTTCCGTTAGCAACACCACACAACCGGCATATTCAGCATCCACTCGCGCATAGCCCAATGAGCCACAACAGGCAGCGCCGCTAAAACCATTGGTATTACCGAATTCATCGCAAGCCGGCACCCCGATAAAAGCGACATCGATGGTCAGCTCGCCGGACTCAATCAAATTAACGCGGCCGCCGTGGGAATGAATCTGTACCGGTTTGGCTAATAATCCGCGCGATATCTCCTCCGCCAGCGGCCCGCGCAGACCCGAGGTGTAGATTTCGCTGACCACACCATTGCGGATATGCTCCACCAGAGGCGAATGGCAGTCGCTCAAAGAGCTGGAGGCCAGACGCAAATTTTTGAAGCCCATGGCGGCAATCGCATTCATCACCAGATTTAAGGTCAAATCTCCGGCACGGAAAGCATGGTGGAAAGAAATGGTCATGCCATCTTGCAACCCGCTACGGCGAATCACATTTTCCAATGAATCACACATCTTGATATTGCGTGGCTTCTGCGCCTGTAAATTCGCTTTAGAAGTGTTCTGATACGGGCGATATACCGGGCCGTTATCCTGACTGTGGCTTAAACTTTCTACTCGTTGTTGCCTATTCATCTCTTATTCCTCACGCAGGCCGCTGACCGCACGTTGCAAAACCAACCGCGCCCGTTCAATCACCGGGCTGTCCACCATCTTGCCGTTCAGAGAAACCACACCGCGCCCTTCGGCTTCTGCCGCTGCAGCAACATCAACCACTGCCTGGGCATGGCGGACTTCTTTCTCGGTCGGCGCATAGAGGTTGTGTAACAGTTCGATTTGGCGTGGGTTTATCAATGACTTGCCATCAAAACCCAGTTGTTTGATAAGCGCGGCTTCCTGCAAAAAACCCGCTTCGTTATTGGCATCGGAATACACGGTGTCAAAAGCCTGAATCCCTACCGCACGGGCGGCCTGCAATATTGAACAGCGAGCAAACAGCAGCTCAATCCCTTCGGGAGAGCGCTCAGTGCGCAAGTTGCGGACATAATCTTCAGCTCCCAGCGCAATCCCCATTAAACGCGGCGATGCCTGCGCAATAGCCAGCGCTTGAGTGATGCCCTGTGCTGATTCAATAGCAGCCAGCAAGCCGGTGCTGCCCACTTCACGACCACATTCCGATTCGATACGGCTGATTTCACGCGCCATATCTTCGACATCTTTCGCATTATCGGTTTTCGGCAAACGCACGATATCCGCGCCACCACGCACCACCGCCTCCAAGTCAGCCAGACCATAAGCCGAGTCCAATGCATTGACTCGCACTATGGTTTCCACATCCTGATAAAGCGGGTGCTGCAAGGCGTGATAGACCAGGCGACGAGCCGCATCTTTTTCGCGCAGAATGACGGAATCTTCCAGGTCAAACATCAGCGCATCAGATTGATAAATAAAGGCATTACTGACCATGGCGGCATTGGCACCGGGAACAAATAACATGCTGCGGCGCATTCTGTTTTTCATTTCGGGTTTCATCAATGCGCTCTCCATGGCAGAATTTTTTCATCGCAGGCTCTCAGCAGCGCGGTTTCCAGCCGTGCCTGTAACACGCAATCCAGTGCGCCTTTATCGTCAATAATCAGTTGCACTCCGGTTACCCGATACTGTTCCAGCAACGCCAGTACGCTGTAGCGAATGGCTTCACCAAACTGCTTGTCCACACTGCTGTGGATTTGCAGATCTATTTCGGGTGGATTTAATGGTGCGATGCGCACCATAACGTCGCTCGATTCCAACGTTCCGGCGACGGCCTCTCTAATAATTTTCATGTTTCACCTGATTAACTTGTCTTCAAATTCGTGGTTTCTGACTTAGGTATCAGTCCCTATCTTTGCGCCCTGCTTTAATCAGCTCTCTTTAGTCAGTTAAAACGGGGCTGAACTCTTTGCTAATGCTGAGCTTTTCTCTGTGCTGGCCGCTTTTTGCGCGCGTTGTGACAACAAGCGCTGTAGGTAATGGCAGGTAGCGGGAGGAACTAACTTGCGAATGGTTTCGCTATCCCCCTGTGCCAATAGTTTGCGCACCCATGAGGCGGAAATAGCGGTGTTGTGATATTTAAGACGTTCAATTTCCACCAGCGAAATCGGCGGATAAGGCAATAACGGCGTCTCCAGCCAAAAGCTCATGTCGCGGTTATATTTAGCGGTCACAGTACAAAACGGCTCAGTCCCGACAAAGCGGTGGGTAACACCCAGTGCCGGAGCCAAATATTGGCGGAATATTTTTAGGTCGATTTCGGTATAGCAGTCATCTGCCACGCCTTGATCTTTAATAAAATAACAAGGGAAAGTGGCACGGGAGATCATATATTCCGAACCGGGATGCACCGTAAGATTGGCAATATCTTGGGTGCCTTCGAGCACTAATTGCAGCCGGTCTTCATAGGGAAAACGCGAATTATCTTCTTTCACCAAAAACAGGTGTAGCCAATCACACTGCGCGGCGGCCTGCCGCACCAAATATTGATGCCCGCGAGTAAATGGGTTGGCATTCATGACGATGCTGCCAATTTTCTGCCCTGGCTGACGTAATTGACTCAATTGTTTGGCATAGCGCTGCAAACGGCAGTCGCTATTTTCCATCAACACCACAATGCCAGGGACACTCGCTATAGGATAAAATCCACAGGCTTTAAATAAGCTCTCGTTTTTAGTTTTGGTATAAATAAATAGATGGCTGTGATGGCGCTCATAGGCCAGATTGACCAGCTCAGTAGCTAGCGTCAGCGCCAGCCCCTCACCTCTCACCTGCTCACTGATGGCCACGCATTTGATAATATTACCGGCAATACCGCCACAGGCCACCAGCTTGTCATTACGGCTTACGGTAATAAAAACCTCAACAGTGGTATCTATATTCAGATCATTTTCACGCAAGAAGCGTGTTATTTCTGCAATCTGCTGATGGTCTGACCGATTAATTCGCTTAAATACCGTATCCATAATTCACTCTCTGCCATAACGTTTACATAACAAATAAAAAACAAGTTGTTTTACCCACAGTGAAATAAATTATAAAGCCACCTTTAAATAAATATTTCACATAAAAACAACAAGATAAAATAAATTAACCTAGGCTTGTTTTTAATTTTAATTAATTTATGAGCACATGCTAAACATAAAAATAGCGCGGTTAATTGACCTATTTCACATATAAGAGAGTAAATATAAGTTATTTAATGGTTTTAATTTTCTTAATTATTAATATATATTTTTATTTCTCTTAGCTATTTAATTATTTCTTAAATTAACTTATGTTAACGCCAGTACATAGCCCATATGTTAAATAAGGTGAGTAATGTGTCGATCCCCTCTGCCGATGTTTCCCTATCAGGCAAATTAAAATGGCGTGGCCGAATATGGGGCCGGTTGCAAAACATGGCCTTTCCATTGCGGATATTTCTGCTGCTGTTGACCGTCTCTATTCTGCTGGTAGGCGCGCTGGATCGCTTTCTCAGCCATAATTTTGAGCAATATCTACTCGATCAAGTCAGCAAAACAGCGATGAATCAGGCAAAAATTATTGCGTCGATGGATTCCGTCGTCAATGCCGTGAAGCACCGCGATAAGGCACAACTAGCCCAAATCGTCAGCCGACTCGGGAGCACTTCCGACCTTGATTACCTGGTCATTGGTGACACTCAATCCATTCGTCTGTATCACCCCAATCCGGAGATGATTGGTCACCCAATGCAATGGACCAAACCCGGCGCACTGGAAAGGGGCGAGAGTTATATTATTTTTGGCAAAGGTTCCATGGGGGAAGCCATGCGCGCCAAAACGCCCATCCGCGATGAGCAGGGAAAAATCATTGGTGTCGTCTCTCTGGGGTATCTGATCAGCAAAATAGACCACTGGCGGCTGATTTATCTGCTGCCACTGACCCACTCTTTTATCCTGGTACTCGGCTTATTATTGCTACTGTCATGGCTGTTTGCTCATCATATCCGCCGCCAGATGATGGGAATGGAACCCAAAGAAATAGCGCGAGTGCTGCGCCAACAAGAAGCCTTGTTCGGTGCCGTATTCGAAGGGTTACTCGCGGTTGATCCTGAGGGAAGGATCACTGCAATCAATCAAAATGCGCGTAAAATGCTGAATATCTCAGCCACACCACAGCAATTGATTGGTCGTAAAGTCAGTGAAGTCGTCTCCCCTGACCACTTCTTTCTCGATCAAAGTGGTGAAAATCGCCAGGATGAACTCTGTACCTTTAATGGCTTGAATGCCATCGCCAACCGGGCGGGTATTTGGTCGGAAGATGGTGCATTTCAAGGTTGGGTGGTGAGTTTTCGCAGTCAGGATGATATTCATACTCTCAGCGCCCAACTCAGCCAGATTAAGCAATATGTCGAGAACCTGCGCACGGTGCGGCATGAGCATCTGAATTGGATGTCAACCCTGAGTGGGCTGTTGCAAATGAAAGAGTTTGACCGGGCGCTGGAGATGGTGAAAACCGAGTCTTCCTCCCATCAGGCGCTGATTGATATGCTGCGTACCGCATTCAATAACCGGCAGATTGCCGCATTATTATTTGGTAAATACCATCGGGCCAAAGAGTTGGGGCTGAATTTGAATTTTGTCCCCGGCTGCCAGTTAAGTCAGTTGCCTGCCAATATCGGCGAAAATGAACTGGCCGCTATCATGGGAAACCTGCTCGATAATGCCTTTGAGGCCAGCCTAAAAAATCCTGACGGCGATAAACAAATTGAAATTTACCTGTCTGATGAAGGTGAAAATGTGATTTTGGAAGTTGCCGATCATGGCTGCGGCATCGAGCCACAGTTGCAAGATAGCCTGTTCGAACGAGGTATCAGTTCCAAAAATTCAGATGAACATGGTATTGGGCTGTATTTGGTAGCCACCTATGTTCAGCAAAGTGGTGGCACCATCACAATAGAAGAGAATCCGCCGTGCGGCACCTTATTTACCGTCTTTATTCCGAAGACGCATTGATCTCAAAGACAGGGAGATCCCATGGAATGTCTTAATATTTTAGTGGTTGAAGATGAAACACCACTGGCAGAAATGCATGCCGAATTTATCAAGCAAAGCAGCCACTGCCATGAGGTGTGGCTGGCGGGCAATTTGCAGCAAGCCCGCAGCATGGTGGCTCGCTTTCATCCTGATTTAATTCTGCTGGATAACTATCTACCCGATGGCAGTGGTTTAGAATTATTACGCGAACTGACCTTACAGGGGTTCTCTGGCGGTATTATTTTTGTCACCGCAGCCAGCGACAGTGAAACTGTCTCTGAAGCTATCCGCTATGGGGTTTTTGATTATCTGATAAAACCAGTGGCTTACGAACGGTTGGAACAATCGCTGGCCCGCTACAGCCATCGTCATCAAGTCTTGCAAGATGGCACCAAGGTCAATCAGCGCCAGATTGATGAAATGTACAATACCTATGCTCGTGGCGAGCAAAAAGTGGCTTTACCACTGGGTATCGACCAAATGACACTGGATAAAATCCAGACATTATTTAGTGATAATGCCGAGGAATACACGGCGGAGAACGTTGCCCAGATGCTCGGATTGAGCCGTACCACGGCCCGTCGTTATCTGGAATTCTGTGCAACAAATCAAGCGCTACAAGCAGAGATTATTTATGGCAAAGTGGGCCGACCACAGCGCATCTACCGCAGTAAAAAAGCGCTGTAACCAGCACTGAGTTCCGCTCACACTACACCTTCGCGCTCCACATCCATCCTGTGGAGCGCTGCGTTTTTCACCGGAAACTGCCTATTTCACCACCAGATTTTGCCCACATCTGTTAAGCCTCTTACATTTCTGATAACAATTATTGCTACGCTAATAATTGATCAGCATCATGCAAGCATATGTTCCGCAATAATGAAAAATCATGATTAATGTCGCGTTGATAGATGACCATATTGTTGTCCGCTCGGGTTTTGCCCAGTTGTTATCGCTGGAAAAAGATATTCGTATTATTGGTGAGTATGGTTCGGCGGCAGAGGCTTGGGCCAATCTACCCAACACCGATGTACATGTTGCTGTTATGGATATTTCGATGCCGGATGAAAGCGGGCTAAGCCTGCTCAAGCGCCTGCGCCAAAACATGCCGCATTTCCGCGCCATTATTTTGAGCATTTATGACACCACCGCATTTGTGCAAAGTGCCATGGATGCTGGTGCCAGTGGCTACCTGACTAAGCGCTGTGGCCCGGATGAATTGGTGCAAGCGCTACGAACCGTGCATGGTGGCGGCCTCTATCTGTGCGCCGATGCCTTGCGCGCCCTGCGCCATATGCCACAGCAGCCGCAACAACTGGCGATTTTGACGCCACGCGAGAAAGAGATTTTCCAGTTACTGATCAATGGGATCAGCGTCAAATCCATTGCCGAACAATTGTCACTCAGTCACAAAACCGTCCATGTTCATCGCGCCAATATTCTGGGTAAACTGAATTGCGAAACCACCGTCGAGCTGGTGCATTTTGCACTGCAACATCAGTTGCTGGCTGGAAACTGACATGTGGCAACTGCGCTCAGTGGGGCTATCGCTGTTTTTGGTCATTTTTTTCTCACTGAGTTGGCTGGCGCTGTGGACTATCAGTTTTTATCTGAGTGATGATGGTTTACATGCCGTTCTATTACTGCCACAAGGCCTGCGGCTGGCATTAATGATATTGCTGCCGCGCCGCTATTGGTCAGTGTTGCTGCTGACCGAGTGTGCCGCCTTGTGGTGGCTGCACAGTGAACAGTTGCAGCCTACAGTGTTGATTATGCTGTCACCGTTCCTCAGTTTACTGCCCGCCGAACTGACCCAGCGTTTTTGGCACCATTACACTCTTTACTGGCAGCGGTTATTACTGTTGCTCGCCGCCGTCACCGGTAACAGTATGTTGCATGGGCTGATACTGGGCTTCTGGCTGCCTGTGCCGTTAACCCAGACACTGCTTGCCACTTTTACCGGCGGCATTCTGTTAGTGCCGTTCACCTATCTAATCTATGAATATTTAAAACAGCAGCATATCCGCAACTTGTTCTCGCAGCAGATGCCCGACCCACCGCTGCGCACCTCACTGCTAATTTGGTGCTCGCTGATTTTTGCCATTGGGGTTTGTGTGCAAATAGCCATTGCTCCCAATATGGAGCGGCTACTGCTGATTTTTGTCTTTCTACCCAATGTCTTTATGGCGTATAAATTTGGCTGGCAAGGCGGGGTGTTGGCGGCAGTGTTAGGCAGCCTGATGATTACCGTGACCCGCCAGGCCAGTGGTGCATTCCATGATTTGGCGGAACTGGAATTGTTCCTCTCCACTCAGGCACTGTTAGGGCTGACACTGGGGATTGCCATTAGCCGCCAACAGCAGTTAGCTCAACATCTGCACCGCTATCGCCATCAATTGGAGCAAGAGTTACAAACCCGGCGTAAATTAATGAAACGGTTAGTGCGCACCGAGGAAGATGTGCGCAAAGAAATTGCCCGTGAATTGCACGATGAAATCGGCCAGAATATCACCGCCATTCAAATTCAGGCCATGCTGGTCAACCGCTGCGCGCCCTCGCCAGCGGCTCAATCTGCGGCTAATCAAATCAGCAGTTTATCGCAACGAATCCATCAAACCACCCGCCAACTGCTACGCCAATTGCGCCCACCGGTGCTGGATGAAATGCCTCTGGATCAAGCCCTACACCATTTAGCGGAAGAGTTTGCTTTCGCCGAGCAAGGGATTCATTTCCAATTGGATTATGCCCTGCCCGCGACACCCGGTGAGGATGTGGTGGTATTTACGCTGTATCGGCTGGTGCAAGAACTGCTCAACAACATTAATAAACACGCTAATGCTAGCAATATTCAGGTCAGTTTGCGCCTGACCGACAATATCATCACCCTGGAAGTGCGCGATGACGGCATGGGGATCTCCGTGCAACCGCAAGGCGGGGGATTTGGTCTACGCGGGATTGAAGAGCGGGTGCGGGCATTGGGTGGTGACTGGCTACTGCAACGCCGCTTAGGAACCCGCGTGGTGGTTAACCTGCCAACCCATATCCGCACTAACGACTCTGTGAACCCGCCCACAGAACGGGATCAAAAACCTTCATAACTAAGCATTATTCCTAAGCGTCTACAACCTTGTCTCATCTCTTTTACTTTTTCCTTCCTTACACTCAACACAATTACCGGAGGAATCCATGTCAGCATCGCCATTGTCGTCAAAGACTTTACCCCTTGAGCCTTTGACGCCGGAGCAGGTGAATGCGCGTTACCGCTACTGGCGACCGCGCCTGATGGTCGCCATGGTGATGGGCTATGCCGCCTTTTATCTGACACGTAAAAGTGTCAACTACGCCATGCCAGTGATGCAACTGGAATTGGGGTTGGATAAAGGAGATATCGGTTTGCTGGGTACCCTGTTCTATCTGGCCTACGGCGGCTCAAAATTTGTGTCCGGCATTGTCAGCGACCGCACCCAGGCACGCTGGATCATGGGCATCGGTTTGATGATGACCGGGATACTGAATGTGGTGTTTACCCTGTGCCACTCCCTGCCCGCCTTGTTGGTGGTCTGGACGTTAAATGGTTTCTTTCAAGGGTGGGGATGGCCGCCTTGTGCCAAATTGCTGAGTACCTGGTATTCGCGCAATGAGCGCGGAACCTGGTGGGGATGTTGGAATACCTCCATCAGTATTGGCGGCGCGGCGGTGCCGCTGTTATCGGCCTTTCTGGCCTCGCATTACGGCTGGCAGGCCGCACTGTTAGTGCCTGGAGCTATTGGTATCGTGTTAGGTCTTTGGTTGTGCTGGCAATTATGCGACAAGCCGCAACAGCAAGGTTTACCGACCATCGGCCAATGGCGGCGAGATCCACAGGATCAGTGGCAAGAGCAGCAAAGCCCCCCCATGCCGATGGGGCGTATTTTTCGCGATGCCATTTTGCGCAACCGCACCATCTGGTTATTAGGGGTTTCTTATGTGCTGGTCTATCTGATCCGCATCGCCCTCAATGACTGGGGCAATATTTGGTTAGCGGAGAGTCATGGCGTCAATTTGCTCAGCGCCAATGCCACCTTATCGCTATTTGAGTTAGGTGGGTTATTTGGGGCGCTGTTTGCCGGTTGGGGATCAGATTTGTTATTTCGCGGTCAGCGCGCGCCGATGATTTTGTTGTTCGCATTGGGGCTGTTTCTGACGATGACCGCCCTGTGGCTGGCACCGGTACATAACTACCCGCTACTGTCCGTGACATTTTTTAGCATTGGTTTTTTTGTTTTTGGACCACAGATGCTCATTGGCCTGGCAGCCACCGAATATACCCATAAAGATGCTGCCGGTACGGTCACCGGGTTTCTTGGATTATTTGCTTATCTCGGTGCGGCACTGGCGGGATGGCCGCTGGCGCAAGTGTTGCAACACTATGGCTGGCAAGGTTTTTTTGCTCTGCTCACACTGGCGTCGGCATGCGTTGGGTTGTTATTAATGCCGCTGTTAATGACCGGCATTAATCGATTGAAAGCAGTACGTTAAATAAAAAATGCGTTAAGTAAAAAAGGACGTTAACCAAGTAAGTCATACCTCTACCTACAACAACCATCCTTTATGCCCCAGTGATGGGCGCATAAAAGGATAAAAAGGATAATGTTATGAAACTCTTACCTCTCTCAGCACTGGTAGCCGCAGGCCTCGCACTGAGCGCTTTTACCACCGTCGTCCAGGCGGAAGGGCGTTTGGTTATTTATTGCAGCGCCACCAATGCCATGTGTGAAGAAGAAGCCAAAGCGTTCGGCGAAAAATACGATGTCAAAACCAGCTTTATTCGCAATGGCTCCGGCAGCACACTCGCTAAAGTGGACGCAGAGAAAAAGAACCCACAGGCCGATGTCTGGTATGGCGGTACTCTGGACCCGCAATCTCAGGCCGGTGAAATGGATTTACTTTATCCTTACGCCTCACCGAATTTGGCGCAAATCATGCCGCAATTCCGTGATCCGGCCAAACGCAAAGGTAACTACTCCTCTGCGGTATATATCGGTATTTTAGGGCTGGGCGTGAATACTGACCGCCTGAAAGAGAAAGGTCTGCCAGAACCTAAATGCTGGAAAGACCTGACCAACCCTATCTACAAAGGTGAAATCCAGATTGCCGACCCGCAAAGCTCGGGCACTGCCTACACCGCGCTGGCCACTTTCTCTCAATTATGGGGTGAAGATGCGGCGTTCGATTACCTGAAAAAACTCAATGCCAACGTGTCGCAATACACCAAATCCGGCATCGCCCCAGCGCGTAACGCTGCACGCGGCGAAACGACCATTGGTATTGGTTTCCTGCACGATTACTCACTGGAAAAAGAGAAAGGTGCGCCTCTGAAACTGATTTCGCCTTGCGAAGGTTCTGGCTATGAAATTGGTGGTGTCAGCATTCTGAAAGGTGCGCGTAATCTGGATAACGCCAAGTTATTCGTTGACTGGGTGCTGTCAAAAGACGCGCAAGAGTTAGCATGGCAGAAAGGTCAGTCCTATCAGATCCTGACCAATACCACTGCGGCGACCTCCCCTAACTCACTCAAACTTGATGATCTGAAACTGATTAATTACGACATGGACACTTACGGTGCTACCGAGATGCGTAAGAAGCTGATCACCAAATGGGTTAATGACGTCAAGATGGGCAAATAGCAGCCCACACAATAAGCGAACCATAAAATAACTTATCGCTTTCTATAACCAAGCCCTTGGCGTGGCAGCACCGCGCTGTCGCGTCAAGGGCGCAGGTTAGATCTGGGGAACACCATGACTCACTCACATGCTCTGCGGCTCCCGCAGACACGGGATGCCATTTTCTATTGGTTGGCCTTTGCCGTGGCTGCTTTTGCCTTATTACCCGCGTTCAGTCTGGATTATGGTCTGCTTGAGGCCAGCCGTTCTGAGCTACTGGCCGCCTATGGCTGGTCCAGTCTGAACATCAGTACATTATGGTTTGCCTTGCCATTAGTGCTGCTTTTCCGACCGCTTTCCCCCCAAGGGCGCGAACACCGCACCCGGCATCTATTTGACGCCGGTTTCGCCCTATTCTGCGCTCTATTCGTGGTCATCACTTCGGCCTGGCTGCAACGCGGGCTGGGTTTTGCCACGATTGGCTTGTTTATTGCCCTGGGAGCCGTCATCACACTGGCGCTCGCTCGCCTGGAATGGCTGGGGGGCGATCGTTTTGTTCTCGGTTCGCTGGTCACCATTATTGCCCTGATCACCGTGTTTATTCTGTTTCCCAGTATCGCTATTTTCATCCCGGTGTTTACTGATGAAAATGGGGCTTTTGCGCCCTGGCAATTTATGGCGATCCTTGGACAGGCGCATATTCTGCAAGTTATCTGGAATTCGTTTGTGCTGTCGGTTGCGGTCGGTATCGGCTGTACCTTCTTTGGCATGGTGTTAGCCATATACACCACGCGAATTGCTAAACGCTCAGCATTGCTGGGGCGAATTTTCTCGATTTTGCCGATTGTCACCCCGCCTTTTGTGGTCGGATTGGGTGTCACCTTGATGATGGGCCGCTCCGGCTATGTCACTGAGTTAATGGTCACCTGGTTTGGGCTGACAAATACTAACTGGCTGTATGGTTTTACCGGTATCTGGTTGGCGCAAGTGCTGGCCTTTACGCCGATGTCATTTATGATCCTCGATGGGGCGATAAAAACGATTCACCCGTCGCTGGAAGAAGCCTCTTATACCTTGCGGGCCAGCCGTTGGCAGACCTTTATGCAGGTATTTCTGCCGCTATTGAAACCGGCCCTGGCGAACTCATTCTTGATAGTCATCGTGCAATCACTGGCTGATTTCAGTAACCCACTGGTGTTAGGCGGGAACTTTGACGTGCTCGCCACGCAAATCTACTTCTATATTACCGGCGCACAACTTGACTATCCGGCGGCGTCGACACTGGGTGTCATCCTACTGATGTTCTCGCTGTTTATCTTCTGTATTCAGTATATGTGGATAGGCAAACGCTCCTACGTCACCATCTCCGGTAAATCTTCGCGCGGTGATGTTCAGCCCTTGCCGGTCTCATTAGTCTGGGGCACAACAGCCATGCTGTATGTGTGGATTGCCTTTAACGTATTGCTGTACGGCAGCATTTTCTATGGCAGTTTCACCGTCAACTGGGGAGTCGATTACACCCTGACGCTAAATAACTTCAACCAGTTATTTGGGCAAGGTTTCAGTGATGGCGCATGGCCTTCGCTGCTCGATACGCTGTTGTACGCCGGTATTGCCGCCCCTATCACCGCCGCCTTTGGTCTGCTGATTGCCTATATCGTGGTACGTCAGCAATTCCGTGGTAAAAAAACCATCGAATTCAGCACCATGCTCTGTTTCGCCGTCCCCGGAACTGTGGCGGGTGTCTCCTATATTCTGGCCTTTAACAGTGCGCCGGTGTACCTGACCGGTACGGCAGCTATCGTCATTATCTCAATGGTGATGCGCAATGTGCCCGTCGGGATACGCGCCGGGATAGCCGGTCTGGGCCAACTTGATAAATCGCTGGATGAGGCTTCACTCAGCTTGCGGGCCGGTTCGCTACGTACCGTGATTTACATTTTGCTGCCATTACTGCGCCCGGCGATTCTCTCGGCGCTGATTTATAGCTTTGTGCGGGCGATGACCACCGTCAGTGCCATTGTTTTCCTGGTAACGCCCGACACCCGAGTCGCCACCTCTTACATCCTTAACCGGGTAGAAGATGGCGAATACGGCATCGCGATTGCCTATGGTTCCATTCTGATTGTGGTGATGCTTGCCATCATCTTCCTGTTTGATTACCTGGTTGGCGAAGCGCGTATTGCCCGCTCGAAAGCCAGTAATGCTGAATAACGGCGCACTGATAAGGCTTAACATAATGACTAACGAAAGCTATGAATCTGATAAAAATCATGGGTCTGATAAAAAGCATTTTGTCGAACTCAAACATGTCACCAAGCGTTTTGGTACCAATACCGTTATTGATGATTTAAATCTGGCTATCCCCAAAGGCGAAATGGTCACGCTGCTGGGGCCATCTGGCTGTGGTAAAACCACCGTATTACGGTTGGTCGCTGGGCTGGAAAAACCCACTGGCGGGCAAATTTTTATCGATGGTGAAGATGTCACTGACAGATCTATCCAGCAGCGGGATATCTGTATGGTGTTTCAGTCCTATGCCCTGTTCCCACATATGTCACTGGGCGAGAACATTGGTTATGGCTTGAAAATGCTAGGGCGGCCGAAAGATGAAATTCGCGAGTGGGTGAAAGAAGCGCTGGTGCTGGTGGATTTAGACGGGTTTGCTGATCGTTTTGTCGATCAGATTTCTGGTGGTCAACAGCAACGTGTGGCACTGGCGCGGGCCCTTATCCTGAAACCCAAAGTGCTACTGTTTGATGAGCCGCTCAGTAACCTGGATGCTAACCTGCGCCGCAGTATGCGCGATAAAATTCGTGAATTGCAGCAGCAGTTTAATATTACTTCGCTGTATGTTACGCACGATCAAAGCGAGGCTTTTGCCGTCTCTGATACCGTTTTGGTGATGAATAAAGGCAAAATCATGCAAATTGGTGCGCCACAGGAGCTATACCGCCATCCTGCTTCTCACTTTATGGCCAGTTTTATGGGTGATGCCAACGTATTCCCTGCACGAATCAACAGTGATAGCGTTGAAATTTTTGGTTATCACATTCCGCGCCCACAAGGATTTGCTGATGGATATCAGCAAGCTACGGTCGGTGTCAGGCCAGAAGCCATTACGTTAAGCCAGCAAGGTGACCCAAGCCAGCGCTGTACTATCAATAAAGTGGCTTATATGGGGCCGCAATATGAAGTATTAGTCAATTGGCAGGGCCAATCATTGCTATTACAAGTCAATGCCACGCAATTACAACCCGCTCCTGGCGATAGCTATTATCTGCAAATTCACCCGTATGGCATGTTTGTCCTAACGGATGCGCCACAATAAGCGCCCTGGCGGGCAGAGTTCTCACACAACTGCCCGCCATTTTCCCGGCTATCAAACCCTTTCTTGCGGATAAATGTTGAACGAAAAGCCAAAAATCTCAACAAGTTGCACAAACTGTAAGCAAACAATCTACTTTTACTGTTTCCCCCTTTGACATGTTCATCATACCCCGCTATTATTCGCCCCGTTCACACGATTCCTCTGTAGTTCAGTCGGTAGAACGGCGGACTGTTAATCCGTATGTCACTGGTTCGAGTCCAGTCAGAGGAGCCAAATTCTTGTTTTCGTGCAGCTTCATTAATGCCTGTATGGTTTTAATACAACAGCTTAGCGTGAAAACTTCTCCTGATGCATTTTGATTTTATCCTCCGCATCGGGAAAAATTGGTGGTCAAATCTGGGGTCCGGTTCGTTCTATTATGGAGTGACCCCATATGTCTCTTACCGACACCAAAATCCGCAGTCTCAAACCATCTGATAAACCCTTTAAAATTTCCGATTCCCACGGTCTGTATCTCTTGGTCAAACCAAGCGGTTCACGTCACTGGTATCTCAAGTACCGTATTAAAGGTAAAGAATCCCGCATTGCACTCGGTGCCTACCCAGTCATCTCCCTCTCAGACGCCCGTAGTCAACGTGAAGGTATTCGCAAAATGCTGGTACTGAACATCAATCCAGCAGAGCAGCGAGCAGCCGAACGCAGTTCTCGCATGCCAAAGAAAGTGTTTAGAAACGTTGCACTTGAATGGCACAAGAGCAATAAAAAATGGTCACAAAATACAGCCGACCGTCTGCTGGCTAGCATGAGTAATCATATCTTCCCAGTCATTGGCACAATGTCAGTTTCAGAACTGAAACCCCGACACTTCATCACTTTATTAAAAGGAATTGAGGAAAAGGGGCTACTGGAGGTTGCATCCCGTACACGGCAGTATCTCCGGAATATCATGCGCTACGCCGTACATCATGGATTAATCGATTTTAATCCGGCAGCAAACCTTGACGGCGTGACGGCTCCACCAGTAAAACGACACTACCCCGCTCTACCACTGGAGCGTCTTCCTGAACTGCTTGAGAGCATTGAGAGTTTTCAGCAGTGCCGTGAACTCACTCGCCTTGCCATCCTGCTAACACTGCATCTGTTCATTCGCTCGAGTGAATTGCGTTTTGCCCGCTGGCATGAAATTGATTTCGGAAACCAGGTCTGGACAATACCCGCCACGCGCGAAACTATTGAAGGAGTGCGTTACTCTGGTCGTGGTGCCAAAATGCGCAGGCCTCATATCGTACCCCTCTCACAACAGTCGATCGCGATCTTGAAAAAGATTAAGGATATCTCAGGAGATAATGCACTCGTGTTCCCCGGGGACCATAATCCGTATAAACCCATGTGTGAAAATACGGTGAACAAGGCGCTACGCCTGATGGGCTGGGACACGAAAATGGAAATCTGTGGTCACGGTTTCAGGACAATGGCATGCAGTGCCCTTATGGAATCCAGTATATGGTCACAGGATGCTGTTGAACGGCAAATGAGCCACCAGGAACGTAACTCCGTACGCCAGGCATATATTCACAGAGCAGAGCATCTGGAAGCAAGAAAGGCAATGATGCAGTGGTGGTCGGATTATCTGGATACTTGCCGCAAATCCTATGTACCGCCCTACATACTGGGGAGAGGAAAAACGACGCTTCAAACTGGCTAGTGATTTAGTCCTCCTGACAAATCAAAGCCGTATCAGTGCAGACTGATGCGGTTTTTTGTTTTCTCCAGCAAAAAGGAAAAACGCTGTGTCGTAGATTCACTTGGCGCACACGGGTTATTCACTCAGAACGACATATTATAATTTTTAATGCCAGTAGCTTCGTACAGTTCGACAGGGCTTAAATCATAATCGCCCATTTCTCGTTCTCACCGAGACATTGGCTACCTTTCACAATGCAACAATAAATGATTCTTTCTGTATTCCTTTGTGTTCAAAATGACAGCGTTTAACGGGAACGTGGAAATAATCGGCGAGGAGAGGCTCTTGCAAGACACTCTGTGTAGTCCCAAAACAGTAACTATCTTTGCCCATTAGCAGACATTTATCTGCAATGTTATTTGCATGATTGATGAAGTGCGTATTCAGGATAATAGTAACATTTTTCTCCCGCGACAACGTGTACAACCAATTGATAATGAGAGACTGATTATTAAAATCAAGATTTGATTCAGGTTCATCAAGCACAAGGATGTCCGGCTCTGAGACCAGCGCCTTCGCGATATAACACATCTGTAGCTCACCACCACTGATCTGGTTAACATCTTTGGTTGCAAGATATGATGCACCAAGTTCCGACAATATTTGCCCCGCTTTTTCGATATCCCTCGCCCCAGGAGATGCCAGCATTCCGCCCCGTAATGGGCACCCAAAGGAGATGAAATCGAGTACATTGTAAGAAAAGTGAACACGTTTGGCCTGCGGGACATACGCCATACGAGCTTTCCGGTTTCCCACTCGGCCAATATGACATGAGCCACTAACCGGTTGATACAGACCGGTAACCGTTTTAAGCAATGTTGTTTTGCCAACACCATTCGGTCCTAATACGCACAGTACCTCACCTTCATCAATGGAGAAGCTGATATTGTTAAAGGCAGTTTTACTCTTTTTGAATGCGAACGTCAGATTATTCACTTCGATCATATCGGTTACTCATGATGAACAGTACAGCAAATAAAGGCGCACCAACCAGAGCAGTAAGTATTCCAATGGGGATCTCTGCGTAAGTCAGGGTCCTGGCAATGTTGTCGATGACCAATAAAAACAACGCACCACATACAGCCGAAGCCGGGATCAGCTTGCTATGGTTGTACCCGACCAGCGTTCTAACCAGATGCGGGATAACCAGACCAACCCAGCCCACCACGCCAGCGATGGTGACTGATGCTGCCACCAAAATTGAGGCTGTGATTAGCAAAACTGTATTCAACAATTGTGGGTTCATTCCAGCAATTTTGGCCTCATCATTTCCCAAAGACAACACATTGATTTTCCATCGAAGTTTGTAGATAACCAGATAACAAATGATGTATAGCGGGATGAGTCCATAAACCTGCTCTTTGACCAGAGAAGCGAAACTCCCCATAAGCCAGAAGACGATAGCCGGGAGTTCGTCCTGTGGATCGGCAACATATTTAATGATTGATACAAAAGACATAAACACCGAAGCCACTATGATGCCCGACAGGATAGTCGTGAGCTCCCCATTGTTTTTCTTGAAATGGCAAAGTCCCATCACGCATAAAAGGCTGACAATGCCAAAGAAGAAAGAGGAAAAAGCGCTGAGTTGTAGTGGAAAACCTAGCAGTATCCCAAGTGCTGCGCCGAACGCTGCGGCGGAAGATGTACCGAGCACATCCGGGCTAGCCAGTGCATTTCGCAACACCGCTTGATACGTCACGCCTGCTACTGATAGCCCTGCCCCTACCATCATGACGGCAATAATCCTTGGCAACCGTAGATTGCATATAACCGAGAATCCTGCGCTCAAACAACGGCGACCATTATCATGTAATACCTCCGTCATTATTTCGGGGAAAGATAATGTATAGCGGCCTATGAACAAAGAAATCATAGCCACAATCAGTAACAATACGATTGAAATCCACATTAGCATTCGGTATTTTTTTCTTTCCTGCATAACTAACCTTTAAAAATAAAAACCCATGCGCCGGATTACTTTATTACCGCTGTCTTAACTCATCGGTTAATAGCGCGTCCGGAATTTCATAATCAAACACTTTTTTATAGTGTAACCGCGTTGCAACTTTCAATTCTGCATCTGTTATATAGTCAGGGTTAAATTTATTAATCATAAACAATGGTAATAGCGCAGTCTCAGCAGACAATCCTCCCCAATTATGTAGCCCTACGGGTGTAGAAAATATTTTCCCATCTTTGAATGCTTTAATATTATGCCAGTCTTGCCCGGGATTTTTATTATTAAGAATATCCTTCGCGCTACCAAAGACCACAAATACAACATCGGGATCCCACTGAATTATTTGCTCCATTGAAACATTAATGTACCTGCCAGCATCCCCTTTTACCACCAGATCACTTGCTACATTTTCCATCCCCGCCATCTTAAGATAGGTATCACCATATGTTTTCGGCCCACTCACCTTGAGCTCTTTCCCATCACTCTGCTCAAGATATAATGCCCGAATATGTTGTGATTTGATCTTCTCGGCATATGGTTTTGCCTCATTGAGGCTTCTCTTCCATGCATCCGAAAATTTGTGACTGTGAGGTAAACCAAGCGTCTGGTTAAATTCGTTTTCCCAATACGTTTGCGTTACTACTGGCTCAAATTTCGTGTCACCACCAGCATCAAGATTAATAGTTGGGATCCCTGCCCGCTCCAGATTATCATTCTGACTTTTACCATAATAGTAAATAATATCTGGTTGTAAATTTAGTAAGGATTCCATATTTACAACATAGTCTTTATTAATAAAGTCAGTAGTGATACGGTCGATATCTGGCTTCATATCCTTGAGAAGTTTCATGTTTGAATGCAGAAAAGCCCAAGGTCCTACGCCCACAACATGTTTATATGCCAAATCATTTGCCATAATTACACCAAAGGGGCAATTACCGGTGATAATAATACGGTTGAATTTTATGGGTATTTCTTCAGTGTTTTTCATGTTTTGGTCATTTATCGTCTTACTCACCTCACTACTATTGGCATAGCTTGCCGTTGATAATAATATTATCGATGATATGAATAATGAGAATAATATTTTTCCATTAAGCATACTTAGCACCTCAATGAGTTAAATGAATTGTAATTTAATAGCATCACATGATTATTTTATTGAAAGACTTATATTACTTTCTTAACAAAACCAACGTCATGAGAAGCAGATTTATAGCGGAGATAACTCACCGCCAGAGACATAAATGAGAACAATGCTCCGGCGAAAAGACTAATATTTGTTACATTACGCCCAAAGTTATTAAAGAAAAACGCCACCAGCACAGAACCAATAATCTGCCCAATCAGACGTGAACTGCCTAATAATCCGCTGGCAATACCGCTATTTTCATGTGGGACCGAAGTCATAATGAGAAAATTATTAGGGGACTGGAATAGTCCAAAACCAAAACCACAAATAGCGATCCGCCAGAGGATCTGCAGATTCGAGGGTTGTACGGGCAGCCATGTCATTAAAAGAGTGCCTATCAAAAGTAGTAATAGTCCGGTAAATGCTACCAGGTTGGGCTCGAACTTTTTGATTAGTTCACCCGCGACCAATGACGTCAACATTGTCGCCAGCGGCCATGCCGTTAACAGCATGCCAATTTCAACGACATTGCGGTTTAATACATTATGAAAATAAAATGGTAAGGAGACATATGCCAGTAACTGCGTACTATATGATAACAAAGACATTAATAACGACAGAGAAAATGTCCTGTTGCGAAATATCGCAACCGGGATCAAAGCATCAGTAATCTTTCTTTTTTGATTCAGATACAAAGTGATTGCCAGCACGACAAGAATAATCGAGCTTGGGATAACGTCTAACACGTTGTTCCTCGCCAGACCCAGCATCATCGTTGAAAACGAAGCGAACGTCAGGAAAACCAGCAACGCACCCGCTTTATCAAACCGGTTTTCGGTACGTTGCGTCGATTTGAACGATACAATACAGAGCAGCAATGAAATACAAGCGATCGGTACATTAATAGAAAACAACCAGTTCCAGTTCGCAACTGACATAATAGCTGAAGCAATTGACGGGCCCGCCGCTGCGGAAACAGAGACCACCATTACATTAATCCCCAATCCACGACCTAACAACCGGGCAGGATAGATCTCTTTAATCAACACCGCATTCACACTTAGAATGGCCGCAGCCCCAAAGCCCTGAATGACGCGAAAAGCCGTCAGCATCATCAGTGTTTCAGAAAGTGCACATCCTAACGAGGAAAGCGCAAAAAAAATCACTCCAAGAATAAAAATACGTTTGTTACCTATTTTGCCTCCCAATGCAGCGAATACCAGCAATGAAGCGACCACAGCAAACTGGTAAGCATTGATTATCATGATGGATGCAGCTTCTGAGACGGCAAAATCTTTGCCAATAACAGGTAAGGCAACATTTGCGATAGTGCTGTCCAGCATCGCAATCACTGTACTAAGTGATACAGCCAGCACAGCACCAATGTTGAGTTTTTCTTCTTTGATATGTTCAGTTGACATAATTCCTCCCCAGAATAAGTCATCGAATAATGGATAGACTCATTCTAAATCTCGGCACACTCTCAATTGTTACGTTATAACATAACCAATGACAATGAGAATAATTATCTTTTGAAAGGATCTATATCAATATGTTTCCAGCAGGAGTCCATTGTCCTGTTTGATAATTCACGATTTAAAGTAAACAAATGGGCCAAGGGCTTATCAGCAGTGCTCTTGCAGATTACGATCATACTTGGACGCCAGATGTCATCATGATTCAAGCGATGAGAGGTAGTGATGGGTATTAAAAATCCAATTTATCAATACATTGGGAGCCTCGTGATTTTCCAATGATTAATATGAAGTAACCCGAAGCAACAAAAAATAACATTCAAGTCCTCGACCTCAAATAATCCATAACGTTATAACATAACAAATCAATCAGCATGAGGCGTCAACATTGAACACCAACATTACCCGGCGAAAACTTATTCTTACTGGTTTAGCGGCCCTCGCAGCCAATACACTGGCTATACCGCTGACATATGCACATATGCGACCTCAGCTAAGTCATAAGCATTCCTCCCTCCCAACAAATGGGCGCACGAAATTTACGATAATGCTAGATCCTGGACACGGGGGTATTGATTCCGGCGCAGTGGGTTGTGAAGGATCGCTGGAAAAACATGTAGTACTGGATATTACCTCTAAGATAAAAGCCATTCTCAATAGCCACGGTATTAATGCACTCCAGACGCGATCGGATGACACATTTATTCCACTATACGATCGCGTACAGATTGCTCACGCACACAAAGCCGATCTATTTATGTCCATTCACGCCGATGGTTTCGCAAGTCCTGCAGCCCATGGAGCTTCCGTTTTTGCACTTTCAACACGGGGAGCCAGCAGCGCTATGGCAAGGTATCTATCCAAAAGTGAGAATGCTGCTGATAATATTGCTGGAAAACAAATCATTCACAGGGACAAGTATCTCGACAAAATCATCTTCGATCTTGAACAGACTGAAACCATCAGGGAAAGTCTTTTACTGGGATCACATATAGTTCACCACATTTCTCCAGTCCACCATATGCATTCAAACCATACAGAACAGGCAGCTTTTGCAGTACTTAAATCACCCTATATTCCATCTGTCCTGGTTGAAACCTCTTTTATCACCAACCCACAGGAGGAGAAATTATTAGGCACAACGGCATTCCGCAACAAAATTGCATCCGCCATTTCTAATGGCATTATCAGTTATTTTAGCCACAAACAAAACGTTTCAGCATAACGATAATAATCTCATTCTATTGGATTTAAGCAATGAGCATATGTCGCGGTAAATTGTCCACCCTACCACCATTCAGATGCTGAGCCATCTTTAGGGATGTTTATCATGACATTGCATGACCTACGCTATTATTTTATATCAATCACACTACTCTTCTCACCGTACTCTTTTGCGGTCAACGTTCTGAACCAGGACGGTAAAAGTCTCGATTTTTATGGCACTATCATTGCGAGACGTTTTACCAGTAATAACATCAAAGATGATGGCGATCGTAGCTATCTCTATTTTGGATTGATTGGGAAGCATGACCTTACCCACAACTGGCAAACCTACGCTCACTGGGAATATACGGTTAGTGCATCAGATGCCAGCAGAAATGCAACCCGGCTAGCGTTTCTGGGCGTAGACAACCCGTACTGGGGAAGCCTGGATATCGGCCGGAACTGGGGGGTACTGTACGACGTAACCTCAATAACCGACCGCTCTCCCTTATTCAGGGAAATGTCTTATAACTACATTGACAACTTCATGCGTGGCCGAGCCCTTAATCTTGTGACGTGGCGTAAAAATCTTTCGGTCTTTCAACAGACAGTGAAATTAGCAATGCAATACCAATTCAAAAGTAACAACGGAAATCGAGCTTTAAGACAACAGAACGGCAATGGTATTGGTACTTCCCTGTCCTGGTTCTTTACGCCAAAGCTCAGTGCACTTTTTGCTGCGTCATCTTCCGAGACTACATTTTCACAGCAACAAAATGCCGGTTACAAAAAAAATATTCGGACTTTCGCAGAGGGGGTCAAGTACCAGAGCCAAAAACTTTATCTGGCCACTGTTTTCACGCAGAGTAATAACGCTATCAACCCCCAACCTCGCAACAATAATACCAACGCCTTCAGCTATGAAGCCCTGGCTAAATATATGCTGACCGACAAATTTCAACCCAACATTGGTTACACTCACCTGACGCAAACAATCGCTGGCCAACGAACCCGAGTGCTGGATTATGAAGAAATAGGCTTTAGCTACTACTTCAACAAAAATATGCAGATATTTTTAGATTATAAATTTAATAACGTCAGAAATAGCCCTGCCGGGATTGACTGTGCAGATAAACTTGATACAGGGATAAGTTATCACTGGTGAAAACGTATCCAGAGTTAGATGTATTCTGACTCTGGACAACAGAGCATGGTTGAAATTAACGGATAGGATATATGCCCATAAAGACCCTTTCCCTTGCATCATTAGCGACTACCACTTACAAGCTATAAGAAGAAATATCAATAAGATAATTTATTTTTCTGAACCTCGCATGTCTATAAACGCTGAGGTATTTCTCACATTGATAGCAATCAATTAACTTATGGCATCAGATAATTGCCAAAGAAAATAAATGAAGGAAAATCACTTATGTCCTGGAATAGCAATCTCAAGCTTATGGCAAAAAACTGGTTAACAATACACGAAGCTGTGCAAGTGATTAATGAGACATTCGACACTTCAATTACAGAAAGTACAATATATCGCTGTGCACTGTATGGGCAAATAAATCTATCCATTTACTTCCAGTCTCCGGTAACATTACGAAAAATAACTAAAAATGGAGAAAAAGTAAAAATATCTATTTTGGATAATTCAGAACTCAAGAGACTCTGCTTTCTTGATAAGCATTGTTTCAAAAATAATAGGAACCTTATCATATCTACTGAAGGTGATTACTTTTCATCTCGCAGGAATATTTTGGACACAAACCTATTTGGATTTGAATACATTATCATATAAAGATATCTAGCAGACTCGCTCAGCATGCCACTACCTATTGATAATCCTGACACCATTAATTTTGGCATCACTGTTACGAGTGGAAATGAACTTTTCTTACTTTTCAATAAAATATCATGGAAAGAACAAATTCAGAGCAAGATAAAATACTTATCGAATGAAACCACCTCTATAATAAAAGAGTCTTCCTTGCGGAATGAAGAGCGGGACTATGCGGATCCATGCTACTTCCCAATGCATGACTTGCCACAAGATGCTTGTTTCGTTATCAAATGTGTTGAAATTGAGAGATTGATAGAAAAGCTAACCAGTGACAAAAACCCCAAGTTATCTCCGACGAGAATATCTACGCCCTTATCCCGGCTGTTCTGGCTAGCCTGTTATCATAATGATGATATACGCCCTCTGGTGAAACAACCCTACAAACTCTTGTCTATATTTGAGGAATGGGCAATCTCTGATGGTATCACCGATCATCTCAGCGGTGATACGCTAAAAACGGCGCTAGAACGTGGCTCCCCTTTATCGTTTAAAACTACGGTAAAGTAGTACATCCTTCGTGTATATAGCTCTGAGATCCGTATTACGGATGAATAATTTCGTGATACGGGTTCACTGTCTTTATCTAAACATCATTCTGTGTTCCTTTATGATAGCAATGCCATAAACCCCTGGAGGAACAAATGCCATCTCATCAATTATTACGCCTCAGACAGGTCGAGCAAAAAACAGGTCTTAAACGTTCACAAATCTATCTGTATATGAAAGACAAGCGTTTCCCACTCTCAATAAAAATCGGCCCAGCCAGCGTAGCCTGGCTCGAGTCGGAGATTGACGAATGGATTAATCGTAAATTAGCTAACCGCTAAGACAAGAGAGATAACTTATGTTTCCCTCGCTGAATTATTACGTACTCACGGATGTAATTTATGCATTGAAGGATGGTGACTTATCTTACGGTGAAACACTTGGATTTACTCTTGAAGAAATTAACGAAATAAGTCAGTTACCTTTTAATTCATTATTAACCATCTGCTACTCTCCCGCATCATTTATTACAGTAAAAATTCACCATGACATTTTACGCAAACAGCTGGAAAGAGCACGTACTGAAACCCAGAATCATCAGCAAATTAATCGGGCGATCCGGTTAGGTGGATCTATAGCATTACTAAAGCATTATTTTGGTCTTACTTCCAACGATGTCTGTTTCAACCGCAGATTACAGGGCATATCTGTACCGTATGGACGCTCACCTCTTCCTGATGAAACCATGGATGCCACAATATGGTGCCGATGGAAGGCGTTAAAGGGGAAAAGTCCTGATGCTAATGAAGCAATTAACATCATGATGCAGATCACCGAAGAGTTAGCCTCAGAGCCCAATCCCCCCTCACTCACTGTTGTGTGTAACCGAATCACATTTTGTGAGCAGGGAAGGACAGACAGGAGGACATGATATGCCTGACGAAGTTGATCGCGACCAGGAATTCAATGAGCAACGTCTGGAGGAAATGATTGAACAAAGCCGTTTCAAACCAGCAGCAACACCTTCCCTGTATCACTGTCAGTTCTGCGGTAGACCAATTCCTGAAAAGCGGAGGCACACTCTGCCAGGAGTAACAACGTGTAGAGAATGCCAGGAAATGCTTGAACGACGTAAACGCTAATGTTAACAGTAAGGCGTGCAGGGAATTAAAACCCCGCACGTCTTTATATTTCACTATTAGTAAAAACACAATCACCGATTATATCCCCCTCCCCCTTACACTACTAAAATTCATCCCCGAAAAACTCTTAGCATTTCATTTTCACTTTATCATTCCAATTTATATTAATTAAATCCATCCTGATAGTGTTTCTGCTCATCGACCTGACAGTTAGGCATTTATTCAGCCTGGTCGAGCACCGTTCTTTAATAATTTACATCAGGCTATCACACAACCTTAATTCAGTGTGCCGCTGAATGTTCTCGCTGACCCGTTGAAATCGGAATGCAGAATTGGGACGTGACCCGTTTATTATTATTTTGATTAGAGAACTATCCAAATAAAACCAAGTGACATATTTTTGTCGATCTGGAATTTTCAACAGATACGCTGAAATCAAACATCTACCGCAAAACAATAGTGCAGCATTTATCCGAATCAAAAGCCCTGTAGATAATATCTCATGACACACTTTATTATGATTTCGGCAATCCGGCGCAAAGCGCTCACAATCTCGAAACCACACATTTAACCCTTCAAGTTTCCCTCAGCATGCATGGTTCTTTAGCTATGTACGCTGCCCGCATTCCCGAGGCTACTATGCTTTCCACATCTGCCTTTCTGGCGGTGGCCATGCAGTGTGCCACCAGCATTCATCCGTCCACAGCACTCGACGTCGTAAGGGTGGAGTCCAATTTTAACCCTTATGCGATCGCCGAAATTATCCCAAAGGGCTCAGGCACCTTCGGTCACATTAAAATCATTTCTCATCAGCCCACCAGCCGGGAAAGAGCAGAGCGAATCATACGTCGCCTTGTGGCGCAGAGCCGCCGTTACTCTGTGGGGCTGATGCAAATTACCAGCACCAATTTCCATCATTACGGTGTGACAGCCTCTGACCTGCTTGATCCCTGTACCAATTTGTCTGTTTTCGAATACATCCTCAACGACTGTTACCGACGCGGCGGCTCGCTGAAAAGAGCACTGAGCTGCTACTACTCCGGCAATTTCCGTACCGGAGAACAGCCGGAAGCGGTTTTTTCCGGAACCAGCTATGTGCAACGGATTGGTTACGCTGCAGCTCCCCACTATGCCGTACCCGGAACCCACGAGGATAAATTGACATCCCCGCCGTTCCTGAAGCCTACGCCTGCAGGTGACCAGTTACGTCCCTGCGTGATCTGGCCGAAGGGCGTGGTTCGTGGCATCCCCCCAAAATTCCGCCAGAAGAAAATTGCCCTCGAAAAGATCTCTACGCCGTCATTGCGCCGGAGCCTCTCCCTGTCACCCCGTGAGGAGAAAGAATAATGACACTTTGCCGCATACTTAAGGCCGCTTTCAGTCCTGTTTCCGCATTTGCACTCATCGTCTGTTCTGTACCCCCGGTTTTTGCCGACGGCTTTCAACGCGCAAATACCGTGATGGAAAAAGTCGCCACCGGCCTTAATGGTCTGGCAGCCATCACCATTACCGTGGCCGTGATCTGGGTAGGTTACAAGACACTCTGGAAAGGCGAAAGCCTGTCCCAGTGCGCCTACATCATCATTGGCGGCATCCTGATTGGTGGAGGCAGTGAAATCGGCGCACTGCTGATGAGCTGAGAGGTTATCTATGGCAAAGCTGCTTAAGGCAATGAAACGTCCGGCGGCACTATGGGGGGTGCCGATGGTGCCTCTACTGGCTGTCACGGGTATCACCATCATCATTGCTGTCTGGACCTCCGTCGCTTTCCTTGCCCTATCCGGCAACCCTTACGCTGATGAAGTCAGCCGTCTGTATTATGCCTCGCTGGAGGCTAACCCATTTCGCCGTAACCGCTTGTTCCTGACTGCCTGCTACCGCCCTTTTGCCAGTCTGGAAAAAGCCGGACACCGGCGTATGAAAGACGGCCAGAAACTGAAAGAGCTTGACGGTGCGTTGCAGGAAATGCTGGAAATTAAAGGTACCCTCGATACCGCTCTGTCACGCTACGCCGCACACTCTCTTGGTAGCCAGTATGCTTCCTGCATTGGTACTGGCGATGCCAGTTTCCTCTTTCTGGACAACCTACTTCTGAGATAGAAAAGTACTTCAGTAAAGTGGTCCACAAAGCATACCCAGCATTGATTGCGTATTTTCTTCATTCCTGAAGGGATTTGCCATTCATTCAGTGCATCTTAACGGGCTCTTTGCCGCCCGCACCCGCAGCCTCCGGATGTTACGGGCATCCAATGTTCGAAACATCCGGAGGACAATTAAAACAAAAAAAGGAAGTTTTATTATGAAAAAAAAGATAAAAGTGTCGTGCCGAAATTTTTCATTAGGTTCATAAGCCATTACTGCAGCGCCCCTTGTTACCTGACCATGAGCATTAACGAAAAATCTGAGCACAATATTTCCCGGTGATTATCGGTATGTTGAGATCTATACCTAGCCTTATATATACCGTTCTTCGTTAAAGCTTTATTGAGTCAATCAGGCATATCATAGAATGAACGTAACTTTTGTCTGGAGAATATATGAATATACTCACCCGCTGCACCCTACTGCCCTTACTGTGGCTCAGTGCTACTAAGGTGTACGCCTTCCAAAGCACTCCGCCAGAACAGTCCTTTTCTACAAGGCAATCCATAAATTCGGAGCAAGACGTTCAGGAATATAGTTACTCTGACAAACATGAGCCGTTGCAAACAACCCGGTTAGGGGGCTGTAGTGCTAGCCCAATCCCAGGATGTAATTACCCCACGCAATCGGATTCCGATTTTCACCAGAAGTAATGAGTGTCATGTTTACTAAAAAAATCTAAAGAACTCCTTCAGGTCCTGAGTATACCATCATCATTAATGCTCTGATTTAAATCGAATGATGTCATCTACGTTAACATTCAGAGAGTGAGATTCCGCATCACCGCCCCCCAATATTATGTCCAGGATCACATGCAGAGATGGAAGGCGTAGTTGCAGGGTTATTTTCTATTGGCTCCCAACCAACAAAGACATGGGCACCTTTCTTGAACCGTTATACGTCCAATTTGGCATATCCTGGACGGGGCATAGCACTAAAGCGCCGCTGCGAGCGAGGTGCTGACGTTTAGAGCAGTGTCTCCATTTTAATCTCTTTTGATTGCTATAGACGACAACATATATTATTGATGGCAAATTGATATTACTCAGGCTTTCAAGGACGGCCCATGTACATCCAGCACATAGAGATATCTAATTTCCGAAAACTACTTTCTGTGCGAATTGACTTCGCTAATGAGACCACGCTGCTTGTAGGTGCAAACAACAGCGGCAAATCCTCTGCCATGCTGGCACTTCGGAGATTTTTGGTTTCTAAGGCTTCAGCTTTTCGGCTCCAGGATCTGACTCTTTGCCATCTCGCCAAGCTGGATGAGATTGGTAAAGTGTGGGAGAACGCGCCGGAAAACTTTGAAATACCTACAGCCAAGGACTGGGCTGACTGGCTCCCTGGTCTGGATATCTGGGTGTCGGCAGATCAAGGGGAGTTCCACTACATCCGGGATCTCATACCCAACTTTGCGTGGCGCGGGGGGCTAGTGGGAATGCGTTTTCTGCTTGAACCTGATGATATGAATACGCTGTACACGGACTATCGTAAGGAGCGCATGAGGGTTGTAGAGCTTGAGGGTGCTCTAGAGAAGGAAGATCCACCCGGTAGGCCGCTGAAGCTATGGCCGCAGAGCCTACATGATTACCTGAGCCGTCGGCTGGGAGATAAATTCAAAATACGTTGGTACCGCCTAGATCCGCAACAACTTAAAAAGCCTGACAAGTCGACTAGAATGGCGCAAATGCAGCAATTGAGCCCTACTGCCCAGCCCTTGGAAAGCAATCCTCTCAGTGGATTAATTCGAGTACATGAAATCAATGCACAGCGGGGATTCGGCGACCATTCGGACGACAAACAAGGAGATCACACTAGACCCAGCGGCGCTCAAAAACTCTCGGAACAACTCAGATCTTATTACTCCCGACACCTTGACCCAGGTGACAGCCCAGATGTTTCAGACCTCGAAGCGTTGCGGGCGATAGAAGCAGCCCAGTCGGCATTCGATACGAAGCTAGGTAGCAGCTTCGAACCTGCTATTAGAGAGGTCGAGGGATTGGGCTACCCCGGCCGTAATGATCCACGCATCAAAGTCGCAAGTCGCCTAGCAACAACTGACGGCATGAACCATGAAGCGGCCGTCCTTTTTGAGTTGGATTCAATCCAGGGTACTCCAGGAGCCCCTCCTCTTCATTTACCAGAGACCGCTAATGGGTTGGGATATCAAAACCTGATATCTATGATTTTCCGGCTGATGGGCTTCAGGGACGAGTGGCTGAGAAAAACCAGAGCCGCCAGCACGGAAGTAATAGACCGTGTCGAGCCCATCCACCTCGTGCTCATTGAAGAACCTGAAGCCCACCTTCATGTTCAAGTGCAGCAAGTGTTCGTGCGGCACGCCTATCAAGTTCTATGCCGAGACGCTTTGCTTGAACGCTACCCAAATCTGAAGACTCAGCTTTTGGTAAGCACTCACTCCAGCCATGTAACACATGAAGTGGAGTACCAGAACCTTAGGTATTTCAGGCGACTTCCAGCCGGAATGTATGGTATCGGTGTACCGGTGTCGACGGTCTCTAATCTCTCTAACGTGTTCGGCGAGGGAACAAAGACGAAGGAATTCGTAACTAGGTATCTGCGGGCACAGCATGCAGACATATTCTTCGCCGATGCCGTCATCTTGGTAGAGGGTTCAGCAGAGCGAATGATGCTGCCGCATTTTTTGCGAAATAAGTTTCCATTCCTTGACCGCTGCTACATCACAACCCTCGATATCGGTGGCAGTCACGCACACCGATTAAGGCCTTTAATTGACGCCCTTGGCATCCTCACCCTAGTTATTACAGACCTCGATGCAGGGCTTAATAAAGCTGCAAAACCGGTGCAAAGAAATTCAGATCAGATTACGAACAATCCGACATTGCGGAGCTGGATGAAACTGATGCATCTGGGCAGCACAGTGGATGAACTGCTTGCGTTACCAGCGAACCAAAAAGAGCACAAAATCGACGACCTGTACTCGGTACGCATCGCCTATCAAACTCCTATTTCCACCCACCTGCCCGCTACTGGTGAAGCAATACAAGCTCTTCCAAATACCTTTGAAGACAGCTTTGTGCTTAGCAACGCTGGTTACTTTGCGGAAAAGACAAACGGTACTGGTCTGATGAAGGCTTTCATAAAAGTTTTGAATGAGGCGCAAACATCAGAAGCCATAGGGGAAGGGTTTTTCAACGAATTACGCGAAGGAAAGAAAGCAGAGTTTGTGTTGCTCGTTTTGGGCGACAAAAACTTTCCCAGCCTCGAAATTCCTGAGTACATCCTTGAAGGCCTCAACTGGCTTGAGTCCAAATTGCGAAGCAAGCAAAAAGAGCTTCTGGTAATTCCGCCCGAGGGCGCAGAGGTGACGTCATGAACGAAGCAGTTGTCGCCGATGCCGACACCATTATGCAGGCTTGCCTGAATCTGGCAGATCCAAAAAGTTTTTTTCTTTACGCAGGTGCGGGATCAGGAAAAACCCACTCACTCGTCGAGGCTATCCGCGAACTCAAAAGTCGCGAGCGAGAACGCCTGACGTTCGAAGGGCGGCGCATTGCGGTGATTACCTATACAAACGCAGCCTGCGAGGAGATTCTTCGAAGGCTAGAGTTTGATCCACTCGTGGAAGTCTCAACCATTCACGCGTTCGCCTGGCGCCTAATCCAAGGATTCGACAACGAGATCAGAGAGTGGCTAAGGATCAAACTTGCCCTGGACATTGAGAAGATAGAGGGCGAGCTAGCACGCTCGAGAGGCGACAATAAAACATCTCGAGCAAACCGACGGAAGCTACAAAGCAAAATACGCAGACTTGAGACTCTCGACGAGATTACCAAGTTCATCTATAGCCCTACAAGTAACAACAGAGAACGACAAGCACTCAATCACGATGAGGTCATCAAGTTGACCGCAGCATTCGCTCCCAAGCGCCCTTTGTTAGATGTTCTAGTAGACCGCTACCCAGTTGTATTGATCGACGAAAGCCAAGACACCCACGCGCCAGTAATGGAGGCTTTTCTGAAAGTCCAGCAATTGGCGCAGACACGCTTCTGCCTGGGGCTACTCGGCGACACCATGCAACAAATTTACGGCCATGGGGTAACGCACCTTGATAAAGCAATACCAGGTGACTGGCGGAAACCTGAAAAGGTCGTTAATTGCCGCTGTCCTCGTAGAGTGGTAGACCTTATCAACGTGATTCGAAGCACCGTAGACAATCATCAGCAGACCCCAAAGCCTGATGCCATTCAAGGTGTAGTGCGCATGTACTGCATTAGTCAAAACCAAGATCAGGCACCAAATCTTGAGGAAGGCATCGCTCATTCGATGGCTGCAATCACCGACGACGGAGAATGGGCTACCGGCCCTGAAGGCCGAAAGACCTTGATTCTCGAACACAAGATGGCTGGACGGCGGATGGGGTTCGAGAAGCTTTTCACGCCCCTCTACGCGGTTGAGCACCTTCAAACAGGCTTGTTGGATGGAACCCTGCCCGCACTTCGCGTTTTCAGCGAAGGCGTTCTTCCCATCCTTACCGCAAAGGACGATCATTTCCTTCTGCTTGAAGCAGTACGCTCTCGCTCCTCCTTGCTCAGCAAGGATTCTATGCAATCAACAGTGGATCAATCGGCCCACATGCAGCGTGTAGAAGACGCGACGCACGCCCTGTTCTCTCTTTTCGAAAGAAACGATCCAACACTGAGCGAAGTCGCAACGCTTCTGTTGCAAACTCAACTGCTTGATGTCCCAGAAAATCTGGTTGAGGCAATGGTGTTGGGATCTCCTGGTGAGGCGCCCGATCTTGAAGATACGAACGCGATAACCAATTACGCCTATCAGCTATTTCTTGAGCGCCCATTTTCGGAGCTGGCAGCTTTTGCGACTTATACAGATGGCCTTTCACCCTATGGTACGCACCAAGGTGTAAAGGGACTCGAGTACCCGCGAGTTATGGTTGTCATCAACGATGATGAGGCAGACGGTTTTTTGTTCAGCTACGACAAATTGCTGGGTGTGAAAGAACCAACAAAAACTGATCGAGACAATGAGCGTGATGGCAAGGATCACGCACTGGCTCGTACTCGCAGGCTTCTCTACGTAACGTGTAGTCGTGCTGAAAATAGCTTAGCGATTGTCGTATACACACCTCAGCCGGCACTGGTCAAGCGAAACGTGGTTGCTGCTGGCTGGCTCCAAGATAGCGAGATCGAAATCCTATGAGGCTTCCTCCTTGGTCTGATTAGCCCCTGACTTTGTAGATGTTGCAAACATCCGTTTCTGGCACGCAGCGGATATGGCCAACAGTATTCTGTATGAATCAACGGGGAGCAGGTCACCGCTATGAGCGAGGAACGGACATTACGGAAACATTAGAATACTGAGCGACTATGTTATGGGTGTTGTGCTTTTACTCCCATCCCATTTCTTTGTAAGTCTTACTGTCCTGTTCAGGAAAATCAGTTTGATATTCTCCCCAGTTATGGAACGCGTAATATTTGTTCATTGCTTCAAGATGGGAATCTGCGTCACATGTCCACACTAATCTGTAGTCTGGATCCAGCATTTTACGAGCAGAGTCTCCCCGTGGACCGGCAAGACAAAACAAATCTAAACCACCTTCGTTTGTCCATAGCTCATGCTTCATCATTTTGCTTCCATGAACTGCTTTCCATAAATTTAGATATTGCGATGTTAGCAAAATCAGCTTCTAGCAGTTACTGTGAGGGTAACTGCTGGCTAAAAAGTCCTGGATTGTTTCCATCCCGAGAGGGACCACCATCGAACACCTGGATGTCGACTTACCAGCAGCCAGCCTAGAGTTGAGTGAAACCGATTTAAAGGAAATCGATACTCAGTTTTCAACCATTGATACTCAGGGGGCACCTTTGTCCCAGGGACTGGATGCCGCGATCGATCGCTGAAAGAAAAAATTCATTAATCCCAAAGCAGGCAAGGAATATTGATCATGTCAGGCAAAAACTCTTTTTTGACTCTGAATAATGGCATAAGTATACCCGCTGTGGATCCTGGCATATAAACGAGAAAGCCACTTATTCTTTCGAACCTTCTGTATGAGCAATTAGAAATTCAATGAGAGCCTTCACCCTTTTCGTTTTGCCTGCGCTTTTCGGGTAATAGAGATAAACCGGCGGATACGTTTTCCAGTAACGCTCCATAACGGGAAGGAACGTCTCCCTGTCTGGTTGTAATCGGTAAATGGGTTCAAATAAGCGGCCAATCCCCAGCCCGTTGCGGATACCGTCGGCCATGACGTCAATATCGTTGCTGATAAGCTGGCCGGGCATTTCAACGGTCAGTTGTTCTCCATTGTCATTCAGAACCAGAGGGAGGATGCGGTTATTGGTGATGAAACGATAGCCGATAAGCCGGTGCTGACGGAGATCGGCTGGCACTGCAGGCATACCATATTCGGCAAGATAGGCTGCTGAAGCATACAGTCCTTCACGAAACGGTTTCATTAAAGGACGCGCCACCACCCCGCCCTCCAGAATATCGCCAAAGCGGATCCCCAGATCAAAACGGTCGTCGATGATGTTCACGGTGCCATCGTAGACCGAAACCTCAAGCTGAATACCCGGGTATTCACGGCAAAATGCAGCCATCGCGGGCTTAAAAATCAACAGATAGGCGAAGCGTGAGAGCGTAATCCGCACCAGGCCCGACGGTTCCTGATTCTGATCGCGGATACTTTCCAGCGATTTTTCCAGCGAATCCACCGCCGCTGCGGTTTGCTCCAGCAACTGTTGTCCGGTTTCTGTCAGCTCAATGCGCCGGGTAGTGCGCAGGAAAAGAGGATGCCCGATGTGCTGTTCTAAAAGCTTGAGGGCATTGCTGACCGATGGCGGAGTAATTTCAAGTCTCCTGGCCGCCGCCGAGATACTGCCTTCACGCGCAATGCTTTGAAAGATACGTATCTGATTATAAATGGCGTTATTCATAGGTTCATCCTTAAGCAATGGCCAGCCAATTTTTAACTACAGGCTAAATATATCAAGTCAATGGCACTTGCCATACCTTCGCACATGGAAGCGTGGTCAGATCATCACGCTATCCTCGGAGGTGAGGATTCAGGGACATATCCTGGAATGAGGCAAAATCAATTATTAGCTACAGGCTAAAAGTGATTAAGGCATTACTGCTCTAAACAATACAATATCGTCGCCCTATACTGAATTCAAGATTAACAACGGCTAATTAACACATTGAAAATGAAAAATATCTTGATCGTTTCCGGGCATCCAGATCTGAACCACTCAGTGGCGAATGTCACCATTCTGGACGAGGTGGCGACTGCCCTGCCAGGCGCTGAAATACGCCGGCTGGACCGGTTATATCCTGACGGCAGAATCAACATCAGCGCGGAGCAGGAAAGCCTGTTGAAGGCAGATGTGATTGTCTGGCAGTTCCCTTTTTCCTGGTATGGGCTCCCTGGGCTCATGAAATGCTGGCTGGACGAGGTTTTTGTTCATGGGTTCGCCCATGGTTCAACGGCAAAGCTGGGCGGTAAAAAACTGATCCTGTCATTCACGACAGGCGCGCCACAGACACTGTATTCAGCAGATGGCTTCTTTGAACACAACGTCGAAGATTACCTCGTCCCTTTCGAAACCACGGCCAGGCTTTGCAATCTGCAATGGCAAAAACCGGTTTATACCTGCGGTATCAGCTATGCCGACAGGGATACAGCTAAAATCGCCCAACAGAAAGCCCTTGCTCAACACCACGCCTCTCGTCTGGTCGCAATGCTGAGTACCTTATCTGTTGACCCGGATGTGGCCGATTAAGGAGTAAAAGACAATGTTTATCATCACCATTACGGTCAGTGATGCACTCTCGCCAGAACAGCATCATTCGTTGTTCCCCGGGCATATGCAGTGGTTCCAACATCATTTCTCGACCGGTGCATTTGTGGTCGTCGGGCCTTATATCGACCGCGAAAGATCCGGGGTCATTATGGCCAACACAGAAAGTCGCGATGCCCTGATGGCGATCCTGGTAGAGGATCCTTATTACCCCGACCTGGCGACGTATGACATCCGGGAGTTTGTGCCCGCAATGGTTGCGGAAAACCTGCATCAGCTTGAGCAATCATAAGCACATTCCTAAACCTGATAAGACGGAGTAAAAGACAATGCAATATACCCGGCTTGGTAAAAGTGACTTAACGGTATCCCGTATTTGTATGGGGTGCATGGGGTTTGGTGACCCGTCGACGGGCCAGCATCGCTGGACGTTGGGCGAAGCAGAAAGCCGCGACATTATTCGCTATGGTCTTGAGCGGGGCATCAATTTCTATGATACCGCCATTGCCTATCAGAATGGTTCCAGCGAACGATACGTGGGCAAGGCGCTGCGTGACATGGCAAAACGTGAAGACGTGGTAGTCGCCACTAAGTTTCTACCCCGTACGCCCGAACAGATTGCTAACGGCGTCAGCGGTAAACAGGCCATTGCACAGTCGCTTAATCAGAGCCTGCGCAATCTCGGCATGGACTATATCGATCTCTATATCTATCACATCTGGGATTACAACACGCCGGTTATTGAGGTGCTTGAAGCGCTGCATGAGGCCATTAGCGCCGGTAAGATTCGTGCCATTGGTATATCAAACTGCTATGCATGGCAGTTGGCTAAAGCAAACGCCCTTGCCGCACTCCATGGACTAACTCCGTTTGTTTCCGTACAGAGTCACTACAACCTGATTATGCGTGAAGATGAACGGGAGCTTTTCGGCTTATGTGCTGAAGACGGTATTGCGATGACGCCCTACAGCGCGCTGGCCAGTGGTCGTCTTGCTCGTCAGGCTGAGACTCAAACCCTACGAGCCGCTGAGGATGATTATGCCAAAGGGAAGTACGACGCAACGGCAGAACTGGATCGCAAGATCATTGATCGTGTTGCTGAACTTGCCGAACGATATCAGGTTTCGATGACAGCCGTTTCTCTCGCATGGCTGCTGACAAAAGTGACTTCGCCGGTCGTCGGTGCGACCCGAAAACAGCACATTGACGGCGCGATAGATGCGGTAGATCTGCAGCTGAGTCCGGAGGATATCCAGTATCTGGAAGCGTGCTACCAGCCGCATGCTCTGACCGGGATCATGGCGCAAAACACTCTGCGAACCAAAGACACAAAACAGGTGTGGACACGCTAAAGAACCCGCATACCTTGCACATTTGCACATTTGCACACCAGAGGATGGAGGTTATATGAACTGGATACACTTACGCAGGGCAGCCGAATTTTGTCTCATTGTGTTTATTGGTCTGCTCCCTGTCAGCCACGCCCAGAGTCGCGAAAAAACCGATATTAAAACGCTCGTTATTGTCTCTCATCCCTATCCCGAGCGTTCGGTTTTAACGAAAGGATTACAGGAAGCAGCGGAAAGCCTCGAGGGCGTGACGGTGCGTAATCTTGAAACACTGT
Organism: Yersinia artesiana; assembly: GCF_902726545.1. GTDB lineage: Bacteria > Pseudomonadota > Gammaproteobacteria > Enterobacterales > Enterobacteriaceae > Yersinia > Yersinia artesiana. Next base: position 11,060 of record NZ_CACVAD010000030.1, on the reverse strand, counting down.
ATGGGTTTGACACCCGAAATATTAATGGTGAAACAGAACGAAAAATGATGCGCGAACACACGCGTATCGTATTTATGTTTCCGACCCACTGGTTCAATATTACGCCAATGATGAAAGCCTGGCTCAACGAAACCTGGGGAAGCGTCGGTCCCGGTTTATGGCAAGGAAAAGAGATGATGGTTGTCAGTACGGCGGCGGGTGGTGCATCGACTTACGGCCCTGGTGGTAGGATCGGTGTGACGCTTGCGGATGTGTTTTTACCGATGAAAACCAGCGCCCTGCACGCCGGCATGACCTGGCTGCCGCCGCTGGTCTTTGAGGGGGCCAGCAGCAGCCAGTTGCCGGAGTACCAGCGTCAGTTGATTGAGCGTCTTAAACAGTAGTTCGCCGTAACGTATCTTTTGATACCAATGAAAAAGGTTCGCCGTGAAAAAGAGTTTTGTGCTTTTATTCTGTGTACTAATGAGCAGCTCTGTTGCTGCCAAAGATATGGATGAACGGGACAAACCCGTGATGAATATTTTTGCGATCCAGGTTAAAGCCGATCAGCGTTTGAACTATGATCGAATCGCCAGACACACGATTTCGACCTCCGTTGACCTGGAAGCAGGTACTCTGGCGATGTATTCCCTGAAACGTAAGGACAATGCACACCAGGCATATATGGTCGAACTCTATGAAAATAGAGAGGCTTACCGTCACCATTTGGATGGTGCGCCCTACAAGGCATTTATTGCCAGCGCACCTGATATCATTGCGCAGAAACAGCAAATCACCCTGACGCCGCAATTTCTGGGTGATAAGCACGTCATACCAGATGAGCGCACCATCAATAATCTGGTGATTGTCGAGGTAAAGCCTGAGTTTCAGGAGACATTCAAAGATATCGTTCTCCCAGAAATGGCGACATCCCTCAACGCTGAACAGGGAGTGCTTGCCATGTATGCTGCCACCGACGTGAAGAATATCTATCGCTGGTATTTCTATGAGGTATATGCCAGTGAACCTGACTATCAGCTACACCGACAGACCCCACACTTTCGGGACTATATCGAACAGACGGCACAGATGACCGTCAGTAAGGAATCGATCCCTGTTAGCCCTGTATTTCTGCGCAACAAAGGCGGATTGGCATTTGGTGAGTAGTGCTTAACGCAGGCGTTCAGTTCACCTACATCGTTTACTCTCCGATCACGCCCTGTTCGACTCACAGAAATAAACCGACATAGTCATTCGTTATATTTTAAACTACCTCACCCCAGGCAAGGGTGAGGTATGCAAGCAATCCTAAAATTTATGCCTACCCTTCTTGGCGCCAGTAGACAGAAAACACATCAATGAATACCACGATCAATCATGGATTTTTAAGCCAAGGCAACCGCGAACAAATTCAGGGTTAAAGTGTTTTACCGCATCGCCAACATAGCCTAAATCAAGGGTATCGATTTCAGCCATTTCAGTATCCGTCAGTGTGAAATCCCAGATAGCAATGTTCTCTTCAATACGTTGCTGGCGAGTGGATTTAGGAATAACGGTGACACCACGCTGCACGTTCCAGCGGAGCACAACCTGAGCAATCGTTTTATTGTGGGCATCGGCAATCCGCTGAAGCATTTCACTTTCATATGGCTTATGTCTGCCGCCGCCTAATGGCGCCCAGGCTTCGGGCTGAATGTTATATTGCTTCATGGTTTCAAGTGCCGCAGGTTGCGCAAAGTAAGGATGCAATTCGACCTGGTTCACCATCGGCTTGATTCTGACCGTTTCGCAGAAGTTGACTAGCACATGAGCGTAGAAATTGGACACCCCAATCGCTTTCAGTTTTCCTGCGTCGTAAGCATCTTCCAACGCACGCCAGGCGCTGAAATAATCTCCCATAGCCTGATGCAGTAAATACAGGTCAAAGTACCCCAACCCTGATTTTTTTAACGATGTCTCAATTCCTGCTGTGGCCATATCGTAACTGGCCATGTCCTGCACCCACAGTTTAGAGGTAATAAAGAGCTCGTCACGGCGACACAGACCTAACGCAATGGCTTCACGAACGGCGTCGCCCACGGCATCTTCATTACCGTACACTGCGGCGGTATCAATAAGACGATAGCCAGCACGAATAGCACTCAACACTGACTGTTTGCATTCTTCTTTATCGGTTACCTGAAATACACCAAAACCAGCCATCGGCATTTTAAGGTTGTTGCTTAATACTGAATATTCCACTGTTGAATACCTCCGCCATGTTAATGACATCATCTAACATTGAGTACATCCATTGTGCTTGAATCTGGTGAGAGTTAAAACTTCATAAATCGAAATGAAGTAATGAGTAAAATTCATAATTTATTCTGTCTTCGTCGCGCTCTCCCACACAGCCAGTTTGGACGTCACCCGCCAGTCCCTCTCCTTCTCATGCCGTTATATTTATGAAAATTTCTCATATTTGAATACCGTTTTAGCCTATTTATTTTCTAAAGCCTCTCATTTTATGATCGTCAGCAGGTTAACCGCAGGCCTTCGATAAATACCAGACCTCGCCAGCCGTCCTCGTATCAGACCGCACTGAGGACTCATCTGCACTTCTATTCCAGCGAAGGACACCATCCACATGAAAAGAGTGAACCAATGAATACTATCCGAAATACTTTTTATGAAGGTGAGCGCGCCCTGTTTGCCTCCCGGAATATTAGCCTGGAAAATGTCAAATTTTACCCAGGAGAATCAGCACTGAAGCAAAGTGAAAATATTAAGGCATTACACTGTGAATTTATGGGGAAATATCCTTTCTGGCATAATATAAATACCGAGATTGAAGATTGCCAGTTTACCATCTACTCACGTGCAGCGATTTGGTACTCCAGTCATCTTCGGATGATTAACTGTACGGTTGATGCGCCGAAAATGTTCCGCGAAGTAAACCACTTTTATCTTGAAAACACGCGCATAGATAATGCCGCCGAATGCTGCTGGAATTGTCACCATGCTAAATTTCGTCATGTTGAGATCCACGGTGGCGACTATCTGTTTATGAATGGGACAGAAATAGACATTGATGGTTTTCGACTGCAAGGAAACTATGCATTTCAGGATGCTCGTAACGTTGTTATTCGCAATGCCCATCTCGATTCAAAAGATGCCTTCTGGAATACTGAAAATGTCACAGTCTATGATTCGGTGATCAACGGCGAGTATCTGGGCTGGCATTCCAAAAATCTGCGTCTGGTTAACTGCACCATTTCCGGTGAACAGCCCCTTTGCTATGCCACCGACCTGGTAATGGAAAATTGCACGATGGTCGATACCAATCTCTGCTTTGAGTACAGTACGCTGCAGGCGGATATTCGCGGAACGATACTGAGCGTAAAAAACCCACGGGGAGGATTTATCAACGCTGAGCGCATCGAAGAGATCATTATTGATGAGAACTGTATTGACCCCGGGCTCTGCGAAATCGTGGTATCCACGAATACCGGGGCGCAATCATGAACGATGATTTTGACCCGTTAATCACCCGCCGCGGGACAAATGCCATCAAATGGGATGCAGCCACGGAAGATAATATGCTGCCAATGTGGGTTGCCGATATGGATTTCCGCACCTCCCCTGCGGTCATTAATGCCCTAGAAGCTCGCGCCAGGCACGGGATTTTCGGTTATACCCAGGTCCCGCCAGATTTTTATGCCGCTATCGTTAACTGGTTTTCTCGCCGGCATGGCTTTACCCTGAATCCACAGCATCTGCTCTACACCACCGGTGTGGTACCGGCGCTATCTGCTGTGGTACGCGCACTGACGCAGCCCGGTGAAAAAGTTATCGTCCAAACGCCAGTTTATAATTGTTTTTTTTCCTCTGTACGTAATCAGGGGTGCGAGATAATCACCAACCCTCTGCGGCGTCAGGGTGATACCTACACGATTAATTTCGACGATCTGGAGCAGAAAGCGGCCGATCCGCAGACAAGATTATTGTTATTGTGTAATCCTCATAATCCTGTCGGCCGGGTATGGAAACCAGAAGAGTTACTGCGCATCGGAGAGACCTGCCTACAACACAACGTCATTGTGATCGCCGATGAAATACACAGCGATCTGGTGCAACCCGGATTTCGCTATACGCCATTTGCCTCCGTCAGTGAACGTTTCATGCAAAATGCCATAACCTGTATGTCCCCCAGTAAGGCATTCAACCTGGCCGGATTACAGGTTGCCGCTATTCATACGGCAAATGACGACATACGCCAGAAAATCGATAAGATCCTGAACATCCATGAGGTCTGCGAGATTAATCCTTTCGCAGTCGAGGCGCTGATTGCCGCATGGAATCATGGTGAAACGTGGCTGGATGCCCTGAACCTGTATCTCCATGATAACTTCAAGTGTCTGAAAGCATTCTTTCATCAGCACCTACCCGCCTTCCCAGTTATTCCACTTGAGGCTACCTATCTGGCCTGGATAGATTGCCGCGCCCTTTCTTGTTCATCTGCAGAAATCACTGCGTTGCTTAAAGCAGAAGAAAAGTTGTGGGTGAACGAAGGCACAATTTATGGGGAAGAAGGCGAGCACTTTATCCGGCTAAATTTTGCTTGTCCGAGATCGCGTTTACTCGAAGGTCTGAACAGAATAAAAGCGGCTTTTGAAAGAATGTTAACGCCGTGAAATGCATCGCTTGATACACACCATTTATGCGTTAGTTACGATACACTAAGGCATTATTCTCTTTCAGCAATGAGGGACGCAGATTGGCAAGAGAAAACCTTAATGATTTGATGGCGTTTATTGTCGTCGCGCGTGAAAAGAGTTTCACCAAAGCGGCGGCTCATTTAGGTGTATCTCAGTCGGCTTTGAGCCACAGCATGCGCACCCTTGAATCCCGACTGGGGATGAAGCTTCTGACCCGAACCACACGAAGTATTTCGCTGACGGATATTGGGCAATCCATGCTGGATGACCTCGGCCCCTATATCGATGGCATCCAGGGGCGATTGCAGTCGCTAAAAGATCTCAACAACCAGGCAGCCGGAACCGTGCGTATCTCCACATCGGATTACGCTCTCGGCTCTGTCATTTGGCCAAAACTTGAACCGCTGCTGAAAGAATATCCTGAAATTAATATTGAGCTGATCGATGACTATGCCTTGACGGATATTGTATCCGGTCGGTTTGATGCAGGAACCCGCCTCGGAGAGCAAATATCCAATGGCATGATTTCAGTGCGTATCGGTCCGGACGTTCGCTTTGCGGTCGTCGGTTCTCCCGATTATTTTTCCCGATATCCCTGCCCGCAGCACCCTAACGATCTTATCGATCATAACTGTATTAATTTGCGATTTCCCACCCACGGCAATCTGTACGTCTGGGAGTTCGAAAAAGAGGGAAAAAGCCTGAATGTCAAAGTGAGCGGTCAATTGGTGTTTGGCCGCATCTATCAGAATCTTCAGGCCGCCGTGGAGGGATACGGGCTGGCGCATGTTCCCCGCGATATCGCTGAAAAGTACATTGCCCGCGGTGAACTGATTAGCGTACTGGACGACTGGTGCCCTTACTGGGACGGCTATTATATCTACTACCCGGAAAATCGAAATCTCTCGAAGGCATTCCAGATCGTTATTGATGCACTACGCCATTACCAACATCCCTGACGAGATGCTCTGAGAAGGAAAATAACACCATATCATTTTGATTTACAGAGCAAAAAAGCCAGCCCCTGCATCAGGGTTCTGGCTTTTTTGTGTTATCTGTTGATTGTCAGACAGCGTTTCTACCGGCAAACACTTCTTTAAATACCGGTAATGCAGAGAATATATTCGGCCAGCCCGCAACAAAAGCAAGTTGCGTCAACACCTCAGAAGCCTGGACCTGCGTCAAACCATTATCCATCGCCCGATTTAGATGATATGGAACCTGAGCCACTTGCCCGGCGGTAACCAGCGCACTAACCGTCACCAAACTTCTGTCCCGTGGCGCCAGGCCAGGTCTCAGCCACAGATCCTGAAACAGTGCATCTGTCGTGTACTTCACGACACCTGGTGATACCTTGCCAAAGTTTGACTCAACCAGCGTGGCACGTTTGTTTTCCGTCTCTTTATCCAACGGCAGAAAATCCACTTTCCCACCCGGCAATGACGCTGTATCAATATGGCGTTGAGCAAATACATCACGCGTGACCAACGCTGCCGAGGTAGCATTTGGCCAGCCGGCATAAAAAGCTAAATGGGTAATCATCTCGGATATTTCGGCAGGCTTTACGCCACTATCCAGAGCCACATTGAGATAATGAGGAAGTTCAGCCGTATCATTGCGACTGATCAACGCGGTAACCGTCACCAGACTACGGTCGCGACGCGATAATTCCGGGCGATTCCAAAGGTCTTTATCGATAAATCGCTCAGAATACGCCGCCATCGCTGGTGCGGCTTCGGCTACTGCGTATTTCGCATCTTCTGGTATCATTTTTGAATTCCTGTTTTGCGTGGTCTGGGAAACACATCCACTCATCATTAAGATAGAAACAATGACCAGCAATTTCTGGTTGATCATTACATTTCGCCCGACCGCAGGTATTGTTCATCGCTGACTTTTTCAAGCCAGTTTACGTTTTCACCCTGGTCATTCGATTCCTGAATCGCGAGATGAACCATCGTGGTTTTATCCGTTGCGCCATGCCAGTGTTTAACGCCTGGCGGACATTGAATAACATCTCCTGCGTGCACCGTTTTTCGTTCCCCGCCCCACTCCTGAACCCAGCCCGTACCGGAGGTGATAACCAGCGTTTGTCCCAATGGATGGGTATGCCAGTCAGAGCGTGCACCGGGTACAAAGGTCACATAGGCGGCCCCAGTTCTTTGTGGTGCGACCGGCGAAAAGAGAGGGTCAATATAAGCATGGCCGGTGAAGTGGTCAGCGGGTTCGGCAATCGTTGCGCGACTGCCGGTTTCCGACAGCGTCATTTGAGCTGAGGTGGCGGTTTCGCCGTGCGCGGACATACCTGCGAATAACAGTAGTGATGCTGCTACAGATGTGAAACGGATCATCATACTCTCCTGTTGTGCATGAAACGGCTAACCCAGTACCGGGAATAGAAAAGGATTTAACGCATTATGGTGAAAAGATTCTGGTAAATTAGAATGATGGCGATGCCGGTTACAGCATGCTCTGGTGACTATTCATCAGTCAGCAATTCAAATCTGGCAGTGTATGAATCAGGTTGTACAGGCAAAGCATCCGGCTGATCTAACTCCCCTAGCTTAATTAAACCGGTCACATAGCCATGAGGTTTATAGAAAATAGCCAGATTTCCCCATGGGGCATATATCGTTAAATCGCCTTTTTTTGCTGCAGTACCTGCAGGTGAGCCTGCGGTCGTCAGCCTAGCGGGCAAGTCGCTTATTTTCTCCTCCGCGGCATAATCTTTCAGATGTAATGTCAGCGGCAGCAATGCGGCAAATTCACGGCTGGTTTGACTATCATTCAACGTCGCCGTAAGCGTCTTGTTCTGGAGTATTATTTTTAACTTCATCGGGTTTACCTGTGTATGGCTCGCGATTACCACAGGCGCAAATACCGATATCAATATCAGCACTAACCATCGTGAAATCCCGGATAAAACACGTTGCGCTTTAGCATCATTAAACATGAGAAACCACTCGCCCCTAGGCACCAGCACCTATTCTTAACCGAATAATACAGCTTATTAATAGCTGTTATCAGAATAGAATAATGAGTAAATTTCATAAATCGTGCAGCGCTATTGCTGGTAGCCGGTTTATATATCAGCGGCGATAGGATCGTGCTATCGCCACTGAACGGCAGATTACCCGGCGTTCAATGATGCCATATCAATAACAAAACGATGCGCCATATCGCCCTGCGCAAGACGCGCGAAAGCATCGTTGATTTGATCAATATTGATCATTTCGCATTCAGGATAGACATTATGCTCTGCGCAAAAATCCAGTACCTCCTGAGTTTCGGCAATCCCCCCAATCAGCGAACCAGCAACCCGACGGCGCCCCATAACCAGCGGGATCGTCAGCGGCTCATCCATCAGACCAATTTGGCCGACAATGACTAGTGAACCATCAATATCTAACAGCGGAGTATAGATATTCAGATCATGCTTAACGGGTGCTGTATCGATGATTAAATCGAATGCGCACGCTGATGCTTGTAGTGCCTGCGGGTCAGAAGAAGGCAGGATACCTTTCGCACCGAGCGCTTTGGCCTCTTTCTCTTTGCTGTTGGTACGACTGATGACGGTAACATCGGCACCCATCGCAACGGCCAGCTTAACGGCCATATGACCTAACCCGCCCAAACCGATGACACCAACACGACTTCCCGGTCCGACATTCCAGGTACGCAGCGGAGAGAATGTGGTGATACCTGCGCAAAGAATCGGCGCGGTTCTCGCCAAATCCATATTTTCCGGGATCCGCAGAACAAACTCTTCGCGCACAATAATATGTTTGGAGTAGCCGCCCTGAGTGACTTCGCCGCTAATCCGGTCTGGGGCGCCGTACGTTGGCGTCATTCCGTGACGGCAAAACTGTTCTTCACCGTGCTCGCATTGATCACAGTGCATACAGCTATCTACCATACAGCCAACGGCAACATGGTCACCCTGATGATATTTGGTGACACTCGGACCGACTGACGTCACGATACCGACAATTTCGTGGCCAGGAACCAATGGGTAAGGTTGCGCGCCCCAGTCACCATTCACCGTGTGTAAGTCTGAATGGCACACGCCGCAGTAGAGAATTTCTATCACAACATCGTTTTCACGTAAATCACGACGTTCAAAATGATAAGGAACCAGTTTCGCTTCACGAGAGTGTGCTGCATAACCAACCGTTTTCATAAAATACCTCATACAATGGCAAGTGCTGATATGGAAAATACTTAAGTTAAGAAAAATACAGCCGTAAAAAATGAATTTATTTCCTGAACACACCAAACCACAAGCCGGATATGAATAATTCAGCGTTACCATCCAGGTAATACACCGGATGAACAACATCAAAGCTGAATAATTAACATTTTGGGCGAACCAGCATCAATGAATTAATTAATAAACTTTCTCCCTAACACTTAATAACGGTATCAACAACCACGACATCGACACAACCACGCAATAGAAATATCAGTAATGAACAAATTTAATAAATCGCAGGTATCATGACTGCGTTACCCCTTTTACATCTCAATATTCTGGCCAAACAACTTCCGACGTAACGCTTCGATATCACTACGCGGGGGAGCACAAAACAAACTTGTATACTCACGGCTGAACTGCGAAGGGCTCTAGTAGCCGACCTGAAAAGCCGCGCTGGCGGCATTCATTCGCTCGCTGAACATCAGGCGACGTGCTTCATTGAGTCGCAGCCATTTCTGATATTGCAAAGGGCTCATATACGGGGGAATGATTGCGCACAAAATACTCGCACCACCCCATTCTGCCATCTGGAGTAGTGTCACAACTTTCCCCGCTCAGACCTGCTCCATGGATCATAACAATAGGCGGAGACGTCTCCTTACCTGCAGCGACCATGTATTCTACATACATCTGATTAACGGTAATGCTGTCTACCGGGCGCTTCTTTCCCAGTTCTGCTTTGGTTTGCTCAACTTTATCACCACCGATGAAGAAACTACCCCTGCTTCTTAAAGTTAGTGGTAAATTAATATAGGTATCAACATCTTCTCTTTTACCCGGCTTATTTTCAGCATAAACCGAAGTGATCATTATAAAACCAAGGCTTAACAAAAAACGTAAGTGTTGGAATAGCACGCTTTCGGCCGGATGGTAGCTCTGCATGGCATGAGCTGGGCGAAGGTGATGGAGTGATACTGACACGCTCTCTTGGCTTTTCACTGACTACGTTGACAGGGAAAGTTACTGCTGAATCTGAAGACACTCCGTTCATCCTTCGCGAAAGTATTGCCAACTATGGTGGTGATTATCTTTTTCTTATCGCGGGAAAAATGGAGATCGACAAGACTTCTGCAGATTTATTGCTTAATGAGCTACCGCCCGTGATTTTCATAAAATCCGGTTCCAATGAATCTTCGGTTTTTACCTGGCTGATGAACTACATCCGTAACGAAAAACTATTCCAGAGAGCTGGTTCGACGGCCGTGACAGATCATTTGATGCATCTGATCATGATTGAGGGTGTAAGAAGTTGGATGCATGAGTCTGATGAATCAAATCAGGGGTGGATGGGAGCTTTACGCGACCCCCGAATAATGCGAGTGCTTAGTGAAATCCATGGTGACCCTGCGCGTAACTGGTGCTTACCTGAGGAATGTCACGTGCTGGTTTTGTCAGGCGGTTCTCTCAATTGACAGGAACAACCCCACTTAATTATCTTTCCAACTGGCGAGTTAGGCTCGCTAGTAAGGCGCTTCGGCTTACTAAGGACCCGATTAAACAAATCGCGTTCTCACTTGGTTAAGGATAGCGTTGCAGCGACCCGTTGAACTCACAGCACAGAGCGGACTTTTTGATGCTCACTCTAGCTTCCCATCCTTCATAAGTAGAGTTCACCAAAGAACAATCTACACATGAAGCGAAGCGTATAAGCCTGCTTTAAGTAAAACGGCAAGGATGGGTGGTCATTTTAGCGGTCTTGACAGAAAGGAAATTCAGGTCTAGCTTACTTATTAGCCAGTTATTGGCTAAGGCGATCCCAGTCAGAGGAGCCAAATTAGAAAAACCCGCTTAGGCAACTAAGCGGGTTTTTTGCTTTGTTTTGATGCTAATCGCAATGTCTCTCTTTACCGAGATAGCAAGATTCTTAATGTATTGCTATTCATTTTTTATTCCCATTCTGCCGAAATATTATCAAATCAGAGGCTATCTCTCTGATATTTATGCTGGAATAAATCAAGCAATGCACCATGAAACTCTTCTACATTTCCTACAGAAGGCGTCGAAAAATCGTATATATTTACATTTGGAAAGATAACTTTAGCTATTTTTTAGCTTTTTTACTGAGTAATCCAATTACATTTCAATAAAAAAAATCCTAATTCGTTTATAATCAATTCTCTAAACAGGAT
>NZ_CACVAD010000029.1 GCF_902726545.1 Yersinia artesiana | reverse complement strand
ACCTAAATAAGATGATTTACTCTTTTTTAATATCATCATTCGATAGTGCTTTAATTATCACGCTAATTACATTCTGACATTATAATGCATGGATTCCTCCCTCAAAGCGCCGGAAAGAACCCCCAGCGCTATAGGAGAGTAATAATAGCGATTATTTCATACTGCCAACCATATCTTCTGGCCTAACCCATTCATCAAATTGCTCATCAGTAACATAACCTAGCTTCAGAGCCGCGGCTTTAAGGGTCAGCCCCTCTTTATGCGCTTTCTTGGCAATTTCGGCCGCCTTGTCATAACCAATATGAGTATTCAGCGCAGTAACCAACATCAGTGATTCATTCAGTAGCTGACTAATACGGTCGCGATTAGGTTCAATGCCAACCGCGCAATGCTCGTTAAAACCGCGCATACCGTCGGCCAGCAGACGAATAGATTGCAGGAAGTTATGAATCACCAGCGGGCGGAACACATTCAACTCAAAGTTACCGGACGCCCCGCCAATATTAACCGCCACGTCGTTACCCATCACCTGTGCGCATAACATGGTCATCGCTTCACATTGGGTCGGATTGACTTTACCCGGCATGATTGAACTGCCCGGTTCATTCTCAGGAATGGAGATCTCGCCGATGCCGCAACGGGGGCCTGAAGATAACCAGCGCACATCATTGGCAATTTTCATCAGCGAAGCTGCTAAACCTTTCAATGCGCCGTGCCCCTGCACTAATGCATCACAGGTTGCTAATGCCTCAAATTTATTCGGCGCGGTAACAAAAGGTTGCTGGGCTAATGCGGCAATCTCATTGGCGACGCGCACCGCATATTCCGGATGAGTATTTAGCCCCGTCCCAACGGCAGTGCCGCCTAGCGCCAGTTCGCAAAGGTGAGGAATGGTGGCTTCAATATGTTGTATGTTGTGTGTCAGCATCGCCACCCAGCCGGAAATCTCCTGCCCCAGCGTCAGTGGCGTGGCGTCTTGTAAATGCGTCCGGCCAATCTTCACAATGTCGCGATAAGCTTCGGCTTTATTTCTCAGGGTCTGTTGCAATGTTTTCAGTTCAGGTAACAGATGCTCTCTTAAGCCAATAACTGCGGCGACATGCATTGCAGTTGGGAATACATCATTTGAACTTTGGCTTTTATTCACATCATCATTAGGGTGAACCAGACGATGATTACCTCGCTCGCCCCCTAACAATTCACTGGCCCGATTGGCCAGCACCTCATTCATATTCATATTGGTTTGCGTGCCAGAGCCGGTTTGCCAAATAGAGAGCGGAAACTCGCTGGCATGTTCGCCATTCAAAACCTCATCTGCCGCGCGCATAATCGCTTTTGCCCGCTCGGCGGGTAGCAAGCCCAGATCCATATTCACCTGAGCGGCGGCGCGTTTGGTCAATGCCAGCGCGTGAATCAGTGCCGTCGGCATCTTCTCTTGTGAAATACGAAAATGTTCCAGTGAGCGCTGGGTTTGTGCGCCCCATAATTGGCTGGCTGGTACATCGATAGGCCCCATTGAGTCCTTTTCACTGCGGGTGGTCACCATCACTGTCTCCTTAGCATATGAATAGAAGGTTGTAGTATGACCTGTATATGATGGCATATTTATCGCCACCGTTATGCGATTGATTCGCATTTCTCTCATTTAGTCATATTCGTTGATAAGACGAATTGCATTACCTCTTGCAACCCCTTTGGCCCCATTGTTTACTAAGGGACGATTTTTATCAGGGCGATGAGTTTCGCCCGGTTCAACGGCAGATGACCTCTATGCAAAAAATGAAAAATGCAGTACAAAATTACGCCTGGGGCAGTACCGATGCGCTCACCGAGCTTTACGGCATAGCCAATCCGCAAGGTAAACCTATGGCGGAATTATGGATGGGCGCTCATCCCAAAAGCAGTTCTGAAGTTGCGGATGCCAACGGCCAATGGCATTCATTGCGCGATGTGATTGAGCAGCAACCTGATACCATTTTAGGGCACCAGGTATTTCAGCGTTTTGGTGAGCTCCCCTTCCTATTCAAAGTGCTGTGTGCCGCCCAGCCATTATCCATTCAGGTGCATCCAAGTAAGGCTGCGGCAGAAATTGGCTTTGCCAAAGAGAATCAGGCCGGTATCCCGCTGGATGCCGCCGAGCGAAATTATAAAGATGCCAACCATAAGCCTGAGTTGGTTTATGCCCTAACACCCTTCCAGGCCATGAATGGTTTCCGCACTTTGGATGATATTGCGGCCCTGCTCCAGCCATTAGCCGCCGCTCATCCGGATATCGCAGCATTTCTACGCTCCCCTGATACCGAACATTTAGCCACCTTATTTGCCAGTTTGCTGAGTATGGCGGGCGAAGAGAAAACCCGTGCTTTGGGGATATTGAAAGCGGCACTGAATAACCAATTGGGTGAGCCGTGGGATACTATTCGCAGTATTTCGCGTTTCTACCCCGATGACAGTGGTTTGTTCTCCCCGTTGTTGCTGAATGTGGTCACTCTGCAACCGGGCGAGGCCATGTTCTTGTATGCTGAAACCCCTCATGCCTACCTTAACGGTGTGGCGCTGGAAGTGATGGCAAATTCGGATAACGTATTACGCGCGGGACTGACCCCTAAGTTCATTGATATCCCTGAATTAATGGCTAACCTGCAATTTATCCCGAAACCTGCTGCCAGCTTGCTGACTACACCAAAACAACAAGGCAATGAGTTAGTATTCCCCATCCCTGTTGAGGATTTTGCTTTTTCATTGCATACCTTAACGCCAGAGCCACAGGAATTGGCGCAAAACAGTGCTGCCATTGTATTTTGTGTGCAAGGTCAGGCGATTTTGAAAAAGCAACAGCAAGAAATCACCTTGCAACCCGGTGAGTCCTGTTTCATTTCGGCTAATGAATCGCCAATCACCGTCCACGGCAGTGGCTCAATTGCCCGGGTTTACAACGCAGGGTGAACGAAGTGACTTGTTTTATTGTCTATTGCTGGCATTTTGCTATTGCGATGGTTAAATTTCCCCATCGCAATAATATTTGTGAATAATTAATCTAGGCCTATATTAATTTGTTTGGTGTATCAGAAAAGGATGAACACAATAATGAAAAAATCGTTAGTGGCGGTTAGCGTCATAGTGGTACTTGGCGCAGCATGGACTGGGGCCTCATGGTACACCGGCAAATTGATTGAACAACGTATGGGCGAATTGGTTAATAACGCCAATGACCAGATCAGAACCTTGCTGCCTAAAGCTGGCGTGAAGTTCGCTTATAAAGATTACCAACGTGGCCTGTTCAGTAGCCAGGTGCGCTATGTGTTGCAAGCAGATAGCAGCGTTGCAGGTGAAAAGGCCTTGAAAGAAGGTGAAGAAGTCGCATTCATCGAAACTATCGATCATGGCCCTTTCCCATTAGCACAGTTAAAAAGATTCAATCTGATCCCCAGCATGGCATCAGTGCATAGCGAGCTGGCGAATACCCCAGCATTGAAAAAGCTGTTTGAAGTCACTAAAGGCCAATCACCGTTTACAGCGGATTCGCGCATTTCATACAGCGGTGATACCTCTTCTGCCATTACGTTTATTCCGATTGATTATCAGCAAAACGCCACCAGCATGAAATTTTCTGGTGCTAAAATTGATGCTGATGTCTCCCGCGATCTGCGTGATGTCACCATGAGTGGTTCGAGTGATAGCCTGGTTTTCGCCAGCAAAAATCAGTGGGATCAAGTTGAGCAATTTAGTCTGCAAGGTTTGGTGATTAAAAGTGACACCAATATCGGCAAGTTTGATCTCAGTATTGGTTCCCAACAACTGGGGATCAAACAAATTGGCTTCAGTATTGATGGCAAAGAGATCGCAACACTGGTGGGCTTTAACCTGAATACTCAATTGGGCGAAACCGACAAAGACTTGAACGGCAAGCTGACTTACACCCTGGACGCACTAAAAATTCAGGATAATGACTTCGGCTCCGGCAAATTGGCTTTCGCCTTCGACAAACTTGACGGTCAAAGCTTGAAGCAGTTTACCAACGCCTATAACCAGCAAGTGCTGAAGGCTGTTCAGGCGGGTGAAAACCTCGATCCCGTTGCTTATCAAGAGCAAATGACCGAGATGCTGATTGCTAATCTGCCCGCTTTGCTGAAAGGCAATCCAACCATGAGCATAGCGCCACTGAGTTGGAAAAATGCCAAAGGCGAAAGTACCTTCACTCTGAACATCGCGCTGACTGATCCGGCACAAGCCAAAGCTGGTAGTGAGCCGATGCTGGCGCAATCAGTGAAAAAAGTCGATGCAACATTGACTATTCCAATGGCTATGGCCACGGAACTAACCACTCAGGCCGCACGCCTGCAAGGTTATAACCAGGAAGAAGCACAAAAACTGGCACAGCAGCAAGTTCAGGGCATTGCGGCCATGGGCCAGATGTTTAAACTGACGACCACTAAAGATGATGTTATTAGCAGCAGCTTCCACTTTGCTGATAACCAGGTCGATTTGAATGGTCAGAAGATGTCACTGCAAGAATTCGTGGGCCTGTTTGGCATGTTCGGTGGCGCACCGGCTGAAGAAGATTCCGGCACGGAATCTGAAGAGGTGCCCGTCGCACCAGCTGCACCAGCGCAATAAATATTGAATCTTAACACCATGAATAAACGGGGCCAGATGGCTCCGTTTTTTTATCTGAAAATAAGTCGTTTCTAACCAATAAGCAGTACATGCTCGTTTTATTAAAGAGAGAGATAACACAATAACTTATGTTATATTTTTCTCCAAGACAAGGCATCGCCTGTGATCCCTCCTAAATCTGGCCTCCCACTTTATAGTGCGAACAACATCAATCTGGAAGAAAATTCTACGGTTTATTTTTCTGTCAGTTCGCAACAAAAAAAATTAGTCAAAAAAATAACTCAGATAACAAACGATCAATTTATAATCGAGTTATATATGAAAATGAGATCTCCTGCCGAGAAACAGGCTAATGTACCCATCGTCAACCACGTAACACTCTCATTTACTTTAAATAAAGACAGTTTTGTTATTGATAGCACCACAAACCTGATAAGAAATACTCTTGCTGCCAATAAGTCTACGGCAAAGAAATCTACCCCTGTGCATTCGAAGAAAAAACACACAAAAAAACCATACACCTGCACTAAGAATATCAGTATAAAACATGAGTATTTTATCAAAGCAATCTGTCGGTACTTTCTTGTTTATAGAAAGAAAAACCATCATGAAATACTTGATATCTTGCTTTAAGATAAAACTATGAATAAGGTTTTATGCATGTTAACCCGCACCAGACAATAGTGGTTCGCCCTAAGTTCAGGCCGACCCTCGGCGGATCAGCACCGGCGGTAATATCACGTTTTGTAATTGCAAATCTACCCCGGCAATACGCTGAAGTAACCGCTGCCCGGCGCTGTAACCAATCTCTCTGGCGGAACTAGTGATAAAGGTCAATGGTGGTTCGGTCAGCTCTGCTGCTGGCACATCACCAAAACCAATCAATGCCACTTGCTGATCGAGATAAGTATCTACTCCCGCACTGCCAATCGTCCTGCCAGTGCGTAAAATACCAAAATAGGCTCCCAGTGCGATGGATGCCTGATGGCAGACAATCGCACTGACATTAGGGTGACGCCGTAATAGCTCTTCTGCTGCATCAGCCGCCGCCTGTTGCTGACCATCACATTCGACCACCCATTCCGAACGAAACGGTAGCCCATACTGCACCAAAGTGGCACAAAAGCCCCCGAGCCGCTCAGCGCGCGTCAGCGAGTGCGAATGCCCCCCCAGATAGGCAATTTGCCGATGACCACGGCCAATCAGAAACTCGGTCGCCATTTTAGCGGCTTGCATATTATCAGGGCGCACCACATCGACACCGTCCAGCACATTGGAACGGGCGGCACAAATCAGTGGAATATCATGCTCAGCCGCCTTTTCTTGTAGCCCCATCTCCCGCTTGGCCCCACCGCCCAGCACCAAACCATCGACGCCTTGGTCGATAAGGGTGTCAAAACAACGCAGCAATCCCTTACCGTCTCGGCCACTTTGCGTCAGGAATAACAGCTTGCCCTCGGCTTCAATCGCCTCACTTAATCCCGCGGTCATTTCCGCATAAAAAGGATCGCCAATATCACGCACAATCAGGCCAATGACACCTGACTCCCCGCCGCGTAACTGTGCCGCCTGGCGGTTACGGACATAGCCTAACTGTTCGATTGCCTGATTAACCCGCTCGGCTGTCGCCGGAGAGATCCGCCCTTTGCCACTGATCGCTAACGAAACAGTCGCCACAGAGACGCCAGCAAATTTAGCTACATCGGTGATTGTCGTTTTTTTAGTTGTCATGCCAAAAAATAAGCCAAGTTAAACGTTTAATCTGATGATTTACTCTAATACAAAAATAGGATCAGTAATTGTGACTTATCACTCATATTATCTGGGTTAAACGTTTTATCTTATTTTACCTCCAGACAGGGAGGCGAAATAGTCGCCATTATCCATCAGCAATGGCGTTTTTAACATCAGGTATGTGCCAGTACAGGAGTCACTATGTCAGCGGCAAAAAAACAAAAAATTACGCTGTGGGAGTTTTTCCAGAGTTTAGGGAAAACCTTCATGCTACCGGTCGCCTTGCTCTCCTTCTGCGGGATCATGCTGGGTATCGGCAGTTCACTTAGCAGTAAAGATGTCATCACCCTATTGCCCTTTATTGGTCACCCGGCCTTCCAGCTATTGTTTACCTGGATGAGTAAGGTTGGTTCATTCGCCTTTAGCTTCTTACCGGTCATGTTCGCCATCGCGATCCCACTGGGTATGGCGCGTGAAAACAAAGGGGTGGCAGCATTCTCCGGTTTCGTTGGTTTTGCCGTACTGAATCTGGCAACTAACTTTTACCTGACCACCAGCGGCGTATTACCGACAACTGACCCACTGGTCCTGAAAACACATAACATTCAGAACATATTGGGCATCCAGTCCATCGATACCGGTATTTTAGGCGCGGTGATCGTGGGGATAATTGTTTATTTACTGCATGAACGTTTCAATACCATTCGCTTACCTGATGCATTAGCCTTCTTTGGTGGTACCCGTTTCGTGCCGATCGTCACCACCGTGGTGCTCGGCTTGGTGGGTTTGTTGATCCCACTGATCTGGCCTTGGTTTGCACTAGGCATCAATGGCTTAGGCCGTTTGATTAACGGCGCTGGTATGTTCGGGCCGATGATTTTCGGCAGCGGCGAGCGCTTATTGTTGCCATTCGGCCTGCATCATATCTTAGTGGCATTGATCCGCTTCACCGAAGCGGGCGGCACGATGGATGTGTGCGGTCATAGTGTTAGCGGCGCGTTAACTATTTTCCAGGCGCAATTATCTTGCCCTACCACCACCGGTTTCTCTGAAAGTGCCACTCGCTTCCTGTCGCAAGGTAAAATGCCCGCGTTTCTCGGCGGCCTGCCAGGTGCAGCACTGGCAATGTATCATTGTGCTAAGCCAGAAAATCGCCATAAAATTAAAGGGTTGTTGATTTCGGGTGTCGTTGCTTGTGTTATCGGCGGCACCACAGAACCCATTGAGTTCCTGTTCCTGTTTGTTGCCCCGTTCCTGTATTTGATCCATGCCATCCTGACTGGGCTGGGCTTTACTGTGATGGCACTATTAGGGGTGACCATCGGTAATACTGACGGTAATATCATTGATTTCGTGGTATTTGGCATTCTGCATGGTACCGCAACCAAATGGTACTGGGTGCCTGTCGTTGCCGGGATCTGGTTTGTGGCTTACTACTGTATTTTCCGTTTTGCTATTCAGCACTTCAATATCAAAACACCGGGTCGTGAGAATGAAACCACCGCCAGCAGCAATGCAGAAAAAGCAGCCAGTGGCGCTGTTAGTGGTAAATCCGGCTATAACTCCCCTGCTATCTTGGCTGCTCTGGGTGGTGCCGATAATATCGTCTCATTGGATAACTGTATTACGCGCTTACGCATGTCGGTTAAGGATATGAATTTAGTAGATAAAGAGGCATTGAAAGCCAATCGTGCCATTGGTGTCATTCAGCTCAATGACCACAACCTTCAAGTTGTTATCGGCCCACAAGTGCAATCAGTGAAAGATGAATTAGACTCACTGATAGGGAATGGTCAATTTGCCATGTCATAAGAAGCCAAACTCAGTGAGTGAAGGGTTGACCGCACCTCGGGGCGCTCCGGCGACTGCGTCGCTACGACCCCAACGGCACGTTTCCCCTTCATTTAACTTTCTATAAATAGGTTTGTCATTAACTGCCACGGGGTACTCTGATACCCCGTTTTTTCATAAGCGAGATGCTGATGTTTGATTTCTCCACCCCCGTCGATCGCCACGGCACCTGGTGTACCCAGTGGGACTATATTGCTGACCGCTTTGGTGCTGCGGATTTGCTGCCCTTCACTATCTCAGATATGGATTTCCCTACCGCTCCGGTTATTTTGCAAGCACTCAATCAGCGCATCGGACACGGTGTGCTGGGGTACAGTCGCTGGCAACATGAAGATTTTCTCGGCGCAATCCGCCACTGGTATCTGCAACGTTTTCATTGTCATATTGATACATCAATGGCGGTCTATGGGCCGTCGGTCATCTATATGGTGGCCCAACTGATTCGCTGCTGGTCGGCACCCGGTGATTTCGTCGTCACCCACACCCCCGCTTATGATGCTTTTTACAAAGTGATCCTCGGCAATCAGCGCCAATTACTCAGTTGCCCGCTGCATAAAGTCGATAATCAGTGGCAGTGTGATATGGCACATCTGGAAGCATTACTGGCGCGCCCGCAAACCAAAATATTGTTACTGTGCAGCCCGCATAACCCAACTGGCAAGGTCTGGACAGCAGCAGAACTCACCCAAATGGCCGAGTTATGTGAGCGCCATCAGGTCAAGGTTATCAGTGATGAGATTCACATGGATATGACGTGGGGTAATCAAGCGCATACGCCATGGAGTCAGGTGGGGCTAACACCCTGGGCCTTACTGACTTCGGGTTCCAAGACATTTAATATTCCGGCGCTCACGGGGGCTTACGGTTTTATCAGTGATACTGAAACTCGTGAAACCTATAGCCAAATGTTAAAGGGCCGTGATGGCCTCTCTTCTCCTGCTGTTTTAGCTATCGTGGCGCACATTGCGGCCTACCGCCAGGCTGAACCCTGGTTGGACGAATTACGCAATTATCTGCAAGCCAATCTGGCTTATGTTGCTCAGCGATTGAATGAAGCATTTCCCACATTAAACTGGCAGCCACCGCAGGCAACCTATTTGGCGTGGATAGATTTGCGACCATTAAATATTGACGATAATCAATTGCAGAGCGTGCTAATCGAGCAACAGAAAGTCGCCATTATGCCCGGCTTTACTTACGGTGAAGAAGGCCGTGGCTTCCTACGCTTTAATGTCGGTTGTTCGCGCAGTAAAGTTGCAGCCGGAATGGATAAACTCATTAATGGGATCCGGTTTTTACAGGGCGAATAGCAAGTTTGCGTCGGTTATAACTGGTTGTTAATCTGGCGAATAAATATAAGAATGTGGCTCCCCAGTGGAATGGCCGCATTCATTTATTTATAGGAAACAAGGACTTGTACCTAGAATAACAACCATGAATTTTATAACTGCTCGTTATGGTGAGTTCATTTTTCATCGACTGGATTCTTCGATCGACGATCATGATTTCATTATAATTTTCTCTGAGGCTGTCATTATTGATGAAGGAGGAAGAGGATATGCAATCAAAACACCTCGATTTTATGATACTGCAGCGTAAAAAAGAAGGAATGAAACGCGCCAAAGCTGCGTTTGTTGCAGCGGAGAAAAATGGAACATTACAAGTGTTGAAATCGCCTTTCTCTCCACAGTAATACGATTTACAGGCACCTTTTGCAGGATAAAAAGGTGCTAAAATGAGAGTTTCATCACTTTTTTATGTAACGCGGTGGATATTTTCACTGATTTGTTTTTATAATGTTCTGCACTTAATCCATAATAATCCAGTGAGTGCACATATGATTGACCCCCGCCTTCCTTTGACTGACATTCATCGCCACCTTGACGGCAATATTCGTGCGCAAACTATTTTGGATCTGGGACGTCAGTTCAATCTGTCGCTGCCTGCTGATGAGTTAGAGGCTCTGCGCCCGCATGTTCAAATCACTAAAACCGAACCTGATTTAATTAGCTTCCTGCAGAAACTGGATTGGGGCGTCGCTGTTTTAGGCTCTTTGGAAGCCTGTCGCCGCGTGGCTTATGAGAACGTCGAAGATGCCGCCAATGCGGGCTTACATTATGCCGAGCTGCGTTTCTCTCCGTTTTATATGGCGATGAAGCATCAGCTACCCGTCGCCGGTGTAGTTGAAGCCGTTATTGATGGCATTCAATCTGGTTGTCGTGATTTTGATATGGATATTCGTCTCATTGGTATTCTTAGCCGCACTTTTGGTGAGCAAGCCTGTCTGCAAGAGTTGGATGGTTTGCTGGCGCATCGTGATGCTATTACTGCGCTGGATCTGGCGGGTGATGAGCTGGGTTTCCCTGGTGGGCTATTCCGCAGTCACTTTAACCGCGCACGCGATGCCGGTTTGCGGATTACCGTCCATGCCGGTGAAGCCGCTGGCCCTGAGAGCATCTGGCAGGCTATTCGCGAGTTAGGGGCGGAACGTATCGGTCACGGTGTTAAAGCTGTAGAAGATATCAAACTGATGGATTATTTGGCTGAGCATAATATTGGGATTGAATCCTGTCTGACATCCAATATCCAAACCAGCACCGTGGCATCACTGGCCACTCACCCATTAGCCACCTTCTTGCGCCATGGCGTATTAGCCTCTATCAACACTGATGATCCTGCGGTTCAAGGAGTTGAAATAGCTAATGAGTATCATGTTGCCGCACCAGCCGCTGGCCTGACGCCACAAGAAATTCGTCAGGCGCAAGAAAATGGCCTGACAATGGCCTTTATCAGTGAGCAAGAAAAGCAGGCCTTGCGCGACAAAGTTCGCAACTAAACAGCAGGATATAAAAAAGCGCGTATCACTAAAAAGTTCTACGCGCTTCGAGTCACTAACAAAGCCAAATGAAGGGGAAACGTGCCGTTGGGGTCGTAGTGGCGTGAGCCACCGGAGCGCCTCTGGCTACGGTTACCCCTTCGATAACTGAAGTTGGCCAGTTACAATGTCTCGTGTGTTTTCGCAGTGAGCATTTCCGCATTCTCTCTGGCGACCCGTTTGGCGTAGCGCTGCGCCAATACCGCACAAACCATCAATTGAACCTGATGGAATATCATCAACGGCAATACCATAACCCCCACGACCGAGGCAGGAAACAGCACATTAGCCATCGGAATTCCATTAGCCAGACTTTTCTTCGAGCCGCAGAACACAATGGTAATTTCATCAGCAGTGTTGAAGCCCAACCAACGGGCAGCCAACGTATTGACGACCAACACCAATGTCAGCAAAACCATTGAACAAACCAATATTGCCAGCAAAGACCAGCCGTCGATTTGGTGCCAAATCCCCTGCACTACCGCCTCACTGAAAGCAACATAAACCACCAATAAAATTGATGACCGGTCAGTGATATTAACCAGTTTCTTATGACGCTCAACCCATTTAGCAATCAGTGGACGTGATAAGTGACCGACAATAAACGGCACCATCAATTGCATGATGATAGATCCGATAGCATGCAAAGTATCAGTATCGCCCCCCTGGGTATGCATCAGCATTCCCACCAGAATCGGTGATAAAAACACACCGAGAATACTGGACGCCGATGCACTACATATGGCAGCGGCTACATTGCCCCCGGCTACTGAGGTATAGGCGATGGCCGATTGCACCGTCGCTGGCAATGCACACAGATAGAGGAACCCCAGATACAGCGTTGGCGTTAGCACCCCAGGAACCAACACATTCATCCCCAATCCCAGTAGCGGAAACAGAGCGAACGTGCTGAGGAATACCACCAAATGCAGTTTCCAATGCCCCATGCCGGAGACTATCGCTGCGCGGGACAGCTTGGCACCGTGCATAAAGAACAGTAATGCGATAGCTGCCGTCGTCAGGTGCTCAAACCATACTTTGACCTCACCCTCACAAGGGAAAATCGAGGCAATTATAACGACCAGTATGAGTACCAATAAGAACTTATCGATTCGTAAGCGTTGTAACCAAGACATGCAAAAGTATTCCTTCAATATACCCTTCGCTCTAGAAGCTGCGGGGGTGTTAGCTACGCTTACTCACCCGAATCACTTACTGATGTAAGCTCATCGGGATTTGTTCGCTTGCTGCCTACCCGCAACTCCAATAGCTTTGGGTATAGTTTAAAAAAAACGCAGAGGTCTAACTCAATTTGCCGTGACAACTGGCAGCGTTTTTTTCTGTTGATCAGAGGCAATGCCCAACTCAATCAACTCCATCACCGTAATCGCTTCAGATGCTGGCACCGGATTGGCTGCCGTGCCCAAGATGGCTTCACGGATCCCAGCATAGTAAGCAGGATAGTTACCCGGTATTGTCAGCAAAGGTTTCTCGGCCAGCACACCATTATGTGACAGTGTCACGATACCATCGCGCATGTCATAGCCCCAGTCAGCCTGCGGTAAACGCTCGCCAGCTTTTAGTCGGTCTTCCTGTGGGTCTAAACCAAATTTAATGTAGCTGCCTTGCATACCGTGGACGATATAACGCGCAGTTTCTGCCGCCGCCAAAACCGTGCCATGTAACACCACACGTTGATCCGGATAGCTGAGAATGGCATGGAAGTAGTCAACCGACTGCGCCCCTGGACGTAGCATTCCTAAATCCACATTTAAGCTGTCTGGCAAACCAAAGAGTTGCAGCGCTTGATCCAGTAAATGCGGCCCCAGATCGTACCAAATACCGCTGCCAGCACCACCATCCTCACGCCAGCGCTGGCGGATTTCAGGACGATAACGGTCAAAGTGAGATTCAAAATAGACGACTTTCCCCAGCGAACCTTCCGCCAGTAGTGTTTTTAATGTCAGAAAATCACTGTCCCAGCGGCGATTGTGGAATACGGATAATAGCAGCCCGGCTTCGTCAGCCTGTTGCTTCAGATCTCGCGCTTGTGACAGTGTAATGGTAAACGGTTTATCGACCACCACATGTTTACCGGCTGCCAGAGCCTGTTGAGCCAAAGGGAAATGGGTATCATTGGGGGTTGGAATAACGATGAGATCAATTGAAGAGTCATTAAATAAGACTTGCGGGTCAGCAACGACAGTCATTGACGGCCAATCTGCATGAACTTTACTGGCATCACTGCTAGAAACCCCCGCCAGTTCCAGCCCAGGCGTCCCAACTATCAGTGGAGCATGGAATGTTTTACTGGCGTAGCCATAACCCAGTAAACCCACTTTTATATTTTCAGCCATCACATATTTCCTCTTGCCCGGTATCACTCGATACAATCGATTTGACACTATGATGATTCCCGCGACAAGAGGTAATTTTTTGCTTCACAGGATAAGCGGTATTAAACCCGTACCATGCCCTCGGCATTCTCGCGCCATTCGGGATGGCGTAAGCTGCGTTGTGGGTAATTGGTTTCAATGCTGCGACGCCTGAAATCACTGGGGCTAACCCCCACACGTTTGCGGAATACTCGGGAAAAGTAAAGCTGGTCGTCATACCCCACCACTCGACCAATAGTCGCGATCGGCTCTTGCGTGGTTTGCAGTAATAATTTAGCGCGGATCACCCGCTGGTCTTCGCGCCAGCGCAAGATATTAATCCCCACTTGCTCGCGAAACAGGTGCGCCAAGCGTGACGGTGACAAACAGACATGGCGGGCAACTTCATCAATGCGCAACTCACCGGCTAAATTGCCGGTGATAAATTGGCAGGCCTCGATCACCCGCGGATCCATAATACGTTGCGGGCTGAGAGGATCTTCTTCCATTGCACGCAGCAACAGCCGCTCCAGCAAGTTCATCCCTAACTCTTCACCAAAGCGCCGCCCAGATTTTTGCGTCTGTTCTATATTGGCAAACAGGCGATCAAATTCCAGCAGCAAGTTATTGTTGGGTAAGGATAAACGCCCTACTTCATGGGTTTTACTGTGCCACTCCAACCAATCTGCCCAATAGGCCCGAGGCCGGAAATAGACCCAGCGATGATACCAACAATCACTGTTCGGTGAGCGGCCATAATAATGTGCCACTTTAGGCGGAAAGAGCAGCAAATCACCGGGATTACTGTAAAAGGTGTTTTCACCATCAAAAATCTTGCCCTGACCCTTAATGGTCAGATTCAAGATATAACCTTTCATGCCGCCGGGCCGGTCGATGAAAAAATCGAGTGGTCCATCAGCCAGAATCGGGGTTAATCCAGCCACCAGATAAGCGTTAAAGGTGTAGCCTGGCAGCAAGGGATTAGGTTGCGGTTCCTGAACCATTCGATGGTACATTGAGTCTCCTTGGTGTCATTTCCTAATTGGTATTCGCCTATACCCATTTATATTTGAGTTTATCGGGCAGATTTCAAATCTGCCCGATAGTGATCACAGAATTGTGAGCCACGGTGGATTTTTATGGACTTTCCTGTCATCCGTGCGTTTATACCGTCCGTTTAGCTAGCTGTTTGTAACGGTCGAAGATAACCGCTGCCAGCAGGATCAAGCCACGCACCACATATTGTGAGAACGGAGAAATATTCAGTAGGTTCATGGCATTTTCCACTGTCCCCAGAATCAAAATACCGGCGATAACATAGGAGATTTTGCCAATCCCACCTTTGAGCGAGACCCCACCGAGCACACAAGCGGAGATGACTATCAACTCATAACCAATTGAGGTCATCGGCTGACCACTGGTCATACGTGACGCCAGAATGATCCCCGCAGCGGCGGATACCAAACCAGACAACACAAAGATAATGATTTTGGTGCGTACCACCGGCACACCCGCTAAGCGCGCAGCATCTTCATTGCCGCCGATCGCCAGTGTATTGCGGCCAAAGGTGGTTTTATTCAACAAGAAACCGAACAGCGCCAGACAAGCAATAGTGATCCAGATCGGAGCGGGCAAACCCAGCCAGTTGGTGTAACCGAGCGCGAAGAAACGCTCATCTTCGATACCCACCGCTTTACCATCAGAAATGATGTAAGCCAGGCCACGAACAATCTGCATGGTCGCCAGCGTGGTGATTAGGGCGTTGATTTTTAAGCGGGCAATGACAAAGCCGTTGATCAGACCACACAGTGCGCCCAGTAACAAACCCGCCCCCACCCCCAGCCATAAGCTTTCGGTCATATTGATGACCACCGCGGTGGTGACCCCCGCACAAGCAATAACCGAGGCGACGGATAAGTCAAAATCACCGGATGCCAGGCAAAACAGCATGCCACACGCCACCATTCCGGACATCGAGATAGCCAGCCCCAACCCTTTCATGTTGATAAAGGAGCCAAAGTTAGGCACAAAGATGACACAGCCAATAAACACCACGGCGAACACCACCAGCATGCCGTAGCTATCCCAAATACGAGACAGACCCAATCCCCCTTTAGCCGGGGCCTCTTGCGGTGGCTGAGGTGATGCTGGGGTTTTCTTATCTGAACTTAACGTCACGCTGGACATGGATGTATTCATTATATTCTCCTTCACAATCAGGCCACCGCAGGTGCGGTATCCGTCGCCATATTTGGGGTACGTAGCATCGCCAGACTGAGCGCTTGCTCTTCAGTGGCATAACCGTGATCTAACTCTCCGGAGATGGCCCCTTCACGCATCACCACAATTCGGTCTGCCAGCCCAAGAACCTCTGGCAAATCACTTGACGCAAACAGCACAGCAATGCCCTGTTTCGCCAGTTCATAAATCACGTTATAGATTTCATGCTTGGCCCCAACGTCAATACCGCGTGTCGGTTCATCCAACAGGATCACTTTCATATCCTCAGATAACCAGCGGCCCAAAATGGCTTTCTGCTGATTTCCTCCGGAGAGATTCATAATCAACTGCTGAGGGCCAGGGGTTTTGATATTCAAGGACTGAATGCGTAGTGCGGCGTTCTCTTGTTCCCAGCGATTGTTAATCAGGCAGCCGGCGGTCAGTGTTTTGCGGCGGGCGCTGATATTGATATTGTCCTGCACCGAATGCACTGGAATGATACCGTCGGCTTTGCGATCTTCCGGGCACAGCATGACGCCGGCGGTAATGGCATCAATCGGGGAGCGAATAGTAAGCGGCTTGCCATCCAGTAACACCTGCCCACTGGTCAGTTTGGTGCCACCAAATAGCCCTTTAAGTAATTCGCTGCGCCCGGCACCGACCAGGCCAAACAAACCAACAATCTCACCCTGATGCACGGTTAAGCTAATAGGCGATTTCACGCCGATGGCTTTTACATCTTGCAATGTCAATCGTTCAGGGCCGATTTCACGCGGCTGGTAACCATAAATATCCCCCAGATTGCGCCCAACCATGGCTTGTACCAGCGAATCATTATTCACCTGCGCCATATCAGCAAAAGTGCGCACGTAGCGGCCATCTTTAAACACGGTAATGGCATCACTCAGCGCAAAGATCTCCTCCATGCGGTGAGAGACATACAAGATGACGCGCCCTTCAGCACGTAACTCACGGATCACCCGAAACAGTTGCTCGATTTCCCGTGCAGAAAGCGAACTGGTCGGCTCATCAAAGGCGATGATTTTGGCATTACGCGCCAGCGCCTTGGCAATTTCCACCATCTGCCATTGGCCGATGGAGAGATATTTGAGTGGAGTATCGGGGTCAATATCCAGCCCCAAATGTTTGAGTTGTAAGCTGGATTCATAACGTAGCAATTTACGGTCAACCATGCCCATCTTGGTGGGCAATTGGCCCAAATAGATATTTTCTGCCACCGTCATTTCCGGAACCAAATGCAGTTCCTGATAAATGATGGCCACTCCCGCATCCAGCGCTTCGGTGGTATTGGTAAAATGAACCGCTTTACCTTTAATGTGAATCTCCCCTTGAGTCGGGGTGTAATTGCCGCTGAGAATTTTTAGCAGGGTCGATTTTCCTGCGCCATTCTCCCCCATCAGGGCATGGATTTGACCGGCCTGACAGGTAAAGCTGATATCATCCAGCGCTTGCACACCGGGGAAACTTTTTCCGATGCCACAAAAAGCCAGATAAGGTGACTGTTCGGCTTCCAGCTCGGCTTGTAACGCAGAATGGAGTGCTGACATGATGGCTTCCTTGATAAAGTTTGGGTTGCACCGGGGCTAAATTTCAAACGGCCCCAGTGCGCCATAGCGTGCAGTGGAATTACATCAAGCCTTTCTTCTCTAACTCGGTTTTGAAGTTATCGCGGGTGATCAGCACCACATCAGTTACTTCAGTAAATTTCGCTGGCTCAACATCTTTGGTCACCCAGTCATGCAGCATCTGAATACTCTTGTAGCCATGGATATCAGGGCTTGGTAACAGAGAGCCATAGAAGCCCGTCGCCTGACCTTTGGACAGTTCGCTGACCGCATCAACCCCATTGATACCAATGCCGATCACATTCGGAGCCTTAAAGCCCTGACCTTCAGTAGCACGCACCCCACCCAATACGGTGTTGTCGTTCATCCCGACAATCAGCCAGTTTTTCACTTCAGGATGCTGCACTAACATCGAGTTAGCGGCATCGAATGCCCCTGGGATATCATTGGATTTGGTGGGAACTTTGTAGATCTGTTTTTCCGGGAAGCCCGCAGCTTTCAGTGCGTCCATTGAGCCAGAAGTGCGACGACGTGCAGTGTCCAGCTCATCAGAGGTAATCGCCATAACAGCAGTTTCCCCCGGTTGCCAGCCACGATTGTTCATCTCTTTCCACAGTTCCTGACCCTGACGTTCACCAATTTTGGTCGCCGCCATCATCACCAATGGTACGCTCTCCATGGGTTTGCCTTTGGCATTAACGAATTGATCGTCAACCGCGATCACTTTCAGGTTATAACTGCGAGCCTTAGCTTCAATGGCTGGCCCCAGTTTTGGATCTGGAGTACAGATAACAAAACCCTTCGCACCACTGGCGGCCAGGCTGTCGATGGCATTCAGGGTTTTTTCGCCATCAGGCACGGCAATTTTTATCACTTCAAAACCTAAATCTTTGCCCGCTTTATCGGCGAACTTCCATTCGGTCTGGAACCAGGGCTCTTCAGGCTGCTTGACCAAAAAGCCTAACTTCATGCTCTCGGCAATAGCTGAATGTGACATAACTGCCGCTAACCCAACCACTGCCAGCGCCTTAGTTAATTTATGCATAGTGTTCTCCGGTCTTTTTTTGTAGGAACAGACGTTTTTTGTGTGTTTACTCGTCAACCACCACAATCAATCGATTTTTAGTGGAAACGTTATCAGTCGTGTTTTTTAACTTCTGAGCGGTTATATGCGTTATTTAAAGCCACCTAACCTCATCACACCCGGTAAGACGGTGACAGTATTAACGTTAATTACGTGTCAGAATGTAGAGCGCTATCACATCCAGGGATTACAGTTTATTTATCCATGTATTCAGCAAATTTAACCTATTTCTAACTTTTGACTGACATCACAAAAACGCTATAGGAAGCAGAAAAGTACATACTTCCAGCTATTGGCTCCTCACCTGTTGCTACCACTCACTCCTATCTTTGTTAGCAATTTAATGAGTCAGGAGCAACTACCATGGCAGGCGACGTTATATCGGCAGACCGCCCTTTATCAGCAAAAGAGGCTATCTCGCTCGGGTTGGATTTTGGCAGCGATTCCGTCCGGGTATTGGCGGTGAATTGTCAGGATGGCACCGAGATAGATACTGAAGTTGTTTACTATCCGCGCTGGCAGCAAGGCCTCTACAGCCACGCGGCGCAAAACCAGTTCCGCCACCATCCCCTCGACTATATCGAAGCCATGGAGCAAGCTATTTGCCAAGTGGTGAGCCGCCTGTCAGTAGAACAACGCCAACAGATTATCGGTATCGGTGTGGATACCACCGGTTCCACCCCCGCACCGATAGATGCACAAGGTCAGATATTGGCATTGCGCCCTGATTTTGCTGACAACCCCAACGCCATGTTCGTATTATGGAAAGATCACACCGCCATAGAAGAAGCTGAGGAAATCAACCGGTTATGTCGCAGTGGCGAATTTGAGGATTATTCGCGCTATATCGGTGGGGTTTACTCTTCGGAATGGTTTTGGGCGAAAATTTTGCATGTCACACGCGCCGATAAAGCGGTGCGAGATGCTGCGGTGTCATGGATTGAGCTATGCGACTGGGTTCCCGCACTACTTTCAGGCACCACTGCCCCGAAAGATATTCAGCGTGGTCGGTGCGCTGCGGGGCATAAAAGCTTGTGGCACCCATCGTGGGGAGGATTACCACCGCGTGAATTCCTGGCCGCACTTGATAGTCGCCTTATCGAAAACCTCCAATATCCAATGTTCACTGATACCTATACCGCTGAACGTCCGGTCGGCCTGATTACTACTGAATGGGCCGAGCGTTTGGGGCTGCCTGCGACGGTGGTTATCTCCGGTGGTGCATTCGATTGTCATATGGGTGCCGTCGGTGCCGGTGCTCAACCTTATACTTTAGTTAAAGTTATCGGTACATCCACTTGTGATATTTTGATTGCTGATAAAGAGTTAGTCGGTGAGCGGGCTGTCGCCGGGATTTGTGGACAAGTAGAGGGTAGCGTGGTTCCCGGTTGGATTGGTATGGAAGCGGGCCAATCAGCATTTGGTGATATGTATGCCTGGTTCAGCCGTTTATTGAGCTGGCCTCTGCATCAAGCCGCACTGGCGCAGCCAGAATTACAACCACAGCTCAAACAGATTGAATCTACCCTGCTGGCTTCACTGACGGCTGAATGGGCTAAAAACCCCTCACTTGATAATCTGCCAGTGGTATTGGATTGGTTTAATGGCCGCCGCACCCCGAATGCCAATCAGCGCCTAAAAGGCGTTATCACTGATCTCAATCTGGGAACTGATGCTCCCACGCTGTTTGGCGGGTTTATCGCCGCCACCGCATTTGGTGCCCGCGCGATTATGGAATGCTTCGAACAGCAAAATATTCCGGTGGAAAACGTGCTGGCATTAGGCGGCATTGCGCGCAAATCGCCGGTTATCATGCAGGTTTGTGCTGATGTTATGAACCGACCGATCCAGATTGTGGCATCTGATCAATGTTGTGCCTTGGGGGCGGCGATTTTTGCCGCTGTTGCCGCTGGTGTGTTTGCTGATGTGCCAACGGCGCAACAGCATATGGCGTGTCAGATTGAACGTACCCTGACGCCCAATGCCGCACAAGTTGCCCGCTATCAACAGCTTTATCAACGCTATCAACAGTGGTGTCTATCTGCTGAACCACACTACGCACCGGTAACCGAAGCGTGATTAACCGGCTGATTTATCACTTTATGTTGTATAAAAATTGATTAAATGGAGTATCCGATGGACGTATTCAAGCAATCAGAAGTGTGGTTTGTGATAGGCAGTCAAAACCTGTATGGCCCTAAAACCCTGCAACAAGTGATGGATAATGCCCATCATGTCGTCAATAGCCTCAATAGCGAAGCGGGCTTGCCGGTCAAACTGGTGCTTAAACCTTTGGTGACCACGCCAGATGAAATTACCGCGTTGTGTCGTGAGGCCAACTACGCTACCGCCTGTATTGGTGTCATGACCTGGCTGCATACCTTCTCACCGGCCAAAATGTGGATTGGCGGGCTGAGCATTCTGAATAAACCGTTGCTGCAATTCCATACTCAGTTTAATGCTCAGATCCCATGGGAAACCATGGATATGGACTTTATGAACTTGAACCAAACGGCTCATGGTGGCCGTGAGTTTGGTTTTATCGGCGCACGTATGCGCCAGCAACACAGTGTTATTACCGGCCATTGGCAAGATAAAGCAGCTCATCAACGAATTGGTCAGTGGATGCGCGTGGCGGCTGCCAAACAGGAAAGCCAACAACTGAAAGTTGCCCGTTTCGGCGATAATATGCGCGAAGTGGCGGTGACTGAAGGGGATAAAGTTGCCGCACAGATCCAGTTTGGTTACTCGGTGAATGCCTATGGCATCGGTGATTTGGTCACCGTAGTGGATGCGGTCAGCAAAGGTGACATTGATACCTTGGTTGAAGAGTATGAAGCCACTTACCGGCTAACAGATGCCGTGCAACTGAATGGCAATAAACGCGAAAATCTACTCGATGCCGCGCGTATTGAATTGGGTATGAAGCGTTTTCTGGAACAAGGTGGTTTTAAGGCTTTCACCACTAACTTTGAAAATCTATATGGATTAAAACAGTTACCGGGCTTGGCGGTGCAACGCCTGATGCAACAAGGTTACGGTTTTGGTGGCGAAGGCGATTGGAAAACCGCCGCATTATTACGCATTCTGAAAGTCATGGGTACCGGTCTAAAAGGTGGTACCTCCTTTATGGAGGATTACACCTATAACTTCCAGCCGGGTCATGATCTGGTGGTGGGTTCCCATATGCTGGAAGTCTGCCCATCTATCGCCAAAGAAGAAAAACCGCTGTTGGACGTACAGCATTTAGGTATTGGCGGTAAAGCCGACCCCGCCCGGTTGATCTTCTCAACTCCGGCAGGCCCGGCACTGAATGCCAGCTTAATCGATATGGGGAACCGCTTCCGCTTGTTGGTCAATGTGGTTGATACCGTCGAGCAACCGCATCCATTGCCAAAACTGCCGGTAGCCCGCGCTATTTGGCAAGCTCAACCTTCACTGGCAACCGCCGCCGAGGCCTGGATTATCGCCGGTGGCGCACACCATACCGTGTTCTCACAAGCTATTGGGGTGGATGAATTGCGTTTGTATGCTGAAATGCACGGTATTGAATTCCTGCTGATTGATAACGACACCACATTGCCAGCATTCAAAAATGAAATTCGCTGGAATGAAGTCTATTACCACCTGAATCGCTGAGGAGATTTAACAACCTCTTTGTGACCACTGGCATAGCCAAATGAAGGGGAATCGTGCCGTGGGGGTCGTAACGGCGTAAGCCGTCGGAGTGCCCCTAGGTGCGGTAAACCCTTCACTCACTGAACTATCAGCAGCTTTGTGTCAACCACCCAGGGGCTTAACCGCCCCTTTATTTACTCGGTCTGTAAGCGCCACAAACGCGCATAGGTACCGGACTGATTCAACAACTCTTGATGGTTACCCTGCTCTAAGACCTGCCCCTCTTTTAACACCAAAATACGATGACATTGGCGCAAGGTGTTTAAACGATGTGCGATGCATATGACTGTGCGATTACGGGTGATTTCCGGCAACTGGCGCATAATCGCCGCCTCAGATTCATAATCCAGCGCACTGGTTGCTTCATCAAGAATCAGTATTTTGGGATCCGCCATCAGTGCTCTGGCTAACGCTACCCGCTGCCGCTGCCCACCCGATAACAAACTGCCGCGTTCACCGACTGGCGTGTGATAACCCTGTGGTAATGCGACAATAAAGTCATGTGCACCGGCTAAGCGGGCAATCTGCTCAACGTGAGTATCATCAGCATTTGGCCGGCATTGACATATGTTGTCACGTATCGATCCGGAAAATAGTACGCTCTCCTGCAACACCACACTCATCTGACAGCGCAAGGTGGTGGCATCCGTAATAGCTAAATCCTGCCCATCGACCAGAATTTGCCCGTGTTGCGGCGTATATAATCGTTGAAGTAACTTGGTTAATGTGGATTTTCCGCAGCCAGACGGGCCGGTAATACCAATAAACTCACCACCAGCAATATCTAAATTAAGATTTTGTATCACTTCGGCGGTATCGGGTCGGTAACGGAAACGTACCTGTTTAAAAACCAGCCCCCCTGGGCTATTCGAACTGGATAACAACCCAGCACTACCCGGTTCAGTGGGGTAATCCAGAATAGTGCCAATCCGTTTTAGCGCCACCTGGGTATGCTGAAAATCTTGCCAGATTTGCGCCAACCGCAAGATAGGTTGAGTGACATAACCCGAAAATAACGTAAACGCGATAAACTGGCCGGGGCTAAGCTCTCCGGCCAAGACCAACGTGACGCCAACCCACAACAAAATCGCCGAGGTCACTTTATTAATTAAACTGATACCTTGCTCAGCAATATTGGCGGCTCTGGCACAAGCAAATGAGGCACGGACATAGTTTGCCAATGAATGCCGCCAACGCCGATTAAACTGGTGTTCGGTGGCAGACGTCTTGATGGTTTCCAATCCACTAATAGCTTCGGTGAGAAATGCCGTATTCTGTGCACTGGTTTCATATTGGCGTTCCACCCGCTTGCGCAACATTCCGCCCGCAGCCCACCAAAACAGCAGATAACAAACGAGGGAGAACAAGACTATCCATGTCAGCGGTTGGCTATAGCAAAACATCACGGCGATAAAGGTAGTGACAAAAACCAAATCCAGCAGCATGGTTAAAGCAGAACCGGTCAGAAAGCTGCGAATTTGCTCCATTTCTCGCACTTTAGCGATGGTTTGACCGGTTTGTTGTGAAGCGAAGTAACCCAGTGGCAACCCCATTAAATGACGATAAAGCCCGGTATTAAGCTCGGCCCCCACTCGGCTGGATAGATGTGAAAACAACCACCCGCGTAAAAAGGTATAACAGGGTTCAACAATCGCCAGCGCAATCATGGCAATACCCAGCACCATCAAGCTGCCCATCCCACGGCTCACCAACACTTTGTCGATGACAGTTTCAAATAGCATCGGCGTCACCAGCAAAATGCCCTGCAATAGCAATGATACCAAAATGATATTACGCAACTGATGGCGATATTTGGTGATAACCGGAATAAACCAGCTAAAACCAAAGGGTATTTTCTTTTGCTCTTGCGGTTCAGCTTTCGCCAATAATATGGCCTCGCCACACCACAAGCTGGCAAGTTCCTGCCGGCTTATCTGTTGTTGCTGACCATCAGCACCACAATAAACTCTTGCCCCCTGTTCATTCAGGGCCAATAACACGTACCACTGAGCATCACAACTGAATAGAAGAGGCAGCGTCAGATTGTCCAGACGCGAAAAGGGATAGCTCACCGCTCTGGCCCGTAAGCCAATCCAATTTGCACAGCGGCATAGGGCAATATTATCGATATCTTGGGGCGCTAATCCGACTTTGTGTGCCAGGTGTGAAGATTCGACAGCCAAATCAAAGCATGCCGCAGCACGGGCCAGCGCCTCCAACGGTTGATTAACCTGAGTCGTGGTTGAATTCATCATTATCAACGCTCCCTCATGGCTTCAGCTTGGTACTGTTGCAATGGACTGAGTAAATAATCGATAACGCGACGGCGACCCGTTTTAATCTCTGCGCTGACAGCCATACCTGCCGATAAACGCACTGGTTTCCCCTCGACGATCAAGGTGTCGCTATTGAGCCGAATACGTGCCGGAAACACCAAGCCTTGCTGCTGATCTTCCATGGCATCACGGGAAATATGTTTGACTTCACCAGAAAGTGTGCCGAATCGGGTATAGGGGAAGCTGTCTATTTTGACTTCCACCGTCTGACCGGGTAGTACAAAACCGATATCTTTATTGAGGATCATCACATCCAGTTCTAGCTGATGACTTTCCGGAACCAAGACCATGAGCGGTTGAGCGCTGGTGACGACACCGCCCAGAGTATGTACGGTGGATTGCTGTATCACACCGGCAACGGGTGCACGTAAGGTTTGTTGCCGCTGTTTTTCCATTAACTTCACCAACTCTTGCTTTAGTTGGTTGATAACTTCGTGAGCCTTATTCAACTGCTCCTGATAACTTCGTTTCTTCTCAGCTAAATAGTGCAATCGGACTTGTGCCAGATTGCGCATTTTAGCGCGCAGAACCGCTTGCTCACTCTCTAAACGATTGGCCTCCGCGTTCGCATTTAGCCACTCCCGTTCTTGTATCAATACCTCTGTTTCAGCAATTGCCTTGGACTTCACCAGAGTTCGTAATGCCTGCAATCTTTGATGAATATTGTTCATCAAAGCCTGGTGATGAGTAATATTGCTACTTCCAGCCTGAATATAAGCCTGATTAACCGCTCGCTCGCTGTCTTGACGTGCCAGCTCGGCGTTAACTTCGTCATATTCTTTCGCCAACAAGGATTTAGCCGTCATGACTAAATTCTCAGGGCTATTATCGGGATAAATGAAATGCGTCAGAGGGTTATCAGTGAGCAGCGCCGACATGCGCGCGGCCTCCAGCGAACGATGCATTAATTGTTGATTGATATTATTAACTTCTGCATCGACGCCAATGGGATTGAGTTCTAACAGCACCTGACCGGCAACCACCCTGTCACCATCATGAACGTTGATGGCCACCACAACACCAGGCTCAAGTGACTGAATAACCTTGGAATGCTCAGCAACAATCACTTTGCCATTGGCTGAGGCATGAATATCCAACCTTCCGGCAATCGACCAAACCAGCACCAATATCAATGTCAGTGCTAAAAACCAGGCAGTACGCCGTGCCAATGGCGCTGCCGGGCG
The DNA here is from genome assembly GCF_902726545.1 of Yersinia artesiana. Classification (GTDB taxonomy): domain Bacteria; phylum Pseudomonadota; class Gammaproteobacteria; order Enterobacterales; family Enterobacteriaceae; genus Yersinia; species Yersinia artesiana. The sequence goes on along the minus strand of NZ_CACVAD010000029.1, from coordinate 36,204 downwards.
TTCTACAATATCCAGATAAGCCGGAAGAAAGTCATATTCGTCGCGGGTTCGTTGCGCTGCGTGATGGCGTTGCCAGCGTTTTTTTATACCGTCGAACATGGCTAATTTAGCCAAAAATTGCATCAACTTCATTTTGATTCCTCATGGCTAAAGTCGGCTTGCTGTTGCCAGAGTTGGGCATAGATACCGTTTTGTGCCAGCAGTTGATCATGATTTGCCAGCTCGGCCACCCAGCCTTGTTTTATGACAGCAATACGATGACAGTGCCGTACCGTCGAAAGGCGGTGAGCAATAGTGATAACAGTACGGTTAGCGACGATACGGGCCATATTTTTCTGAATTTCAGCCTGCGACTCATCATCCAGAGCACTGGTTGCCTCATCAAAAATCAACACGCGGGGATTGGCCAGTAGAGTACGGGCAATCGCAATACGTTGGCGCTGCCCTCCGGAGAGGGATGCCCCACCTTCAGACAGCACGGTGTCATACCCGAGCGGCAAGGCCAGAATAAAAGCGTTTGCCCCCGCCAGACAGGCCGCATCAACGACGTCACTCAGTGAAGCGGTTGGCCGAGAATAGGCAATGTTTTCACGGACAGTGCGGTTAAACAGGTAATTTTCTTGCATGACGACACCGACTTGACGGCGTAGATATTCAGGAGAGAAATGGCCTATAGGGTAGCCATCAATATTAATCACCCCCTGTTCAGCGATATACAGGCGCTGTAACAGCCGCGCGACGGTACTTTTGCCTGAACCTGACGGGCCGACCAGCCCGATATGCTCTCCCGCGCGCAGTGATAATGAGAAATGACGCAATACGGGATCCAGATCCGGGCGATAACGGAAAACCACCTTGTCCAGGGTGATATCTCCGTCAATTTGGCGATGAGAAGGTGCGACACCCGTGGCTTGCTCCACCGGCAAACTTAAAATGTCGGATATCAGCATCAGCCCAACTTTCGCCCGTATACTCTGCTGCCATAAATCAACCAACTTACTCATTGGCATTAATGCTTGTACCGCCAGCATGTTGAAGGCAATTAATTGCCCGATACTGAGTTGTACAGACATGACTTGATATGCCCCAACAACAATAACCAGTGTCCCCGCCAGTTTTTGTAGCAATTGAGCGCACTGGCTGCTGAAGTTTTGCAGGTTTTGTACCTGAAAATTGGCTTGAGCATAATCCCGCGTTTGCGTCTCCCAGCGCTGCTGCATTTGCGGCTCTAACGCCAGGCTTTTAACGGTTTCAACCCCTGAGACAGTTTCGGTTAAAAATGCGCCATTCTGAGCCGCGCAACAGCACAACACTTCGACTTTCTTTTGCAAGGGACGGGTGGTTAATGCCGCTAATAACAGATATAGCGGCAGTGTAGCCAGGATGATTAATGTCAGAAGTGGTGAAATACACCACATAACAATAAATAAGATCAGGGTAAAAACAACATCAACACATAGGGTAAGCGCTGAACCAGTAATAAACTCACGGATATTATCCAATTCACTGACTCGCGCCACAATATTCCCCACATGGCGTTGCTTAAAATAACTTAACGGCAATTTAATTAAGTGATTAAATAGCTTGCCACCCAATAAAATATCCACGCGTGTTGTGGTATGACTAAAAATATATTCACGTAAAAACTTCAATACGACCTCATAAACTCCTGCCACCAATAATACGATAATTAATACGTCGAGAGTCGTTAATGCATTATGCACCAGGACCTTATCCATGATGACCTGAAAGAAAAGCGGAGATATCAAGGCCAGAAACTGCAACAACATTGATAATACCAAAACCTGAAGCAGTGGTTTGCGGTGACGCAGTAAAACCGGAATAAACCAGCGGATATCAAAGCGCGAATGACTACAATAGAGTATAACACCGCCCCAGATACAACTAAGCTCTTGATAATTTATTATTTTCGGCTTATCACTGTCAGGGTATTGCAGCAATGCCTGGTTATCGTTCAAGCGGGCCAATAGAATAAACCTGCCCTGAACGTCCCGAAATGCCAGTGGTAATTGCGTTGGTTTTATTTTATTTAATGATTGTTTTTTTACTTTAAAATGAGTCGATGTTACGCGCGATAATTGCGCGACAGACACTTTTAGGGCGTCAAACGTGACCCTTGTTGAGATATCAGTGACCGTATTCCTGCCAAACATCTCAACGGATTCTGCATTTATTCCCGCTAACCGAATTAATCGCGCCGCACACACTAAAGCAGAATGAATATGATTTCCCATAAATTACACTACCTATAATTTTACTGTCAAAAACAAATAATTGTTTATGAAGCCATAGAATATAACCACGGGATTGTAGGGTTTCCTTTATACACCACCACTATAAAGTAAGAATCTATAATAAAATTCATCTCAAAAATTCTTTAAATTCATTTAAAAAAATAGAATTAACAAAATTAAAACCTAAAAAGCCCCGCCAATATGGCGGTTACAGCGTAAATATTAAACACACGGGTATTATTGTCAGTCGGTCGCTCACATTTATTGATTTGTATCGCCAATTTCTTAGCGCTTTGTGTGATAATTTCGCCGTGATTTAATCATCGAAAACAGGAACTTTCGCACCATGACACCGACACTGTCTTCATCTGCCGATGCTCTCCCTTCGCTATCAAATATGAGTTCTGAAACAGATTTGCTCCCCATTCAGCAAATTGCACAACAATTAGGCCTGAGCGCCGATGATTTAATCCCCTATGGGCATCACATGGCGAAAGTCGATATCCGTGCATTACGGCACGGCGGCCCACAAGGCAAACTGATTCTGGTTTCCAGTATTACGCCGACGCCGCTGGGAGAAGGTAAAACTGTCACAACCATTGGTTTAAGTCAGGGAATCAATCAGTTAGGCTACCGTGGGGTGGCTTGTATCCGTCAACCGAGTCTTGGCCCGGTTTTTGGTGTTAAAGGAGGCGCGGCAGGCGGTGGTGCAGCACAAGTGCTACCCATGGAGAAATTGAACCTGCATCTGACCGGTGATATCCATGCTATTAGCGCAGCACATAATCTGGCAGCGGCGGCGCTGGATGCACGTCTGTATCATGAACAGCGCTTGGGCTTGGCTTTTAGTCAACAAACCGGTATGCCACGGCTTAATATTGATGCTCAACAGATCCTCTGGCCGCGAGTGGTTGACCATAATGATCGGGCGCTGCGCCATATTCAGGTCGGTGTGGGCGGCGGCACTCACGGTGTAGAGCGGTACGATCATGTGGAAATTACGGCGGCATCAGAACTTATGGCTATTCTGGCGTTGTCAGAAAGCTTGCATGACATGCGCCAACGTATTGGCCGAATAATTTTGGCCTACAGCACTGGCGGTCAAGCCATTACGGCTGATGATTTGGGGGTGGCGGGTGCCATGACGGCGCTAATGAAAGAGACCATCCACCCAACCCTGATGCAAACCAGTGAACAGACACCGGTGCTGATTCACGCCGGGCCATTTGCCAACATTGCCCACGGGAATTCTTCAGTGCTGGCTGACCGTCTGGGATTGCAGTTAGCAGACTATGTGGTGACAGAAGCGGGTTTTGGATCGGATATGGGCATGGAGAAGTTCTTCAATATCAAGTATCGCCAATCTGGTATTGCGCCATCCTGTGTGGTTCTGGTCGCCACATTACGCAGCCTGAAAGCCAATAGTGGCGTTTTTGATATCAAACCGGGCCAACCTCTGCCTGCTGAAATTATCAATACCAACATTCCTTTATTAAGCCAGGGTTGCGCCAATCTAAAATGGCATATTAATAATGCCCAAAGCTATGGCTTACCGGTGGTGGTAGCCGTCAATTGCTTCCCTGACGACAGCGCAGAAGAACTGACCTTTTTAGCCGACTATGCACTATCTGCTGGCGCAGTTGCCTGTGAAATCAGTGAGGCTTTTGCTAAAGGTGGCGCGGGCACCACCGCCTTGGCTCAGCGGGTTATCGATGCTTGCGCTCATGCATCTTCCCCGGCACTGGCGTACCCTGACAGTGCCTCATTGGAGCAGAAAATAGAGGTTCTGGCACAGCGCTATGGCGCTAGTGAAGTCACTTTCACCCCACAAGCACGTCAGCAGCTTGACTCAATAACTGAAGCCGGTTTTGGTCATTTACCGTTGTGTATCGCCAAAACACCGTTGTCCCTCAGCGCAGATGCCAGCTTGAAGAATGTTCCACATGACTTCGTATTACCGGTTACAGCCTGTGCGGTGTCAGCCGGTGCTGGATTTGTGCGCATTTATGCTGGGGATATTATGACCATGCCGGGGCTGGGAACACAGCCTGCGTATTATCATATTGATATAGATGACGAAGGGTGTATTCGCGGGTTAAGCTAGACTGATACCAGAAAGTTAATAGATCAATAAGGCTTATTATGTCCCAACCTAATGAATATCAACGTATTGGCGGCTGGTTACTGGCCCCGCTGGCTTATTTGATTGTGACATTGCTCAGTGCCAGCTTAATGTTGGCACTCTATGCTATGGCGATTTTCACGCCAGAATCCAGAGAGTATCTGGTGACCAATTCACAGGCATTTACCCTGCAATGGTATTTCTCCGTGGTCACCACGCTCGTAATGTGGATTTATACCTTATGGGTCATCTGGCTGTTCTGTAGCCGCTCACAACGTTTCCCTAAATGGTTTATTCTCTGGCTATTACTGACTGTATTATTGGCATTAAAAGCTTTTGCTTTCTCACCTATCAGTGATGATATCGCCTTACGCACCTTGGGTTGGCCCCTGCTGGCAGCGGCGGTTTTTGTGCCTTACATGAAACGTTCGCAGCGAGTGAAGCATACTTTTATTGAGCATTAAGCCAATTGCGCACCTTTTCTTCCTACGATAGCGGATAAAAAGGTAATAACCTTGCTCTTCATCTGTTGTTCTTAAGCCGCCAATTTTGGATAATAGGCGGCTTTACTTTTTTTAGGCCCCGTAATGACTTTTAGGCTCCGCAATGACTGAATACCTACTGCTGTTTGTCGGTACTGTTTTGGTAAACAACTTCGTTCTGGTCAAATTTCTTGGCCTGTGCCCTTTCATGGGTGTCTCCAAAAAACTGGAGACCGCCATTGGTATGGGGCTGGCGACCACTTTCGTACTGACATTGGCCTCAGTTTGCGCCTGGATGGTCAACAGCTTTATTTTGCTGCCACTTGGGTTGGTCTATTTACGGACACTGGCCTTTATTTTAGTCATCGCGGTGGTGGTACAATTTACTGAGTTGGTGGTGCGCAAAACCAGCCCGGCGCTTTACCGCTTGCTGGGGATCTTTTTGCCGCTCATCACCACAAACTGTGCGGTGTTAGGTGTGGCCTTGCTCAATGTCAATCAATCACACAATTTTATGCAATCGGCAGTCTATGGCTTCAGTGCCGCGGCCGGTTTCTCTTTAGTCATGGTGCTATTCGCGGCTATCCGCGAACGGCTGGCTGTTGCTGACGTTCCCGCCCCCTTCCGTGGCTCGTCCATTGCCCTGATAACCGCAGGGTTGATGTCATTGGCCTTTATGGGCTTTACCGGATTGGTGAAGTTCTAATGATGTCGTTATGGATTGCCATTGGTGCATTAAGTACATTGGCGCTGATTTCCGGCGCAGTGCTTGGTTTTGCTGCCCGCCGTTTTCAGGTTGATCAAGACCCGGTTGTCGAGCAGGTCGATGCCATTTTACCGCAAAGCCAATGCGGCCAATGTGGCTACCCCGGCTGTCGCCCGTATGCCGAAGCGGTTTCTGCTGGCGGTGAGAAAATAAACAAATGCGCTCCGGGTGGCGAGCAAGTGATGCTCAAGCTGGCCGAGTTACTGGCTGTAGAGCCACAACCGTTGGATGGTGACGAAGCTGCCGCCCACCCGCAGCGCAAAGTGGCTTTTATTGATGAAGCAAACTGTATTGGTTGCACCAAATGCATTCAGGCCTGCCCGGTTGATGCCATTGTTGGCGCGACCCGTGCAATGCATACGGTTTTGCCGGACCTCTGCACCGGTTGTGACCTGTGTGTTTCGCCGTGTCCGACCGACTGTATTGAAATGATCCCGGTTGCTACCACCACCGCCAACTGGAAGTGGGATTTAAGCACCATCCCAGTTAAGAACCTTCCAACTCAATTAGCTGCCTCGCAGATGATTCCGGTGAAAATGATAGATGTGGAGCAACATGTTTAAGCTGTTTACTGCCCGCAAACACGACAATATCTGGGATTTCGATGGCGGCATCCATCCGCCAGAAATGAAGCTGCAATCAAGTCGGGTTCCGATGCGTATCGCATCGTTGCCGGAGCAGTTAATCGTTCCTTTACAACAACATCTGGGGCCAGAAGGCGAACTGCGCGTCAGCACCGGTGAGCGGGTGTTAAAGGGCCAACCTCTGACGGTAGGTCGTGGCCGTACGGTACCAGTGCATGCCCCCACCTCCGGTGTCATCACAGCAATTGCCCCACATACTACCGCCCATCCCTCAGGTCTGGCAGAGCTGTGCGTACACATAACTCCCGATGGTGAAGACCGCTGGCGCGAGCAACAGCCGTGGGCCGATTACTCGCAGCGGGATAAAACTGCCCTGTTGGAGAGGATCCATCAGGCGGGTATCGCCGGTTTAGGGGGCGCGGGGTTCCCTACCGCCAGCAAATTACAGGGCGGTTTGAACAGTGTAACCACCCTCATTATTAACGCCGCTGAGTGTGAACCTTATATCACTGCCGATGATCGCCTGATGCAAGAACATGCCTCAGAAGTGGTCGTGGGGACACAGATTTTAATGTACTTGTTGCAGCCGCAGCAGGTGCTGATTGGCATTGAAGATAATAAACCTGAAGCTATCGCTGCCCTAAAACAGGCATTACGCGGTCAGGATAAAATACAACTGCGGGTGATACCCACTAAATATCCGTCAGGTGGGGCCAAGCAACTCACCAAGATCCTGACAGGTAAAGAAGTGCCTTTCGGGAAACACTCGTCATCCATTGGCGTATTAATGCAAAACGTCGGGACGGTGGTGGCCATTAAGCGAGCGATTATCGACGACGAGCCATTAATCGAACGCGTGGTGACATTAACCGGCGATGCATTATCAAAACCAGGTAATTTCTGGGCCAGAATTGGCACGCCCGTGCTGCATTTGTTGAAACTGGCCGGTTTTACACCGCAAAACCAGCCGATGGTGATTATGGGCGGCCCATTGATGGGCTTTACTCTACCCAGTCTGGATGTGCCGATTGTTAAGATCAGTAACTGCATTTTGGCTCCCACGGAAGCTGAAATGGGGCTATCTGAACCTGAACAGTCGTGTATTCGCTGCGGTTTATGTGTCGATGCCTGTCCGGCGGGCTTATTGCCTCAGCAACTCTATTGGTTTAGTCGTGGCGAAGAGCATGAGAAAGCGCGCAATCATAATTTATTTGATTGTATCGAATGCGGTGCCTGCGCCTATGTTTGCCCAAGTAATATTCCTTTGGTGCAATATTATCGTCAGGAAAAGGCCGAAATACGCACACTTGATCAAGAGGCCGAACGTGCTGCACAAGCGAAAGCACGTTTTGAAGCCAAACAAGCACGCCTTGAGCGGGAAAAAATCGCGCGCGAATTGCGTCACAAACAAGCCGCTGTCAAGCTGACAGAGGTAGACCAACAGACGGTTGAAGCGGCAGTCAGTCGTTTAGCGCGTGAATCTAATAATACAGATTTAACTATCAATGTGACCCTTGGGCAAACACCCGATAATAGTGCCGCTATTGCTGCGCGTGAGGCTCGCAAAGAACAAGCCCGAGCACGCCAGGCAGAGAAAAAACTGGTGGTCACCGAACCAGAAACTGATGCTATTGACCCACGTCAGGCCGCAGTTGCCGCTGCCATTGCCCGCGTGAAAGCTAAAAAAGCAGCACAAGCACAGCTTGAGTCAGAACCGGTGAACAGCGCAAGTGCAGTGCCAGAGGAAGATCCGCGCAAAGCTGCCGTCGCGGCAGCCATTGCTCGCGTGAAAGCTAAAAAAGCGGCGCAAGCACAGCTTGAGTCAGAACCGGTGAACAGCGCAAGTGCAGTGCCAGAGGAAGATCCGCGCAAAGCTGCCGTCGCAGCAGCCATTGCCCGCGTGAAAGCTAAAAAGGCGGCACAAGCCACATCAGCCGTTAATCCGGACTAGATCAAAACTGACGCCCTGCCTGCCGGCAGTTGAGCGTCAGTTCACTGACATCAGGTAAGTATAAGTAGATGAAATGTCGCGCAGTTTAGATTCAGCATGGCAGCTATCAACTTCAATCACTTCCATTTCTACACCACCGCCAAATTCATCACGCAGTTTAGGCAGCACTTCGTTAAACAAATATATTGAGAACTTTATGCATTCTTTGACACTGCCCTGATGGGAAATCGATAAGAACTCTCCCGCCGGGATTGAAAGTGCATCGACCTCGCGGTGTCCTTGAATTTCATTTCGTTTTTCTTTATCAATTGCCGTCGAGTAATACATACTTTTCTGCCCTTGCTGGCCCTTATTGGCAGAAAATAGGGAGTATACCCGCTGACAAGAGAAGTTAACTTCCTTGAAGAAATCGAGCAAAATTTCATCTTTCATTGCCATGCAAGAGGAATGCTGCCCACTACAATGGTTGTGTTCATCAAAATCCAATTGCCGTGTAAAACCAACTAATTCTTTCTCTGGTAACGATATTCGCTTGATTTCCGGCGTGTAGTTCTCATAGAAATTGAATCGTGAAAGCATTCCCTGCACATCCCAATGCTGCATCTGACGGAAACTATTGGGGGTAACACCAAAGCGCTTCTTAAAGGTGCGCGTGAAGGTCTGTTGTGAGTCGAAACCCAACTCATCAGAAATCTCAATGATTGGCCGACGTGAGATGCGCAGAGCAACAGCCGCGCGCGTCAGCACCCGCCCCCGTATATAGGAAGCTAATTGTAACCCAACAATACTTTTAAATTTCCGTTGTAAGTGCCATTTCGAATATCCGGAAATCTTCGCCACATCATCCAGTGTGGGCCGTTTTTCTAAATTAATTTCAATCCATTCAATTAATTCATCTATAAACAATATGTCTTCGTTTACCATTTCATTGTTCTTTAAATATATAATTATATTGCATACTACATTAATCTATCATTATGCCAACGCTTTTCTCAAATCTAATTTTTACCGTTAATAAAACGTTAATTTACAATTAATTACAAGAAAAAATCTTTACAGCTGATTATTATTATCGCGATCTGCCGCCCTGCCTGTCGCTTAAGTCTAATTACACCTACAGGTAATAATCCTGCTTTCACTATTTGCTTGTAACTACCCTGATATAAATTGCAAGTTAATTCTTTTGATTAGCCATATTTATTAACCCGCCTATTTACTTAATAGGTCAGCAAATGATGAATAATAACCCTATCATTAAGGCGTATTACACTTTGTCTGAATAGGGTAGAATACGGCACCAATATTATCCCCCTGACGGCTGAGTGTATTGACGCCCGCAAGCATTGACTTGCCCGCGCGACGCCTGCGTTTGATAATCCTGATAAGTATTTGACATATGGTTGCAATTTCATGAAATTCAGGCCTGTAACATCGACCCAGAACAAAGGGTTGCAGATAGCCAGTTCCCCTTTTACGCATAATCAACGTAGCACCCGCAGTATTATGCTGCTGGTAATTTTAGCCTGCATTCCGGGGATTATCGCCCAGACCTGGTTCTTTGGCTATGGCAGCCTGATTCAAGTCGCACTCGCCATGGCAACTGCCGTGCTGGCCGAAGGTGCTGTTTTGCATTTACGTCAACAGCCGGTGCTGACACGATTACAGGATAACTCTGCCCTGCTCACTGGCTTATTGTTAGGCATCAGTCTGCCGCCACTTGCCCCCTGGTGGATGATTGTGCTGGGTACTGCATTTGCCATTATCATTGCCAAACAACTTTACGGCGGTTTAGGTCAGAATCCGTTTAATCCTGCGATGGTCGGCTATGTTGTACTGCTGATTTCATTCCCGGTACAAATGACCAGTTGGCTTCCTCCTCTGCCATTACAAGGAACGCCGGTTGGATTCTATGACAGCTTATTCACCATCTTTACCGGATTCACTCAAAGTGGTGCTGATATTCATCAACTGCAGATTGGCTATGATGGGATAAGTCAGGCCACACCTCTCGATAGCTTTAAAACGGCACTGCGTTCCCAACCCGTGGAACAGGTTCTACAACAACCGATCTTTGCTGGGGGGCTGGCGGGCATTGGTTGGCAATGGATTAACCTCGGTTTCCTGGCGGGCGGCCTGTTGCTACTATGGCGCAAAGCCATTCACTGGCATATTCCGCTAAGTTTCCTGCTGGCGTTGGCAGGCTGCGCCGCTATCAGTTGGATGATTGCGCCACAGAGCTTCGCGCCCCCTATGTTGCATCTGTTTTCCGGTGCCACCATGTTAGGTGCTTTCTTTATTGCCACCGATCCGGTCAGCGCCTCGACCACACCCCGCGGTCGGCTGATTTTCGGGGCTTTGATCGGTATTTTGGTGTGGCTGATTCGCGTTTACGGCGGTTATCCCGATGGGGTAGCATTTGCCGTGCTGTTGGCCAACATCTGTGTTCCGCTGATTGATCACTACACTCAACCACGCGTTTATGGTCATCACCGTAAGCAGAAATAAGGAGCCGTTATGCTAAATACCATGAAGCGTCACGGTATCACTCTGGCATTGTTTGCCGCAGGTGCCACCGGATTGACTGCAGTGGTTAATTCGTTAACCGAATCTACCATCGCCCATCAGGCGGCACTACAGCAGAAAGCCTTATTGGATCAGGTCGTTCCGGCTGAGAATTATGATAATGACATGCAAGCTGAATGTTACGTTGTCACTGATTCCGCCCTCGGTAATATGTCCCCTCACCGCCTTTATCTGGCGCGCAAAGAGGGTCAGCCGGTTGCTGCCGCCATCGAAACTACCGCGCCAGATGGCTATTCCGGCGCGATCCAACTCTTGGTCGGAGCGGATTTTGACGGTAACGTGCTGGGTAGCCGGGTGATTGAACATCACGAAACCCCTGGCCTTGGTGATAAAATTGATATTCGTATCTCTGATTGGATCAGTCATTTCAGCGGCCAACATGTGGATGGTGAACAAGATAAGCGTTGGGCAGTGAAAAAAGACGGCGGCGACTTTGATCAGTTTACCGGTGCGACCATTACGCCAAGAGCGGTGGTTCGGGCGGTGAAAAATACGGCGCTATTTTTAGAAACTCTGCCGGCAAAACTTGATAGCTTGCCCGTCTGTGGAGAAACACAATGAGTGAAGCAAAAGACTTATTAGCCCAAGGGCTATGGAAAAATAACTCGGCTTTAGTGCAACTGCTGGGCCTGTGCCCACTGTTAGCCGTTTCATCGACGGCAACCAATGCGCTCGGCCTGGGTTTAGCCACCACGCTGGTCTTGGTGTGTACCAACACCGCCGTATCGGCGCTACGCCGCTGGGTGCCGAATGAAATCCGTATTCCTATCTATGTGATGATCATTGCTTCCGTGGTCAGCACGGTGCAAATGCTGATTAACGCCTATGCATTTGGCTTATATCAGTCTCTTGGGATATTCATTCCATTGATTGTGACCAACTGTATCGTGATTGGTCGAGCGGAGGCGTATGCGGCGAGAAATCCCGTCGGGTTATCGGCGCTGGATGGCCTAGCAATGGGGCTGGGGGCAACATGCGCATTATTTGTCTTGGGTTCACTGCGTGAAATTTTGGGCAACGGTACCCTGTTTGATGGCGCAGATATGCTACTCGGTCATTGGGCAAAAGTGCTGCGCATTGAAGTCTTGCATCTGGACAGCCCATTCCTGTTAGCCATGTTGCCACCGGGTGCGTTTATCGGCCTGGGTCTGCTGTTAGCCGGGAAATATGTCATTGATGAGAAAATGAAAGCGCGCAAAGCCAGAGCCTTGGCTATCACACCGCAACTTCAGGATGGAGTGGCAGAGAAAGCCTTATGAATCAAGAGAAACGTGTTGCTATTTTGACCCGCCTGCGGGATAACGATCCACATCCAACGACGGAGTTGGTTTACAGCACGCCGTTTGAGTTGTTGATTTCCGTACTTTTGTCGGCGCAAGCAACCGATGTCAGTGTCAATAAAGCCACAGCGAAGCTCTATCCAGTGGCTAATACTCCGCAGGCCATACTGGATCTGGGGGTTGATGGTCTCAAGTCATACATCAAAACTATAGGTTTGTTTAACACCAAAGCTGAGAACGTGATTAAAACCTGCCGGATATTGCTGGAAAAACATCACGGCGAAGTGCCAGAAGATCGCGCAGCACTGGAAGCACTACCGGGTGTTGGCCGTAAGACCGCCAATGTAGTGCTAAATACCGCCTTTGGTTGGCCGACGATTGCCGTTGATACACATATATTTCGTGTATGTAACCGCACCGGCTTTGCCCCAGGTAGCAATGTTGATCAGGTTGAGGCCAAGTTACTCAAAGTGGTTCCCGCTGAATTTAAACTGGACTGCCACCACTGGCTGATTTTACATGGCCGCTACACCTGTATTGCCCGCAAACCCCGCTGCGGTTCGTGCATTATTGAAGATTTGTGCGAGTTTAAAGAAAAAGTCTATCCTGAACATTGATGACTAAATCTGATTGAATTACGCCAAAAGCGTGCCAGTGATCACCATAGAAATGGCTAAAGCAGCGAATCGTTTTTTGAAAGGAGCGGCAATGTTGTTTTGTTATCTTTCCTATAAATTATTATAGGAGCAACATTTAATGGCAACATTCAGTATTCAAAAGACAGCCTGCTTTTTTCAAAAATTGGTAGAAAGTGGTAATAAGGTACACAAGAATCTAATTAGGGGATTTTCCCAACAAATTGTCAAGATTACTCAATCATCCGGAAAGCGTGAATTACCTAACTTGCAGGGAAAACGCGCCTCGGTTGAGCAACATTCCTCATCCCTCTCACTTTCTCCTATGCCCCAAAATCAGTCCTCGCCGCTATCTCGGGATATAGCTTTACAACAGCAGAATGCGCCGAAGCAACCGGCATGCTCTCTGGCTGATGCTCTTGCGGTAGTCAAGCTGAAGAGTTCGAAAGCAGATATTGTGCCAAAAGGTCCAGAAGATAAAAATGTGCAAAACACCCTACTCCAGGAACTGAAAACAAAATTTGCTACGGATAAAGGTAAAACAGATCAAGTTACCGATGATATCTCAGATAAGCCGTTAGATTGGATTCAACAGGAAATCGCCCAGCTAACAGCAGAATACAATCGCGATGAACCTATACGACGAGAAGCTGAAGCAGCGGTGGATGCCAAAGTTGCCAAGGCGCTCGAAGCAGAGGCGCAGGAGGCAGCAAATAAAGCCAAAGCTGCGATGGAGCTTGTGCCAAAAAACGTTGTTTTCAAGCCTGGCGATAATGGCGCACCGCCTCCTCCACCGCCTCTCCCACCGTCTTCATTTTTGACTCCATCGCGGGGTATTGAACTGAAGCCGCAGGATAAAAGCAAGCAGCAAACTAGCACCTTAGTTAAGGCACTCCCTAATGACCTGATGCAGGAATTGAAAGCAAAATTAGCCAAAACTCGAGATCAAAGCGATGATATTCCCAATCGCAGTCCCAATAAGAAACAACAGGAAGTTCGAGATGAGATGGCTAAGGGGAGAGAAGCATACAACCGTGAGGAGCCTAACCGATTAGCAGCAGAAGCCAAAGTGGATGCCAAAGTTGCCGAGGCGCGAGCAAATGAGTTGACCCAGCAGGCTGGAAATAAAACCAGCACCGAGGCTGAGCAGTTTAAAGTTGATCTCAAATTTGATGCAAACGGCGTTCCGACTGCCGCGCCGCCACTTCCTCCTTCATTTTAACGCCCGCTCTTTAGTGGCGGAATGTTAAAAATTTTGTGTCGTTCCAGCAACATACAATCAGCAAGGAATGACACAAAATTATGAATGCGCTCTGTTTGATTAATGAGTAATCATTCTTGTGATAAGCCCGCTCTATGCCGCGATTGTGGTATTCGATTAGACGCCAATGCCCCACCCCACTAGACTTGTGACAAAATAGAATCAAACAGTTAATTATTTTGTTACCTGTTTGAAACAAAAAACACCTGCGGCGTATCATCATGAAATTTAAATCAGCCATAAAACCCTACACCGGCGCTGCTGGTGGCTGGGGTTCTCTTGAAGCCACCACGCGCTTTGTTCTGGACAGCAAGCAAGCACTAAAGAATATTCGCAACTTGCTGCGCGTTAACCAAGTCAAAGGCTTCGACTGCCCAGGTTGTGCCTGGGGAGATGACAACCACAGCACCTTCAGTTTTTGCGAAAATGGCGCTAAAGCAGTCAGTTGGGAAGCCACCCGCAAGGCGGTGGAACCGGCGTTTTTTGCGGAACACAGCCTGACCACTCTGCGCCAACAGAGTGACTATTTCCTTGAATATCAAGGGCGAATTACCCACCCCATGCGCTATAACTCCCAGACTGACCGTTATCAACCCATCAGTTGGGAAAGTGCTCTTGAGTTAATTGCCAAGCATATTAATGGATTGGATAACCCAAATCAGTTGGAGCTATATACTTCAGGCCGGGCCAGTAATGAAGCCTCCTACCTTTATCAGCTGTTCGGCCGTATGTTGGGAACCAATAATTTTCCAGATTGTTCAAATATGTGCCATGAAGCCAGTGGTACCGGGCTGAAACAGAGTATTGGTGTCGGTAAAGGCACCATTCGTATGCAGGATTTTGAACTGGCTGACGCCATTTTTGTCTTCGGACAGAATCCGGGCACTAATCATCCGAGGATGTTGCACAGCTTACGCCATGCCAAAGATCGCGGCGCACGAATCGTCAGCTTCAATACCTTGCGTGAACGTGGATTGGAGCGCTTTGCTGACCCACAAAACCCGATTGAAATGTTGACACCTAAATCATCCCCCATCAGCTCTGCCTATTTTCAACCCAATCTTGGCGGTGATATGGCAGCGGTGCGCGGTATGGTGAAAGCCCTGCTGGAAACCCATCGTCAGCAACTGGCACAAGGGTTACCCGGTTTATTGGATGAAGCGTTTATTGCCGCGCACACTCAAGGAATTGATGATTATCTGGCGGCGGTTGATAAGACGTCATGGGCGCAGATTACCCAGCAATCGGGCTTAACCGAGGCACAAATACGTCACGCAGCAGATATCTATCAGCATGCAGAGCGCGTTATCCTGACGTGGGCAATGGGTATCACACAGCATAAACATTCGGTGATAACCGTCAGGGAACTGACCAACCTGCAACTGCTGTTTGGTCAGTTAGGCAAACCCGGTGCGGGGTTATGCCCAGTGCGTGGTCACAGTAATGTGCAAGGCAACCGCACCATGGGCATTGATGAAAAACCCTCTGCTGCCATGTTGACGCGCTTAGGCGAACATTTTGGTTTTACCCCGCCGCAAGCCGCCGGACATAATACCGTGGAAGCGCTTGAAGCCATGCTGCGCGGCGAAGTCAAAGTGTTGATTGCTCTTGGTGGTAATCTGGCAGCAGCGGCTCCCGATACCGAGCGCACCGCGCAAGCACTGCGCAGTTGTGAGCTAACAGTGCATATCAGCACCAAATTGAATCGCAGCCACCTGATAACCGGAACCGAAGCCTTGATTCTTCCGACGCTGGGCCGTACTGAACGTGATATGCAAGCTACTGGCTCACAATTTATTACTGTTGAAGATTCATTTAGTATGGTGCACGCCTCGGAAGGGGTGGGGAAACCGCTGGCCGATACTCAACACTCTGAGACAGCCATTGTCTGCGGCATTGCCAATGCTGTTTTTGCTCAGCAGCCTGCCGAGGGGAACACGCTGGATTGGCTGGCATTAGCCGACGATTACAACTTGATTCGTGACCATATTGCGGCCACCACTCCCGGTTTTGATGACTTTAACGCCCGTTGCGAACAACCCGGTGGTTTCTATCTGGGCAGTGCCGCTGCCGCAATGCAATTTGCCACTCCCAGTGGTAAAGCCGAGTTCTGTGCAGCAATGCTTCCTGATAGCCTGGTTCCGCAGACTGCCGGTGAGCAGGCGCCGTTTGTGCTGCAAACTTTGCGTTCACACGATCAATACAACACCACTATTTATGGCCTCGATGACCGCTATCGCGGAGTGTATGGTCAACGGGAAGTGCTGTTTATTAACCCGCAAGATTTGGCCGCACTGGCATTAGAAGATGGCGATTTAGTTGAAATTGAAACGCTGTGGAATGACGGGATCACACGAAAAGTCAGTGGCTTCAAGCTGGTAAGTTACGATATTCCCCGTGGAAATCTGGCTGCTTATTACCCTGAAACCAATCCGCTGGTGCCGTTATCCAGTTTTGGTGATGAAACCCACACGCCAACCTCAAAATCCGTGCCAGTGACAGTGCGCCGCTGGCAACAACCACAAACATTGCGTATTGCTTGAATACCGTCATGAAACTGGCCCTGATTCGTCGGGGCCAATTATTGTGGATCACGGCTGACAAAAAGCACCAGACATACCCATGTCTCAGACTGCTGACAACCCCCGACAACTCGACCTTGCAAGGTGGGAACAGGTAGAAGAGTAAAGCGTCCGCGCCAAGGACGGCGCGGTTCGAGCCCCCAGGGAGGGGTTTACGGCGTCTTTACGATCTGCCTGTTTTCACCGTTACGGGCACTTTGTCATTAACCTCAGACATACCCCTGCCTTTAATAGGGAATTCCTCTGCAAAATGATATGCCGCTTGCCCGATGGGGCTGATTCGCGTAAAACTGTCAGCCGGATTAACCCCACTCACTACACCATTCACTGGACGATATGTTTCAAGATAACCCGCTGCTGGCGCAGCTAAAACAGCAACTTCACACTCAGACTCCACGCGTCGAAGGCGTAGTTAAAGGTACTGAGAAAGGCTTTGGCTTTCTTGAGGTAGACGGGCAGAAAAGTTACTTTATTCCGCCACCACAGATGAAAAAAGTTATGCATGGCGATCGTATTGTTGCCACCCTTCACACCGATAAAGATCGTGAAATTGCTGAGCCGGAAACTCTGGTTGAGCCATTTTTATCTCGCTTTGTCGGCCGTGTGCAACGAAAAGATGACCGCCTGTCTATTGTTCCTGACCATCCTCTGCTGCGTGATGCCATTCAATGTCGTCCAGTGCGCGAACTGACTCACGATTTTCAGACCGGTGATTGGGCGGTGGCGGAAATGCGCCGCCATCCATTAAAAGGCGATCGCGCCTTTAATGCTGATCTGACTGCTTTTATTACGGATAGTGAAGATCACTTCGTGCCATGGTGGGTGACATTGGCGCGCCATAATCTGGAGCGTGAAGCGCCAGCCATGGTTGAATCAGCACTGCACGATACCAACCTGCAACGTGAAGATTTGACTGCGCTTAATTTTGTCACTATCGACAGCGCCAGCACCGAAGATATGGATGACGCCTTGCATGTGCAAGACAACGGTGACGGCTCGCTGTTGTTGACCATTGCTATTGCTGACCCTACTGCTTATGTCGATGAAAACAGTGAGTTGGACTTAATTGCCCGTAAACGCGCATTTACCAACTATTTGCCGGGCTTTAACATCCCGATGCTACCACGGGATTTATCCGATAATCTCTGCTCACTGCGACCCAATGAGCGCCGCCCGGTATTGGTGTGCCGCGTCACTATCGCTGCTGATGGCACGCTCGGTGATGACATTCATTTCTCTGCCGCCTGGGTTGAGTCGAAAGCCAAACTGGTTTATGACGAAGTTTCTGACTGGTTGGAAGGCTGTGGTGACTGGCAGCCGCAAAATGCCGAAATTGCCGAACAAATCACCTTATTAAAACGCGTTTGTGATGCCCGAAGCCAATGGCGTCAGGCGCATGCACTGGTATTTAAAGACCGGCCAGACTACCGCTTCGTGTTGGGTGAAAAAGGCGAAGTGCTGGATATCATTGTTGAGCACCGCCGCATTGCTAACCGTATTGTAGAAGAGTGCATGATTGCCGCTAACGTCTGCGCCGCTATTGCGCTGCGTGATAATCTTGGTTTTGGCATATATAACGTGCATACCGGTTTCGATCCGGCGCTGGTTGAGCAAGCCGCGAATGTGTTGCAGGCCAATGGCGTGGAAGCCGATCCGCAAGCGCTGCTGACCTTACCTGGTTTCTGTGAATTGCGCCGTCATCTGGATGCATTGCCAACCCAGTTCCTCGACAGCCGCATTCGCCGGTTCCAGACATTCGCTGAAATCAGCACGGTTCCCGGCCCACATTTCGGTTTGGGGCTTGAAGCTTATGCCACCTGGACCTCGCCAATTCGTAAATATGGCGATATGGTCAACCATCGTCTACTTAAAGCCATCATTACCGGCCAGCAAGCGGAAAAACCACAGGACGACATCACGGTTCAATTGGCCGAACGCCGCCGTTTGAATCGCATGGCTGAACGTGATGTCGGTGATTGGTTGTATGCCCGTTACCTGCAACCGATGGCCGGCACGGATACACGCTTCCCGGCGGAAATCATTGATGTCACGCGCGGTGGCCTGCGGGTGCGCTTACTGGATAACGGCGCAGTCGCCTTTATTCCCGCGCCATTTATTCATGCGGTGCGTGATGAAATGGTGTGCAGCCAGGAAACCGGCACCGTCCAAATCAAAGGTGAAACGGTTTACAGCCAGAGTGATAAAATCGAAGTGCGCATTGCCGAAGTGCGGATGGAAACACGTAACGTGGTGGCCCGCCCTGTGGTTTGATGTTTAGAATCAATATATTATTAATTATATCCTAAATAATTCGAGTTGCAGGTAGGCGGCAACGGAATGAACACAAGGAGTTGAGATAACTCAATGACTTGGGTAAGTGAAGGCAGCCAACGCACATGCAGCTTGAAGTATGACGGGTAAAGCCGTGGTGATGCACAACATCCCACGGCTTTTTTATGCCCCAACCTCATTATGTTACCTACCGCGCTTCCCAGTCGGATAGCCGTCACAATATGTAAGAAAATAATTCTAATAGTGAGCAAAAAACATTTCGCTCATCACAGTTCTCACTTTCGCTACTTTTCTTTCACATTAAAGCTCCTATGTTAACTAACGGTTTGCATCTTTTTTCCCAAACGGGTGCTGATTGCCGTTAAATTCCCCCCATAACAAGGAGTCGTTACCCATGAAAAACGTCAAGACTGTCGTCATCTGGCTGACCGTCGCGTTAATAGGTGCATTCGCGTTTGCCATGCTGGCATTGAGCCGAGGCGAACATGTCAATGCTATCTGGCTGGTGATTGCCTCAGTAGCCTGTTACAGCATCGCCTACCGCTTTTATAGTCTGTTTATTGCCAAGAATGTCTTTGAGCTGGATGACCGCCGGTTAACCCCTGCTGAACGACGTAATGATGGTCTGGATTATGTTCCGACTAATAAATGGGTACTCTTCGGCCACCACTTCGCCGCTATTGCCGGAGCCGGGCCGCTAGTTGGGCCGATTTTGGCCGCCCAAATGGGCTTCTTACCCGGCACTATCTGGATTCTGGTGGGTGTGATGATGGCCGGTGCGGTACAGGACTTCCTTATCCTGTTTATCTCAACCCGCCGTGATGGCCGCTCATTGGGGGAAATGGCGAAACAAGAATTAGGGGCATTTGCTGGTGTCATCACCATGCTGGGTGCTTTAGGAGTGATGATCATCATCTTGTCCGCTCTGGCATTGGTGGTGGTTAAAGCTCTGGCAGACAGCCCGTGGGGCTTGTTTACCATTGCAGCCACCATCCCCATTGCGCTATTTATGGGCGTCTACATGCGCTTTCTGCGCCCCGGTAAAATCGCCGAAGTATCATTGATTGGTTTTGTGTTAATGATGGCGGCAATTATTTATGGTGGGAATATTGCCGCTCACCCTTACTGGGGGCCGTTCTTCACCTTGCACGGCACCACCCTGACCTGGGTGTTGGTCATTTATGGTTTTATCGCCTCCGTACTGCCGGTATGGCTGCTGTTGGCGCCCCGTGACTATTTATCAACCTTCCTGAAAATTGGCGTCATTATCGGTTTGGCAATTGGTATTGTGTTCGCCATGCCAGAAATGAAAATGCCTGCCGTCTCGCGCTTTATTGATGGCAGTGGCCCGGTCTTCTCCGGCAGCCTGTTCCCATTCCTGTTTATCACTATCGCCTGTGGTGCTATTTCGGGCTTCCATGCGCTGGTTGCCAGTGGTACTACACCAAAACTGGTGGAACGCGAAAGCCATACCCGCTTTATCGGATACGGTGCGATGCTGATGGAATCATTCGTCGCCATTATGGCGCTGATTTGTGCATCGGTTATCGATCCGGGCGTGTACTTTGCCATGAACTCACCGGCAGCACTGATTGGCACCACGGTAGAAAGTGCCTCGCAAGCTATCAACAGTTGGGGATTTGTCGTCACACCTGAAATCCTGACCATGATTGCCAAAGATGTCGGCGAGAACTCAATCTTATCTCGTGCCGGTGGCGCACCGACCTTCGCGGTTGGGATGGCGCATATCATCAGTGAAGTCTTTAATAGCCGCAATATGATGGCGTTCTGGTATCACTTTGCCATTCTGTTTGAAGCGATGTTTATTCTGACCGCTGTTGATGCCGGTACCCGTGCCTGCCGCTTTATGGTGCAGGATTTGGTCGGCGTGGTAGTGCCCAGTTTGGCGAATAACCGTTCATGGTTTGGCAACCTATCCGGCACCACGGTCGCGGTAGCTTGTTGGGGCTTCTTTGTTTATCAAGGAGTGGTCGATCCGCTGGGTGGCATTAATACCTTATGGCCACTATTCGGTATCGGTAACCAGATGCTGGCATCAATGGCGCTAATTTTAGGGACGGTGGTGCTGTTTAAAATGAAGAAGCAGCGCTATGCTTGGGTAACCATCCTGCCAACAATTTGGCTGTTTATTACCTCAATGACGGCGGGCTGGCAGAAGATTTTCCACGAAAAACCGAGTATTGGTTTCCTGGCTCAGGCGAAGAAATTCTCGGCTGGTGTCGAGCAAGGGGTATTGATTGCCCCAGCCAAGAGCATTAAGGACATGGAAACCATTGTGTTTAACAACCAGATCAATGCCGCTTTGTGTGCCTTCTTTATGCTGGTGGCAGTGACCATGTTGATTTCATCTTTCTTCGTGATTCGGCGCGCGCTGAAATCCAGCAAACCGACTACGCATGAGACTGAAATTGTATTGCGTGAGGAGACTGTTCGTGGCTAATGCCGGTATCCCACTGCGCAGGCAGCAAAACCATCTGTTGCAACGGCCATTTCCAGCAGGGCCGCGTCAGATTACGCGCTGCGTACCGCTGCTGGTACCCGTCGTCGCTCACCCGACCACCTGGTGGGCTTGGGTACGTTTGATTGCGCACCGGGTAGCTCAGAGTTTTCGTCTGATGGTGGGGGTGCAGGATTATGGCAATTATGTGAATCATATGCGCCGTCACCACCCTGATACGCCGCCGATGACTGAACGTGACTTCCATCGTTACTGTCTGGAAGCCCGCTTTCCCAGCAAAGGTGGTAAATTGGGAAAATGCCCTTGCTAGGATAAAAACCAGACCTTTGACCAGGTTGATTCGCGGGGAAATGTGCCGCATGGGTCGTAGCAGCGTAAGCTGCCGGAGCGCCCATCGGTGCAATCGCCCCGCCAGTCATCGTGCTAAAAATAGCTTTGCCAGCACCCGCAAAACTTCATAAGAGTGCTTACTCAACAAGTGACAACGTAACGCCCGTTTAATGTCTAAACGGGCGTTTTTGTATGCTTTAGTCCATGAATGAAACACTAGCTCAAGATTGCTGAGCCAAATGCGCCCTGCCAGTCATGCTCAAACTGCTCTACAGCGGCTTTAACCGCTGGAGTGCTGATAAACTGCTCGGCGACATCCACGGGAATGGTCACGGACTGACAACCCGCCAGCAGGCAATCCAATACCTGCCGAGGTGTCCGGAAGCTGGCTGCCAGCACTTTAGCGCCCGGCGCATGTAAGGTCAGCAATTGCTGTAACTCCCGTACCATCGCGATGCCATCGCCACCCTGCGCATCTAGCCGGTTAACATAGGGAGCAACATATTCAGCTCCGGCTAATGCCGATAATAGCCCTTGCCCGGCACCGTATACCGCGGTACCCAATGTCGGAATTGACATCGTTTTCAATTTCTTAATTGCTGCTAACCCTTCTGCGGTGGCTGGCACTTTGATCACCAAACCAGGAACGCGTTGGGACAGTAATACCGCCTCCGACACCATCAGTTCGCTGTCGCTGGCCAACACTTGGGCGAAAAGTTTACCGGTTCCCCCCAAAGCATCGCGCAGCGCAGGGAGCACTTCCCAAATAGGTTTGCCCGCTTTTGCCAGAATACTGGGATTGGTCGTAACACCCTGCAAAGGCAGAACTCGCGCCAGACGTTTAACTGCGGCCACATCTGCTGTGTCGAGATAAAGCTCCATAACAACCTCCAAGTTGGATTATTAAGCGGTCATACTGATTAACCAAATGACCAGAACGGCAAATAAAATAACGAAAAATCATTAGCTGCAATCATAGTTGAACCATTAATCAATAATGTGATCTTTATCAAGTATCTTTCATTCGAAAGTGAATTATACTTCAAATGAAAGTTTATTTATTTGGCAAAGCTATGATGAACCCAAGACAGCAAACGATTTTGCAACAGGTGAATGACAACAAACGCGTGAGTGTCAGGGAGTTGTCGCAAGCGACCCATGTATCAGAAGTCACTATTCGACAAGATCTCAATCTGCTGGAGAAACGGGGCTTAATTAAGCGCGTGCATGGCTTCGCTGTTGCCCTGGAAAGTGATGATATTGATGTGCGTATGATGCGCCATTTCTCAACGAAGCAAAAACTGGCCAATCACGCCGCCTCGCTGGTTAACGACGGTGAGACAATATTTATTGAAAGTGGCAGCAGTAACGCCCTATTGGCCCACCAACTGGCAAAGCGGCCTGGCATCACACTGGTGACGGTAAGCGGCTACATTGCCCGGCAATTAAAAGACTCAGCTTGCGAAGTGATTCTATTGGGCGGGATTTATCAGAAGAAAAGTGACAGCATGGTTGGCCCACTGACACTACTGTGCTTACGTCATGTGAACTTCAGCAAAGCATTTATTGGTATTGATGGCTATCACACCAATACCGGATTCACCGGGCGCGATGTGCTGCGGGCCGAGGTGATTAACAGTGTGTTGGCTAAAGGCGCAGAGAATATTATTCTGGCGGATGCATCAAAATTTGGTCAGATCCATCAGAACCTGTTGACCCCTATCTCTGCCGTCAACAGAGTCATCACGGATAATCGCCTGCCCACCAGCTATCAACAACAGTTAGCGACCCATGGAATTCAAGTCGATATTCTAAGTGAATAAATCGGAGCAGCAATGGCAGACATCACCTTCACCCGCGACCAAACCCAACGCATGACATACAAACTGCAGCGTTATCTGGAGCAAGAGCACAATATTGAGTTGGAAGATTTTGACGCCGAATTTTTACTGCAATTTATCAGTCGCGAATTGGGTGCACATTTTTACAATCAGGGAATCAATGATGCTATCGCGCAAATCGAGGCAAAAATGCTCGATATCAGCGACTCGATATTATGGTTAGAAAAACCCGTGCAAGACTAAACACGGGCGGCAGCCAAACTCAGTTTTTATTGCCCATAATAGGCATTTTTCCCGTGCTTGCGCAGGTAGTGTTTATCCAGCAATTGTGGCTGCATTTCCCCCAACTGCGGGTTCAACTGGCGTGAGAAAATCCCCATATAAGCCAGTTCTTCTAACACGACCGCATTGTGTACAGCATTATCAGCATCAGTTCCCCAGGCAAATGGCCCGTGTGAATTCACCAGAACGGCGGGCACATCTTCTGGTTTAATGCCCCGATCAACAAATGTCTCGACAATGACATTACCGGTTTCCCACTCATAACGGCCGGCAATCTCTTCTGGTGTCATCAGGCGGGTACAGGGGATTGCGCCATAGAAATAATCCGCATGCGTGGTGCCCCAGGCGGGTAAATCCAACCCCGCCTGCGCCCAGATGGTGGCGTGGCGTGAGTGCGTATGCACGATGCCGCCGATTTGAGGGAAATTAAGGTAAAGCACCCGATGCGTGTCGGTGTCCGACGAAGGCTTCTTACTGCCCTCCACCACTTTGCCGGTTTCCAACTCGACGACCACCATGTCATCCACTGTCATCACGTCATACTCAACGCCAGAAGGTTTAATCACCAGCAGGCCGCTTTGCCGATCAACAGCACTGACATTTCCCCAGGTGAAAGTGACCAGATTATGGCGTGGCAGTGCCAGGTTAGCAGCAAGCACCTGCTGCTTCAGTTCGTTGAGCATCGTCGTATCCTGAATAACTGAATTTGTCTCATTTTCAGCGCCACAGGTGAGAACCGGTATGGGATAAATAGCTATAAACTGCGTACAGATCGGCTGGAAAGTGCAGTCTGAGAGATACACGACCGGTGATGAAGGTTTTTTGAGTACAGACAAGGGGTTAATTGTGTTTTCGACCTAAGATAATCCTTAATTCCCTACCTTATGCGTTCAAATTAGGACTATTTACCTATTAAATGAATTATGGGTAATTATACTAGATTCTATTGATGAAGAAACCAGTTCTCAATATTAATTCCAAATTTAAATCAAAATGGCGTTTTTTATTCTAAGTACAAATGGAATGAGCTGACGCTTAATATTAATATAATGCCTATACTGAGTAAGGTAAGTTTGATTCAGTATGGATTCATACTCAGCCAACGTGAGGAGAATAATTATGATGATCAATAAGAGATTTGCGACTGCCGCATTGGCACTAACGCTGGCCCTATCACTATCTGCATGTTCCAACATGTCAAAACGTGACCGTAATACCGCCATCGGTGCCGGTGTCGGGGCTGTTGGGGGCGCGGTGCTGACTGATAGCACATTGGGTACTCTGGGTGGTGCGGCTATTGGTGGGGTTATTGGCCATCAGGTTGGCAAATAACTTTATCCTTCGTTCTTGAAACTGTAGCGTTGTTGGCGGCTCTCATGCACCCGAATCACTGACATAAGTCAGCTCATCGGGATTTATTCGTTTGCCGCCTAGCTACAGTCCCAATAACTTTGGATAAAATTTTGTGTTGTTGAACCTATAGCGATAACAAAGTTGATTGACGGGGAAATGTGCCGCATGGGTCGTAGCAGCGTAAGCTGCCGGAGCGCCCATCGGGGCAGTCACCCCGTCAAACGACAAACAATAAAGCAAAATATTGTCATTCCTTTCAACCCCCTGCCAGTTTGACTTTCATCCCTTTGGCTTCGAGCAGTTGCTTAAGAAGATCGCGTTTATCCCCTTGAATTTCAATGATGCCGTCTTTAATCGAACCACCGCAACCGCACTTCTTCTTCAATTCTGCGGCCAGTTTTTCCAGCATTTCGTCACTGCCATCAATACCGGTAATCAAACACACGCCCTTGCCTTTGCGACCACTGGTTTGACGCTGGATACGGACAATACCATCGCCTTTAGGCCGCTGCGGTTTGACTTCAGGCTCAGTGATGCGGCCAGTGTCGGTTGAATAAACCAAGCGGCTATTATCATGACTCATTATGCCACCTTAACCAGAGAGGCCAGAATATCGGTCAGAGCTTTTTCAGGATCGGGAGATTGGGTGATCGGGCGTCCTATCACCATATAATCCACCCCCGCCGCTACCGCTTGTTCTGGTGTCATGATACGGCGCTGATCGCCAGTGTCACTGCCTGCTGGGCGTATACCCGGTGTCACCAGTTTGAAATCTTCACCACACACCTGCTTTAAGCGCACCGCTTCATGGGCAGAACACACGACACCATCTAAACCGCAATCCCAGGTTAATTTCGCCAACCGCTCGGCATGTTCGGCTGGGGTGATATTAATACCAATATCACGTAAATCTTCGCCATCCATGCTGGTAAGCACCGTCACGGCAATGAGTAATGGTGCTTGCTGACCAAAGGGTAATAACGCTTCTTTGGCTGCGGTCATCATGCGCATCCCCCCGGTGGCATGGACATTCACCATCCACACGCCCAATTCCGCCGCCGCCGCAACCGCACGGGCGGTGGTGTTAGGAATATCGTGGAATTTCAAATCCAGAAAGACTTCAAAGCCACGCTGATGCAAGTCTCGAACAAGTTGCGGGCCATATAACGTGAACATCTCTTTGCCTACTTTTAGCCGGCAATCCCGTGGGTTAACACGATCAGCAAAGGCTAACGCCGCGTCTTTATTGGCATAATCCAGTGCGACAACGATCGGAGAAGATATTGAGCCACTGTTATTAGTTTTAGTTGCAGACGTCATTTTCAAGCCTTTTTCAGTCAGTTAGTCATGATAACAGCAACATTCTACAGGGTGTGTCACTGAAATTACAGCAGTCGGCAGTGTGAGTTTAGCCACCCTTTGTCAGGCTTTTTCTGGTTACGTAGATTTATGCAAAAGCAGGCGTACTTCTTATACCCGCAGTTAAGTAAAAAAGTTTCAAGAAACGTAAAATGTCATTCGAATTTTTTGATGATAAAAATCAATTTTTTGTGATTTTATTTAAACAACCCTGCGCTATGATGCACTCCATCGCCAGACAGTGATTGTCTATATCATGATTTAAATAATAATTTGTTATTTAAATGGTAAATAAGTAACAGGAGTTCTACATGAAAAATATTAAATATATCATCCCTGCATTGGCCCTTTCTTTCGCTTCATTTGCCAGTGTTGCTGCCACACAGATCCAGCATGCCCCGGCAACAGGCTTGAGTGAGATTGGCATCGTTGCCGCCAGCAATGCCGGAACATTAACTGAATTAGAAAACGCACTGGCGAAAAAAGCAGATGAAGCCGGCGCAACCTCATATCTGATCACCTCTGCGACTGGTAATAACAAATTGCACGGTACGGCGATCATTTACCGCTAATAAGTGACGAAGGGGAAAGGTGGTTTCAGCCACTTTTCCCCGCGAGTAAAATTCTGTTCCCCAGAACGGAAACAAACTCAACTTTTCCCGGCGCCATGTGCCGTTTTGCGCGTCGGGAGGTTGAGGATCAGATGTGTGATTATCCCCCCGATCAGCCCCCAAAACGCGGAACCGACCCCCAACAATGTCACGCCGGATGCGGTTATCAAAAACGTGATAATTGCTGCATCACGCTGACATTCATTTTCCAGCGCACGATACAAACTACCGGCAATAGTGCCAAGCAAGGCCAGACCAGCAATAGTGTGGATGAGCGCGACCGGCAGTGCAGTAAACACCATACCGATTGAGCCACCAAATACACCGGCGATCAGATAGAAAAACCCGGCAGCGACCGCCGCCATATAACGTTTTTTCGCATCAGGATGGATATCCTGCCCCATGCAGATCGCCGCCGTAATCGCCGCGATACAGACGGTAAACCCACCAAACGGTGCTAAAACCAGCGCGGTCAGTGCTGTCCATGAAATCAGGGGGGAAACCGGTAGATTGTAACCATGCGCTTTCAGCGTAGCGATGCCCGGCGCATTTTGTGAGGCCATTGTCACCACGAAAAACGGAACACCGATGCCGAGAAGGGTTGAGATTGTGAAGTGCGGCATGACAAAGACGGGGGTGGCAAAGATCAACGTCTGGCCGTGCAGCGCAATATTGCCCTGTAATCCGGCCACCACCAGCCCGGCGACCAGCGCGAGAACAATCGCATAGCGCGAAAAGGTTCGTTTTGCCAATAGATACACCAGACACATGGTGCCAGCTAGCGCGAAGTTACTTTGTAACGAGGTAAAAGCGTCCAAGCCAAACCGCAACAAAATCCCGCCTAACATCGCCGCCGACAGTGCCTGAGGAATATAATGCATCAATCTGGCGAATAAGCCGGTCACGCCACACAGCAAAATAAGTCCGGTGGCAAACACAAACACCCCAATGGCTTCATTGACCGATGTACCGGGCAAACTGGTCACCAATAGCGCAGCACCCGGTGTTGACCAGGCGGTGAGCACTGGCGTGCGATAATACAGCGATAAACCTATGCTGGTGACCCCCATTCCCAGCCCAAGCATACTCAGCCAACCACCGATTTGTGCCACACTGGCCCCTGCTGCTTCCGCTGCCTGAAAAATTATTGCTGCGGAGCTGGTATAGCCGACCAGAACAGCGACAAAACCGGCGATAACCGCAGAAAAAGTTAAATCTTGCAAACGGAAACGCGATGCCATTGGGGAAAGTCCTTCTGATTAGCGAATGCCAGCGGTATGCTGTCGTGCGTTATAACGTACATCTATTGCACTCAACATATCATCGTGCGCTATAACGCACAATTGTGTTCAATAAAGAAATGTGTTCGCTAAAGAGTCGCGCCAGAGGAGCCAAAAATGAAGCAGCTTACCCACCATATTGGCAGCCAACTGAAAACTGTTCGCCACGAACGGGGTTGGAGTTTGAGCCAGACGGCGGAAAAAACCGGTGTCAGTAAAGCGATGCTGGGGCAAATTGAACGCGGCGAATCCAGCCCGACAGTGGCGACGCTGTGGAAAATCGCCAGTGGCCTGAACGTCTCTTTCTCACAATTTCTCGAAACACCGCCTGCGCAATCTGCTGCACTGCACCGTCATGGCTTACTCACCACATTCAATAGCGAAACATCGGGAATGCGCGTCGTGCCATTGTTTCCCTATGACGCCACACTGCGCATGGATATGTTTGTTATCGACCTCGCACCGGGTGGATGCAGTGAGTCAACGCCACACGAAGCCGGCGTGATTGAACATGTGATTGTTATTGAAGGGGAACTGATACTCACTGTCGATGGCGTGACCCGAGCTCTGACCACCGGTGAGGCGCTACGATTTGCGGCTGATTGCCCACACAGCTATCGCAATGAAAGCGGCCATTCTGTGCGCTTCCACGACCTGATACATTATCCACACAGTCGCCCGTAACCTGCATATTTCTCCGGCGTAACTGGCTTTACCCGTCGGTTACGCCAAACCATAATCCTCCATCACTTCAGATCACCTAACCTGCTGCGCATTGTCTATTTCTGAAACCGCCAAATGTGAATTTTTTGTGACAGTTATGTTATCCACTGGACAGTTTCATTTTCCTCGCTTAGCTTGGTATTTTCCCCTAAGTTGAAGGTTATATGATGAGCGAAATATCTACCTTAACCATTAAAATCCCTCTGGAATTAAAAGAGAAAATCAAAGCTGCCGCCTTAGAAAAACAGTTTTCCCTCAGTACCGAAGTCTGCGAAAGATTAGAAAAAAGTTTTACGGTCGATGTTAAAAACGCTAAGAGCAGCCGCAAAGATGCCAAATTGCATCACAGCGAGATTGATAACCAAGGTGTGGAAGAAATTTCAGAACAGCCGTTGAGCCAGAAGGAATTGAAGAAACTGCGACAACTGCTAAAAGCACCACAGAAGAAAAAATAGATCATTTCACGACTTGCCCATCGGGTGATTCAGTTCACCCGACATCGCTAATTTATTGACCATCCAACCCTCTGATTGGCTTAACAGACGCCCAGGCACGACAAGACGGGCAATGCCAATAGAGTGAGTGCGCGGTAAAACCACACTTGTGGCAACGATAACGCGGTTTGGTGCGGATTTGCTCGCCAACCATATCGCGCAACAACAGTAAGCTCTCTTTGGCGCGCCCTTCTTCAGCATCTGCCAAGTGGTAGTCCATCAACCGATAGAAAACGCGCATGGTTGGATGGCGTTGCAATTGGCGATTAATATAGGTTTGCGCCACATCGCGGCCTTCATGCTGTTCCAGAATTTCCGCCAACATTAACTCAGCCGTCGCGCCAGTATTATCTTCAACACAGCGTTTCAGGAAATTAGCCCAGGCTTCGGGTTGTTGTAAGTGTTGATAGCATTCACTCAGCATCGGCAATGCTTCGCTGACCACTTCTTTATCTTGCTCCAACACGCGCTCCAGCGCTTCCACGCCCTTCGCATACTCACCCTTGGCCAGATACACCCGACCTTGCATGATAGACACTCTGGCGCACTGTTTGTCTGCTGAGGCCGCTTTTTTCAACAGGCCCATGGCCTTGTCAAGATCATCACTTCCCATGGCTTGCAATGCCAATTCGCAATAAAAGTGAGCAATTTCCAATCGCTGATTATCTTTCCCCATCTTGACCAGTTTTTCCGCCACTTCGATGGCATTGTTCCAATCACTGGTCGCCTGATGGATAACTAATAACTGCTGTAATGCGCCAAGGCGGAAATCTTGCTCCTCAACCAATTGGTTGAACATATCCTCCGCCCTGTCATATAAACCAGCCGCCATATAATCGCGGCCCAATTGCTGGATAGCCAACAAACGCTGTTCAAAAGTCAGGGAGGCACTTTCCATCAAGGCTTGATGAATGCGGATAGCGCGGTCAACTTCACCACGGGAGCGGAACAAATTACCTAACGTCAGATGTGCTTCAACTGTTGAACTGTCTTCTTTCAGCATTTCAAGAAACAGATCAACCGCTTTGTCTTGCTGGTTTGAGAGAAGGAAGTTAACCCCGGCCACATATTCACGAGACAGGCGATTCGCATCCTGCTGCTTATCCTGCTGAGCACTTCTGCGCCCCATATACCAACCATAGGCGGCAGCGACTGGTAACAGCAGAAACAGCATTTCTAACATAGAAAATTATTCCTTGCTGACGGCAGGTGTGGATGCAGTCGCACTGGGTTCAATCGGTAGCTCTTGCTGCGATTCAAGGCGTTTAATTTTCCGCTCTGCACGACCCAATGAAATTCGAACCCGCAGATAAAAAAGCCCACAAATAATCCATCCCAGCACTAAACCGGCGGCAAACAGCGTGGCCAACAAGGTAGAGATGCGATATTCGCCCTGAGCCAATAAATAATTGAAGGTAACGACCTGATCGTTATTTGCTCCGAGCGTGACTGATATCACGAAAATGACGAGCACTAACAAAAAAATCAGCAAATATTTCACGTTTTTTCCTAAAGGCCGAATCAACCTGATGAATTATGCCAAAAATGTGGCGTCCTTACTTAACAAATTAGCACTTCCTCACCCCGCAAAGAAACCCTGTACCAAGATAAAGCACCGAACGGATGCTCGATAGAGATTATTTTAAGCAACTTTATTGCAAATACTTAATTGTTAATAAGAAGTAATTGCCTCATTTTAGTCATGATCGCGCTTTTCAATCTCATGCTGTTCCTGCGGGGGAATATTCAACGGGCCGAACCATCGCTGCACCAAACTGCATACCATCGCGACTAACAAACCGCTAATTATCGTGGCCGCCATTAAATCGCCTGGCCAATGCATACCTAATACCAGACGGCTCATCATCACGCCCTGCGCCCAGATCATCAGGAAAATAACCGTTTTATAGTGTCGCCGGGGCCATAACAATCCGACGGCCAATAATGCCCAACTGGCAGCAAAAACCGTGTGGCCGGAAGGAAAGGCAAAGCCAGTTTCAAACTGCCAGTGACTGCTCAACCACGATGGGATCGCAGATTGATTCTGCAATTGTTGTTTAATCAACTTACTGCGCTCGGAACGCGGTAAAGAATAGAAAAAATGATTATCAATATGATGCTCGGCCTCAAGCCACACCACAAACGGCCGAGGTTCCTGCACATGCTCTTTAATCAGCGATTTCAACCCCTGCCCCACAACAATAACCAGACTCAGTATAACCAACAAGCCAATAGCCGGTTTGAGTCGAAAACGCAGACACCATAAAAACCAGCCACCGAATAATATGCTGGTAACGATGCCCCACGGCGCAGTCACCGTCTCTGTCACCCAAAACAGCCCTTTTAACCAACTTTCACCGCCACCCGGTTGCCACTGCCAACCGGAAAGCCAAATGACAAAGGTTGGCAGCAGTAAAATAAGCGCTCCCACGGTGATTCGTTTTGCTATATTCCACATCTGCGGCCCTTTCTTTCTGGCAATATCCACAACATATTACCTGTGGTGATAGCACGATTTATATAAGTGCTATATCGATAAAATATAAGTCTCTCTATCCATTGATAACATACACAAATTTTTATCATTACTGAAATAAGTCTTAGATAGACATTCTCGCCAGCCTTATTGCTGCTTTGTTGAACAGCGGCATGTCAAAAGTTATGGCAATATAGCTAATAATGATCGCAGAAAAATTTTATTTAACCTTATGCCCTAGCCAACAGGGTATAGCAGGCATTCACGGTAGGGTATGCGACAACCTATCTAAGGGTATGAAGTTATAATATGAACAGCAAAATGCAGCTAAAACGTGTAGCAGAAGCCAAATTACCGACCCCTTGGGGTGACTTCCTGATGGTCGGTTTCGAAGAGTTAGCCACCGGTCATGACCATCTGGCATTAATATTTGGCGATATTAGCACTGACGAGCCGGTGCTCTCCCGTGTTCACTCTGAGTGTCTGACGGGTGATGCTCTCTTTAGCCTGCGTTGCGATTGTGGTTTCCAGTTAGAAGCTGCATTGGCACATATCGCCGAAGAAGGCCGTGGTGTACTGATTTATCATCGTCAGGAAGGCCGTAATATTGGTTTACTGAATAAAATCCGCGCTTATGCTTTGCAAGACTTAGGTGCCGACACCGTTGAAGCTAATCATCAACTCGGTTTTGCTGCCGATGAACGCGATTTCACGCTGTGTTCTGATATGTATAAGTTATTGGGTGTCAAAGCCGTGCGCTTGCTGACCAATAACCCGAAGAAGGTCGAAATTCTCTCCGAGGCCGGGATCAATATCGTTGAACGCGTGCCATTGATTGTGGGGCAGAATCCTAAGAACGAACACTATATGGCCACCAAAGCCGCCAAAATGGGCCATTTGTTGACCAAATAATGGCCTGGCCCTTCCGATTGCTGACAACGTCAAATGAAGGGGCATCGTGCCGTTGGGGTCGTAGCGACGTAAGTCGCCGAAGTGCCCCCAGGCGCGGTAACCCCTTCACTCACCAAATCGTGACACTGTCACGTAACTATCGGTTTATTACAACATTTTGCGGATCACATAATGCAGGATGCCGCCATTTTCGAAATAAACCAATTCATTGCCAGTATCTATGCGACAGCGGGTATCAACCTTTTGTTGCCGTCCATCCACATAAGTGATGGTGACAGGGACTGTTTGCCCTGGAGCCAAACTTTGTAACCCACTGATACTAATAGATTCATCACCGGTCAGGCCCAATGTTTTACGATTAACACCCTGTGGAAACTCCAGCGGCAGAATTCCCATTCCGATTAAATTCGAACGGTGAATACGTTCGAATGATTCCGCGATAACAACGCGCACGCCCAGCAACCTCGGCCCCTTAGCTGCCCAGTCACGGCTAGAACCGGAGCCATATTCCTTACCGGCAATCACTGCCAGCGGCACATTCTCTTGCTGGTAACGCATCGCCGCATCATAGATAGCCATTTGATTTTGAGATGGAATATGGCGAGTGATCCCCCCCTCGACACCGGGTACCATTTCATTGCGGATACGAATATTGGCAAAGGTTCCGCGCATCATCACTTCATGGTTACCGCGGCGAGAGCCGTAGGAGTTAAATTCTCTAATCTCCACGCCGCGATCACGCAGATAGCGGCCTGCTGGGCTATCCAGCTTGATATTACCTGCCGGTGAAATGTGGTCGGTGGTAACGGAATCGGCCAAAATAGCCAGAATACGGGCATGATGGATATCCCGCACCGGTTCCGGTAATGCTTTCATATCACTGAAGAAAGGCGGCAAACGAATATAGGTGGAGTCACTCTGCCAATCATAAGTTGGCGTGCTATCGACTTGAATGCCCTGCCACTCTTCATCGCCATCAAACACCGCAGAATACTCTTTGCGGAACATATCCGTTTTCACTTCTTCAACCGCGTTGGCGATCTCAAGGCCAGTCGGCCAGATATCTTGCAGATAGACTGGATTGCCTTGCGGATCGTTGCCCAACGGGTCTTGCGTCAAATTGACATTCATATTGCCAGCCAAAGCATAAGCAACCACCAGCGGTGGCGAGGCCAGCCAGTTAGTTTTGACCAAGGGATGAATGCGCCCTTCAAAGTTGCGATTGCCGGACAGCACAGCACCTACCGTTAAATCACCCTCTTTGATAGCCTTTTCTATTGGTTCTGGTAATGGGCCGGAGTTACCGATACATGTGGTGCAACCATAGCCCACCAGATTAAAGCCCAAATTATCCAGATAAGGCGTTAAACCGGCTGACTTAAGATATTCAGTGACGACTTTCGAACCGGGAGCTAATGACGTTTTCACCCAGGGTTTGGTTTTAAGCCCTTTTTCTGCGGCTTTTTTAGCCAATAAGCCGGCCGCCATCAATACACTGGGGTTGGAGGTATTAGTACAGGAGGTAATGGCCGCGATGACCACAGCACCTTGTTCCAACTCATGGGTTTTGCCGTCCAGAGTGAAGGATACATGACTCACTTTGTCTTTTTTGCTATTAACTTCCAGTTCTTCAAAAGCATTAAACGCCAAAGGGACTTTCGGCAAAGCAACTCGGTCTTGCGGGCGTTTTGGCCCCGCCAGACTGGACTCAACCGTACTCAGATCAAGTGATAACTGGCTGGTAAACACCGGCTCATCCCCCGGATGGCGCCATAACCCTTGAGCTTTGCTGTAGGTTTCCACCAGCGCTATCTGTTCATCACTACGGCCACTTAAACGCATATAGCCCAAAGTGACATCATCAACCGGGAAGAAGCCGCAGGTGGCACCATATTCCGGTGCCATATTGGCAATAGTGGCGCGATCTGCCAGGGGTAAATCCGCCAGACCATCACCGTAAAACTCGACAAACTTAC
Source organism: Yersinia artesiana (assembly GCF_902726545.1). Classification (GTDB taxonomy): domain Bacteria; phylum Pseudomonadota; class Gammaproteobacteria; order Enterobacterales; family Enterobacteriaceae; genus Yersinia; species Yersinia artesiana. Next base: position 1,295 of record NZ_CACVAD010000029.1, on the reverse strand, counting down.
CCACTACACCATGTTTTCTCAGCATCTGCGTTACTGTCAGCACTAAGTCAGTAGCGGTGATCCCTTCCCGCATCTTGCCGGTCATTTTGAAACCAACGACATCAGGAATAAGCATGGATACCGGCTGACCCAACATCGCAGCTTCGGCTTCAATACCGCCCACGCCCCAGCCCAGGATCCCCAGACCGTTAATCATGGTGGTATGAGAGTCGGTTCCTACCAGAGTATCCGGGTAAGCCACCTCCTTGCCGCTCTGCTGTTCATGCCAGACGGTTTGCCCCAGATACTCCAAATTCACCTGATGGCAAATCCCGGTGCCCGGCGGCACTACGCGAAAACGGCTAAAAGCTTTTTGTCCCCAGCGCAGGAAGATATAGCGTTCGTGGTTACGTTCCATTTCCAGGCGAACGTTTTCACCAAATGCCGCTTTATCCCCAAACTCATCGACGGTGACCGAGTGGTCGATCACCAAGTCAACTGGTGATAACGGGTTAACCTGTGCCACATCACCGCCAAGACGTTGCACCGCTTCGCGCATCGCGGCTAAATCCACTACCGCCGGGACACCGGTAAAATCTTGCATTAAGACGCGTGCGGGTCGATAAGCGATCTCTTTGTCTGCATGGCCAGTCTGTTGCCACGCCACAATAGCTTTAAGGTCATCCTCTTGAACCTGCTCACCGTCCAGATGGCGGAGCAAATTTTCTAACAACACTTTCAGTGATTTAGGTAATCGGTCGATATCCCCCAGCACTGCCGCCAATTGCGGCAGGCTGTAATAGTGATATTCGTGATTGAGGGCGACCAACCTGGCCATACTCGTTTTTCGCAAATCCAACGACATAGCGCCTCCATTGTTTCTTATCGTGTTCTAAGCCACATTCATCATCACAAGGCTATTCCCTTGAAATTATGAGGTCTGCATTAAATATAACACAAAGAAACATTAACATTTTGGCAACAATGGCGATTAATTGCAGCGATAGGTGTAAACAGTGGTATTGTGTTAATTGATTGGATTTGTATTATCCACCAGAAACAACATCGTCCCATTCTAAATCATCTTTGGGACGATGCTCAAATTCATCATTTATTTCTTTAAAATCGAAAGCGAATTTAATTTTATCATTTTCTATTTGTTCAAGATCCGTATTGTCATTATCTATATCTTTATTAATATCTTCAGATAATTTCATTGCCATTTTTTCAAAATTATTAACAGTACACTCATCCAATTCTTGCACTATATGATCATCTAACGAATCAAGCATATTAAAAACTGGTTTAAATGATTG